>DEJF01000026.1:39822-41332 GCA_002353225.1 Prevotella sp. UBA2755 | reverse complement strand
GTCTGTGGTCTGAGGTCTGAGGTTCCTTGTACCAGAAGAAATACTGTCGCTGGGCGAGTTTCTCTTGGGGACTATGCGCACTGTATACCTTCTCCATGGTATAGGGGTCGTAGCCAGTATACCATGTCTCTGTGGATACCGTCATGGGAGTCGGTGTGAAGTCCTGTACCTGTTCCAAGTGGAAGTTCAGTTTCTTGGTGATCTCCGCCAGTTGTGCCATGTCCTGCTCCGTACACCCCGGATGACTGGAGATGAAGTAGGGGATAATCTGTTGGTTGAGATGCTCCTCCTTATTGATGCGGTCAAAGATACGCTTGAAGTCGTAGAACTGTTGGAATGACGGCTTGCGCATCAGATACAACACCTTGTCGCTGGTATGCTCCGGTGCCACCTTCAGGCGACCACTCACATGACGGGTAATCAACTCATGGGCATACTCCTTAGCGGCTTGGTTGCTCGCCTCGTCCTTGCTATGATGCAGGATGAGGTCGTAGCGCACACCACTGCCGATAAAACTCTTCTTCACACCAGGTATCGCATCGACGGCACGATAGACCTCCAGCAATGCGGAGTGGTTGGTGTCGAGGTTCGGACATATCTGCGGATGAATACAACTGGGACGCTTGCATTTCTCACAAGCCTTGTGGTTACGCCCTCTCATCCCATACATATTGGCAGAGGGACCGCCGAGGTCAGAGAGGTAACCCTTGAAGTCGGGCATCTCAACCACCTGTCGTACCTCTTTCAAGATACTCTCTTTCGAGCGACAGGCGATGAACTTACCCTGATGGGCGGAGATGGTACAGAACGCACAACCGCCAAAGCATCCGCGATGGATATTGACACTGTGCTTGATCATCTCGTAGGCAGGGATGCGCTTGCCCTTGTATTTAGGATGTGGCTGACGAGTATAAGGTAAGTCGAAAGAGGCATCCAGTTCCTCTGTCGTCATCGGAGGGTAGGGTGGGTTGACGACCGCATAGCGTCCGTCTACCCCCTGTATCAACCGTTGGGCATGAATCATATTCGACTGCTCCTCAATATGTCGGAAATTCTCCGCCTGCTTGCGTTTGTCACGCAGACACTCCTCATGACTATGCAGCACGATATCGTGCTCGTTGATGCCATCGGGAATCTCCCCCTTATCGGCAAGATAGACAATCTGGGGGAGGTCATGGAGAGAACTGACCGGTTGTCCCTCATCCAGTCGGTGGGCAATCTCCACAATCGCCTTCTCCCCCATACCATAAGAGATAAGGTCTGCTGGAGCATCACACAAGATACAACGACGCAGCGTGTCCTGCCAGTAGTCGTAATGGGACAGTCGGCGCAGGGAAGCCTCGATGCCCCCTAATACGATAGGCACGTCAGGGAACAACTCACGCAGGATGCGACTATAGACAATCGTCGGATATTCCGGTCGCATGTCATGTCGCCCGTCAGGACTATAGGCATCCTCCGAGCGCAGACGACGGTTAGCCGTGTATTTGTTGACCATCGAGTCCATGCA
>DEJF01000026.1:0-39764 GCA_002353225.1 Prevotella sp. UBA2755 | reverse complement strand
TAGTCACCGTGCCAGTCAGGTTGGGGGACAATAGCCACCTTATAGCCTGCCGCCTCCAGCACACGTCCGATGACAGCGACACCAAAGGAGGGATGGTCGACGTAAGCGTCGCCACTAAACAGGATGACATCCACCTCCGTCCATCCACGTAGGTCCAGTTCCTTCTTCGTCGTCGGCAGAAAATCCGTCAGTCTATACTCCAACACTCTAAACTATGAACTATGAACTCTCAACTATGAACTCTCAACTATGAACTATGAACTAATTAAACGGTGTCCCTTGGAAGGCACGTCTCGTCATACCGAGGTTGTCGTTACCACGGTTCTTCCAGTTGATAAACAGCAGGACGAGTTGCTGCAGACCATACGCTTTCATGTTCTGGTGATAGATGACATCCAGACAGAGGTCCAGCAGGTTCTTGTCCTTCCCGGCATCAGACTCCAGCATGGAGCGGATGTTCAGTTTCAGTTTGTCGAGTACCTGCTCATCCACATAGCCGTTGGAGTCAATCAAGTCACGGAAGAGTTGATACTTCTCGATAGTCTCCAGATGTTGTTCGCTGATCTCGATACTTCTTGTACCGCTTGAGTTTGTTTGAATCTTGTACATAATCAATAGGCTTTTAGTTATTATTTTAATAGGAAATTTAATATTCCACGCATGATAGAACATTGTTTCTGCTCCTCCTTGATACACTCGAAGGGGAATCCCATGATGAACGAACGGTAGTCTTTCCCCTTATAGGCGACAGCGGCACCCTGTCCGTCAGCATAGCGCATGACGGGGAAGGCAGACGGCATGGCGTTGAGGACATCGGCAGAGGTAGCGGCATAGTGCTCCTCGTTGAGTCTATTATAATAAGGTATCTGGGTACCCATGCCCTCCACCACGTCACTCTGTGCTCTGTACTGTCCGCCATAGGAGCATTTCAAGGTCTGTTGCACAAACTGCTCCTCTTCCTCTCCGGCGATATCTGTACCGATATAAGCACCGTTCACCAGCAGGGCACCTCCACGACGGGTGTAGTCAGTGAGTGTCTTCCGCATGCTCTTCGTGAACGTCTTATAGTACACCAGACTATGTCCGTCGTTGCGTTCCAGTCCTAACACGAGGTCAACCAGCGCATAGTTCTTCAGTTTCACATCGCCACCCTCTATCACCTTGTCGGACGCACTGACAATATTATACTCCTGAGCAGAGGCAATTGCCTTGGCATGGGTGGTGACATAGTTGAACTCGTTGCCGGCGATGAACGACAGACCAGCCCATCCGGCCGTCGTGCCATAAGTGATACCAGGGTCGTCGTTCATATTAAACTCCTTTTCGCCACCAAAGGTACGGATGGCAGGAGACGACAAGCGGTGGAAGTTATTGACGATCATCACCGTCTTCTTCGCTCCAGGATGATAATAGGCAGAGAGTGTCTCTGAGGGGAAACTACGTCCGCCCTTGTTGACGGCAACCACTTTGAAATGGTAGAGCATGTCAGGTTCCAGTTCCAGTTCATGACTCTTGCCCTTGACATAAGTGCCGTTGTCGAAATCAGCACCGCCCTGTGATGTATAGACGATATAACCTGTTGCCTCGGCAGACGGCTCTTGCAGGTCTGTCACCTCCTCCCAATGCAGTCGTGCCTTGTTCTTGGAGAGTTCGATATAGAAATTCTCGGGAGCCAAGGGAGTTACGACACATGAGCGGTTATGTTGCTCGTTGACATAACGGAGGATCGTCTTGTAGATGATACGTGCCAGCGTGAACTTGAAATGAGGGTCATGTCCGTAGCGCATATCATTGAAGTTCTGGTGTGACAACGTCTCCAGGATAGCACTCGGCACGGCTGGCAGTCTGGTCTCAGAATAGTTACGGTCGTAGAGTTCACGACGGTTCCAGCGTCCGTATTGGTATTGTAACCCAGTGGTGACATTCGTCAATAGGGCATCCGAAAAGTCACGGGAGGCAAGACGGGAGATACCTGCGTTAAGTTTTCCTTCGTTGAAATTGGAGGTGAAGATCGACAAGGTACCAATCATTCCATTCTCGTCTTTCGCGATACCAGCGTCACTATGTACGGCAAGTGCCAACTCGATAGGTACTCGCAATCCCTCTTTGTCAGGTACGAAAGGAGAGCCGCCAGCAAGATAGTTGGTCATGTGAGAGCGCACATTGATATCGTCGGCATAGTCGTCCATACCCTCTTTGCCGCTATAGACAGCGTAGGGCATGCCAGCCCACTGCGCATAGTATCTGGCACCCTCTACGGCACGGGGGAGTCCGCTGACAGACTCACCACGTTTGATATTACCCATACCACCCCCGAAGCGGATGGCATCCGTCGTCACCACACCACTTTGGTCACTCTGGTTCGTCAGTGTCACACGGTTGAACTCACTATATCCCTTGTCAAACTCGAAAGTACCGAGATAGACCCAGGTGCCACCACCCATCTGCTGGTTGACATGGAAGACGGTGCGCTCACCCTTGTGCCATACGGTATATTCGGCATTGTCGATACTGTTGTCCATCGTCTGGTAACTCACATACACGGCATAGCGTCCGCTCTTGGGGAAGTCAGGTTGGTAACTGGCAAGAGAGTAACGGCTCTTGCTGTTGGTGGTCTTCACCATCCGTGCCGTACCAGCCTCGAAAGGATTCTCGTTATCAACGTATGCTGAATCATGATAGGCAAAGCCCGGAATATTCGTCGTCTTCCATTTCCCATGGGATGTCGCCTCGATATAGTTACGCTTGCTGCCGTCATTGTCGACGATGATCTCCTCCCGCTGCCATACCCTCTCACGAGGGGTGAAGACAATCGCTCCCGCATTCTCCAGCATGGGGATGAGGTAGGGGACGACAATGGTCTGCGTGAACAAGTCCTCTGTGGTACCAAAAAGGTTCGGACGCTGCCATTTCCAGATGTTCGCCTTCACGTCATAATAACGACCGTGACTCGCCCAGAGCGACAGGTGTCTGTTCTGCAAGCCCTCTGTGACCTCATGAGGCTGTGAGACATTCTTGACCCACGGTTCGCCCTTGTAGTCGATATCACCCCATTGGCGGTCTTTGTCCTTATGCTTCCTGAGGCGGTTAGGAACCAGTTCGTGTATCTCGTAGTTGTGAGTCTCCACCCTCAGGTCGTATTTTCCGTAAGGAGAGGGGATGAGTTCTTTCACCCGACTATAGATGTCCTCCACCACCTGTGGGGTGAAACTCTGTTCGGCGAAAGCGTCATTCACGGTGACGGTAATCGTCTCATCCTCTTCGTCAATCTCCAAGTCTGTAAGGTGTGCCGTCCTCGAGAACTGAGCCCCCTGTGGCTTATAGTTCTTGAAGTAATTCTCCAGTTTGTCCTTGATGGCACTTGTATTGGCACTCTGTGCCCACGCTTGTCCTCCGCAGAGGGCTGCGCTCAGAAGTAAAGCAATAAAATTCTTTTTCATTCGATGTTTCCAATAGCAAAGTTCTCAGGCTTCTTCCCCTTGAACTTACAGAAGTATAGTTTAATCTCGCGCATCTGTTGGTCGATGTCGCCGTTGGGGATAATGGTCTTGGTGCATTCGATGTGCTTCCGCTCGTAGTCGATGCCATAGAGCAGGATAGGCATCTCCGCCTTGAGGGCGATATAATAGAAACCTTTCTTCCAGTCGGGGTTCGGAGAGCGGGTGCCCTCTGGCGTGATACAGAGATGGAAGGTCTTTGCCTGTCGCGCCGTCTCAGCCAGATTGTCAGTCATACTGGTGTGCTTGGTGCGCCATACGGGGATGCCGCCCAGTTTCTTGAAGATAGGACCGAGGGGCCAGAAGAACCACTCTTTCTTCATCAGGAAGTTACTCTTGAAGCCTTCCGCACCGCTATAGAGTTGTCCGAGGAGGAAGTCCCAGTTGCTGGTATGGGGAGCCAGACAGATAATATACTTGTCGGGGTGAGCCTCCGTTACCTCGGCGGTCCACCCCATACGTTTGTAAAGTAGCCAATTACAAAATGATTTCCACATAATAATTATAGATTGTTGATCTGGTCGAGAATCTCAGAGACCTGTTTGCTGAACTGTTCCCGGAGATCCCGATAGTATTGTTTAGCCGGCATGCCCGGCTCTGGATGTGAGACTCTGCTGATGTAGTTGTTTTGCAGTTTTGCGATAGAGAATAAGATAGCCTCCGCTTCTGACTCGTTAGGGGCGTTTCCGTACAATGATGCTGCTACGAAGTCTACAAAGAGTTCCTCACAGATAAGGTTGATTTGTTTTTTCAATGATCTTTTGTTTGCCATAAAGTTTTTCCTCCTAAATTGGTTATATTTGAGTTCCAAAGATACGGAATTTATTTCAACTTACCAAGCATTCATCACAAAAAAATATTAAAAAGCAGAAAATACCCCTTATTCTTTCTTATTTCTATCAGAAATTGATTAATTTTGTCAGCCAATTAGGAAATCAATTCAATTTATTAAACAATAGAATTTATGGAAAAAAGTGCATTGCAACAAGCAAGAGCAGCCTATCAGCCTAAATTGCCAAAGGCTCTTCAGGGCGCAGTGAAAATCAAGGAGGGTCAGCCGACCCAGAGTGTGGGTGACCAGGAGGAGATCAAGAAGTTGTTCCCCAACACCTATGGTATGCCTATCGTGGAGTTTGTTCCCGCCGACGAGGCTAACACCAAGAAGATGAACGTGGGTATCATCCTGTCTGGTGGTCAGGCTCCTGGTGGTCACAACGTGATTACCGGTCTGTTCGACCAGATTAAGAAACTCAACCCCGAGAACCGTCTCTTCGGTTTCATCCTTGGTCCTGGCGGTCTGGTAGACCACAACTATATGGAGTTGACAAAGGAAATCATCGACGAGTATCGTAACACGGGTGGTTTCGATATGATCGGTTCTGGTCGTACCAAACTGGAGAAGGTAGACCAGTTTGAGAAGGGCTTGGAGATTATCCGTGAACTCGACATCAAGGCTATCGTGATTATCGGTGGTGACGACTCTAACACCAATGCCTGCGTCCTCGCTGAGTACTATGCCGCCAAGAACTATGGCGTACAGGTCATCGGTTGTCCTAAGACCATCGACGGTGACTTGAAGAACGACCAGATTGAGACTTCCTTCGGTTTCGATACCGCTTGTAAGACCTACTCTGAGTTGATTGGTAATATCGAGCGCGACTGTAACTCTGCACGTAAGTACTGGCACTTCATCAAGGTGATGGGACGCTCTGCCTCTCATATCGCCTTGGAGTGTGCTTTGCAGACTCAGCCTAACATCTGTCTCGTCAGCGAGGAGGTAGAGGCTAAGGAGCAGAGTCTTGACGATATCGTTACCTATATCGCCAATGCTGTTGCCACACGTGCCGCTGAGGGTAATAACTTCGGTACCATCATCATCCCTGAGGGACTGATTGAGTTCATTCCTGCTATCAAGAAACTGATCGCTCAACTGAACGACGTGTTGGCTCTTCCAGAGGCTAAGGATATCAGCCGTGACGAGCAGGTGGACTTCGCTAAGAGTCATCTGACAGAGGAGAACCTCGCTGTCTTCAACAGCCTGCCTGTAGGTGTGGCTCGTCAACTCGCCCTCGACCGTGACCCGCACGGAAACGTACAGGTATCACTGATTGAGACCGAGAAACTGCTGTCTACCATGGTGGCTCAGAAGTTGGAGCGTATGAAGAAGGCTGGTAAGTACTCTGGTAAGTTCTCCGCCCTCCATCACTTCTTCGGTTATGAGGGACGCTGCGCCGCTCCTTCTAACTTCGACGCTGACTATTGCTATGCCCTCGGTACCTCCGCAGCCCAGTTGATTGCCAATGGCAAGACTGGTTACATGGCTATCGTGAAGAACACTACTGCTCCTGCTGACCAGTGGGTGGCTGGTGGTGTGCCCATCACCATGATGATGAACATGGAGCGTCGTAACGGTGAGATGAAACCTGTTATCCGTAAGGCTCTCGTGGAGTTGGACGGTGCTCCCTTCAAGACTTTTGCCGCTCATCGTGACCAGTGGGCTAAGGATACCTGCTACGTATATCCTGGTCCTATCCAGTATTGGGGACCCGCAGAGGTCTGTGACCAGCCTACGAAGACACTGGCTCTTGAGAAGGCTTAATACAGTATATGCCGACAAAGCGTAAACCGCAACATAAGTCGACGACAAAGCGACGTATCACGAGTCCTGTCCGCCATAAGCGGCCAGGACTCTTCGTGCGTCTGTTTCAGCACATGCCTGGATGGGCTTGGTGGGTCGGCGGCGGTTTGATAGTGGGGCTTTACGTCTTCTTCTTTTATTATATCTTCGTCGGTCCGTTCGGCTTCCGTTGGCGTGCCCTGTATGGGGATGTCAACTACCCGGAGGGGTATGAGATCCATGGTATTGACATCAGTCACCACCAGGGGGAGATTGACTGGCAGGAACTGAAGGACAACGGACAGATAGACAAATACCCTATCCGGTTTATCTATATCAAAGCGACAGAGGGTGCCAGTATTGTCGATGAGAATTTCTATGAGAATTTCCTTCAGGCTCGTGAATATGGGTTCACCCGTGGTGCTTACCATTTCTATAGCGTCCACTCACCAGCGAAGGCGCAGGCGGAGTATTTCATCAAGAATGTGAAACTGGAGAATGGTGACCTGCCTCCTGTCCTCGACGTGGAGCATAAACCCAAGAACCAGACCGACGAGGAGTTCAAGGAGAGTGTGTTGCAGTGGCTTGAGATCGTAGAGCGACATTATCGTATCAAGCCGATTATCTATACTTATTACAAATTTAAGCTCAAATACTTAAACGACTCAGTATTTGACAGTTATCCGTATTGGATAGCGCATTATTATGTGGAGCAGGTGGAGTACCAGGGACCTTGGAAGTTCTGGCAGCATACCGATAACGGGCGACTCGCCGGCATCAAGGGTACCGTCGACTTCAATATCTATAACGGCTCCTTCTACGACCTCCGCAAACTCACCATCGGTGCCCGTGAGCAGATAGGGGAGGAAGCCTATCAGGACGAATAGTGATTCCGACATCTTCTATAGGATATTTTGTAAGGGATGTCTCCCTTCATTGTAAATCAAATTGATTTGCAAGGTGGCAACGGTTGCAAGGGTAAAAAACTTTATGTATGCGTGCACGCGCGCGAGGAATTCTGATATTCCTATCAAACAAAACGACTGGCGGATTTTCCATTCCGCCAGTCGTATTTTCATATAGTATGGTCGTTTATTCCAGTTCTTACCAGCCCTCGGTCACCTCTTCGTCATCTATGAGCTTTTTGTTCATACCGTATATGTCGGGGCTGCCGGCAAGAATCGTCGCGCGCTGCTTCAGTGCCACTGTCTGCATTGTGGGCTTCATATATGCTTTCTTAGTCATAGTTGTGTCCTCCTTTCTGTTATTTGTTGATGAATACCTTTTTACCATTCACGATATACAGACCCTTGGTGGGGTTTGCCACCTGGCGACCCTGCAGGTCATAGACCTCAGCATCGTTGTTGGTCGTCGCTGCCTTCGGCATCTCGATGCCCGTCACATTGCCCTCGATGGAGAAGAACTCACGTGCCCCTGCGCCGCCGCTATATGTCAGGTATGCTTTGTTGGCACCGATGGTTCCGCTTCCGCTAAGTTTGTAGAAGCCCACCACGCCATTCTTCTTGCTCAGCACGTAGGCATTGCCTGGGTTCGTGATGTTGGTCATCGTGCCCACGAGGCTGTTGCCCGAGTAGTTGTCGGAACTGTTCGAGCTGGTCGGGGTCATGGTGATGCTGCCCGACGTAGTCTTCTTCAGCACCACGCCCTGGCCGCTCTTCACGATGCGGTCCGTTATTTCGGTCATTGTAATCGCCGAGCCAGCGAGTGCCACCTTGAACACCTGCGTACCTAAAGGCGCCTGATAATTCATTCCATTGCTATAGAACGTAGCCCAAAATTCGCTCGTTGCGCCCTCGTTGGCCGTCACGTCGATTGCCGGCCAGACCGTAACAGTGATTGTTTTATCTTTATCGGCGGCAGCTTTATAATTTGTACTGCCTGCGAATGAAAATGTAATTGTTGCAGTGCCTGCAGCGTTAGCTTGAATAATATATGTATTATAACTATATTCATTTTTGGTTATAGAAGCAACAGAAGCGTTACTTGATGAATAGCTTAACTCGCCTGCTTCATTAGGATATATATCAACATAAAGTTCAGTACTTTCACCAACACCCAAATTAATTGAAGTAGAGCCAGAATAATAAATATCATCAATATCCGCTTTTTCTATTGTAAAATCTCCCTCCTTGTTAAAGGAACCGCCTCCATCTGGTTTAAACTCGACAGACCAGGTATGATATCCCGCATCTATAGGGTCAATAAAACCAGCAACCATGTAATCATCAACGGGGAAACTGTCCTTTAATTTACCATCGACGGATAGGTAGAGCGTACCTTTAATTTCCCCAGACCCCATCTTCATAATCATACAATCAAAATGTGTTCCGTGAGGATAATAATCAGGTTGGAAGTGGACATCAAAATCATAATCCTCCTCTTGTGCCCACGCGCCCGTCGCTGCCGTCATCAGCAGCACGAGCAATGAAAGTAATTTTTGTTTCATACTTGTTTTGTTTTTTTAATTGTTAAACTTATTGTTAATGATAAATACTATTGTATGCACACGAAAAAGCGGCTGCGAAGGAGCATAGTTCTCCGCAGCAACAGATGCGCCCGACGCAGCCTTACAGCGGCATCGGAACGGCATGGGTTAACGATGATGTCTAATAAATGGGGGCTGGGGGGGTAGAAATCGCTCCGCTCTTACCGCCAACGACGGTCTCACCCGTCCTGCCTCCGAATGTCGGGCAGGGCGCAGCAGCGTGGCGGTATGTCAGGGTAATGCGGTGCATTGTGTTGGGATAAATGTTATACGGCTGCAAAGTTACGGAAAATCGAGCGCAATACAAAATAAATTCATTTATTTTTTGCCGAGATGGAGTAACTTATCTAAAGTTACTCAAAATCTTCCAATAAACAATGAAAAGTGGGGAAAAATTATCGAGGAAGCAGTTCGCCTCCTCGATAATTATATGTTTATTCTTTTTTCTTCTTCTCTTTTTTCTTTTTCTTCTTTGACGAGATGAGGTCACGCCAGCCGTTGAAGTCCTTCTTGATAATCAGACCGATGCCTTGGGTGTTCAGGCTCGACTTGGTGAAGTAACGGTCGTTGGTCTGGTTATAGACTTTCAAGGCGAGGTTGCCGTTGGGGAAGAGTAGGTAACGGATGTCGAAGTCGCCAATAAACGATGGGTTGGCAGTGGTTTTGTTGTCACGGTATCCGAACTGTCCGTTGATCAGCAAGCGGTTATTGAAGAGCCGTCCGCTGATAAGACCCTCATACTCGGCATTGTTCCATCCTTCATCACCTGTAGAGATGTTGGCACCAAAACTCCAGTCGTTGCTCTTGATGACATTTTTCAGGATGCTGTTAATCTGTCCTGACAACGTTCCTGACAACAGACTTTGCATGGCGAGGGAGGTCTGGCTCTGCTCGTTGTTGTTCTCTGCGTTGTTGGCACCTTGAGGATAGAAACGTCCGATGGCAAGCAGATAGACGACCTGCTGGTTCATCTCATTCTGTGAGTTAATCAGGGAGCGTACCATCTGTTTCTCATCCGCATTGACGGTTGGCATGTCAAGGTCGAATTCTACGATAGGTTGTGAGGGTTGTCCCGTGATATTCATCAGACAGTTGACCCGCACGGTGGTCGAGAAACTCCTGCCTACATTGAGGTCGGAGAGTGACACACCATTAACGGTATGTGCCGCCTGCAGGTTGAGACTGGCACTATACGGATCCCCACCAAAGACGATGGTGCCACCTTCCTGGAAAGTGAAGTTCTTCTTGATGACATTCTGGATCGTCACATCATAAGTGCCGTTAGCGACTCGATAGGTGCCGAACATGTTAAAGCCGCCTTTATTAAACCAGTTGGCACGCAAGACACCATCACCACGCAGCGTGATATAGTCGCCTGTACGACTATCCATCAACAGACGCAGAGCGACATTAGGGGTACAATTGATCAGGAAATTGATGTGCATGTCTGAACGCTCTTCCACAGGACTCGCTATCTTCACCTTGGTCGTGTCAGAGGAATGTGAGCGGTTAGTGATGCCCCAATGGATGAACTCTTGATTAGAGACGGCATCCGGGTCTGCTGCGTTATAGACGAAGACAGAGTTTGCTTGTGGTGTCACATTCATGTCGATAACCACCTCGTTAGCCCGTCCGTGGATAGCAATGTCACCAGTGCCATAGACCGTTCCATAGAATGTATCATCCCCAAAGTCGGGGAAGTCATAGGCAAGCAAGTTCTGGGCATTGATATAGAGGTCGTAGGTAAGGTTCGTCAGACAGTCGTGGTGGATACCGCCAGTGACGATGCCTTGACGGTCATGGATGTCATAGATAGGACAACGGATGAACTCCACCTCGTTGGGTACCATACGGATGGTGTCATTACGTAACTGGTAGGTGCAACCAGTTGGTTTGACATGTGCAAGACCGTTGACGACCAACTCACCAGTGAGGTTGATCTCATCCAACGGACCGAAGAGTCGTACGTCACCGCCGGCATGTCCCTCCACCTTGCTGAGAAAACTCTTGGTGAAAGAGTGCATGAAGTCGAGATGGGTACCTGCCGCTTTAATGCCTAAGTCGATATAGTTATTGGCAGGTGACACATAGCCGTCGATATAGGTCATGGCATCCTCACCGTCATCAGCAACAGCATGAATGTCGATTTGTTCTTTCTCTGTGTTCCAATTGGCGTGTGCGTCCAGTGTTCCCATTCGTCCGTTCTCGAACTTAAACTGGTTAACCGTCAGGTCGGCATGTGCCTGTACTTGTTTTCCGAAGATACCCTTGGCAACAGCCTTTCCCGTGGCAAGACCACTGAAACTCACTGCGTCAAAGTTGACGAGTTCGAGGATATAGGCTACATCCACGTCATGGAGGTTGACGACGAGAGAGTCGCTGTTACTCTCAGATGCTGTGCCGTCGACCGTCAGATACTGGTTGTCGTTGTGGATATTCAACTCGTTAATCTCCAGTCTGTTCTTGGAATAACTGATGGCGCACGGCTCTGCCTCCCATAAGGTGTTGTGGATGTTGATGTGTGAGGGTGCGACACCGATAAATGCTACTTGTTGCCCCTCTGGTGTCGTGAAGAAGTTCGCAGTACTGTTCAGTACGCCACTCATGCGCTCTTTGGCGTGGTTGTCCCATGTGAACGATGAGACGAGGTGGTTATTATGCGCTCTTCCTTTTAGTCCTAAGTCAAAGTGGTTGCCGTTATCCATCAGTTTCGTGATATAGACATCGCAGGCAAGGGTATCACCAGGCGTATTGATGACTACATGACCGTTTTGATAGCCACTCTCATTATAGTAGAAAGAGGGAAGATGACACTCCAGGTTGATATCCTTCATATTGTCATTGACAAATCCCTCCAGGGTGACAGGTTGGCTAATGGCAAGAGGTACGCCGAGGAGTTGTTGTAGCCAGTCGCTCTTCTTGATAGTAGCATGCAGGGTGAAGTCATTGTGTGTATTAGGATTCACCTTAGGGAGTCCGGGTAGGGTAGGCATCCGACTGGCAAGGAAATTCGTGATACTCTGTGTCAGTGTCTGATAGTCGAAGTCACCCCGTATCTCTGCCTGTGCGAAGTCACTGTTCAGCAACATATAGTGTGTCTGCTCGTCAAACCCTGTCTGTATCTGTAGGTCATTCAACTCATAGTTTCTTTCCTCACTGTTCATAGCGAAGTTAGTGATATGGAAGAAACCCTTGGCATCATTGAGGTTAGTACCTTTCAGTGTGGTCTCTATATCAGCGGAGAAACGGGCATCCTTCCATTGTTCGGAGAGGTGGGTGGCTTGTGGGGAGAAATTCCTGAGGAACGCCTTCAACTCGATGTCCTTGTTGTTATTCGCCGTAAGGACATGTCCCTCTACGTCAATGGAGGCGTTTGGGTCGTCTATGGAGAGTTTGCCGTCAATCTCGTTTTGGGCATATCCGCCATCCACCTTGATATTCTGATAGAGATAGTGGTTATACTCAAACTGGTTGACGACACCATTGACATGTATCTTCTCTTGATGCTTGGCAAGAGAGCCGTTCACCTTGATGTCAGTGGAAAGCATACCGAAACGCTCGTCATTCAGTAGTTGTCGCAAATTGATACCCGTTGTCTGCACGTTGCCGATGAAGTCACGCTGGGGATTGAGGGCGAAATGCACGGTCGCATTACCGGCTCCAGAACGAATCTGCTGGTTCACGAGTATCTGCTCCAAAGCCTTGCCGCTGACATCTCCAGACAGGTGAATGTCCCCCATACGGTCAATGACGGCAGGAACCTCCACCTTCTGTCCCCGTAGGTTCTCGGAGATGAAATTCAGTGTCTTCGCCGATAAGGAGAGGTCTTTCAGGTTGGCATACCACTCTGGCTGGCGGTCGATATGTTTGATAAAACCGTCGCAATGGATATCTATATCACCAGTAGAAGAACTGATATTGATGTCAGGGATCTCGATGTCGTAACCCTTTCCCTTGAAATGTGACGCAAGGGTCAGTGTGCTATTGAAAGTCTTGAGGGAGGGAAGGAGGCATGAGATGTCTGATAGTCTGATATGTGACTCAGGTATCTCTCCCTGGTATGTAAGAGACTCCATCTTCAGTTGGTCACCCTCTGTCTGATAGTCTGCCGTCACCTCTTTGAGGCAGAAGTCCGTCCCCGGCATCTGGATACTCAGATTGTAGAGGTGGCTATGGGAACGTCCGCCCTCAAAGTGCATGGCGAACTTGTTCATTTGTAATCCCGACTGTTCTGTGAATGCGAGTTTCTTCACATTGACATTTATCGTGTCGGGTGTCAATGTCTTGAGGATGATATAGGCGCTGATGTCTTTCACATAAAGATGGGAAGGATTCAGACGCTGGGGTGTCTGTGGCTCATAGAGGCGGTCGAAGCACACACTGGAATGTCGCATGATGAGCGAGTTGATGTGCAGGTCGAGAGGTGTCTGGCTTGTCGTGTCCTTGGAGGCGAGAGAGTCAAGGGCAAACTGGAAGTTAGGAGCAGAGTCAGGGGCTGTCTGGTAGAACTTGGCATGTGCTCCGAACACCTGTGCCGACGAGATGGACACCTTGTCGTTCAGTAAGTCCCACAGACTGATGCGGATGCCAAGACGGTGAATCACCAGCATCTCCTTACCCTGTTGGTCCTTGATGAGCACGTCATCAATCACCAGTCGGTTGAGGAATCCCGGATTGATACTGCCCACTTGGACCTCTGTTCCCAGTGTGTTACCTAATAGTCCTGCCGCCTTGTTACCCATGTATCGTTGGAAGGCAGGGATATGAAAAAGTGTCATCATCAGGAAATAGAATCCGATGAAGCCCCAGGTGGTGATGTATATAATCCGTTTTAGTATCTTCACTGATAGTCCCTTTTGAGCGTGCAATCTGTCAGACAGAGATAGCAAAAGTTTTCCTTACGCTCATATTTTGCCACAAAATTACGATAAAAAGTTGTGACATAGGAATATTTTGGGGGAAAATTGCGCATTTTATACCTAATTTTTATTAATTTTGCAACGTTTGAGAGAGTTTATTCCTAAACATTTATATAAATGGCAAATGTAATTAAATTGCGAAAAGGCTTGGACATCAACCTTCAAGGCAAGGCTGAGGAAAAGCGCATTCAACTGAAATCCAACGGACAGTTCGCACTGGTTCCTGACGATTTTGAAGGCGTGGTACCCAAGGTCGTTGTCAAGGAGGGTGATAAGGTCAAAGCCGGGGATGCTTTGTTTGTCAACAAACAATATCCCGAAGTGAAGTTTGCCTCGCCAGTCAGCGGAACCGTCCGTGAGGTGGTGCGTGGTGAACGCAGAAAAGTGCTCTGCATCAGAGTTGACGCTGATGCCCAGCAGGAGCAAGTTGATTTTGGCAAGAAGGATGTGGAGAAGATGGACGGAAAGGCTGTCATTGACGCATTGATGGAGGCTGGTATCTTTGGTTACATCAACCAGTTACCTTATGCTGTCTCTACAAATCCTTCGCAGATGCCGAAGGCTGTCTTTGTATCCGCTTTGCGTGATATGCCGTTGGCTGGTAGTTTCGAATTTGAGGTGAAAGGACAGGAAGGTGACTTCCAGACTGGTCTTACTGCTTTGTCGAAGATTGCCAAGACCTATCTCGGCTGTGGGGTACATTCCAGTTTTGAGAATTACCAGAACGTAGAGGTAACTGTCTTTGACGGACCATGTCCCGCAGGAAATGTCGGTGTACAGGTGAATCATCTCGACCCCGTGAACAAGGGCGAGGTGGTATGGACTGTAGAGCCTACCGTTGTGCTCTTCATCGGTCGTCTGTTTAACACGGGTAAGGTAGACCTCCGTCGCACGGTCGCTCTCTGCGGTAGTGAGGTGAAGGCTCCCGCTTATGTGGACATGCTGGTAGGTGAGGAACTTGCCACTTTGTTGAGCAATAGTTATGATGCCGACCGTCATGTACGTATCATCAATGGTAATGTGCTGACAGGTAAGCCAACCACGAAGGACGGTTTCTTGGGGGCTCATACCTCTGAGATTACCGTGATTCCTGAGGGAGACGATGCCGACGAGTTCGCTGGTTGGATCATGCCACGCTTCAAGCAGTTCTCTGTTAACCGCAGTTATTTCTCTTGGCTCTGTGGTAAGAAGCAGTATGCACTGGATGCCCGTGTGAAGGGTGGAGAGCGTCACATGATTATGAGTGGCGAGTACGACCGTGTGCTGCCCATGGATATCTATGGAGAATATCTTATCAAAGCGATTATCACTGGTGATATCGACCGTCAGGAGGCACTGGGTATCTATGAGGTGAGTCCAGAAGACTTTGCTCTCGCAGAGTTTGTTGACTCCTCGAAGTTGGAGTTGCAGCGCATTGTCCGTGAGGGTTTGAACATATTACGTAAAGAAAACGCATAAGACTATGAGCGCATTAAGAAATTATCTCAATAAGATCAAGCCCAACTTCGAGCCCGAAGGCAGGCTTCACGCTTTCCGTAGCATCTATGACGGATTCGAGACATTCCTCTATGTGCCGAACACGACGGCAAAGACGGGTGTCAATATCCATGATGCTATTGACTCAAAGCGTATAATGAGTATGGTGGTGATCGCGCTGATGCCTGCCATGCTGTTTGGTATGTATAATATCGGCTACCAGAACTATCTCGCCGCAGGAACACTGGCAACAGCCTCGTTCTTCGAGATATTCTTCTATGGTTTCCTTGCCGTACTGCCTAAGATTCTGGTCAGTTATATCGTTGGTCTGGGCATCGAGTTCGCCTGGGCACAGTGGAAAGGGGAGGAGATTCAGGAGGGTTACCTCGTCAGTGGTATTCTGATTCCGCTGATTGTACCTATCGGCTGTCCATTATGGATGCTTGCCCTTGCCTGTGCTTTCAGTGTAATCTTCTGCAAGGAGATTTTCGGTGGTACGGGTATGAACCTCTTCAATCCCGCTATTGCCGCCCGTATGTTCCTATTCTTCGCCTATCCTTCGAAGATGACAGGTGACACCGTCTGGGTAGCACAAGACAGTATCTTCGGACTGGGTAACACCCTGCCTGACACCTTTACTGCCGCTACTCCGTTAGGACAGATAGCACAGGGTGTCACTCCTGATACCTGTATCTGTGATATGATTTTCGGATTCATCCCCGGTTCTATTGGTGAGACATCCGTGATCGCCATCGCTATCGGTGCCGTCATCCTGCTGTGGACGGGTATTGCCTCTTGGCGTACCATGCTGAGTGTGTTCGTGGGTGGTGCCGCAATGGGACTCCTCTTCGAGTCTATTGGTGCGACGACCATGCCTTGGTGGCATCATTTCATTTTGGGTGGCTTCGCGTTCGGTGCCGTCTTCATGGCTACCGACCCTGTGACCTCTTGCCGTACTGAGGGAGGTAAATACATCTATGGTTTCATCATTGGTGCCATGGCAGTGATTATCCGTGTGAAGAACGCTGGTTATCCTGAGGGTATGATGCTTGCCATCTTCTTCGGTAATATGATTGCTCCGCTGATCGACCACTTTATCGTGGAGCGTAATATCTCGAAACGCCAGAAAAGATTAAAGAATTGAAAAATTGAAGAATTGAAATTATGGCTAAGTTAAATACGAATAGTAATGCGTACATTATTATATATAGTACGATACTCGTGGTCATTGTCGCTTTCCTGCTTGCCTTCGTCTTCCAGGCATTGAAGCCTATGCAGGATGCCAATGTGGCGCTTGATGTGAAGAAGCAGATCCTCTATTCGCTCAATATCCGTGGCTTGGACGGTCAGGAGGCTGAGGCTAAGTATGCTGAGGTCGTGAAAGAGGATAAGGTAGTTGACAACCAGAGGATATATCTATGTCAGATTGATGGTCAGGATATTACTGTAGCCAGTCTGAAGGGTATGGGTCTCTGGGGTGGCATCAGTGGCTATCTGGCAATCGACAAGGACGGTAAGGTCTATGGTGCTTACTTCAACCATGAGAGCGAGACGGCTGGTCTTGGTGCCGAAATCAAGGACTCTCAGGCTTGGCAGGAGAAGTTTATAGGCAAGAAAGTATGGGACGAGGAAGGTAACGTGATTCTTTCTGTGGTGAAGAAGGTGGAAGACGCTGAGTCGCAGGTTGACTGCGTGACCGGTGCTACGCTGACTTCTAACGGTGTGGATGCTATGATTAAGGACTGTCTGAAAGGCTGGATAACCGTTGAGACAGATTCTGTAGCAGTTGATTCTTTAAATGTGGAGGAGTAAACTATGGCATTATTCAGTAAACAAAACAAGGAGGTTTTCACAAACCCGTTGAACATAGATCACCCTATCCTCGGACAGGTACTGGGTATCTGCTCGGCTCTCGCCGTCACCTCGCAGTTGAAGCCTGCCATCGTGATGGGACTCGCCGTAACGGTGATTACCGCTTTCTCTAACGTAATCATCTCGATTATCCGCAACACCATTCCTAACCGCATCCGTATCGTGGTGCAGTTGGTTGTTGTGGCTGCTCTCGTAACTATCGTTTCTCAGATTCTGAAGGCTTTCGCCTATGACGTGAGCGTTCAACTGAGTGTGTATGTCGGTCTGATTATCACCAACTGTATCCTGATGGGTCGCTTGGAGGCGTTCGCCATGATGAACAAGCCCTGGCCTTCTTTCCTCGATGGAGTAGGTAACGGACTTGGTTATGCCATGATCCTTGTGATTGTGGGTGCCTTCCGTGAGTTCTTCGGACGTGGCTCGTTGCTGGGCTTCCAGATTATTCCTGATGCCTGCTACGACTTCGGATATGTGAACAACGGTATGATGACGATGCCAGCCATGGCATTGATTCTCGTAGGTTGTGTGATATGGATTCATCGTGCTTACTTTTATAAGGAGAAATAAGTTATGGAACACGCAATAAGTCTGTTATTCAGGTCCATCTTCGTGGACAATATGATTTTCGCCTTCTTCCTCGGCATGTGTTCTTACCTTGCCGTGTCGAAGACCGTGAAGACCTCTATGGGACTGGGTCTCGCTGTGACCTTCGTGCTCACCGTGACCGTTCCTGTGAACTATCTGCTGCAAACCAAGGTACTTGGTCCTGACTGTTTGGTGGAGGGTGTAGACCTCAGTTATCTGTCGTTCATCCTCTTTATCGCCGTCATCGCCGGTATGGTGCAACTCGTGGAGATGACTGTTGAGAGATACTCTCCGTCACTCTATGCCGCATTGGGTATCTTCCTGCCGCTGATTGCCGTTAACTGCGCCATCATGGGTGCCTCACTGTTCATGCAGCAGCGTATCCTGCTGGATGCCGACAACTCACAGGCTATCACTTCCGTATGGGATGCCATCGTCTATGGCTTCGGTTCTGGTATCGGCTGGACACTCGCCATTGTCGCTCTTGGTGCCATCCGTGAGAAGATGCAGTATTCTGATGTGCCCAAGCCCTTGCAGGGTCTCGGCATTGTGTTTATCACCGTAGGACTCATGGCGATGGCTATGATGTGTTTCAGCGGACTAAATATCTAAAGCGTTATGGGACAGTTTATAGCATATAGCATAGGAGTTTTCCTGATTGTCATACTCCTGTTGGTCGTTATCCTGCTGGTGGCAAAGAAATATCTCTCGCCCTCAGGTAATGTGAATATTGAGATTAACGGTGACCGTACCATCTCTGTTGCTCAGGGTAACAGTCTGATGTCCACTCTCAACGAGAATGGTGTCTTCCTGCCCTCTGCTTGTGGTGGTAAGGCATCATGTGGACAGTGTAAGGTACAGGTCCTTGAGGGTGGGGGTGAGATTCTCGACTCAGAGAAACCGCACTTCACTCGTAAGGAGATTAAGAACGGCTGGCGCTTGGGTTGCCAGTGTAAGGTGAAGGGTGACTTGAAGATTCATGTCGATGAGAGTATCCTCGGTGTGAAGGAGTACGAGTGTACCGTCATCAGCAATAAGAACGTTGCCACGTTCATCAAGGAGTTCAAGGTGCAGTTGCCTGCCGGCGAGCATATGGACTTCCTGCCGGGCTCTTACGCTCAGATCAAGATTCCCGCTTTCGACTGCATCGACTACAACGACTACGACCGTGACCTGATCACACCGGAGTATGTGCCCTCATGGGAGAAGTTCAAGATGTTCGACCTCAAGTGTAAGAATCCCGAGCCCACCATCCGTGCCTACTCCATGGCAAACTATCCTGCCGAGGGTGACGTGTTCATGCTGACGGTGCGTATCGCTACGCCACCGTTCAAGCCCGACCGCAGTGGTTTCATGGATGTCAATCCGGGTATCGCTTCGTCGTATATCTTCTCCTTGAAGCCCGGCGACAAGGTCATCATGTCTGGTCCGTTCGGTGACTTCCACCCACACTTCGACACGAAGAAGGAGATGATCTGGGTCGGTGGTGGTGCCGGTATGGCTCCGTTGCGTGCTCAGATTATGCACATGACGAAGACACTGCATACTACTGATCGTGAGATGCACTACTTCTATGGTGCCCGTGCCCTTAACGAGGTGTTCTATCTCGACGACTTCCTGGGCTTGGAGAAGGAGTATCCTAACTTCCACTTCCACCTCGCCCTCGACCGTCCTGATCCTGCTGCTGATGCCGCAGGCGTGAAGTACACGCCGGGCTTCGTTCATCAGGTGATGCTCGAGACCTATCTGAAAGACCACGAGGCTCCCGAGGATATCGAGTACTACATGTGTGGACCTGGTCCGATGTCGAAGGCGGTCGTCTCCATGCTCGACTCCCTCGGTGTAGAGTCCGAGTCTATCATGTATGATAACTTCGGAGGATAATAAGCAAGCCACTCCGATGAGGTAGTTAAGAGCCTCCGCTCGTAGTGAGCGATGCCTCTGCTTAAAGATTGTAGAGTCTTCCATCTCTGATGGGAGGCTCTACTCTTTGTGATGGGAGCCTTTACTCTTCATAATCGGAGGCATTGGCATCAGCAAAATCTATTTCATCTTTTCATAATTTATGTTATTCGCTTGTGTTTACGAATAATTATTGCTACCTTTGCAACAATATTTGATGATCAATAATTAATTAGGAAGGAACTCATGTTCCGTAATGGTGATGGATAATAAGCAAGCGACATTGGAACTGGGGACAAAGCCCGTAGGCAGACTGCTGACGCAATATGCCTTGCCAGCCATTGTCGCTATGACAGCATCCAGTCTGTATAATATCATCGACCGTGCCTTTATTGGTCAGATAGTAGGACCTGAGGCTATCGCAGGTTTGGGTATCACCTTCCCTTTTATGAACCTTAGTGGCGCCTTTGGTGCTGCTGTGGGTGTTGGTGCGTCGACATGCATCTCCGTGAAGTTAGGTCAGCGTGACTATAAGACAGCACAATATTTATTAGGTAATACGGTGACACTCAACCTGATTATCGGTTTCCTCTTTATGGTGGTATGTCTTGTGTTCCTCGATCCTATCCTTCGCTTCTTTGGTGCTTCTGATGTGACATTACCGTATGCCCGTGAGTTTATGATTATCATTCTGTTGGGTAACATGGTAACTCACATGTATTTTGGTATGAACGCCGTGCTAAGGGCTGCCGGTAAGCCACGCCATGCGATGTATGCCACCCTTTTCACGGTAGGCATGAATATCCTATTGGTGATTGCTTTTGTGTGGTGGTTCCGATGGGGCATCCGTGGAGCAGCATTAGCAACGATAACCTCACAGACAATAGCACTCTGTTGGCAGATGTGGGTGTTCTCTGATAAGAAAGAACTATTGCATCTGCGTAAGGGTATATACAAACTGAAAGCAGACTTGGTGCGTAATATCATCTCCATTGGTATCTCTCCTTTCTTGATGAACGCTACAGCATGTGTCATCGTTATTTTTATGAACAATCAGTTTGTGCGCTATGGCGGTGATATGGCGGTGGGCGCCTATTCCATTGCCAATTCGGTGGTGATGGTGCTCTTTATGTTCGTGATGGGCATGAACCAAGGTATGCAGCCCATCGTGGGTTATAACTACGGAGCGGAGAACTATGACCGTATGTTCCGCTGTCTGTGGCTGACAATAGCCGCCGCCACGACGATCTTGCTGATAGGCTGGTCGCTCTCGATGCTCTTTCCAAGAGAGATCTCCCGTGTGTTTACTACTGATGAGACGCTGATCTCAATGGCGGCACGAGGTATTAAACTCAATATGCTGGTGTTCTTTGTGGTAGGTTCGCAGGCTGTTATTACGAATTTCTTCCAATGCATTGGAAAGGTGAAAATATCTATATTCCTCTCTCTGTCACGCCAGTTGCTTCTCCTCATGCCTATGGCTTACATTCTCCCTCTATGGATGGGATTGGATGGCGTATGGTACTCTATGGCAGCAAGCGACTTCGGCTCTTTCGCTATGACGATTCCGCTCTTAATTTTGTATATCAGAAAACTCAAAGCCTATGGAAAATAAACATATTATTATTAATGTTGGACGCCAACTGGGCAGTGGCGGACATGACATCGCCCGTATGCTTGCCCTCGACTTCAATGCCAAGTATTACGACAAGGAGATCCTGAACCTTGCGGCAAAGGAGAGTGGCTTCAGTGAGAAAATCTTCGAGCAGAACGATGAGAAGAAAGGTTTTATCAGGGGACTGTTCAGTATGGCAACTCCTCATGTGAGTGGCTCCTATGAATCGGGTTTCTCTCAGGAGAACTTGTTTAAGTTCCAGAGTGATGCCATCCGTAAGGCGGCTCAGGAGGGGTCTTGCGTCTTCGTGGGACGCTGCGCCGACTACGTGCTGCGTGACTTTGAGAATGTGGTGAATATCTTCATTACAGCCTCGATGCACGACAGGGTACAGCAGATCCTCAATAAACAGAAAGTGACTCCGCCAGAGGCGAAACGCATCATTCTGCAAGCAGAAGGACAGCGTGCCTCCTACTATAATTACTATACCGGCAAGAAATGGGGACATGCAGAATCGTATGACCTCTGTGTGAACACCAGCATCCTGGGTATGGTAGAGACAGAGAAGATGATAGCGGAGTTTATCAGAAAGAAGTTCAAACTATGAAACGTATTGGGATTATCAGTGACACGCATAGTTTCTGGGACGATAAGTACTTGAAGTATTTCGAGTCTTGCGACGAGATATGGCATGCTGGCGATATCGGCTCCACCGAGGTGGCGGAGCGATTGGCGGAGTTCCGTCCGTTGCGTGCTGTCTGTGGTAACTGTGACGGTGGTGACCTGCGGCTGATGTACCCAGAGGTGTTGCGATGGAAATGTGAGGATGTCGATGTGTTGATGAAACATATCGGGGGCTACCCTGGCAACTACGACTATAGTATTCGTGGACAAATCTATGCGTCTCCGCCCCAACTCTTCATCGCCGGTCACTCACATATACTGAAGGTGAAGTTCGACAAGACCTTGAACCTTCTGCATATCAATCCAGGTGCCGCTGGTATGCAGGGCTGGCATAAAGAGCGTACATTGGTCAGACTGACCATCGACGGTAAGGAATTCAAGGATTGTGAGGTTATTACATTAGGAAAACATTAAATAAGATAAGATATGAAAAGAACAATTGTGATTACTGGTGGCGCAGGCTTTATCGGAAGCCATGTGGTGCGCCTGTTTGTAAACAAGTATCCAGACTACCACATCATCAATCTCGATAAGTTGACGTATGCAGGTAATCTTGCTAATCTGAAAGATATCGAGGACAAGCCCAACTACGAGTTTGTGAAGATGGACATCTGTGACTTTGACGCTTTCTACAAGTTGATGCAGGACAAGAAGGTGGACGGTATCATCCATCTTGCAGCCGAGAGTCATGTGGACCGCTCAATCAAGGACCCCTTCACCTTTGCCCAGACGAATGTGATGGGAACACTCTCACTGTTGCAGGCTGCTAAACTCTATTGGGAGTCGCTGCCAGAGAAGTATGTGATGGTGTCCCCGACAAACGGGGAAACCCCAGAAGGAAAGGGGCAAAGGATTCCTTGCAGATTTTATCACATTAGTACCGATGAGGTATATGGTGCCCTGGAGTTGACCCATCCCGAGGGTATCGAGCCTCCGTTCACAACAACGGCTTCTTCCGCAGAGCATCATCTTGCCTATGGTGACAAGTTCTTCTTGGAGACCACGAAGTATAATCCGCACTCTCCATACAGTGCCGCTAAGGCATCGAGTGACCATTTCGTGCGTGCCTACCATGACACTTACGGTATGCCGGTAGTGGTGACTAACTGCTCGAACAACTACGGTCCCTATCAGTTCCCAGAGAAACTGATTCCATTGTTCATCAACAATATCCGTCACCGCAAGCCACTGCCTGTCTATGGTAAGGGCGAGAACGTGCGCGACTGGTTGTTCGTGGAGGACCATGCCCGTGCCATTGACTTGATTTTCCATGAGGGTAAGATTGCCGAGACGTATAATATCGGTGGTTTCAACGAGTGGAAGAACATTGATATTATCAAGGTGGTTATCAAGACCGTTGACCGTCTGCTGGGACGTAAAGAGGGCGAGGATATGGACCTTATTACCTTCGTCACTGACCGTGCTGGTCACGACCTGCGTTATGCCATCGACTCTACGAAGTTGCAGAAGGAACTCGGTTGGGAACCCTCCTTGCAGTTTGAGGAGGGTATCGAGAAGACCGTCCGTTGGTATCTTGACAATCAGGAGTGGCTTGACAATGTGACCTCTGGCGACTATCAGAAGTATTACGATAATATGTATGCAAACCGATAAACAAATACAATCTATGAAGAAAATTCTATTGCTGGGAAGTGGTGAGTTAGGTAAGGAGTTCGTGATTGCCGCCAAGCGTGCTGGTGCTTATGTGGTGGCTTGTGACCGTTATAACGATGCCCCAGCCATGCAGGTGGCTGATGAGCGTGAGGTGTTCTCGATGCTTGATGGCGACGCGTTGACTGCCGCTGTCAAGAAACACCAGCCCGACATCATCGTGCCGGAGATTGAGGCAATCCGTACCGAGCGTCTCTTCGATTTTGAGAAAGAGGGTATTCAGGTGGTTCCTTCTGCCCGTGCCGTCAACTTTACGATGAACCGTCGTGCTATCCGCGACCTTGCCAGTCGTGACCTCGGCTTGCGTACGGCAAAGTATTTCTATGCCAAGACTTTCGATGAGTTCAAGAAGGCTGCCGATGAGATTGGCTTCCCTTGTGTCGTCAAACCCTTGATGTCATCCTCTGGTCATGGACAGAGTTATGTGCATAACGATGATGAGTTAGAGCAGGCTTTCCGTGAGGCAATGGAAGGCAGTCGTGGTGACGTGAAGGAGGTTATCATTGAGGAGTTTATCGATTTTGAGTCGGAGTTCACACTGCTTACTGTGACCCAGAAAAACGCGCCCACGATTTTCTGTCCACCTATCGGACACGTACAGAAAGGGGGCGACTATCGTGAGTCCTGGCAGCCTTACAAGATTTCTGATGAGGCACTTAAACAGGCTCAGCACATGGCAGACCAAGTGACGAAAGCACTGACAGGCTATGGTATTTGGGGTGTGGAGTTCTTCCTGACGCGTCAGGGAGAGGTAATCTTCTCAGAACTGAGTCCTCGTCCCCATGATACAGGTATGGTGACTCTCGGACATACCACCAACCTCAGTGAGTTCGAACTTCATTTCCGTGCCGTGATGGGACTGCCTATTGCCGGCATCCATCTGGAGCATGCAGGAGCCTCTGCCGTTATCCTCTCTCCTGAGGAGAAAGTAGGACCGTTGGACTATAACTTCGTGGAGGCATTGAAGGAAGACCGTACCCGAATTCGTATCTTCGGCAAGCCTGAGGCACATGTAGGTCGTCGTATGGGTGTTGTCCTCTGCTATGGTGAGGTAGGCGACAGCACCGAAGCCCTTCGTGATAAGGCAAAGCGTCTTGCCAAGACCGTGTTAGGGACCGATCCTTACATGAAGAAATGATAGGAAAGATTATTGACTTGCCCAAGATTACTGACCCTCGGGGAAACTTGACGTTTGCTGAGGCGCAGAAAATGGTTCCGTTTGATATCAAACGAGCCTATTGGGTATATGATGTCCCTGGTGGAGAGAGCCGGGGAGGTCATGCGCACAAGAAGTTACGCCAGTTTGTGGTGGCACTGAGCGGTTCTTTCCATGTGACATTAGATAATGGTCATGAGCAAGAGACGATCTTGCTCAACCATCCTTATCAAGGGTTACTGATTGAGACAAACACATGGCGCACACTGGATGATTTCTCCAGTGGTGCCGTTTGTTTAGTCCTTGCCTCTGAGTATTATGATGAGGATGATTATATCTATGATTATGACGAGTTCCTAAAATACGTGGGATGTTCGAGATAAAACGGTATACACCAGACAAGGCAGGTGAATGGAACAAGTTCGTCGCACAGTCGAAGAATGGAACCTTCCTTTTTGACCGTCAGTATATGGACTATCATGCGGACCGGTTTCATGATTATTCGCTGATGTTCTATAAAGATGACAGGTTGTTGGCGGTGTTGCCTGCACATGTCAATGGTGATACGTTGTATTCACATAACGGTTTAACGTATGGTGGACTTGTGATGGATACACATCTGACTATCGTTCAGACTGTTGCTCTATTTCGAGAAATGAATTTACGACTTCGTGATGAAGGGTTCCGACATGTACATTATAAATGTGTGCCGTGGATTTATCATCGTCTCTCTGCTGAGGAAGACCTTTATGCTTTGTATCATGAGTGTAAGGCTCGTTTGGTGGCTCGTGACTTTGCCACGAATATCTTTTTGCAAGCAGGGATGAGGTGGGAGCGCATACGTCGTCGTGGCGTGATACGTGCCAAGGAGGCTGGAGTCAGTGTGGAACGTTCTGATGACTATGCCGCTTTCTGGACAGTTCTTGCGGATAATCTTGGAACAAAATATGGTGTAAAACCTGTTCATACACTGACGGAAATAGAATTGCTTCATCATCGTTTCCCTGACAATATCATTCTTTATCAGGCTGTGAAAGCGGGTAAGGTGATAGGAGGTGTGGTCTTGTATGTCACCCCACAAGTCGTTCATGCCCAATATAGTTCTGCGACACCAGAAGGGAAGAAACTGGGCGTGATGGATTTGCTCTATGACCAGATTCTTCATCGTGATTATAAGGATTATCCCTATTTTGACTTTGGACGTTCTACAGAACAACCCGATGGAGGTGGACTGAATGAACAACTGGTGTTCCAGAAAGAAGGGTTCGGTGGTCGCGGCTTGTGTTACGATATCTATGATTACGACCTATGATCAAGTATCTGGAGTTAAAACGGGTGAACGCTCCTTATGAGGAGGAGATGCGGCAGGCGATGGATCGTGTGCTTCAACGGGGATGGTATCTTAAAGGAGAGGCTACCCGGCAGTTTGAACATCATTACGCAGACTATATCGGTACCCGTTATTGTGTGGGCTGTGGTAACGGGCTTGACGCACTGACCTTGATATTCCGCGCCTATAAGGAGATGGGGGTGATGAAGGATGGTGATGAGGTCATCGTACCTGCTAACACGTATATCGCCTCAATCCTTGCTATTACTGAGAATCATCTTAATCCCGTCTTAGTGGAACCAGATATTCACACGCTTCAGATCGACGACAATCTGATAGAGCAGGCAATCACCTCTCGTACGCGTGCTGTCATGATCGTCCACCTCTATGGGCGTTGTGCCTATACTGATAGGATAGGGGAGATATGTCGTCGCCATGGTCTCAGACTGATAGAGGATAATGCACAGGCTCATGGTTGTAAGTTTGGGAATCAACGGACAGGCTCCTTGGGTGATGCCGCAGGTCATAGTTTCTATCCGGGAAAGAACCTTGGAGCCTTGGGGGATGCTGGTGCCATTACCACCAATGATGCTGAGTTAGCAGAAATCGTCAGTGCCTTAGGAAATTACGGTAGTCATCAGAAATACGTGTTCGACTATCAAGGTCGTAACTCCCGAATGGACGAGTTACAGGCGGCAATGCTTGATGTCAAATTGAAATACTTGGACGAGGCAAATGCCAAACGCAAGGAAATAGCCTCCTTATATATTAATAAGGTGCATCATCCGCAAATCGTGATTCCGCAGTCTGACAGGGACAGTGTATGGCATATCTTTCCCATTCTCTGTGAACGGCGTGATGACTTACAAGACTATTTGAAAGTAAATGGTGTAGAGACACAGATTCATTATCCTATTCCCCCACACCAACAACGCTGCCATGCCGAGTGGAATGAGATTTCATTACCAGTCACAGAACGTATCCATCGGCAAGAAATAAGCCTCCCCTGTCATCCGGCTTTGACGACAGAGGAGGTTGATACGATTATTCATCTCCTGAATAAGAGTTAATACTCCATCTTGGCAGGCAGTTCCTTAGCCTGGTCAATCATCTTCTGGATCTCAACAACGGCAGGAACACGATTAGTGAGGTTCTTTTGGGCATTTACTTCCTCCAACTTAGCCTGTAGGTTCTCTGCTACACGATGCTTCAGTTCCTTCACGGTGTCAACACCAGCAGCCTCCAAGAGTTCTGCAAACTGAGGACCAACACCATTGATGCGATACAGGTCGCAATGGTTTGCCCACTTCAGGATTAATTTACCACTGATGCCAGTCTCTGCCTCTAATGCCTTGCGACCAGCAGGCTTTGCACACTTCTCTAACAGTTCTGCGTCTGTTTTGATACCTGCGGCGATCAGTTTCTCTGCGTAAACCTCGCCAACTCCTTCAATGTCAATTACTTTGTAAGTCATAATCTTTTATGTTAATTGGTTAGTAAATATGGTTATTCTTGCATTAACAACACGGTGACACTGCGTGCCGCTTGGGCTCCCATCACCAGCACCTGAGCAATATCTGCAGTCTTGGAGGGACCACTGATGAAAGTGCCATAGCCGTCGTAGGTCTCATCGAACTCAATACGCTTGTATGCCTCGTGCATATTATTGACAATCTGCGACTTAGGCAATAAGATGATGAGATTCTCAGAGATGAAGCAGACAGCCTTTTCCTTCATCTGTTGGGGAATCCAGATACAGCCATTCTCAGCAACACCGAACTTGCCACGTATCACACCCACATCAGTACCGTTCAGGTCGCGAGCCCTTCCCACGGTATCGGGATTACGGGTAGCGATAGTCACCTCTGGTAGATTGCTGGCAATCTCCTTTGCATCGGGGTAGAGTTCACGAATAAGACTGTCAACGGTGCGGTTGCCCTTGACCTCGATGACATGACCGCCGACACTCTCACTCATAGCAATAAACTGTACCAGAGGGTCGGGGTATGTAATTGCCTTGATGTCACTCAGGTCGGGCATGTCGAACTGCTCACGGATGTTCGACTTGTATTTTTTCAATATATCTTCTTTGCTACTCATTTCTCTAAGTCTTTAATCATTTCGTGGAATGGTTTCTTGGGGAACTTGAACATGTCGTGACCTTCTGCCCATGGGTTCAAGCCACTGTTCATGATAGGTGAGGGAATCAAGTTTGCCCATGAGGCGATACCTGTTCCAAAGTTGTAGAGACCAGGATTGCCATAGAGCACGGACATAGCACGGCACATCAGTTTCTTCTGTGGGTTAGCCGTGCCGAACTCGTCTAACTGCTGACGCCAGAGGTATATCTGGTCACCAAGGTTGACCTTTACAGGACAAACTGTCTGACAGGAATTGCAGAGCGTACAAGCCGAGACATTACCACTATGTTTCTGGACATCACGTAACATTCCGAGGTTGATGCCGATAGGACCTGGGATGAAATAACTGTAACTGTAACCTCCACTACGGCGATATACGGGACAGGTGTTCATACAAGAACCACAACGGATACATTTCAGTGACTCCCAATGCTTAGGGTTGGCAATCCACTCTGACCGTCCATTGTCTACCAGAACGATATGCATCTTGTGTGCCGTGGGGCGTGCCTTACGGAAATGACTGGTATAGGTCGTCGTGGGCTGACCAGTACCTGCGCGGCAGAGCATACGCTGGAACACGGCAAGACAGTCATAATTAGGAATGACCTTCTCTAATCCGATGGCGGCGATATGCAGTTTAGGACAGGAGGTTGACATGTCGGCATTACCCTCGTTGGTGCATACCACGATATCACCAGTAGAGGCTATTCCGAAGTTGGCACCTGTCATACCAGCGTCGGCTGTCAGGAACTCATTGCGCAGACTCAGTCTGGCACAATAAGTAAGGTACGTGGGGTCATGGTTGCCCTTCTCACTACCTAATTTCTCCTCAAACAGTTCTCCCACGTCATCATGGTTCAGGTGGATGGCAGGCATCACGATATGAGAGGGCTTTTGTCCCTTTAACTGGATGATACGCTCACCCAAGTCGGTCTCCACCACCTCAATGCCACGCTCCTCCAAGTAGGGATTCATCTCACACTCCTCGGTGAGCATGGACTTTGATTTCACCATCTTCTTGACATCATGGTTCTTGAGAATGCCGTAGACAATCTCGTTAAACTCCTGTGCGTCCTTTGCCCAGTGTACCTCCACACCGTTCTTCTCGGCATTAGTGGCAAACTGGTCGAGGTATTCGTCCAGATGGGTGATGGTATGACGTTTGATGGCTGACGCTTTCTCGCGGAGTTGTTCCCACTCGTCGAGTCCGTATGCCATATTATCGCGCTTGCTACGAACTGCCCAGAACGTGGCGTCGTGCCATTTGGCGTATGTCTGGTTCTTTAAGAACTCCTTGGCGGCTTTTGAATGTGCTGTACTCATAATCCTGCGGCTAAAATCTCTACTACGTGTTTGAACTCAATTTTCAGTCCTTGCTTCTTGGCAATACCTGCCATGTGCATCAGGCAAGAGCAGTCGGGACCTGTGATATACTCGGCTCCCGTCTTGATATGACGCTCTACTTTGTCCTTTCCCATCTGTGCCGATATGGCAGTCTCCTCGACAGAGAACATACCGCCGAAGCCACAGCACTCGTCAGGACGCTCTGGCTCCACGACATTGATGCCGTCGACCAGTTGTAACAGGTCCTTGATTTTATTGAAAGGTGTCACATGTTCCTCGGAGGGTGACGACAGTCCTAACTCACGAACACCATGACAAGAGTTGTGAAGGCTGACTTTGTGAGGGAAGGTTCCCAGGCGCCGGTCTACCTTGACGACATCATGGAGGAACTCCACCACGTCCATGATCTTACCACTTGTCACACACTCATGGCTCCCTTTCAGCAGACGGGGATAGTTGAGTTTGACAAAGGCAGTGCATGACACACTGGGGGCGACGACATAGTCGAACTCCTTGAAGAGATCCTCGAATTTCTCGGCAAGCGGAATGGCTTGCTTCTCAAATCCGGCGTTTGCCATAGGCTGTCCACAACAAGTCTGCTTAAGAGGGTAGGTGACATCTATGCCTAAATGACGTAGCAACTTATAGGTCGCCACACCGACTTGTGGGTAGACGGCATCTACGTAGCAGGGGATGAATAGTCCGATTTTCATAATGTATTTGTTTTAGGGTTTTGCTCTCGCAAATATAGTGAATAAATCTGGGATGGCGAAGATATTTCGGAAAAGATTTTTACGTTTTAATGTTTTTTTTGAGAAATACCACTTAATTGCTCGGATTTTGTTTGTATATTTGCACAAAGTTTAACTTACAATCTAAAATGATATGTCATTCTTAGTATCTATTATTCCTATTTTACTATTATTCGTGTTGATGCTGGGCTTTAAGATGGCAGGTCATAAAAGTGCGCTCATCACATTGGTAGTTACCATCCTCCTTGCGTTGTTTGTGGCACCTTATCTGGACATGGTGCCTGAGCGCTTCAAGGAGGCAAGTATCTATGGCGTAGTATGGTGGGGCTTTGTCGAGGGTGTGCTGAAAGCCATTTTCCCCATCTTGATTATTATCCTGATGGCAATTTACAGTTACAACATCCTTGTGGAGTCGAAGGAGATAGAGGTGGTGAAGGCACAGTTTACATCTTTCACTGACGATAAGGGAATCTTGGTGCTGATGTTAGTATGGGGATTCGGAGGGCTGTTAGAGGGTATGGCAGGCTTCGGAACTGCTGTTGCTATTCCTGCTGCTATCCTGATAGGACTGGGCTTCAAACCGATGTTCTCCGCATTGGTGGCACTGATAGGTAATACTGTGGCTACTGGTTTTGGCGCTGTGGGTGTGCCAGTAACAACACTTTGTAATGAGGTGGCTCCTGGTGGTGCCGCATCTGCTGAGGCTATTTGCGAGACATCCGCCTTTGCCGTGTTGCAGTTGTCTCCGTTGTTCGTCATCCTGCCCTTTATCATCCTGATGCTGACAGATAAGAAAGCCATCATAAAGAATATCGTGCTTGCTTTATGGACAGGTATTATCTCTGTTTTGGTACAGTATATCTGTGCCCGTTATCTGGGGGCGGAGACACCAGCCATTATCGGCTCTATCGCAGCCATCATCGCCATCATTATCTATGCGAAGATATTTACGAAGGCTCCTGAGAAGAAGGAGGGTGCGAAGAGTTATACCTTTGCGGAGACGTTCCGTGCATGGAGTGTCTATTTGTTTATTCTCATTTTCATTCTGGTGAGTGGTGCCTTGTGTCCTCCTGTGAATGACTTCCTGAAGTCTAATCTAGTGACGAAGTTACCTTTGCCTGTCATTGATTCCACGTTTAAGTTCGGATGGATCAGCAATGCGGGGTTGATGCTCTTCCTTGGTGCGACGATAGGTGGGCTGATACAGGGCTTGTCGTTTAAGCGGTTGATGGTGATCCTTGCCAAGACGGTTGTGAATCTGCAAAAGACGGTTATCACTATTATCTCTCTTATCTCACTTGCCTCTGTGATGAACTATTGTGGCATGATAGCCGCTATCGCTGCTGGTCTGGTGGCTGTCACAGGCTCGTTCTATCCGTTCTTTGCACCGTTGATTGGTGCTATCGGTACTTTCGTGACAGGTTCTGATACGTCGAGCAATATTCTCTTCGCCAAGTTACAGGCGAACGTGGCAGGACAGTTGGGCATGACTGGACAATCGACCTTCTTTGGTGTCGAGGGCTCTGAGACCAATTGGTTGGTGGCTGCCAACACAACGGGTGCTACTGGTGGTAAGATGATCTCTCCGCAGAGTATCGCCATCGCTACGGCGGCGTGTGACATGCAGGGAAAGGATGGCGAAATCCTTCGTTCTGCCATTCCTTATGCGTTGTTATATATTATAATAGGTGGACTAATGGTGTTCTTCGCTGTCTGACATTCCTCAGAACATGCAGGGAAGGGCACTCAACTGATAGTAGAGGGTACGGGCAATGCGCTCGTGCCCTTTGTCGTTAGGGTGCAGACGGTCAACGGCTCCGTCCTTGAAATACTGCACATGCTCGTCCATCAGGGGGAAGAGTCCGCTGAGGGCATTGAGGTCGATGACAGGTACTGCCCAGATATTGCCAGCCTCTTTGACGGCGTCGATATATCGCTGGAGGGGTTCTCCACAACGGTTATAATAGTCCTCAGTAGGTTGCCAGTTCTTGTCGTTGGCATAGAACCCGGCACGATGGATAGGGGTAAGTAGCACGATTTGCTTGGTGGGGTAGGCACGCTTCAGTTTGTCCAAGGCGATATTGATGCGTCCTTTATAGGTGTCCTTCGACATGATAGGGTGCATCCGTTTTCTGGTGACGATATGCTTGGGCTCGTGAATACCAGCCATCACCTCCTCTTCCTGGATATCATACCACTCTCCGATGGGTACACCGTCGTTGAAGTCGTTGGTACCGATGAAGACCATAATGGCATCGACGTCGTCACCATGCTCAGTCTTCAACTTGTCGGTCTGGTTGGGAATGTCGTTCCATTGGCGTCCGCTGATGGCATAGACATAAGGGGTGATACCTAACCAGTCTTGCAGGAAGTTCCAGTACTTCACTTTGGAACCGTTGTTTTTGGGGTCAGTAATTGAGTCTCCGAAGTAAGCCACACGCTTATTCATCCAAGGGTGGACGAGGGTGGTCTGCGCCATCATGGGGAGCATTGTCAGCCAGCAGACGGCAAGGAAAAGCATACGTTTTTTCATTGTTTGTTGTTTTAGTTCTTGGGACAAAGGTACTTCTTTTTTTCAGAAGAAATGACCTTTTATTCTTTTTTAAGATAGAGAATGAGCCACTAAGTGAAATAAATGATTATCTTTGTCCCCGAATTAAAGACAAAATAGAAAAAGATGAATTACAACAACGATTATGAATTGAGAGAGTACGCACAGGAAAGACAATGGGATGTCTCTGCTGCGTTTCCTGTATTGATGCGTAAGGTGTATGTCTGGATGACACTGGCTTTGGTAATCACAGGTATCACAGCCTATGGCGTGGCAAACAGCCCTGGTGTCCTACAGGCAATCTATACGAATCAGATTTTGTTCTGGGGACTGATCATCGCGGAGTTCGGTTTGGTCATTGGTGTGAGTGCGGCAATTAATAAGTTGTCATTGGCAGTAGCCACCCTGATGTTCATTGCCTATTCGGTGATCAACGGTGCCTTACTATCTTACATCTTCCTTGCCTATACCAGCAGTTCTATTGCTACCGTATTCTTTATCACGGCAGGAACCTTTGCGGCTATGGCGATTGTCGGCTATACGACGAAGACAGACCTCTCGTCAATGGGTAAGTATCTGTTGATGGCATTGATTGGTATTATCATTGCCACCCTGGTTAATGTGTTCTTCGTGAAGAGCACAGGCTTCGAACTCATATTGAGTTATGCCGGTGTTCTGGTCTTCGTAGGACTGACTGCCTACGACTCCCAGAAGATCAAGCAGATGCTGATGCAGGCACCTGATGCTGGCGAGGTGGCACAGAAATATGCTCTGCTGGGTGCCCTGTCCCTCTATCTCGACTTCATCAACCTGTTTATCTATCTCCTCCGCATTTTCGGAAAGAGAGAATAGGCACGGTCATAATAGAAAACGAATCAAACGACTGGCGGAGTAAATTCCTGCCAGTCGTTTTGTTTATTATCTTTAATTGCATTCAGTCTATTTCATTTGAAAATATTTGGTAGTCTCACTAAATATTTGTAATTTCGCAGGCGATTTAAACTTAAACATATATTGTAGATATGATTAACATTACTTTTCCAGACGGATCTGTTCGCTCGTATGAGCAGGGCGTTACTGGACTTCAGATTGCCGAGAGTATCTCGCCTGCTCTGGCTCGCGACGTGTTGTCGTGCGGTGTAAATGGTGAGACAGTAGAACTGAATCGTCCTATTATGGAGGATGCGAAGATAGCACTCTATAAGTGGGACGACGAAGAGGGAAAACACACATTCTGGCACACTTCGGCACACTTGTTGGCGGAGGCTCTGCAGGAACTATATCCTGGTATTCAGTTTGGATTCGGTCCTGCTATCGAGAATGGCTTCTTCTATGATGTGCTGTTGAAAGACGGCGAGAGCATCAAGGAGAGCGACTTCCCGAAGATTGAGGAGAAAATGCGTGAACTTGCTTCCAAGAAGGAACCGGTTGTCCGTAAGGAGGTGGCTAAGGCAGATGCTTTGAAGGAATTTGCCGCTGACGGTCAGACATATAAGTGCGAACATATCGAGCAGGACTTGGAGGATGGCAGTATCACTACCTATACTCAAGGTGCGTTCACAGACCTCTGTCGTGGTCCGCACTTGATGAATACGGGTGCCATCAAGGCAATTAAACTGACCAATGTGGCTGGCGCTTTCTGGCGTGGTGATGCTACTCGTGAGCAGATGCAACGTCTGTATGGTATCTCCTTCCCCAAGAAGAAGATGCTCGACGAGTATCTCGTGATGCTGGAGGAGGCAAAGAAGCGTGACCATCGTAAGATAGGTAAGGAGATGGAGTTGTTCATGTTCTCCGACAAGGTGGGCAAGGGCTTGCCTATCTGGTTACCGAAAGGTACTGACCTGCGTCTGCGTCTGCAAGACCATCTGCGTAAGGTACAGAAGCGTTTCGGCTATCAGGAGGTCATCACACCGCATATCGGTTCCAAGAACCTCTATATCACCAGCGGACACTATGCCCACTATGGTAAGGACTCTTTCCAGCCTATCCACACTCCGGAGGAGGATGAGGAGTACATGCTGAAACCGATGAACTGTCCTCACCATTGTGAGATTTTCGCATGGAAGCCCCGTTCTTACCGTGACCTGCCTTTGCGCATCGCAGAGTTCGGTACTGTTTACCGCTATGAGCAGAGTGGTGAGTTACACGGACTGACCCGTGTGCGCTCCTTCACTCAGGATGATGCCCACCTGTTCTGTCGTCCCGACCAGGTGAAGCAGGAGTTCCTGAATGTGATGGACATCATTGGTATCGTATTGACAGCCTTTGGCTTTAACTTCGAGGCACAGATATCCCTCCGTGATCCTAACGACCATGATAAGTACGTGGGTACTGATGAGGACTGGGCTCTTGCTGAGGCTGCTATCGTAGAGGCTTGTCGCGAGAAGGGACTGCCTGCTAAGGTGGAGTATGGTGAGGCTGCCTTCTATGGTCCGAAACTTGACTTTATGATCAAGGATGCGATTGGACGTCGCTGGCAGTTGGGTACGATACAGGTTGACTATAACCTGCCTAAGCGTTTCCAGTTGGAATATACCGATGAGGACAACCAGAAGAAGACACCGGTGATGATCCACCGTGCACCATTCGGCTCCTTGGAGCGTTTCTGTGCCGTACTGATCGAGCACACCAGCGGACACTTCCCCTTGTGGCTGACTCCTGAGCAGGTGGCTATCCTGCCTTTGTCGGAGAAATATAATGACTATGCCAATGAGGTGGCTAAGAAGTTCGAGCAGGGTGGGGTACGTCCTACCATCGACCTGCGTAACGAGAAACTGGGTCGTAAGATTCGTGACAACGAGTTGAAGCGTATTCCTTATATGGTGATTGTCGGTGAGAAGGAGCAGGCTGACGGTACTGTCGCTGTACGTCCACAAGGCGGTGGCGAGCAGAAGGTCATGACTATTCAGGAGTTCATCGACCATATCAATGCTGAGGTCGCTGAGATGACGAAAGATTTCTAACCCCCTCCCGACCTCCCCGAGGGGAGGAGGAAGTGAAAAGTTCAAAAGATTAAAGTTCAAAGTAATATGAAACCTACATTATTTTTATTGGCGGCAGGTATGGGAAGCCGTTATGGTGGTTTGAAACAACTGGATGGACTGGGACCCAATGGGGAGACCATCATGGACTATTCTATTTACGATGCTATTCAGGCAGGATTCGGAAAGATAGTATGGGTCATCCGTAAGGACTTTGAAGAGCAGTTCCGCACACAGATTCTCTCTAAGTACGAGGGACATGTCCCCTGTGAGTTGTGCTTCCAGGGTATCGACGCACTACCAGAGGGCTTTAAGGTGCCTGAGGGTCGTGTGAAGCCTTGGGGTACCAACCATGCTGTATTGATGGGTAAGGATGTCATCAAGGAGCCTTTCTGTGTCATTAACTGTGATGATTTCTACAACCGTGACGCCTTTATGGTGATAGGCAAGTTCCTGAGCAGTCTGCCTGAAGGTGCTAAGAACCAGTATGCGATGGTCGGTTTCCGCGTGGGTAACACCCTGAGCGAGAATGGTACCGTTGCTCGTGGTATTTGCTCCAAGAACGAGAAAGGTCATCTGACGACCGTCGTTGAGCGAACCGAGATTGTCCGTTGTGCGGAGGATGGCTCACAGGCAGGTGCCGCAGACCAGCCTATCCGCTATAAGGACGAGAACGGCAAGTGGGTTGTTGTTGACGACAATACCCCCGTCTCCATGAATATGTGGGGCTTTACCCCTGATTATTTCGAGTATTCGGAGGCTTATTTTAAGGAGTTCCTGAGTGACCCGAAGAACATGGAGAACCTGAAGGCTGAGTTCTTTATTCCTTTGATGGTCAACAAACTAATCAACGAGCAGACCGCTACCGTTGAGGTGTTAGATACGACCTCCAAATGGTTTGGCGTGACGTATGCCGCCGACCGTGAGGATACCGTGAAGCGTATTCAGAAACTGGTAGACGAGGGTGTCTATCCGAATAAATTGTTCTAATGCTGAAGGAGATGATGACAGAGAGGGAGTGCAGCCAACTGCACTCCCTTATCGATAACGCAGAGACGATTGTGTTGTGTTGCCATGTGAATGCGGATGGTGACGCACTGGGTTCTATGCTGGGCTGGGCAGAGGTGCTGAAGACTATGGGGAAGGAGCCTTTAGTGGTTGCCCCTGACCAATATCCTGACTATCTTCAGTGGTTGCCAAATTCTGAGAAGATTGTGCGTTATGACAAGCGTAAGGACTTTGTTGATACGGTCTTAAAGATTGCTGATCTGGTGTTCTGTCTTGACTTCAACACCTTGTCGCGTACGGAGGCAATGGCTGAGACGATAGAGAAGTCGCCTGCCAAAAAAGTACTTATCGACCATCACTTGGAGCCGAATGTGGATGCGGTATTATGTATATCACATCCAGAGATGTCGTCGACCAGTGAACTGGTGTTCCGTATTGTCTGGCAAATGGGATTGTTTGAGCGTGTGGGTAAACATTTCGCCATCCCAGTCTATTGTGGTATGATGACAGATACAGGCGGTTTTACTTATAATTCAACAAGTCCTGATATTTATTTTATCATCAGTCAGTTACTGACAAAACACATAGACAAGGATAAGATATATCGGAATGTCTATCACAATTACAGCGAGCACCGCCTCCGCATGGTAGGCTATGTGCTCTGTCATAAACTGGTGGTGGACGAACATTGTCATGCGGCATTCTACACACTGACCCGTGATGACCTGAAGCGCTTTCATTTTATCAAGGGAGATGCCGAGGGGTTAGTGAATATGCCGTTGCAGATCAAAGGACTCAAGTTGAGTATCTCTTTGCGTGAGGATACGGAACGTGACAGGATGATATGGGTCAGTCTGCGTTCTGTCGACGACTTCCCCTGTAATAAAATGGCGGAGATGTTCTTCAATGGCGGAGGGCATCTGAATGCGTCCGGCGGTAAACTGAATTGTACAATGGACGAGGCGGTAGAGGTGGTGAAACGTGCCATCTTACATTTTGAAGACACGTTAAAGTAGCCTAATATTGCCGATAATTGGTATTTTATTTGTAAATTTGCGCCCAAAATTAATAGAAAGACCCAATATGAAGAAAACGTATAGTCTGCTGATACTACTCTGTGGCATCCTTTTGCTTGCCAGTTGTAATAAGGGTGAGACCTATTCTGACTTGAAGGATGCTGAGCGTGAGGCAATTAACAAATACATCTCCAAGAATAGTATCAAGGTAATTAATGAGACACAGTTTGCCTCTCAGGATGAGACGACGAGTCTTACTAATAATGAATATGTCTATCTGAGTAAGAGTGGTGTCTATATGCAGATTGTGCGTAAGGGATGTGGCTCGAAGGTAAAGGACGGTGAGTCTTTGGAAATCCTTTGCCGTTTCTCAGAATACAATATCAAGAAGGATGAGTTGTTGCTTAGAAACGATGTTCCATATTATGTGATGATCTCTAATGTGACCTATGATTATTCCAGTGCTCCTGACAAGATGACGGTGGAGCGCATAGGTAATTCTTATACGGGAACATTTGTTTCGGGTTCCACCATGTATAATCATCATGGTTCTGCTGCCGTACCGGCAGGATGGCTGGTTCCATTGAACTATGTTAATGTGGGACGTCCTCAGAATGATGATGACGAGGTGGCGAAGGTACGTCTGATAGTACCGCATTCCCAGGGAACGGTAGATGCCTCGTCCAGTGTCTATCCCTGTTATTACGAAATTACTTACGAAAGAGATAATTAAAACCGAGAAACATGACACTTATTAAATCAATTTCTGGTATCCGTGGAACTATAGGCGGTTCTACGGGCGATACCTTGAACCCTCTTGATATCGTGAAGTTCACCACAGCCTATGCGCAGTTTATCCGTCGTAACGGAAAGGGCTCTTCCAACAAGATTGTGGTGGGACGTGATGCACGTATCTCTGGCGAGATGGTGAAGAACGTGGTCTGCGGTACCTTGATGGGGGTTGGGTATGACGTGATAAACATCGGACTTGCCACGACACCTACGACGGAACTTGCTGTCAGGATGGCGGGTGCCGATGGGGGTATCATCATCACTGCCTCGCATAACCCTCGCCAGTGGAATGCCCTGAAACTGCTGAATAATGAAGGTGAGTTCCTAACCGCTGCTGATGGTGCTATTGTACTTGCCATCGCTGAGCGTGAGAATTTCGAGTATGCGGATGTTGATCATCTGGGACATTATATCGAGGACAATACTTTTAATGCCCGTCATATTGAGGATGTTCTGCGACTGAAATTGGTTGATGTGGAGGCTGTCAAGAAAGCGCATTTCAAGGTATGTGTCGATACGATAAATAGTGTGGGTGGTATCATCCTTCCTCAACTGCTGAACGAGTTGGGAGTGGAATATAAGATTCTCAATGGGGAGGCGAATGGTGACTTTGCCCATAACCCCGAGCCGTTGGAGAAGAACCTGCAGGGTATCATGGACGAGATGAAGACAGGTCAGTATGACTTGGGTATCGTCGTCGATCCTGATGTCGACCGTCTTGCCTTTATCTGTGAGGACGGAAAGATGTTTGGTGAGGAATACACACTGGTCAGCGTTGCCGATTATGTATTGTCTAACACCAAGGGTAATACTGTTTCCAACCTGTCATCTACCCGTGCCCTTCGTGATGTGACGGAGAAGCATGGTGGTAGGTACACGGCTGCCGCTGTGGGTGAGGTCAATGTGACAACGAAGATGAAAGAGGTGAATGCCGTCATCGGTGGTGAGGGTAATGGTGGTGTCATCTATCCCGAGAGCCATTATGGACGTGATGCCTTGGTAGGTATCGCCCTCTTCCTGACATCCCTTGCTAAGAAAGGCTGTAAGGTCAGTGCGTTGCGTGCTAACTTCCCCGACTATCAGATCGCCAAGAACCGTATCGACCTAACACCAGAGACGGATGTGGATGCCATCCTGGTGAAGGTGAAGGAGATGTTCGCTGCTGATCCGACAGCACAGGTGAATGATATCGACGGCGTGAAGATTGACTTCCCCGATAAGTGGGTACACCTGCGCAAGTCGAACACCGAGCCGATTATCCGTGTCTATAGCGAGGCAAACACCATGGAGGAGGCTGACGCTATCGGCAAGAAACTCATGCAAGTGGTTTACGACATGCAATAAAA
>DEJF01000025.1:331-67450 GCA_002353225.1 Prevotella sp. UBA2755 | reverse complement strand
TCCGATTAGGATGATCTTAATCGATGAAAGGGATGCCTTCTTGGAGAACAAAACAACTTGTTTTGTTCCGAAGCCGGCACCTTCGAGGGGCGAGGGGGGAGGGGGAAAGGGCTAAGGTCGGGGGTCGAAGGTCTAAGGTCGAAGGTCGAAGGTTGGGGGTTGGGGGCGAAGGGGGAGGGGTGAAGCCTTAGGCTGTTTTTGGATTTTGTTTTGTATTATTGAAGAATTATATGTATCTTTGCAGATGATTTAGGAAACCGAATTTTTTCAGATGATGCAGACAAATAACTATATTACGATGTTGGGAACTGGTAATGCGCTGGTGACCCGATGTTACAACACCTGTTTTACGTTACATAGTCAAGGGGGAACAGTGTTGCTGGTGGATGCCGGTGGCGGCAATGGGATACTCGCTCAGTTGGAGCGGGCTGGTATTCAGTTGGAGGACATCACAGACTTGTTTGTCACCCATGCCCATACCGACCATCTTCTGGGGTGCGTCTGGATGATGCGTATGGCATTACAGTTCCGCCGTCCCCTTCGTGTATGGAGTCATCAGAAAGTACTTGACCTTCTGACAGGAATATGTAGTCAGATATTACCCAAGAAAATCACCGTTGGGATAGGCAGTGTCGTGACGATGCATTGTCTGGAGGATGGTGACACTTTCGAGGTGGGCGACATCCATCTGCAATGCTTCGACATCCAGTCTACGAAGGAGCGCCAGTTCGGTTTCTTGGCATTATTACCTGGCGGACAGCGTTTGTGTTGTCTTGGTGATGAGCCGTATAGTCCACAATGCCAGCAGTATGCGGAACATGCGGACTGGTTGATGAGTGAGGCATTCTGTCTGTATGAGGACCGTGACCGTTTCAAGCCATACGAGAAGCATCACAGTACGGCACTCGATGCGGCGCGTCTTGCTGAGAGTCTTCATGTTAAGAATCTCATACTCTACCATACAGAGGACAAGACCCTTGACACCCGTCGTGAGCGATATACTGCTGAGGCTCAGTCTGCGTTCAGTGGGAAAGTCTGTGTGCCGGATGATCTGGAACGGATCATCTTGTAAGTGAGTAACCCAATAGACAATATGATTATGGAGAAAAAGAGACACGCACTGCGCAAGTTGCTGGAGGCGGTAGAGCACGAACTGCTGAAGAAGCCGAACCAGAAGACACTCGACAGGTTATCACTGTTGGCAGGCTTTCAGGACTGGGAGTCGTTTCAGGAAGCCCTGCATGGAGAGGGCGACGGCGAGGAGAACTACAAGGTAGGGGAGAAGCCGAGGGCATAAAAAAGAGACATCCGTTGGGAATGTCTCCTTTTTATGTCGTAATTGTCGAAGGTATTACTCGCCTACGTTGTGGCGCTTCTCCTTAATACGGGCAGCCTTACCAGTGAGTTTGCGCAGATAGTAAAGTTTAGCGCGACGAACCTTACCAACCTTGTTCACCTCAATGGAGTCGATGTTCGGAGACTCGATAGGGAAGATACGCTCTACACCAACAGTACCAGACATCTTGCGAACAGTGAAGCGCTTTTTCTCTTGGTGACCGCTGATCTTGATGACAACGCCACGGTAGAGTTGGACACGCTCCTTGGAACCCTCGATAATTTTGTAAGCGACAGTTACAGTGTCACCAGCCTTGAACTCTGGGAACTTCTTGCCGGTTGCAAATGCTTCTTCAGCAACTTTAATTAAATCCATTGTATTTCTTTAAATTAAATTGTTGTATCGTTCCTACGCAACATAACAGGCAACTCGTGACTTCCTGCCAGCGATTACGCGGAAAGCGGATGCAAAGGTACTGCTTTTTCTCGAATCTCACAATAAATTCGGAGGATTTTTTGTTTTTTACCCTCTTTTTTTCGTACTTTTGCTGTCGCTAAAACTACAGGTATGGACAGGAAATTAGTGATTATCATCATGATGACGGTGGGGCTGACGGCTTGTCGGACCCACTATCAGGTGGCATCGGTGGAGCGTTCCACCATACTGGTCAACAGTCGTTATGACGCTCATCCTGACGCGGAGGCGGCGACGTTCCTCCAATATTATACCCAGGTCATTGACAGTATCATGGGACCGAAGGTGGGACGGTCGGCAAAGTTTATGTCGCCGAAACGCCCGGAGAGCGAGATCTCCAACCTGCTTGCTGACATCATGGTGTGGGCGGCAAAGGACTATGGGGAGCATCCTGACTTTGGGGTATATAACATGGGAGGTATTCGTGCTGACTTGCCGAAGGGTGATGTGACCTATGGTGATGTGTTGGATATTGCTCCTTTTGAGAATAAGATCGCCTTCACCACCCTTTCTGGTGCTGAGGTGCTGGAACTCTTCCGTGAGATGGCTGCTGTCGGAGGCGAGGGGGTGAGCCATGCCGTCAGGATGGTCATCACCACAGACGGCAAGTTGGTGCGTGCGACCATCCATGGAAAATCTATCAATCCGCAGCAAGACTATCGAATCGTTACTATCGACTATCTGTTGGGTGGTACGGATAAGATGAGTGCTTTTAAGAAGGGTAGGAATATCAACTCACCCCAGGAGGAGAAGAACAACTCCCGCTTTGTCATCATGAACTACTTCCGTGAGATGGACAAACAGGGCAAGGAGGTGGATGCGCAGATGGAAGGAAGAATAACCATAGAGGATTAGGTGTTATGATGAGATATCTTGGAGTCATATTGATGATGCTGCTGTCCTTGTCGGGACAGGCTAAGAAAGAGAAACAACTGGTCATTCTGCATACGAATGACACGCACAGTACGATTATGCCCATTAACCCCCAACTGCCAGATACCATGAAGGCGGGCAGGGCAGGGGCGCTCCGTCGTATCGCCATGCTGAGGGAGGAGCGTGAGAAATGTCCCGACCTGTTGTTGTTTGACAGTGGTGACTTCTTCCAAGGGTCTGCCTATTATACCATGTTCAAGGGGGATGTGGAGATAGGACTGATGAACAGGATGGGCTATGATGCCGTTGCCATCGGGAATCATGAGTTTGACTTCGGGATGGAGGAGATGGCTCGTGTGTTCCGTCTTGCCACTTTCCCGATAGTCTGTGCGAACTATGACTTCACGGGCACTCCGTGCGAGGGACTGGTGAAACCGTATATCATCATCAAACGGAATGGGGTGAGGATCGGGGTGTTCGGACTCTCCCCCAAGATGGAGGGACTCGTATCGGAAAAGAACTGTGTGGGCGTGAAGTATCTCGACCCTGGAAAGGTGGCTTTAGAGACGGCGACGATGCTGAAAAAAGATAAGAAATGCGATGTCGTCATCTGTCTGTCCCATTTGGGATGGTATAGCAACCGAGGGGAGGACGACCAATATATGATACCGAGGTCACGCCATATCGACTTGGTGTTAGGTGGACATACGCATACCTATTTCAAACAATTGGAGTATGAGAAGGATTTGGACGGCAAGCAGGTGCCTGTCGACCAGAACGGGAAGCATGCTATTTTCGTGGGGAAGATGGTGATGACGCTTCACTCGAAATAGAACGAGAGCATGATCATCTTCGACTGTGAACTGCTGACACTGCCTGCATAGGCTCGTTTGTTGGTGTCGCGCAGTTCATTGATATGGTTGGTGTCAAGACTGTTGCCCAAACCATAGCAGAACTTCAACTCAGGAATCAACTTGAAGAAGGGCAGGTAGAAGTCACAGCCGATACCTACCTCGACCATGGATGAGAAACGCTTCAGACTGACATAGTCCTCACCACCTCCCGTGAGGTTGATCATCCCACTGATACCAGCAGCAATGAAAGGACGGTAGTTGTTGAAGCGGGGAGCACTGAACTTGATGTTCACAGGCAGTCCGACATACGTGTTCTTCAAGTCTTGCGTCACCTTACGGGGTCGTCCTTCCTCGTCAAGATCTAACATATTAAGAAAGGTAAGATGCTTGGCACCGAAGTGCATGGAGGGGGAGAAGCGCAAGGCAATGTTCTCATGCAGTCGTAACTCAGCAAGCACACCGACGGAGAAACCGGGGTTCCACTTGTCGGCATCTGCCGTGATGAGATGCTCACTGACATTGCCTTCCTCGTCGACAAGAACCTGTGGGCCCACATTCTCAAACTCAATGTCTTGCAGATGCGTACCTACTACGATGCCGAAGTGCAATGGGCGCAAGTCAATATAGGGCTTGTGCTGCACGCGACGCTGTTGTGCTTGTGCGGAAAGAATACCGACAAGCAATATTGCTAAGAGAAATAATCGTTTCTTGTTCACATTAAACATAACGCAGGAAAAAGGTTCTTTATTATTTCGACATCGTATAAATTATGAAAATATTCTACCCAAAGTTAGGTATATATCGAAAAATATTCCTATCTTTGCATCATCAAAAGTAAGTATTTAGTATTAACATTTTAAATAAAAAAGATTATGGCATACGTAATTGGTGACGACTGCATCGCATGTGGAACATGTATCGATGAGTGCCCAGCAGGAGCAATCTCTGAGGGCGATAAGTATTCAATCAACCCTGATGTCTGCACAGAGTGTGGCACATGTGCTGACGTTTGTCCGTCAGAGGCTATCAGCCTGCCTGCTTAACACAGGTGTAGTTAAAATGAATATGGGGCTTTCCGAAAGGAAAGCCTTTTTTATGCCTCGTCAGGAAGGGTCATGATGAAACGGGCACCACCCTGATAACTGGTGTCCAGACGGATGTCACCACCCAGACGGCGTACAATACTACGAGCCACACTGAGACCGATACCCGTTCCCTCGTAGTAGTTGTCGAGTTGGAAGAACTCCTCAAAGATATGCTCTGCCTCATAGGGAGGAATACCTATACCCGTATCGGTAACGGTGTAGACGACCATGTGGGCGGTGTCATCGAGGGTGATGCGTAATTCCGCATTGCCTTCCTTGGTGAATTTAGCGGCATTGTTCAGTAATAATGCCAATGAACGGGAGGCGGACAGGGAGTTGGTGCGTATCGTTTTGTCGGCAGAGGGGTCGTACTCTAAGTTAAAAGTGATATGTTTCGCTTTGGGAATGTCAGAGCCTTCCACTGCCTGGGCTGCTATTTGTATGGTGTTTACCTTATCGGTACGCTCGATGATGCTCTTGCTATGAATGTCGGAGAGTTCCAGCATCTTATTGACGAGTTCTGTGATACGGTTCGTATTCATGGTGATACGATTGTTGATGTCTTGACGCTCCTCATCGGTCAGGTCCGTATCTGGGGTTGTCAGCACCTGTGTGAAACCACTCAGCACATTCAGTGGGGTGCGGATCTCATGGGATATCTGTTGTATGAAGTCTGTCTTCATGCGTGACGACTCCTCAGCACGGGCATTGGCTTCTGTCAGTTCCTTGTTCTTATGCTCCAGTTCCTTGTTCTTCTCAGCAAGTTGCTTGGCATTGCGAAGACGGAGAAGAGAGATGATGACCAAAGAGATGAGTAACAGCAGGATACCGATAAATGCCATCAGGAAACGCTGGTTCTTCAGCATTGACTGTTGGTCGGCAATCTGTTTCTCTTTCTGTTGTGTCTCATACATAATGGCAAGTTCTGCGGCATTATGTTCTCTTTCATAATCATAGATGGAATCGGCAAGTTCGGCAATACGCTCCGCCATGGCAAGTGCCTCTGTCGTGCGCCCGGAACGGATATAACCTTTCAGGTATGGTTTGAGATATGATTTGAAATAATAAAGTGAAGGCGGGGTTCCCCAAGAGCGGATAATGGAGTCAACCTTTGGAGTCAGGTTGGCTAACTCATTCCATTTTCCTGCGAGTTCAAGGTACTCACAATGCTCTATGGTACCCTTACTGGACTTAGAATAGGCAGTACCTAAAAAGCGCTGATAGGCTTTCTCTGCTTCGGTACGTCTACCTGTCTTGAGATAGACAAGTGCCTTATGGGTGTTGAGTCCTGCCATGTATTCTTCGGCGAGAGAGGCAGGACAGTCAGGAGAGGATGCCATCTTTCCTATTGCCTCGTCACCATGTGTCAGCCATTGGGCGGCTTCCTGGAACTGCTCCGTACTGGTATAGGCATCAATAATATTATAGGTGATACGTGCCCATACTTGAGTGATGTCGAAAGTAGAGTCTTTTTCTGAAAGTTGTTTGAGATCATTCCAAGCCTTCGTGAAACTTTTCTCTGCTTCCGCCTTGTGACCTAACTGCATTTGGCTATAGCCGATATCATGTAGTAGGATAGATGCCCACAACTGTCCTATCTTCGTGGTGTCTTCCTGTACGACAGCATAAGCGTCTGTGGCTGTCATCAAAGCCCCATCCTGATCGCCCTTGACCGTAAGGATTGTGGATAGTTGGTCGGCAACATAATAGTATAATTTGGGTTCCTCGTTATAGAGATTGTTGTCCGCAATAGCACGCTTATAGTATAGTTCTGCGGTCAGTTCTTGACCTAACCTGTAGTGAATCTGTCCTCTGAGATAATTCGCCTTATAGTTAGAAATCTGGTGTTTTTGTTCAAGACTGTCTACTAATAACAGGGCTTTCTCAGGTTCTTCCTCTATCATGTCTTGGATGATAGAGTCCTGTCCTTCATTGGTGTCATGATGAGTAGAAACGGAATCACCTTGCTTTGAGCATGCAAAAAAGAACAATAGGATGCATGGCATCATACTGGTCAGGATACGGCGAAGGGATAAGTTTCTAATCATACGTTTTTATTAAAAAGAAGGGGCGCAAGCCGAGACTTGCGCTCCTTGTAATATTCGGTTTATTTCAGAGCCTGAATCTCCAATGCTGCCTTATACTCTGGGTCAATCTGGAGAATCTTCTCAGCGAATCCCTTAGCACCATCCACATTCTTGTTAATATAAGCATTAAACATCAGATAGTGGTAGGCGGTCTTCAGCATGGTGTCCTGTCCCTTCGTACGATCGCTTCTGCCACTCAACAAGGAGGCAAGTTTCTCGTAATAGGGCTTAGCAAGACTCTTCTCCATATTGTTGTCGAGTTTGTTGTTGAGGTTAGCACGCATATAGGTGGAGTAAACCTCCTGAGTAGGATATTTCTTAATCAGGTCTGCATAAACCTCGTCAGCCTTCTTAATCATCTCAACCTTCTTGGCGGGATCTGCTGAGGCATCTCCATCCTTTGAGTAGATATTGGCAAGACCTTCCTCGTCATCATAGGTCAGATCCTTCTTGGCACCCAGCATCTGCTTGTAGTAATCGGTTGCCTTGGCGAAGTCCTTGTTCTTCAGGTATGCGTCAGAGAGGGTCTTCAAGATAGCCCATTTCTTAATCATTGAAGAGTCGTTAACCAGTGCCAGAGCCTTGTCATACTCACCGAAGGCATTCTGCTGCTCACCAAGTGCGTCATAGATCAAAGCGGAATAGTAGTGGTCGTACTCTGAATACTTAGCACTATCGGTCTCGTTGAAATACTTATAGATGTAACCCTTGGCAGCATCGTAGTTCTTCAACTCATAGTTGCTGAACATAGCAAGACGGGTGAAGGTGGCATTACGGGGCTTTTCCTTCAGTCCCTGCTCACAGGCTGCGAGAGCGTCCTCAAAGTGACCCTGGAAATAACTGGCACGTGCGAACTCGTTCAGGTAACTCTTGTCCAACTGGGCGATGGGTACTTTCTTGAACTCATTGTAAGCGCTCTTCTCATCACCAGCCACCATGAAGATGTGTCCCTTGATAGCATCCACGTTCACCTCCGGACAGTTAGCCTTCAGGTCATCCAGTTTCTGGGCAGCACCTCTTGGGTCGATCTTACGGTATACCATCGCATACTTACGATATGCCTCGGCGAGTTTGTTGTCATAATAGATTGCCTGGTCATACCATGAAGCAGCAGCACCACCATCATCTGCAAGGGCAGCGATGTCACCTAACAGAACGTATGCGGGAGCATACTTGTTCTTAGAGGCTACCAGAGCGTACTGTGCATACTCATGAGCATGAGCAGTGTCCTTTGCCTCATAGAAGGCACGTGCAAAAGCCATCATCATCTCGGCATTCTTTCTGTTTTCCTTGTAGTAAGGCTTCATCTGCTTGTCGAGATCTGCGGGTTTGCTACTAATGATTTTCTTTACGGCATCAATATCGGCCTTTGTACCGTCCTGTGCCAACACTGGAGTGCCGAATCCTATCATCAGCGCTCCCATTACAAGATATTTAATTGCTTTCATAATTCATTTATTAAAGGTTATACTTCTTGTTTCTACTCTCTATCGTTATGACGTTGGAACGTCAAATTGGTTTATTCTTTATTGACAATTATTTGTCGCACATTCATGTTCGCTGAACGGGGTAGTAGTCCGGAGCGGAGGATGATGAGTTGTCCCTTGGGCAACTGACAATAGTGTGCGAAAGCCGTAGGTGTTCCGTTACGGGTGTCATTCAGTAACGCATAGATGGTACGGCGCAACGGGTAGTTGCCATTATATAAATAGTATTGGTAGGGCTTCCAACTGTTTGCCTTGGTGGCAGAGTCCAGTTTTGACACACCCATCACTGTTATGTTCTTCTTAAAGGTGACATTCGTGGTATCACGCTTGTCATTCAGCCAGTTGGAACCGATGATGCCCAAGGAGTTCTTGTGATTCTCCACATAGTCTATCACAGCGGCACTGGTCTTGACGGCTCCGATATTGGGGTTCGTGAACTCCTTTCCTCCAAGGATAGAGTCTACGCACCAACGAACCGTACTGGATAATGGATTGTCGAATACGACATCAATGGCTCCCAATTTGGAATTGGGATAAATCTCGCCCCATTGCGTGACCTCTCCGCGGAGAATGCGTGCAAAATCCTTGATGGTGATGCAACTGTCGGGATTGGTATTATTGACGATAATGGAAAGACCGTCGTAAGCGATGGGTATCGCACGGGGCAGATATTTACGGTCTTGCAGGCTTTTCTTTTCCTTGGCAGTGAAATCACGAGTGGTGAACGCAAGCCATGTCTCCAACTTCATCAGTTTCTCAACAGCCTCTTGCTCGTTGATGTAGTTTACACCGATGGTGTCAATACGCTGACTGTTGAAATAGAAAAGTTCCTCGTCAAGAATCGGATAGAAACTCTCGTCTGCCACAAATTCCTCGGCGGCTTTCAGGTATGCTTCTTCCTGTTCAGGATTAGGCTTGCTCCCACAAGAGGAGAGCAAGCCTAAAATAAGTGTTAATCCAACGAGTTTGTTGAATAGGTTCTTTGTCATCAATTACTGGAGTTTGAAGGTTACAGGAACAGTGTACTTTACACGTACGGCTGAACCATTCTGCTTACCAGGAATCCATTTCGGCATCTGCTTGAGCACGCGTACAGCCTCCTTGTCAAGAGAGGGGTCAACACCACGAACGACTTTTACGTCTGTGATAGAACCGTCACGCTCAACCACGAAGGTACAAACTACGCGACCCTGTACACCATTCTCCTCGGCTACTACAGGATACTTGATGTTGCTGCTAAGCCAAGACATCAGTGCACCTTGTCCACCAGGGAATGAAGGCATCTGCTCTACAACGTCGAAGACTTTCGTCTCCTCTACCTTTGGAGGCTCTGGCTCAGCAATTACTTCCTTGGCTTTGAGCACCTCACCGGCTGTCTCGTCGTTACCCTCTACGTTGAAGGCACCGATGGCGGTGTTGGTCTCCTGAAGTTCTTCCTGAGATTTCATCTCCTGCTCTTCCTTTACCTCATTATCCTTCTTAATTTCAGGAACGGTGAAGGCTACAGAACTCTTAACGCGCTCAACCTCAATCTTCTCAACTTCGGGCTCATCTTTCTTCTCTACCTTGGCCTCCTTCTTCTCTGCAAGGCTCTGGAGTTCTACGTCTGCCTCGATGGCTGCATTCTGTGATGCGATGTAGTTCTCAATAGATACCTTTGCGATGACGATGGCTGCGATGATAGCGAAACCAATGAACATCGTGATAAGTGCTTTCAGGTTACGAGCACCAGTATTCTTGCGCAATTGATAAGCACCGTATGCTTGGTTCTTACCCTCAAAGACGAGGTCAACCCAGCCATTGTCTATAAGATCTATTTTTGCCATAGTTCTTTCTGCTTTTTAGGGGTTAATCACTTGACACCTGCCTTCTGGATGAGTGCCTTGTCTTCGTCACTCATCTTGTCGACATTGTCAATGACATACTTATCAACATTGCTTATCAGCATCTCGTCGAGGGCTGCCACCATGTTCTCATAGGTGGCAGTGTTCAGAGGACGGATAATGACGGTCATCGTAGGAACCTTCTCGCCATTGGGGAGTTCACCCTTTTTCAGCTTCTTGAGAGCTTCCTGATACTGCTCGTCAGTCATCTTTGAGTTATACTCATTCTTCTTGGCATCAAGTTCCTTCTTTGCCATCTTGATCTTGGCAATAGGGTTGATACCTTCCTCGGTGGTATGCTCATTGAGAACTTTCTCAATACCATCTTTGCCATAGGTGGTCTCCTTTACGCATGAAGGATCATCGTAATTGGGCAGACCGGCAATATACCATACCTTGTCATTAGAGCCAAGGTAAAGAGTAATGGTGTGAGAAGCCTTTGTAACCTGCTTCTGTTCTTCATTCAGATTCTTCGTGTCATCGTTTGACGGCATGGTCAACTGCATAGCCTGCGGCTTAGCCAGTGTAGTACACAGCATGAAGAACGTGATCAAAAGCATCATCATGTCTACCATTGGCGTGAAGTTCACGCGGGTATCCATCTTCTTCTGCTTGGATAGATTCTTTTTTGCCATAATACTAGTCGTTTAAACGTTTAACATCGAGATTCGTAATGAGCTGGAAACGGTTCTCGTTCATATCTTGTAGCTCTGACATCAACTTCTTAATAGATGCATAAGGAGTCTTTGAGTCGCACTTGATAGCGAGCTTGATGTCAGGATTTGCTTCGCGGGCCGCAGAGACCCACTCCTGGAACTCGCTCTTTCCTCCCTTGATACTGTCAAGTGGAAGACCGAGCTTCTGGACTTCCTCTGCCATTTTCTCAGGCTCGAGGTTGAGGTACGCTGCCATTTGCGACATGCTGGCTCCAACCATAGCATCCTCGCGGAAATGCTTGATCTGGGTTGGGTTGAGCTGAACGCCGAACTTGTCGGTCATGATGTCCAGCATCGCCTGCATGTTGTTCTTGTTTTCCGTACCGCAATAGACACGACCCTCTGGGGTTACCAGAATGTTCAGAACGTCCTGCTCTGGTATCTTCAACTCTGACACAGAGTTAGGTGCAGTAACCTGTACCGGCTCTGGGGTCAGGAATGTTGAGGTCAACATGAAGAAACACAGAAGCAGTGTCATCACGTCTGACATAGGCGTCATGTCAATCCAGATGTCTTTTTTCTGTATCTTAATTTTAGCCATTCTCTAAAATGCTTTATTTAGATGGTTAAAAATTAAGCCTCGTTGTGGTTTGAATCGTATGTAGCAGCGATTGTGAAACCAATCTCGTCGAGTGCGTAGGTCAACTTGTCAATCTTGTTAGAGAAGAAGTTGTAAACAACGGTAGCAACCCAAGAGGTCAAAATACCAGATGCAGTGTTTACAAGGGCCTCAGAAATACCGGCAGACAGAGCCATAGAGTCAGCACCACCACCAGCAGACAGAGCCTGGAATGATCCGATCATACCGAGCACGGTTCCGAACAGAGCGGTCAGGGTACCCAGAGATACGATGGTTGCAACCATAGGCATATTCATCTGAAGGGTAGGCATCTCCAACTGAGTAGCCTCCTCGTGAGCCTGCTGGATCTTAGCAATCTTAGCGGCCTTCTTCAGAGTGGTGTCACCCTCTACAGACTGGTACATGTTGATAGAAGCCTTTACTACGTTGGCTACAGAACCCTGCATCTTGTCGCAGAGAGCGTCAGCCTCAGCAAACTTCTGAGCCTTGATGAGATCCTTAACCTGAGCGGTGAACTTGGCGAGGTTGATCTTACCAGAAGCACTCTTGATAGCGAAGAAACGCTCGATACCCAAGCAGATAACGGTGAAGAGCAGAGTCAGGATCAAACCTACTACGAAACCTCCTTTATAAACTGTACCTAACAGATTTGCAGGGTGTCCGCTACGGTCACCACCAACGAAGTTGTCGGGGTTACCCATAATGAAATACCATACGCCATAACCTGCAGCGCAGCAGATAGCGAGAATAATCCACGCAGCTTTAACACCTTGGAAGCCCGATTTCTTGGCTGGGGCTACAGCCTTTTGTGTAGTTGCCATAATTTTAAAAGTTTAAATTTTAGTTATTAAATAAATTGATTTATAATATATCTTTCTGATTTATTGCGTCTTGCCTTGCTTTAGGTCGCTGACACGGCATTTTTATACGCCTATCATTTGGCAAAGATAACAATTTACGGCGGTTAAACCGTCCTTTTAAGAACTTTTAACTTGATATTCGTCAATTTTTAATGAAGCCTCGCCAGAACTTCCTTGATTCTGCGCATTGCCTCAATGATATTTTCGTCACTCGTGGCGTAACTCATGCGGAAGCATTCCGGGTCGCCGAAGGCATCGCCACCAACAGTCGCTACATGCCCTTTCTCCAGCAGATAGAGGGCGAGGTCAGTGGAGTTGTTGATGGTCTTCTCCCCATCACTCTTGCCATAGAAACTGCTGCACTTGGGGAACAGGTAGAAGGCTCCCTCTGGGACATTGACCTCCAGTCCGGGAATCTCTTGGGCGAGTTTGACTATCAGGTCACGGCGACGCTCGAAAGCCTTACGCATCTCTTCCACGCACTCCTGACTGGAGATGTAGGCGAACTCTGCGGCTTTCTGACTGACAGAGCAAGGACCGCTTGTGTATTGTCCTTGTAGTTTGTTACAGCCTTTGACGATCCACTCGGGTGCTGCGATATAACCGATACGCCAGCCTGTCATGGCGTATGCTTTGCTGACACCGTTGACAATGATGCTGCGCTCCTTCATGCCCTCAAACTTGGCGATACTCTCGTGCTTGCCCACGTAATTAATATGCTCGTATATCTCATCGGCGAGGACGAAGAGGTCATCGTGACGCTTGATGACATTGGCAAGTCCCTCCAGTTCCTCCTTGTTATAGACACTGCCCGTAGGATTGCTGGGTGAACAGAGAATCAACAGGCGGGTCTTTGGGGTAATAGCCGCCTCCAGTTGCGCTGGTGTCATCTTGAAGTTTTGCTCGAAACCTGCCTCAACGAAGACGGGTTTGCCTCCTGCAAGGAGTACCATCTGTGGATAACTGACCCAGTAGGGGGCAGGGATAATCACCTCATCACCAGGATTAACTAATGCCATGACGGTGTTGCACACGCTTTGCTTGGCTCCGTTAGACACCAGAATCTCAGAAGGCTGATAGTGCAGGTGATTCTCACGTTCCAGTTTACGGGCTATTGCCTGACGAAGGTCGGGATAGCCGGGTACGGGTGAATAGCGGGAATAGTTCTCATCAATGGCAAGTTTAGCCGCTTGTTTGATGTGGTCGGGGGTATTGAAGTCGGGCTCTCCGACGCTCATATTGATGACATCGATGCCCTGTGCTTTCATTTCAGAACTTTTTTGTGACATAGCAAGTGTGGCGGAGGGTGCCAGACGTTGCAGACGGTCAGATAATTGTGCCATATTTGTTGTCAGTGTTTTTTATTTAGGTGCAAAAGTAATCATTTTATTCTTTTAAAAGAAAGAAATGTGTCATTTTTTTAATGAAAACCTTGAAAAACCAACACTATTTCAGATGGAGGGTGTGCCCCATGCGGTTTTTCTTAGTCTCCAGATAACGCAGGTTATAGGGGTTGGGAGTTACCTCGATGGGTACGTTCTCCACAATCTCCAGCCCATACGCTTCCAGTCCGACGCGTTTGACAGGGTTATTGGTCAGCAGTCGCATCTTATGGACACCCAGGTGGCGCAGCATCTGGGCACCGCATCCATAGTCACGCTCGTCGGGTTTGAATCCTAAATGGACATTGGCATCCACGGTGTCCAGTCCTTCCTCTTGCAGTTTGTAGGCTGCTATTTTGTTCATCAGTCCGATGCCGCGTCCTTCCTGTTGCATATAGATGACGACCCCTTTTCCTTCTTTCTCGATAGCCTGCATTGCCTTGTGGAGTTGCTCACCGCAGTCGCAGCGTTTCGAACCGAGAATGTCACCCGTCATACAGGAGGAGTGTACGCGTACCAGAATAGGCTCTTCCTCCTTCCATTCTCCCTTGATAAGTGCCATGTGCTCCAGACCGTTGCTCACCTGTCGGAAGGGAATCAGTTTGAAGTGTCCGTAGTCTGTGGGCATCTCCACCTCTTCGCCAACCTCGATGAGTGATTCTTTCTGGAGGCGGTAGGCGATCATATCCTTGATGGTGATGATTTTCATGTGGTGCAGGCGGGCAAACTCCATTAATTGGGGCATGCGTGCCATGGTGCCGTCGTCGTTCATAATCTCCATCAGGGCACCTGCAGGATAGAGTCCGGAGAGTTTGCAGAGGTCGATGGCGGCTTCGGTATGTCCACTTCTGCGTAGCACACCGTTGTCTTGGGCGTAGAGAGGGTTAATATGACCAGGTCGTCCGAATGTCTTAGGGGTGGAGGTGGGGTCGGCGAGCGCACGGATGGTAGCCGCACGGTCGTGGGCGGAGACACCAGTGGTGCATCCCTCTATCTTGTCGATGGTCACAGTGAAAGGGGTGCCCAGCAGGGAGGTGTTGTCCTGTACCTGATGGGGCAGGTCCAGTTCCTGACTACGGCTGATAGTGATAGGTGCGCAGAGCAGTCCTCGTGCGTTCTTCAGCATGAAGTTTACCATCTCTGGTGTGATCTTCTCTGCCGCGCAGATAAGGTCACCCTCGTTCTCACGGTCCTCGTCGTCTACGACAATGACGAATTTCCCCTCACGGAAATCCTCTAAAGCCTCTTCAATGGTATTTAGTTTGAAATTCTCCATATATTATTTAAGTAGTTACACATTATTTATTATTAATAAGATCGATGATCAGTGGCATCTTCTGCAACTCCTCCATTGTTACCGGAGTACCAGGGTGGCACTCTGATATCCTTTGTACCATCAGGGTATTGGTGTTGCTGATGGTATGCAGGTCCTTACGCAAACGGAGACGGAAACGACACATTCTCAGATAGAAGAAGAGTCCTACAGGAATCACCAGCCCCGTTATGATATTCAGCCATTTCTGACGGAACGGTCTGGTATGGGCATGAGTAGCCACGATGGGATAGCGGTTAAGGTAGGTGAGGATACCCCTGTCCTTGGTGTTTGACAGATCCTCTATGACTTCCTCCAGTTCGTCGCTGATACGTTGGATAGTATGGTCGTCGCCAGGACGGAAGAACACCTTGATGGGATTGGGCAGGTGCAGCAACTGATGCTCTGCGCTATATTGCTCAATCTCTTGGTTGATACGTAACAGATGGTAGGCATCTGCCATATAGATGGGATCCTCGATGATGACTTCCTTGCTGCTAATATGTCGCTTGCTGCGGAGTCCCAGCATATTGAAGACGATCTGTTTGTAGAGGTCGATATTGAACACGACAGAGTCGTTGTTTGCCTTGTAGGTGAAGAAAGCGGCGATAGGTGTCAGCGTACAGGTGCCCAGCATTTTGCCGAACCAGACCGTCCAGTTGTCATCTCGTGCCATGCGCATACCTGTATTCTCCAGGATATAGTAGACGATAAACACCAAGACGGAGATGATGACAGGAACTCCCAGTCCTCCTTTTCGGATGATGGCTCCCAAGGGTGCTCCGATGAAGAAGAATATCAGACATGAGAACGACAATGTCACCTTGTTAATCGCCTCAATCATGTGCAGGCGGTCGTTCGAGTTCAGCGCGTCGGAGTAGTCACCTTTGAACTCCAAGTCGACGGATGCTGTCTGGGCGTCACTTACCGCCGCTTTCATCACACGCTGTTTCTCCTCGGGTGTCAGTTTCTGGTAAAGCGAGTCAAAATTGATGGTGCCTTGACGGATATCCGTCAGAATCTTCACAGAGTCTTTTTTATCAAGGGCAGGCAGATAGAAGCCGGCCTGTTTCGCCTCTTTATAGAACTGATGTCCTACGGAGTCGTTGAACTCACGGATGGAGTCGAGGTCATGCAGGATTTTCCCCATGCTCTTCGAGCGGGCATCACCAGAGATATAACCTGCTTCCGCCATGTTGAAGTCACCGTCAAAGTCCAGGACGATACGCTTGTTGGAGAACGTCTCACGGCGATAGGGGACATTGGCGGAGCCAGCCACGTCCTGTGAACGCATGTTCTCAAACCATTCCCCGCTATAGAGTGTCAGTAGCAGGTGCTTTTTCTCCTCCGTGGTCTGCATGCGCCCAGAGTCGGCAAGGATGACGGCAGCGTCCTCATACCCTCCGTTCATACGGTATATCATAATGCCGTAGAGCATGCCGGTGTTCATGTCTTTCTTCTGCACATAGATGTTAGAGCCGCTGATGCCGTCGTAGAAGATGCCTTCTGGAATCTCCACCTCCGGGTTCTTCTGCTGCATAGACAAAAGCAGTTGTCGGAAGGAGATGAATGATTTCGGACCGATCACTTCTTGGAAATAGAAAGAGATACAGGAGATGACGAGAACGATGGCTATCAGAGAGCGCATCGCCTGCAAGAGCGAGATGCCTGCCGCCTTGATAGCCGTCAACTCTGAACTTTCACCAAGGTTACCAAAGGCAATCAGTGAACTCAGCAGAATAGCGAGGGGGAACGCCTGTGGCATCAGCATCAGTCCCATATACCAGAAGAACTGTGCCATGACCTCCAGTGAGAGTCCCTTACCAATCAACTCGTCGACATAACGCCATAGGAACTGCATCATCAGCACAAACTGGCAGATGAAGAACGTTCCAATAAACAGCAGTCCGAACTGCTTGGTGATGAATATGTCTAATTTCTTGATTCGAAACATCAGCGACATGCACTATGAGCATGCAAAATTAGCATAAAAAATTCAGAGCACGGCAAATATTTCGTTTTTTTATCATTTAAGTGTCTATAACAGGAAACCGCTGACACGGTGCAACCGTTCCATATTGGCATCCCATAGTCCGTTGAGGTCGTTGATGTCCTCGGGGTCGGCATAGTCGGTAATCAACAGGTTCAGGTTGCCCGTTAGTTCACTCTGTTCAATACGCATCTCCCAGTATGCGTCGGGGTCGTCCTCTTGATAGTCCCATTTCAGTTTGATATGGTCGTATTTCTCCAGTTCCAGCAGTCTCGACACTTTTGTGTCGCGCTCTGTCCATGGATGCCCCCAAGTGAAAGTCCATTCGTCACCATTCTCTACCACTACGTCAGCGAGCCATTTTTGTAGTCCTGCTGCGTTGCTAATCATTTCCCAAACTATTTTTGGCGACTTTGCCGAAAGTGGGTATTCTTTCTTTAGAATGTGTTTATGCATATCCTAAGCGGTTAGTTTCTGTGTTGCAAAGATACAACTAAATATGTATAAAACAAAGAAATTTATTCTTTTTTTAGAGAAAAGTTTTGTGAATTGAAAAGTTTGTATTACCTTTGCACCCGATTTCAAGAGAATCACCCTTGATGGCGGGATAGCTCAGCTGGTTAGAGCGCATGATTCATAATCATGAGGTCCCCAGTTCAATCCTGGGTCCCGCTACAAAGAAGCCCCTGCGGACAAGTGCTCGCAGGGGTTCTTGTTTACTAAAAAGATGTGATATGAAAGGAATGATGATGAAAGCCGTCATGATGATGGTCATGTTGATGGTGGGTGTATCGGTTCAGGCACAAGACATCAGTGATGTACTGAATAGTGTGCTGGGTGGCTCTGGTGACGATGCGGTGTCTAACCTGACATCAATTTTCTCCAGCAAGAAACAGGCGACTAAGGAGAATGTTATCGGCACATGGTCATACACGGAACCTGCTATTGTGTTTACGTCTGACAATATTCTGGCAAAGACAGGTTCGAAGATTGCTGCCAACAAACTGGAAAAAAAGATACAAGAATACCTGACACGATATGGTATCAAGCCAGGTGCCTTCACCATGACCTTCAATGAAGACGGAACATTTACGGAGACGTTGAACGGAAAGACGGTCAAGGGTAAATGGACGGTGAAGGACTCGAAGTTAATGCTGACTGCTGCTGGTGTAAAGTCGCTGGCCGTGACGACGCAGGTTTCTGGCAAGGAGATGATGTTTGTGACGGATGCCACCAAACTGCTCAACCTTTTCAAGACCTTCGGTGCCAAGTCGAGCAGCTCCCAGATTCGCACCATCACCTCATTGATGAAGAGCATCAATGGCATGCAAGCAGGTGTTACAATGAGGAAACAGTAATGCCGTAAGTGTATTTTAACTGTCATCTGTCACCATTCATTGTCTCCCGACTATTTCTATAGGGAGTAAGTGCCAGCCTAACAGGGAGAAAGTGCCTACCTAACAGGGAGAAAGAAGCATCCTAGCAACCGTGCACCTATAGGCAAAAGGCTGTGCGCCTATAGCCGTAAGGTCTTACGCCTATAGCCAAAATAGAAGACAACAAAAAGTGCAGGATCAGTAGCAGGGTTGAACCCCCATTTCGCTACCGATCCTGCACCGTACTTTCCCTGATTATCAACATGTTATGCAAAATTGTAGCAGGGATAGCAGGGTTGTTTCATTTTTGTCAGAATATAAATCCGCTCCTACGCAGGACACTCATGACTTCACGTGCATTCTGCGTACCGTCTTTCATGATGATGTTCACCATTGCCACGATGTCCGTCACATTTACTTCGCCATCACAGTTCACATCAGCAGCTTCGAAGTTAAAGTCTGTAGACGGCTTGTTCATGATGTAGTTCACCGTTGCCACGATGTCCGTCACATTCACTTGTTCGTCACCATTGGCATCGCCCAAGATATAATCGGTGCCCAAATTGACTCCGATGCGCCGTGGACCTATACCACAATCAAACGAACCAATCTTATTCATCGTGGAAAGGTCATAATAATTCACATAACCATTTGATGTGTAGTCGGGAAATGTTCCCCACTCAGAGGTTGTCATATGATAGGAGGCGATATACAACAACCCTTGAACAGGATCGATACACATGGTTGCAGGACTTTCAATATCACTGGGAGTGAATGATTCCAACTCTTTTGTCTGGACATTATAGATATTGTAGGTTACAGGCTTCGGATCACCATAGGAATAAGGTGCATTGTAGGTGTAGATATTAGGGCTGGATATAGCCCAACCTGTAGCGTCAGCAACGACTTTCGTCACCTTGCCACCTGAGATGCAATAGACACCAGCGTTCTCTTGTGCATAGGGAGGTTCTGTACCGTATTGTCCAAGATCCAGGAAGTAGATGTCCGAACCGGCAATGACAATCTCTTGAGGGTTACGGATATTCTCGTCAGTAATAGGTGTGTCGGCACCAGAATTCAAATCGACTTTTGAGATAGAAGCATTACCATAGCCATAATCAGAGTTTGCCACATACAGATAACCGTTATCTACTATTAAGCCCTCAGGATAGGAACCAACCTTATACTTCTTGACCAATGAGAAATTAAGGGTATCGATAGCAGCAACATAACCACCATAGGTGGATACATAGATATTGGGACCATCAGCAGTGATACGACGAGGACTTACACCGCCAGCCTCACCTAACATGTCAGCAGAGGTCATGTCAATTTTGTGAAGAAGTTTCAGATTTGCATCAGTAACAAAAACTGTGTGCTCGCCGTCTACGACGATATAAATCTTCTTACCATACTTTAAGATGTCATTGGCTGTCATACCAAGACTCATACCACCGTTATTAACCTCGAAAGCATTAGGAGTTGCCTTTCCTGTATTATAATCGAAATAGGTCAGATTGCTGGGGCTACCAGTGGCCATATTACCAGAACCAAGCGCATAGACACCTTTGGAAATAATATTGGAAGTTCCAATCGTAAGCTTTCCATTTACATAACCAATCTCATAGTTCGTTGCCTCAGCGTCAGAAGCGGTGATATTATATTCACCAGGCTCACTGGCAGATGTTGCCGTTGTTGCGATCGTGGGTTTCTTAGTCAATACATCCTCTGTCTCATTATTCTTGAAGCCCTCGTAGGTTACCTCAAAGGTTGGCAGTTCCTCACCTTGCTTGATGGTATAGTCCTTGGCTGTAATTGTCAAAGGAGCCTTAGTGATGGTTAGTTTACCATTTACATAGGTTGCATTAAAGTTCTTAACAGAACCTGGCTTGACAATAATATCATACGTTCCTACTTGTGAGTTTTCTGTTGCTTCGCATATAATCTCCGGAGTACCATCAAGTATAGCCCCTTCCGATGTTATTTGGAATTTTGGAAGTTTGTCACCATATTCACTAGATGCGTCTTGTACTGATATGACTATCGGGTTATCGTTTTCGTCATGAGGTTTTTCTATTATATTTTTGAACTTATGCCAAGCATAACTCTCATTATATTTTTCTGCGGTTAAAGGCGGAACCGTCAATTTTATAAGTAAATATGCCACATTGTCAAAACAGTTTTCGTTCTCTATGGTACAAGGTTCCTCCATGCGCGAGACAACACTGGTGAGATCATCACATTCAGCAAAAACTGATTCACCAATATTTTTTAATGAATTAGGAAAGCAAATCGATGTTAGACCAGATTTTGCAAATGCTTTATCCCCAATCTTCTCAAGGGATTCGGGTAAATTGATTGTCTGCAAATTACTGCAATAGTAGAAAGCGCCAGAATATATTTCTTTTACAGAACTTGGAATATTTACAGACTCAAGTTTAGTGCACCCCTCAAAAGCATTATTTTGTATAGTTGTAACTTTACTTGGAATGACAATGGACTTCAAACTATAACAATCCTTAAATGTTGATCCACTTATTTTCGTAATTCCTTCTGGTAGATTAATATTTTCTAAATTGCTACATCCGTAAAAAGCACTCCCTTCAATTTCAGTTATAGTATTTGGGATAATAATTGATTCTAAGTTCTTACAAGATAGAAAAGTATAAGCACTAATACTAGTGACTAAATTGGGAATAGTTATAGTCTTCAGAGCGGATCCTGCAAAGGCATTTCTACCTATGGTTTCCACAGACTCAGGTATGTTAATTTCAGAAAAACCTGTTCTAGAAAGAGAATAATCACCAATGGAAACGACTGAATTTGGTATTTCCATTGTATTTAAGTTACTACATCCGTTTAGCAAATCTTTGGGTATTATCTTCAATCCAGAGGGTAATTCCACAGAATTCAAATTGGCACATTCTGCAAGGATACCTTCATTTAATTCTGAAACAGATTCAGGGAATTTAAACGTTTCCAGTCCAGAACAACCTCCGAATGCATATTCATGTATTATTATGTCTTTAGGCAAAGACACTTTATTTAAATTATAGTTATTTACAAAAGCCCATGCACCAATGCTATAAACACCTTCATCTATCGTAAGTTCCCATATGTCGTGTTCTGATCCCCACTTGTTTTCAAAAGCATGCCCGTCAATATAGCGTACTTTGAAATTCAGACCCTTATATTCAACTTCTGCAGGGATATGTAAAGTACCTGTTGTTCCTCCAACGACTTTAACTTCTAAATAAGGTTCAGTGCTAATTATTGTATATTGCACTTTGTCGACCATAAAATCATAGGCGGAGGCTTTCACAGAAAAAGTCAGCGCAACAAACAACAAAACTTGTTTTATATTACACAATTTCATCTTATCTTTACTTTGAATAAAAAAAGTGAACAGAATTACGTCTACAATATGTGGGGTATAGTGGATGTTCATCCTATATGTCCATGTAAAGTAATCTCAGCCCATAGGCATTTCAGCATTTAAAGGGTTTGACATTATTGTTGTACCCACTTTGCCCAATTGGTTTCAGCGAGATACGATTCTATTTGTTGCTTGAGTTCTGAAAGATTGTTTGTTACAACATCCCATACAACCACATCATCAATCTGAAAATATTCATGAACTATGTAATTGCGCATACCTCTAACCTGCTTCCAAGGTGTTTGAGGATGTTGTTCAGTAAACTCAACTGTAAGCATATTGGCTGCCTCACCAATGATTTCGATATTCTTCACTACAGCATAATACATCATATCGTCTGCCGTAAGATCTTCAAATGTTTTCCCATTTGTATAACGGAGTATGCGACCTATGGCAGAGAGCATGTGTTCCAACCTTTCACGATCTCTAAGCGACTCTCTCATAAACAAGTTTTTTATCACGTTCAACGCTGGCACGAGCGAAAGGGGCTAAAGTCCGATCTGAAACCAAATCGACAGGACGGCCTAAAAGTTCCTTTAAATCTTCATACATTCCAAAGAATTTCAATCCTATAGGTTGTGAATAATCAAGGATCACAAGTATGTCCACATCACTGCTTTCAGTCTCCTCACCACGCGCATATGAGCCAAAAATCCATGCTTTCAAGACTGGTTGTGTCTTGAAATACTCGGCTATCATCTGTGTCATTTGCTCTGTGTTCATAAACATAACGCTTCTTCTGTCAGAGCAGAACCTTCCCACTCCGAGGGCAAAGATAGAAAGAAAAAGTGAAAGTTGCAAATGTTTCAATAGAAATTTCGCAAAAACAAAGAAATAGAGGAAACAAAAAAAGAGTGCTAGCACTCCTAAGGCATTTCAACATTTAAAGGGTTTGACATGATTCACTATTTCATAAGCAAAGATAGGGAATAAAAATGAAAGTCGCAAATAAATGATGAAAAAGTTGGAAGATTCAAAAAAAACATCCCTTTTCCATCATGCCACCTTAATGTGGCAAAGTGGCAAAGGGACAATGTTGCGGATTCACATGCCGACTGACCATGACTCAGTTACCGACAGAATGACGTTCAGTTACCGATTGAATGATGCCTTTGGGATTGATATACATTATTAATTTTTATGTGCGAGAAATTTTTTAGTTAAAAGATGATGAAGTATGGTGGTTTTTTACTACCTTTGCATCCCCAATTGAAATTTATATAACGTTATATTATGGCAGATACAAAGAAGATTAAGACAGCGCTCATCTCCGTGTTTCATAAGGATGGGCTGGAAGAGTTGTTGAAGAAGCTGCATGCTGAAGGTGTGAAGTTCTTGTCAACAGGTGGTACACAGACCTTTATTGAAAGTTTGGGCTACGAGTGTGAGAAAGTGGAGAATGTAACCACTTATCCCTCTATCTTGGGAGGTCGTGTGAAGACCTTGCATCCGAAAGTGTTCGGAGGTATTCTGGGGCGTCGTGAGAACGAGGGTGACCGCGAGCAGATGGCTCAGTATGAGATTCCGGAGATAGACTTGGTAATCGTCGACCTCTATCCTTTCGAGCAGACCGTTGCTAGTGGTGCCTCTGAGGAAGATATCATCGAGAAGATTGATATCGGCGGTATTTCACTGATTCGCGCGGGAGCCAAGAATTTCAATGATGTCGTTATCGTCCCCTCCAAGGCAGAATACGGTATTCTGCTGGACATCCTGAACAAGCAGGGTGCGGAGACCACTAAGGCGCAGCGTCGTGAGTTCGCTACTCGTGCCTTTGGTGTCAGCAGTCATTATGATACAGCTATTCATAATTGGTTTGAAAAGTAATTAGTACAAAACAAATAGGTAGAAAAAGATATGGGATTTTTTAGTTTTGTCCAGGAGATAGCCATGGATCTTGGAACGGCTAACACGATTATTATCAGTGATGATAAGATCGTGGTGGACGAGCCGTCGGTTGTTGCTCTCGACCGCCGTACCGACAAGATGATTGCCGTCGGTAACGAGGCGAAGATGATGTATGAGAAAACACATGATAATATCCGTACTATCCGTCCATTGCGTGATGGTGTGATTGCCGACTTCTCTGCTTGTGAGCAGATGATGCGTGGACTGATTAAGATGGTACATACGGGCAGCCGTTTGTTCTCACCTTCTTTGCGTATGGTGATTGGTGTGCCCTCTGGCTCTACGGAGGTGGAACTTCGTGCAGTCCGCGACTCTGCGGAGCATGCCGACGGACGTGATGTGTATCTGATTTTCGAGCCGATGGCTGCCGCTATCGGTATTGGTATCGACGTAGAGGCTCCTGAGGGCAATATGATTGTCGACATCGGTGGTGGTTCTACGGAGATCGCCGTTATCTCATTGGGAGGTATCGTCTGCAACAACTCCATCCGTACTGCAGGTGACGACCTGACGGCAGACATCCAAGAGTATATGGCTCGTCAGCATAATGTGAAGGTCAGCGAGCGTATGGCTGAGCGTATCAAGATCAATGTGGGTTCCGCACTGACAGACCTTGGTGATGAGGCTCCAGAGGATTATGTGGTACACGGTCCTAACCGTATCACGGCATTGCCTATGGAGGTGCCTGTATGCTATCAGGAGATAGCCCATTGTATCGACAAGACGGTGGCAAAGATAGAGAACGCCGTGCTCTCCGCCTTGGAGAATACCCCTCCAGAGTTGTATGCGGACATCGTGAAGAACGGTATCTGGCTTTCTGGCGGTGGTGCATTGCTTCGTGGCTTAGACAAGCGTCTTACCGATAAGATCAACATCCAGTTCCATATCGCAGAGGATCCATTGCGTTCCGTGGCAAAGGGTGCTGGTATCGCCTTGAAGAACGTAGACCGTTTCAGTTTCTTGATGCGATAATCAATGCAGAACCTGCTGGAGTTCCTACAGAAATACCATCACTGGTTTCTCTTCGTCCTGTTGGAAGTCATCAGCCTGACGATGTTGTTTTCCTATAACAACTATCAAGGCAGTGTGTGGCTCTCGTCAGCCAATGCTGTGGCTGGTACTGTTAATGAGGGGAGGGCAGAGATGGAGTCGTATTTCTCACTTGCGCGTGCAAATGAGAACCTTGCGTTGCGTAATTTCTATTTGGAACGGCAGGTAACTCAGTTGCGCCGTCTGTACGGTGAGGCGACAGAGGATACCGCGGGGCTCTGGAATAAGGAGATGCATTTCCTCAAAAGGTATCATCTGGTCCCTGCCAAGGTGGTGAGCAATGAGTTGAACAGACAGGACAACTTGTTGACGATCAATCGTGGAGCGGCTGACGGTATTGGTGTGGGAATGGGTGTCGCTTGCGGACAGGGTATTGTGGGAGTGACCTATCTGGTGTCCGACCACTATACCATTGTCATCCCAGTGCTGAATACCTCCTCGCGCATCAGTTGTGCCATCCGTGGACATAACTATTTCGGTGTGTTACGGTGGGACGGTAAGGATGCGGGAGTCTCCTATCTGGAGGATATCCCCCGTCATGCCCGTTTCAAGCGAGGCAACTGGGTGGAGACGAATGGTTATTCTTCCATCTTCCCGCCAGGAGTCTTAGTGGGAAAGATAGAGACGGTGTATAACTCTGCCGACGGCTTGTCCTACCGCGTAAAGGTCCGCCTGTCGACAGACTTCGGTTGTCTGCGTGATGTGGTGGTCATCAATGACCCGTCAATAGAGGAGCGTACCCGTCTGTTGCAATCAGCGCGTGACTCATTGAAACTAAATGTGAAGGAATAGGGGAATGTCGGCAGATATATTCAAACGGGCAGGTTTGTTTGTCGCCTTTGTGTTGGCACAGGCGTTGATACTGGGACGTATCCATCTGTTTGGATATGCCACACCATTGTTTTATGTCTATTTCGTTCTGCTCTTTCCCCGTAACTATCCCAAATGGGCAGTCCTGCTGTGGAGTTTTGGATTAGGGCTCGTAGTGGATATTTTCTTCAATACCCCAGGAGTAGCCGCTGCCTCGATGACTTTGTTAGGTGCTATTCAACCATATTACTTTGAGTTGTATGTGTCACGTGATGCTGCGGAGAATATGCAGCCCTCGATACGGAATATCGGGTGGGTAAAGTATTTCTACTATTCGCTGGTCATGGTGCTCATCTATTGTCTGGTGTTCTTCACGCTGGATGCTTTCACCCTCTATAACTGGGTTGAATGGTTGAAAAGCGTGATAGGCAGTGCCGCCATCACCTTGTTGATGATATTGACATTTGAGACTGTTCAGGACAAGCAGGAATGAAAGACTATGAGATAGACTATCGGCGTTATGTGATTAGCGGGATAGCGGTTGCTATTGTCGTCATCTATATCATTCGTCTCTTCACTCTTCAGATTATGAGTGACGACTACAAGAAGAATGCCGACTCTAACGCTTTCCTCAAGAAGATAGAATACCCTTCCCGTGGTATTATTACGGACAGAAACGGGAAACTGCTTGTTTATAATCAACCGTCATACGATATCATGGTGATCATGAATGAGGCGAAAGACCATTTGGACACCCTTGAGTTCTGTGAGGCGTTGAACATCACGAAAGCGGAGTTTGACAAGCGTATGGCGGAAATCAAGGACCGTATCAAGAATCCGGGCTATAGTCGTTTTACCCAGCAGATATTCATCAGTCAGTTGTCGGACAAAGACTTCTCCGTGTTTCAGGAAAGGATGTTCCGTTTCCCGGGTTTCTATGTGCAGCGACGCAGTATCCGTCAGTACCAATATCCCTTTGCCGCCCATGTCTTAGGCGATGTGGCGGAGGTATCACCGGCAGATATAGAGCAAGACGACTACTATATCCCGGGTGACTATATCGGGAAACTGGGTGTTGAGCGTAGTTATGAGAAACAGTTGCGTGGTGAGAAAGGGATGCAGATCCTCTTGCGTGATGCTCACGGTCGTATACAGGGACGTTACCAGAATGGTGCTTTCGACCGTAAGCCGGTACCTGGTAAGAATCTGACACTGAGTCTGGATGCCGACCTGCAGGCATTGGGTGAGCGACTGATGGAGGGAAAGATAGGCAGTATCGTAGCGATAGAACCATCTACAGGAGAGATTCTTTGTATGGTGTCATCACCGTCCTACGACCCTCGTATGATGGTGGGACGTGCTCGCTCCAAGAATCATCGTCTGCTGAGTCAGAATGTGTGGAAACCCCTGCTGAACCGTAGCATCATGGGACAATATCCTCCAGGTTCCACCTTTAAGACCACACAGGGACTAACCTTCATGAGTGAGGGTATCATCCATCCCACACAGACAGCCTATCCCTGTGCCCATGGCTTCAACTTCAGGGGTTTGCATGTGGGATGTCACGGTCATGCGGCGCCATTACCTTTGGTACCAGCCCTATCCACTTCATGCAATGGCTATTTCTGCTGGGGACTCTATTATATGATTAACCAGAATATCTCGAAATACGGTTCAGTGCAGAAGGCAATGAACAAGTGGCGTGACTATATGGTGAGCATGGGATTTGGCTATCAACTGGGTGTCGACTTGCCAGGAGAGAAACGAGGACTGATCCCCAATGCTGACTATTACGACCGTGCCTATAAGGGGTCGTGGAACGGTCTGACCATTATCTCTATTGCCATCGGACAAGGTGAGGTGAACGCCACACCATTGCAGATCGCTAATCTGGGAGCGACGATAGCCAACAGAGGTTATTACCTCACTCCTCATGTGGTGAAGAAGGTGCAGGGCGAAGCCTTGGATACGACGTTTACCAAGAGACACTATACTTTGGCTAAGCGCGAAGCATACGACTATGTGGTGGCTGGCATGAGAGCGTCTGCGACCGGCGGTACCTGTCATGAGTTGGCAAAATACGATTTCGTCGCCTGTGGAAAGACTGGTACGGCACAGAACCGCGGCCACGACCACTCTGTGTTTATGGGATTCGCCCCTATGGATAAACCCCAAATCGCTGTCGCCGTCTATGTGGAGAATGGCGGATGGGGCGCTACCTATGGTGTGCCTATTGGCGGTTTGATCATGGAACAGTATATTCACGGAAAACTCTCTGAGGCTTCTGAGAAGAAAGCAAGAGATTTCCAAAACAGACATATATCTTATGGCAACACAATCAGGTAAGCAGACCAGCATCTTCCGTTCTATCGACTGGTGGACGATACTCATCTATATCGCCCTGTTGACCTTTGGCTGGATCAGTGTATGTGGAGCCAGTTATTCCTATGGTAACACAGATATCTTCAGTCTGGATACACGTTCCGGTATGCAGATTATCTGGATAGGTACGTCGATTGTCTTGGGTTTCACCATCCTTATGTCGGACGACCGTTTCTACGATACCTTTGCCTATATCATCTATGGGTTGTTGTTGATATTGCTGTTCCTTACCATCTTCAATACGCATTCCATCAAGGGCTCACGCTCATGGCTGGTATTAGGACCTTTACGCATACAACCGGCGGAGTTCGCTAAGTTCGCCACCTCCCTCGCATTGGCAAAGTTCATGTCAACCTATGGGTATAATATCCATCAGTGGAAGCATTTCGGGGCGACATTGGCGATTATCTTCCTACCGATGATTTTCATTATCATGCAGCGAGAGACAGGTTCCGCCTTGGTGTACTTCGCCTTCTTCCTGATGTTCTATAGGGAGGGAATGCCAGGTTCCATTCTGTTTACTGGTGTGGCTATGGTCATCTACTTTGTCGTGGGTATCCGTTATGCGGAGGTCTATTTAGGTGACTCCCCGACTTCTGTGGGTAAATTCTCTGTGTTGTTGATGATACAGTTGTTTGCGGCAGGCATGGTATGGGTCTATGGCAGGAATAAGAAACTCGCCTGGAAAATAGGACTCTATTGTTTGGGTATTACCCTGTTCTCCTTGTTACTGTTGAAGATCCCCTTCGATATTGTGTACATCCAACTTGCCATGACGGTTATTCTGATTGGCTATCTGATATGGGAAGGATTGGGTTCCCGCATCCGTAACTACTATTTTATCGCACTCTTCACCATAGGGTCAGTGGGTTTCTTCTATGGTGCCGACTTCATCCTGAACAACATGATGGAGCCCCACCAACGTACGCGTATCAATGTCTTGCTGGGTTTGGAGGAAGACCTTCGTGGTGCTGGCTATAATGTCCATCAGAGTGAGATAGCCATCGGCTCGGGAGGCTTGGAGGGAAAGGGCTTCCTGAATGGTACGCAGACCAAGTTGAAGTTCGTGCCAGAGCAAGATACAGACTTCATTTTCTGTACGGTAGGTGAGGAGGAGGGCTTCTTAGGCTCCGCAGGTGTGTTGCTGTTGTTCCTTGCCTTGATCTTGCGACTGATTCATCTGTCGGAGCGACAACCGTTCCGCTTCGGCAGGGTATATGGCTATAGCGTGCTAAGTATCTTCCTGTTCCATGTGTTTATCAATGTGGGTATGGTGTTAGGACTGACCCCTGTGATCGGTATTCCGTTACCGTTCTTCAGTTATGGCGGTTCGTCCTTATGGGGATTCACCATCCTGCTGTTTATCTTCCTGCGAATAGATGCCAGTCGTAACTTGATTAGACAATAAGGTTATTGTTTAGTCAGTATCAGACCGATATCGGCAATGCCAGGCAGGATTTCCCTCTTCATGTCATGACGGACACGAATGCTCAATGAGTCTCCTTTGTGCAGGGTCATCGTGTTGATGGGGAATTTGTATTGGTAGAGCGTGACACCTTGTCCGATGGCGTTCCCCTCCTTGTCAATCAGGTTACAGTTGAGCGTGTCGTTATGGCTCTCCATGGATGGGAATACCTGCTGCTCTATAATCAAGGTTAGTCCCATGAACGGATAGTCACTGCTGATACGCACCCCGATTGCTTTCTGGAATGTGCCATTCTCTTTCATGGGCGCTATCTCATAGGAAAGAGCGTCATTCTTCTCCCAGCCTGCTATAGATACATGCTGATAGCGGCTGTAGGTCGTCTTGCTGTCGCATGAGGAGCATGCAAGAAGCACTATCAGTCCTATATAATATAATAAGGTGTAACTATTCTTTCGCATCTCTGGGCTTGTTAGGCTTCTTATGCTTTTTCTTTTTCTTCTTCGCCTTGTCGAAACGGTTGATATTCTCCTGGGTGGCAAGGTCAAGCGGACGGACAGGCTCCTGTTTCCTGCCGTTCTCCTGTAATGACAGCGGTTTCTCTCCCTTGCGGTTCATCTCGATAATCTGTTTGGCACGCTCCGCCGTGATTGTCTCTAAATTGGCGGCGATATTCTTGTCGGTAGAGTAGGAGACGAGACCAGCGAGAATGTCCGACTTGAAGAGGTGGTAGTCCGCGTCTTGTGTCTGCAGGACGATATCCTTGGCAGGAAGTTTACGTCCAGCCTCCACATAATCGTCCACCTCATAGTTCAGACAGCATTTCAGTTTGGCGCACATACCCGCCAGTTTCTGGGGGTTGAGGGAGATATCCTGGTAGCGGGCGGCACTGGTTCCCACACTCACGAAGTTCTTCATCCATGTGGCACAGCAGAGTTCACGTCCGCAAGGTCCCGTACCACCAATACGTCCTGCCTCCTGACGGGCACCGATCTGTTTCATCTCGATGCGTACGTGGAACGTAGCGGCAAGGTCTTTGATGAGTTGGCGGAAGTCCACACGCTCGTCAGCGATATAATAGAAGATTGCTTTATTACCATCCCCCTGATACTCCACGTCCCCGATCTTCATCTTCAGTCCCAGTCCTTTGGCTATCTGGCGGCTCTCAATCATGGTGGCGTGTTCACGGCGCTTTGCCTCATGGTATTTCTCCATGTCCACTGGACGTGCGATACGATAGATACGCTTGATGTCGTCCGCACTCTTCAGGTTAGCCTTCTTAATCTGTAACTTAACCAGTCGTCCTGTGAGGGTGACCACCCCAATGTCATGACCCGGGTTTGCCTCTACGGCAACGATGTCACCTTTCTTCAAGTCCAGGTTGTTGACATTATGATAGTAGCCCTTGCGGGTATGCTTGAACTGCACCTCCACCAAGTCTGTCGTGTCCGTATTGCCGGGTACGTCGGCAAGCCAGTCGTAGGTGTTCAACTGCTTGTCCTGTCGTCCTACGGCAAGGTGACAGAGTCCACGGTCACATCCTGTCTTTATCTCGAGGTCTTTTACTTTCTCCATATTCTTTTAGTTTTTATAGTTCCTATAGTGGCTATAGTACCTATCGTTATTTTGTTATTAATAGTACAATCATTTGCAGGGCGAAGTCGAAGAACACGATCTTCGCATTGGCATTCTGTCCGATATCCCTGATGGCGCGGTTAGCCAGTTCACTGATAGGGATGACATTTGCCTCGTTGATGAAGCGGGCGAAGTTCTTTGCGAAATCCTCTTCCCGCTGTGTCATATAGCAGAGGTCGGGCTCTCGGAAGTTAAACATGAAATTCTCACGGATGAGCCGCAGGAAATAGTCGAGGAACCGTTTCTGTTTCTCACGTCCCATGCCAGCCATCCGCTCGCTCCACGTCTTCAGGTCTTTCACCTTTCGCTGATACGCCAGTCGCATCAAGGTCTGGAACATATCAAGGAACAGTTCGTTCTCAGAGTCAACACTCAGCATCTCCAGTGCTTTCAGCCAACTGCCGTTTGCCATCCGTGCCACGCGTTGGGCGTTCTCCTCACTGAGTCCCCGTTTGCTCATCAGTGCTTGTCGGATATCCTCATCGGCGATGCGTTTGATGTCGATGCGCTGTACACGACTGCGGATGGTCTCCAACAACCGCTCTGGTTCCTCGCACACCAATAGGAAGATGGTTTGCTGAGGAGGCTCCTCTAAGAGTTTCAGTATCTTATTGGCACATTCGATATTCATGCGTTCCGGCAACCAGATGAGGCTCACCTTATAGCCCCCCTGACTCGACTTGAGCGACAGTTTGCGGATGAGGGCGTCACTCTCACCTGCTGTGATGATCGCCTGCTGGTTCTCCCCACCCATCATCTCCAGCCATTCTGTCATGGTGAAGTAAGAGCCTGCCATAATCAACTCATGCCACTCTTGTGCGAAATCATCGGACACGGGCTTGTGGTCGGTACCCATCGAAGGCAGTTTGATGGTAGGGTAGGTGAAATGCAAGTCAGGGTGCTCCCATTTTGCCAGCATCGCCTCGTCATTACTGTTGCGGCTCAGCAGGTGCTTGGCAAAAGCCATGGCGAGCGCCATCTTACCACTCCCCATGGGTCCACAGAGCATCAGGGCATGGGGCAGCCGCTGCTCCTGTTGCAACTGGAGTAGCCGGGCTTGTGCCTCTTGTTGTCCTATGACTTGCTCGAACATATTCTTTTTTTTTATAGTGCCTATAGTAATCGCTTGGTGATTTCCGCGACGGAGTCGACGGCAGATACCGTATAGAAATGGATGTTCTTGACACCGTGCTCGTAGAGTTCCTGACACTGGTGGCTGGTCCACTCGATACCCAGTTGGCGAGCCTGCTCATCCGTCTTACACTTCACGATCTCCTTGGCGAGTGCCTCTGGGATGTCACAATGGAACGTCTTGGGCACTACTGTCAACTGACTCAGTTTCGCCATGGGCTTGATGCCGGGTACGATAGGTATCGTGATACCCATCTGTCGTGCCTTCTCCACGAACTCGAAGTATTTCTCGTTGTCGTAGAACAACTGGGTCACCGCGTACTGGGCTCCTAAGTCCTGCTTCTGCTTCAGATACTCCATGTCACGCTCCAAATTGGGAGCCTCCTCATGTTTCTCAGGATAGCAGGCAACCCCGAAGTCGAACTTGGCACCTGGGTGCTTGATAGGAGTACCGTCGGCAAAGAATCCCTCGTTGAAGCGTACCACCTGCTTGATGAGATCGGTAGTGTGGGCATGACCGCCAGGGGTAGGCGTAAAGCGGCTGTCCTCCTTAGCCTTGTCGCCCCTGAGCAGCATGAGGTTGCGGATACCTAAGAACTGCAGGTCAAGCAACTCATACTCGATCTGATCGATCGTCATACCACTGCATATCACATGTGGCTCCACGGGGATATCGTAACGGTGCTGGATTGCCGCGGCGATGGCGATGGTCCCTGGTCGGCGGCGGATGCGCTGACGCTCGAACTGTCCGTTCTCCAGTTCCTTGTAGACATACTCCGAGTGGTGCGTCGTAATATTGATGAACGCAGGGTTGAACTCCACGAGTTTGTCGATGGTCTGGAACAAGGCTTCCGTCCCATTACCTTTCAGTGGGGGCAGTACCTCAAAGGAGAAGCGTCTCTCGCCTGTATCTTGTTTGATATAATCTGCTACTGTCATAATCGCGTATCTACACAATACGCTACAAAATTACGAAGATTATGGCAAATAGCCAAATTTTGCCTTGATTTTTCCTTCTCCAATGGTGATAAACCATGAAAAACAGCCTTGCTATTCCTGATTAGAAGCAAGGCTGTTTTTGTTAGTGACTATTTCCGTCATTGCAAATCAATTTGATTTGCTCGACAATTCAATTTGATTTACTTTGCAAATCAATTTAATTTGCAACACGGTAGATGCGGAATGACATGGGTGGGAGTACGTCGTTAAGGGTAGCGGACTTACTCCCGGCAGTTACCTGAGCCGTTCCTGTCTTAGGTGTTATCAACTCGGGTTTGCAGATGGAGTTCTCGTCATCCATACCGTCATGGCAGAGCGTGAGTGTCTTTGCCGTGCGCTCTCCCTTGATATTGGAGAGGTTGAAGGCGACAGACTGCTTCTGCTTCGAGGTGTTAGCCACCTTGATGATGATCTCACCCGTCTTGCTGTCAAAGGCGGCAGAGGCGAAGAGCCCGTTCTGTCCTGCCTGGTTGGCGACAGGCTTCTTGTCCATCGTCAGGGAGAGGACGTTGGTACCAGCATTGGTGCTGTACATCTGTTGTACGTAGTAACTGACGGTCTTGAACATATCCGTATTGTCATACCAGATCTGGTCAGGGCGCCACTGCCAGCCGTCCACATGGGCAAAGAGTGGGGCGGGAGTCGTCATGTGAACGATATCCGCATTACGCTCGAAACCTGTCATGAAGGCAGCCTCCAGGATAGCAGCCTCGTAGTGGTTCCATTTCTTACCCTCTCCATGACAGGCATACTCGCCAGCGAATACTTTCGGTCCCTTGCGGTCGTAGGAGTCATAGCGCAGTCCATGGGTCAGGAACCACTCCTCGTTGCGGTAGTAGTGCTCGTCGACCAAATCAGCCTTCTGGGCTTTCATTGCCTTCCAGCCGTCCTCGAAGCGATAGGTGTTGTCGGGCTTGTCCTCAGGTACAGGACCACTGGTTCCTACAATCTTGATATTGGGATATTTGGCACGGATAGCGGCTACGAAGGGCTTCAGACGCTCATAGTAGAACTCACCCCACTGCTCGTTACCCACACCGATATACTTCATGTTGAAAGGAGCGGGATGTCCCATCTCCGCACGGATCTTACCCCATTTGCTGTCCACAGGACCATTGGCGAACTCGATGAGGTCGAGACAGTCATCAATGTATGGCTTTAACTCGTCCATGGGCACATGGGCACTCTCGTCGTTCCAGTTCTGATACTGGCAGGACAGGCCAACGCTCAGGATAGGCAGTGGCTCGGCACCGATATCCTCAGAGAGTTGGAAGAACTCGAAGAATCCCAATCCGTAACTCTGGAAGTAATCGGGATAATAGCGGTAGTCGAAGGTATGCTCCCAGCGGTTGCCGTTCAAAGGACGGTTCTCCACAGGTCCCAAGGTGTTCTTCCACTGATAGCGGGTGGCAAGGTCAGTGCCCTCTACGATACAGCCGCCAGGGAAGCGGAAGATGCCGGGTTTGAGGTCGGCAAGAGCCTGAGCGAGGTCACGACGCATACCGTTCTCACGATTCTTATAGGTGTTGACGGGGAAGAGGGAGATATGCTCCAAAGCAACACTATTGGTACCTTTCAGGAAGATACGCAGTTTAGCCTGCTTGTCCTTCTTGGGAGATGTCAGCGTGACAGTGTATTTCTTCCACTCAGACCCCGTGATGGTAATCTCCTCCTCCACAAACTCCTGTTTCTCGTCCATCGAGTTCTCGTCAATCAATTGGACGCGGATGGCTGTCTCCCCCTTGGGAGCCTTTGCCCATACGGAGAAGCGATACGCCTCCCCTTTCTCGACACCAATGCCGAAGAATCCCTCGTTCACCAGACCAGAGCGACGCTCCTTATGACCAGGGTCGGAGAGGACCACGTAATGCGGACAACGCTCGAAGGGACCGTCATCCTCCACATCCACACACCCAAAGGTCTGCCATCCCATCAATTCCTGTGGGAACTCAAAAGAGCGGTTCTTGACGAGTTCACCATACAAGCCACCGTCGGCGGCGAAGTTGATGTCCTCGAAGAAAATGCCATACATAGTGGATTGGATGGGTGCTCCCAATTTCTTGGTGTTCACGTCCATCACGCTTGTCTGTCCGAAAGACGAAAGTGCTGTTGACAAAGCAAGAGCACAGATTAGTAGTTTCTTGTTCATTCGTATAAATGTTTTGTAGTTACATAATATCTTCCGACAAAATTAGTTAAAAAGTAGCGGATTAGCAAGGAATTTACCAAAAAAGCATTACTTTTGTATTTAATTAAGAAAATACTAACATTAAAACATGAATATGGAATATCAAAAGAGAGGTAGTTCAGCCTACTTGTTTTCTATTGTACTGGTCGCTGTCTTAGGCGGTCTTTTATTTGGTTATGACACCGCAGTGATCTCTGGTGCAGAGAAAGGACTTCAAGCATTTTTCTCTGAGGCGAAGGACTTTTCCTATACTGACGGATGGCACGGCTTCACGTCTGCTTCCGCATTGATAGGATGTATCATCGGTTCTGCGCTTTCAGGATTCCTTGCCACCAATTTAGGACGTAAGCGCTCACTGGTGATCGCAGGACTCCTGTTCTTCATCTCCGCATTGGGATCGATGGACCCGGAGTTCTTGTTCTTTAACTATGGAGAGCCCACATACTCCCTCCTCATTATGTTTAACTTCTATCGTGTTATCGGTGGTATTGGCGTAGGTCTTGCCTCTGCCATCTGTCCGATGTATATCAGTGAGGTGGCTCCTTCCAATATCCGTGGTATGCTGGTGAGTTGTAACCAGTTCGCTATCATCTTCGGACAGTTGGTTGTCTATTTCGTGAACTTCTTTATCCTGGGTGATCATATCCAGCCGTTGGTGGAGGAGATGGGTAAGGGTATTGCCAACATTACTCCTGCTGCACAGTGGACCGTTACTACCGGTTGGCGTTATATGTTCGGAAGCGAGGCTGTGCCGGCAGGACTCTTCTCCCTGTTGATATGCTTCGTTCCTGAGACTCCCCGATATCTCGTCTCTGTCGGAAAGGATGAGAGAGCCCTTGAGGTACTTGTCAAGATCAACGGAACCGACCGTGGGCAGTTTATCCTCAATGCTATTAAGGAGACATTGGTGCAGAAGACAGAGAAACTGATGACCTATGGTGCGATGTGTATCTTCATCGGTATCATGCTCTCCGTCTTCCAACAGGCAGTAGGTATCAATGCAGTGCTGTACTATGCTCCACGTATCTTCGGTGATATGGGTATGGAGAACCCGATGGTGATTACGGTCTTCATGGGTATCATCAATATCCTGTTCACCCTGGTTGCTATCTTCACTGTCGAGAAGTTAGGACGTAAGCCTTTGCTTATCTGGGGCTCCCTGGGTATGGCATTAGGCGCCTTTGGTGTCGCCTTGACCTTCGGCAAGGCAGGTATGGAGATGGTGACCGCCATCAGTATCATGGTGTACTCCGCTTCCTTTATGTTCTCATGGGGTCCCATCTGCTGGGTACTTATCGCAGAGATATTCCCCAATACGATCCGTGGTGCGGCAGTGGCTATCGCCGTCGCTTTCCAGTGGATCTTCAACTTCATCGTCAGTTCGACTTTCGTGCCGATGTTCAATATGCATCTGACAGAAGGTGATGACTTCGGACATTGGTTCACCTACGGACTCTATGGTGTCATCTGTGTGATTGCTGCTCTGTTTGTATGGAGACTCGTTCCTGAGACCAAGGGTAAGTCACTGGAGGATATGACCAAGTTATGGCGATGGAGGGCTTATGTCCCAGGTCAGGAGCCTCAGAAACCGGAGGAACTACCTGAAGAATCGCAGCAGTAATCATTTAGCAAATGTATTATGAGGAAAATATTGATAGCGGAAGATAACGACAGCAACTATATGCTGATGACGTATATCCTGAAAAAGCATTACGAGTTCGTAAGGGCTCGTAATGGACAGGAGGCAGTTGAGATGGTGGATACGGAGAAGCCTGACTTGGTGTTGATGGACTTAAAGATGCCCGTGATGGATGGCTTGGAGGCTACCCGTCAGATCAAGTCGAAGAATCCATCCATGCCCATTATCGCCTTGACGGCTAACGCTTTTGATACCGATAAGGAGGATGCGAAGCAGGCGGGATGTAACGATTTCTTATCGAAACCTGTCAGTAGCAAGATTTGTCTGGAGACAATAGCGAAGCATATTATAGAATAAGGTAGAAGAATGCTCAGCGTTTGTTCTTGAAGAAATCCTGAATCAACGCTCTGCATTCTTCCTCTAAGACACCCTTGGTGACAGAAGCCTTGGGATGAAGCGCATGCGGGGCATACAACTGGTAGCCCCGTTTTTCGTCTACTGCTCCATAGACGATACGACTGATCTGCGACCAGCCAAGGGCACCGGCACACATCGTGCAAGGCTCTATGGTGACATAAAGGGTGCAGTCTGTCAGGTATTTCCCTCCTAACTCATTGGCAGCGGCAGTGATAGCCTGCATCTCAGCATGAGCGGTCACATCATGCAACGTCTCTGTCAGGTTATGGGCTCTGGCGATGATACGGTCCTTGCATACGATGACGGCACCAATGGGAATCTCCCCCTCCTCGAAGGCTTGTTGTGCCTCGGCAAGAGCCTTCCGCATATACTGCTCGTCTTTTTTTTGTTGTTCTTCTGCTGTCATGTTGCAAAATTACGACTTTTTTTGTAATTTTGCAACATGGAATGGGAAATAATACATATTGTCGAGACAGACTCCACCAACCGCTGGCTTCGTGAGCGGGGCGGTGAGGGGAATGTGGTCGTGTGGGCAGACTACCAGACGGCTGGACGTGGATGTGGCACGAACCATTGGGAGAGTGAGCGGGGTAAGAACCTGACCTTCTCCATGCTCCTGCATCCTAATGGGGTCCGGGCTCACAGACAGTTCCGCATATCGATGGCTATCTCACTTGCCATCTGTAAGGTGCTGGGGGAATATATCGGTGACCTGAGCATCAAATGGCCCAATGACATCTATTGGCGTGACGGTAAAATTGGCGGTATCTTGATAGAGAACACCCTGATGGGCAACAGTGTGAAAGACTGTATCATTGGTATAGGACTGAATATCAACCAGCGTGTCTTCAAGAGCAATGCTCCCAACCCTGTGTCTATGTGGCAGATCTGTGAGCAGGAGACAGACTGCGAGCAGTTATTAACAGAGATTCTTCGTACTTTCGAGGAGTACTTGGGGAAATATAACAAGGAGGAATACCTGTCCATGTTGTATCGTCGCAAGGGCTTTCATCCCTATGTAGATAAGGGTGGTCCCTTCATGGCAGAGATAGTGGATGTGGAGGACGACGGGCATCTGGTGCTGTGCGATGACAACGGTCAGGAGCGGCGCTATGCGTTTAAAGAAGTGCAATTTATCATTTGATGTCGGCATATCGGCATATCGAAATAACGAAATATCGAATTAAAAAAGAAGTATTATGGCAAGATTTAAGAGAATCCTCCTGAAACTCTCAGGAGAGAGCCTGATGGGAAAACAGGGTTATGGTATCGACCCGGAGCGTCTGAGCGACTATGCCCGTCAGATCAAGGAAGTGAGTGAGATGGGTGTCCAGATTGGTATTGTCATTGGTGGTGGTAATATCTTCCGTGGACTGAGCGGCTCACAGAAGGGCTTCGATCGTGTGAAAGGCGACCAGATGGGTATGTGTGCTACTGTCATCAACTCCCTCGCTCTTAGTTCCGCGTTAGGGGCTATTGGTGTGAAAAACAAGGTGATGACGGCTATCCGTATGGAACCTATTGGGGAGTTCTATACCAAATGGAAGGCTATCGAGGCTATGGAACAGGGCTATATCTGTATCTTCTCCGCAGGAACAGGTAATCCTTATTTCACCACAGATACCGGCTCCAGTCTGCGTGGCATCGAGATCGAGGCCGACGTGATGCTGAAAGGTACCCGTGTGGATGGTGTCTATACGGCAGACCCAGAAAAGGATCCCACCGCTACGAAGTTCAATGAGATTACTTACAAGGAGGTGTTGGCACGTGGTCTGAAGGTGATGGACCTCACGGCTATCTGTATGTGTCAGGATAATAACCTGCCCATCTATGTGTTTAACATGGATATCGTAGGTAATCTGAAGAAGGTGATGGCTGGCGAGGATATCGGAACGCTGGTGCATCCGTAATCCTAAGCACGGTGAAAAACCCGTTCTTCGTAGGTGTTAGAAGCATCCTAATTAACGGTTGCCTGGAGTCAACCGATCGTTCGACTCCAGGCAACCGGTTGTTTGACTCTAAGTCGGCAGGCTATTCCTCACTGAATTCTACATACTCTCCTTCAGCGTCTTTGTAAATCTTCTTATTCTCTCGCCCTGAGCGGCGGTCGATAATCGTCTCACCTGTGGCTGTCTTGGTATGTGTTTCTACGGGTTCTTCCACCTCAGGCTCTCTCACTTGCTCGGCACGGGGCTTAGTGTTTCCCTTAGGTGCGGCAGCCTGTCTGCTATAATAATACTGACGTTGCTGCCGGGCTGTCTCGTCACGATAGTTCTGTGCCCTCTCATCAGCGGCTTTCTTTGCGTTCTTCTTCGCATTTTTAAGATAGCGGATGATATTTCCGCCTGTCAATAGAAGAAGGAAAACGACTACAAAGAAAACAAAGATAACAAACCCATAGTCCTTCATAGAAGTAAGATTTTTAGTTATTAGTATGCTTGGATGTCGCTATCGACAAGATAATATACCATGCGATGATGGCTGCCAGTCCACTGATTCCCAGGAAGGCGAGCAAGGGTATACAGGTCAGCAGGAAGATATATTTGATCTCATTCCCTTTCCATCCCCAGTGCTTGAACTTCAAGGCAAACATAGGAATCTCGGCAATCAAGAGGTAACAACTGATGAGCATACCTACGAAAACAAGGTAGTACAGGTAGGGCGATGATGCCAGCCAGTCACCTGCTCCTACCAATAGTGCTCCCCAGAAGAGGGCATTGGCAGGGGTGGGCAGTCCGATAAATCCCATTGCCTGTCGCTCGTCAAGGTTGAACTTGGCAAGACGCAAGGCAGAGAATGCCGCCATGATGAATGCCGCATAGGCGAGATAGTGCCATGGCAGATACTCCATACCGCTTTTCAGGAAGTCGAAGATGATAGCAGAAGGGGCAAAGCCGAAGGTGACATCATCAGCAAGGGAGTCCAGTTCCTTGCCAATAGGTGAACTGACTCCAAGCAGACGGGCACTCATGCCGTCGAAGAAGTCGAAGACAGCACCAATGATGATAAACAGTAATGCTGTGTCCCAGACACCACAAAGAGCCCAATAGGTGGCGATACAACCAGAGATGAGGTTGCAGCATGTGATGGTATTAGGGATGTGTTTCTTGATACTCATTTACTTCAGTTTTGCTATCACAGTCTGGTCACCAGTCGTCGGCTGGTTCATAATCACACAAGGCTTAGAGCCTAAAGGCAGGAAAACATCCACACGAGAGCCGAGTTTGATGAATCCTAAGTGCTCGTCGATATAACACTCCTCCCCAGCCTTGGCGTAGGTCACGATGCGTCGTGCCATCGCACCGGCTATCTGACGCACGAGGATATCCTCACCGTCAGGGGTGGTAATCATGATGTCTGCATGCTCATTCTCCTCACTCGCCTTTGGCAGCCATGCCTTATGGTAGTTGCCGTTCTGGTGGTGTACGAACTTCACCTTGCCATCCACAGGAAACCAGTTGGCATGGACATTCAGCGGACTCATGAAGATACTGATCATCAAACGCTTGTCGTGGAAATACTCATTCTCCTCTGTCTCCTCTATCACCACAATCTTACCATCGGCAGGAGCCACTACCAGTTTCTCTGTGTCACCATTGAAATAACGGATAGGACAGCGATAGAAGTTGAGTGCCATCGCCCAGGCTGTACCAAAGATGGCGATAAAAACCCAGAAGGGGATGGGGTTGTCTATCATATACCAGAGGAGAAAACCGATACCAATCAGCAGCAACATACTAATCGTCAGTTCATTGGTTCCCTCGCGGTGTATTCTAATTTTCTTGAGTCTTTTTATTTTTTGGATTCTTTCTCCCATGATCGGCAAAGTCGATTGTTTTCGTTCAACATGCAAAGATACGTTATTTTTGTCTATCTTACAAATTTTTTACGTTTTTCTTTTGGCTATCTCACCTTTTAGCCGTATCTTTACACCTCAAAATGCGAAAAAACATCTCTTATGGAAGACTTCATACACTTACATGTTCATACTTATTACTCGATTCTCGATGGACAGTCGAGTATCAAGAAACTGGTAGATAAGGCTGTTGGTAACGGCATGCGTGGCATGGCGATTACTGACCATGGTGACATGTTTGGTATCAAGGAATTTCATGATTATGTGGGGGGTGTCAATAAAGGTCGTAAGAAGGAGGGGTTGGAGCCTTTCAAGCCCATCTTCGGCTGCGAGATGTATGTGTCACGTCATGGTAGCAAAGAACTGAAACGTGGCAAGGAGGACATGAGTGGTTATCACTTGATAGTGCTTGCCAAGAATTATAAAGGTTATAAGAACCTCATCAAACTGGTCAGCAACTCCTGGGTGGACGGCTACTATATGCGTCCTCGTACGGACCGTGCCGATCTGGAGAAATACCATGAGGGACTCATCGTCTGCTCTGCCTGTATCGCTGGCGAGGTGCCTAAGAAGATACTAGACGGGGATATCGCTGGTGCTCGTGAGGCGATAGAGTGGTATCATGGTGTCTTTGGCGATGACTATTATCTGGAGATCCAACGTCATGAGGTGACAGACCCCACCATCCGTGCCAATCGTGAGACCTTCCCCTTGCAGCAGAAAGCGAATAAGGTCATCATTGAGTTAGCAAAGGAGTATGGCATCAAACTCGTCTGTACGAACGATGCTCATTTCGTTGACCAGGAGAATGCCGAGGCGCATGACCACCTGTTGTGTATGTCGACAGGTAAGGACTTGGACGACCCGACCCGTATGCTGTACTCCAAGCAGGAGTGGTTCAAGACGAAAGAGGAGATGAATGCGATTTTCACTGATGTGCCAGAGGCATTGTCTAACACCTTGGAGATCTTAGACAAGGTAGAGATATATAGTCTTGACCATGACCCCATCATGCCGTTCTTCCCCATCCCGGAGTCTTTCGGAACAGAGGAACAATGGCGGCAGAAATTCACGGAACAGCAACTCTATGATGAGTTCACCAGTGATGAGAACGGTGAGAACCAGTTACCCCCAGAGGAGGGTGAGAAGAAAATCAAGAAACTGGGTGGTTACGACAAACTGTATAGAATCAAGTTTGAGGCTGACTACCTTGCCGAACTTGCCTATAAAGGTGCTGCGAAGAGGTATGGCGACCCGTTGGCGAAGGAGGTGGACGACCGTATCCGTTTTGAGTTGCATATCATGAAGACGATGGGTTTCCCTGGTTACTTCCTGATCGTGCAGGACTTCATCAACTCGGCACGTGACGAGTTGGGTGTGATGGTGGGACCAGGTCGTGGCTCCGCCGCTGGCTCAGTGGTTGCCTATTGCTTGGGTATCACGAAGATAGACCCTTTGAAATACGACTTGCTGTTTGAGCGTTTCCTCAACCCCGACCGTATCTCTTTGCCTGATATCGATACCGACTTTGACGATGATGGTCGTGGAAAGGTGCTGAAATGGGTGGAGGACAAATACGGACACGAGAACTGTGCCCATATCATCACCTATGCGACGATGGCGACCAAGAACTCCATCAAGGATGTCGCTCGTGTGGAGAAAGTGCCTATTCCCACCTCGAATGCGTTGTGTAAGGCTATTCCCGACCGTCTGCCGGATGTGGATGGAAAGACGCCGAAGATGAACTTGACGAATGCTATCAAGGCGGTCCCTGAGTTGCGTGAGGCAGAGGCAAGTAATGATCCTGCATTGCGGAACACCATTAAGTATGCCAAGATGTTGGAGGGAACAGTGCGTGGAACGGGTATTCATGCCTGCGGCTTTATCATCTGTCGTGACCCTATCAGCGACTGGGTACCTGTATCGACTGCTGACGACCCAGACTTCAAGGACCAGAAGACAAACTGTACGCAGTATGACGGTCATGTCATTGAGTCGACAGGTCTTATCAAGATGGACTTCCTCGGACTGAAGACCTTGTCGGAGTTGAAGGAGGCGTGTGACATTATCAAGCAGACACGTGGTATAGATGTTGACTTGGATAATATCCCCATTGACGACCCCAAGACTTATGAGTTGTACCAGCAGGGACGTACCATTGGTACCTTCCAGTTTGAGTCGAGTGGTATGCAGAAATATCTGCGTGAACTGAAACCGACCGTCTTTGAGGACCTGATAGCGATGAATGCGCTATACCGTCCGGGACCTATGGGCTATATCCCTCAGTTTATCAAACGTAAGCGTGGAGAGGAGCCTATCACCTATGATATCCCTGTGATGGAGAAATACCTGAAGGATACTTATGGTATTACGGTCTATCAGGAGCAGGTGATGTTGCTGTCCCGTCTTCTTGCTGATTTCACCCGTGGTGAGAGTGATGCCCTTCGTAAGGCGATGGGTAAGAAGAAAAAGGACATCGTTGATGCCATGAAACCTAAGTTTATCGAGGGTGGTAAGAAAAACGGACATGACCCGAAGGTGTTGGAGAAGATATGGAGCGACTGGGAGGCTTTCGCATCTTATGCCTTCAATAAGTCGCATGCCGCCTGCTATTCCTGGGTTGCCTTCCAGACTGCCTATCTGAAAGCGAACTATCCGGCGGAGTTCATGGCTGCCATTATGAGTCGTCGTCGTGACCAGATCTCGGAGATTACCAAGTTGATGGATGAGTGTAAGTCGATGGGCATCGCTACACTGGGTCCTGATGTCAATGAGAGTTACCTGAAGTTTGGTGTGAATAAAAAAGGAGAGATACGCTTTGGACTTGCCGCTATCAAGGGAATGGGTGATAATGTGGTACAGGCGATTATTGACGAACGGGAGAAAAACGGACCCTATAAGACTATATTTGATTTTGCCCAACGCATCAACTTCTCTAATGTCAATCGTAAGGCATTTGAAAGTCTTGTACTAAGTGGCGGCTTCGATAGTTTTGGTATACCTCGTGAGAGTTTCTTTGGCGAGAACAGCAAAGGTGAGATGTTCCTCGATACGCTGATGCGTTATGGGCAGATGTACCAGATGGAACAGCAGGAGATGCGTAACTCGCTCTTCGGTGGTGAGAATGAGGTGGATATTGCCACACCACCTATACCACAGACAAGTCGGTGGAGCGATATTGAGCGACTGAATCGTGAGCGTGACTTTGTGGGAATTTATCTCTCTGCACATCCCCTCGACGAATATCGTATCGTATTGGAGAATCTTTGTAACACGCATTGTGCCGACTTGTCGGAATCCCAGAAACTGACAGACCGCGAGGATGTTATTTTCGGTGGTATCGTAACGGATGTCCGTCAGAAATTCACCAAGCGGGGAGAGCCATGTGGCTTTGTGACGATAGAGGATTTTGAGGGATCAGGTGAGTTAGGACTCTTCGGAAAGGACTGGGGAGAGCGAAGTGGTATGTTCACAGTAGGGTCAGCCGTCTATGTCACAGGTAAGATGCAGCCGCGTTTTCAATATAGTGATCAGATGGAACTGAAGGTGCAGGATGTGCAATACCTGCAGACGGTAAAGGAGAAAGCCATTGACCGTATCACCATTACATTGTCAACAGACTTGTTGGACGAGCAAGTGGTGACAGACTTAGGGGAACTGATAGCCGAGAATCCTGGTAAGACCAAACTCTATTTCCGATTGGTAGACCGTACGGGAAAGGGACACGTGTTGATGCGCAGTACTTCAAAATATGTGGATGTCAAGAGTACCTTGGTGCGTTTTATAGAACAGACACCAGCCTTGGATTATAAGATTAATTAGTGGCATACTTTTTGCAAGAGTAATCATATACATTATTAATAATTTAAAGTAATCAGACAATGGAAGTAACTATCACATCTGAAAATTTCGAGAGCCTGAAGAATGGCGATAAGCCATTAGTAGTTGATTTCTGGGCAACATGGTGTGGACCCTGTCGAATGGTAGGGCCGGTCATCTCTGAACTTGCCGAAGAGTATGACGGTAAGATTGTTGTTGGCAAATGCGACGTAGAGGAAAATGAGGAACTTGCCGTAGAGTTCGGTATCCGTAATATTCCTACGATTCTGTTCTTTAGGGATGGTCAACTGATTGAGAAAGTTGTCGGTGCCCAGCCAAAGGCAAAGATTAAAGAGAAATTCGAGGTTTTGTTGTAATATAAAAGGCGAGATCTCAACCTCGCCTTTTATATTACCATGTCACCAACCGGCTTCCGTCTGTTTGCTCCTCAATCGTCACTCTTACGGCATCCTCTGGTAAGATGTCCTCTATCAGTTCGGGCCATTCTATCAGACAGAGCGCTCCGCTATAGAAGTATTCCTCATACCCCATATCATATACTTCCTCCAGTTTTTTGATGCGGTAGAAGTCGAAGTGGTAAATAGATTCTCCTAAATCCTCCCTGCTGAGGGGGGACTTTTTGTTATAGGAAATCCCATACTCATTGACAATGGAGAAGGTGGGGCTGGTAATCACGTCCGTGCTTCCTAACTCCTCACATAATGCCTTGACGAAAGTGGTCTTGCCAGCACCCATCTTTCCGTAGAAAGCAAACACACGCGCCTCACCGATATACTGGATAAACTTACGGGCTGACTCACTGATAGTGTCTAAACTTTGTATTCTGATTTCCATGATTATCTGTTTTTTCCTTTTAATGTGATAAACGGTATCATCATCTCCTCCATCGAGATTCCACCATGCTGGAAGGTATTCCGATAGTAGGTGACATAGTAGTTGTAGTTATTAGGATAGGCGAAGAATTGGTCGCCAGTGGCAAACACATAACTTGTCGAGAGGTTGGGAGAGGGCAGGAATGCCTTCTGCGGCTCTTTGATGACAAAAAGGTCTTTGTCGGAATAGGCAAGGTTCTTACCTAACTTATAACGCAAGTTAGTGTTGGTGTTACGGTCACCGACAATCTTGACGGGAGAGTTCGTGCGTATTGACCCGTGGTCGGTCGTTATAATCACCTGACAATCTGTCTGTGCTAATTGACGTAGTAATTGTGACATGATAGAATGTCGAAACCATGAGAGGGTCAGCGAGCGGTATGCCGCTTCATCATGGGCAAGTTCGCGCACCATCTTTGACTCTGTCCTTGCATGTGACAGCATATCAATGAAGTTGATGACTAATACGTTCAGGTCGTTTTTCCCTAATGATGCGAACTGATTCATATAACGCTCTGCGTCTTCGGTTGTATTAATCTTGTTGTAGGAGAACGTATTATGGCGTCTGTAGCGGTCTATCTGTGTCTGGATAAGGGGCGCCTCATTGAGGTTTTTGCCTTCCTCCTCATCCTCGTCGACCCAGAGGTCTGGGAACATACGTGCTATCTGGTCGGGCATCAGTCCTGAGAAAATGGCATTGCGGGCATATTGTGTCGCAGTAGGCAGAATACTGCAATAGAGTTGCTCGTCAATCTCAAAGTCGGAAAGTTCTCCCTCGATGGTCTTCCATTGGTCATAGCGGAAGTTGTCGAGTACTATCAGGAATACTTTGTTGCCTGCAGAGAGGGTGGGAAAGACTTTCTGCTTGAAGATATCAGGACTCATCATCATCTCACGTTTCTCCAGCCATGACAGATAGTTCTTCTTGACGAACTTGGCAAAACCGATATTCGCCTCTTCTTTCTGCATCCGTAGCATATCACCCATTGCGGAGTCGGTGGCAGAAAGTTGCAGTTCCCATCTGACAAGTTGGCGGTACATCTCCGTCCAGTCATCCCATGTCCTGCAGTCCATCATCTGCATGCTTAGTTGCTGGAATTGCTGCTGGTATGCTGTCTGGGTCACTTCGGCAACAATCTCGCGCTTATGGATGAACTTCTTGAGTGTTAACAGTATCTGGTTGGGGTTGACAGGCTTGATAAGGTAGTCGGCAATGTTCTGACCCACTGCTTGGTTCATAATATCTTCCTCCTCGCTTTTGGTTACCATGACAACAGGGACGGTAGGTTGTAGTTCTTTGATGCGCTGAAGGGTCTCCAGTCCTGTGAGTCCAGGCATCATCTCATCAAGTAAGACCAAGTCGAAAGTGTGTTGACGGCACTCTTCAATGGCATCAATGCCATTGGTGACAGTCACAACCTCGTATCCTTTCTTCTCAAGAAAAAGGAGGTGTGGACGGAGCAGTTCCATCTCATCGTCAGCCCAAAGTAATAATCCGTTTGTCATCGTTTTCTTTTATTATTAATAATAGAAATCATCATCGAAGTCGATGGTCTCTGTGTTTTGTTGTATCTCATTGGGTGGGAACAGGTCATCGTCCCCGTTCTGTTCTTGTTGTGGTGTATCTTCTTCGTCTGGTTCCTCTACGATGGTGTCTGGTTGTGTCAGCAGTTGTTGCTTTGAAACCTCTACGGGCGCCAGTTCCTCTTGATAGAAAATGTCGTAGTCATCGTAACTGAATGCTGTACCTAATAGTGGTAGGTTTTGGTCACTGATGATGATACGTCGGCAACCAGCCAACCGCTCGCCCATTTGTAGGTTGGCGGAGAGTTGTCGGGCATATTGCAGTGCCTCGTCATAACTGCGGAAACCGCTGACCATCATGCGGCTGATAGGCCCGTCAGTATCGATGTTGATATCGAAATTACGAACGAGGTAACTCGTGAAATTGTATTTTGCAATATCATACAATAACTGGTTCTGGTCTAAACTGTCAGGAGAGTAGGCGAGGATGAAGGTGTAACGGGTGTCTCGCTGTGTACTGAGTGTGTCAATCATAGAGGAATCAGCGAGATTCATACTTTGTCGTTGCCCCCAGATGTCATCTGCAGTCATGCGATTGCCCTGCAATCGTCTTCCCTGTTGCACACCTTTCACGATTTGACCTGCCATCTCACTGACCTCACTTTCAGGATATTGTTCCACAATCTGGCGCATCCTTGCCAAACAACTGTCTGCCTGTTGGTTGTTCAACAGGCTCAGTCCCTCAATAAATAGGAACTTAGCACGGTTCTGGCCATTAGGGAATCGTTCTGCAGAAAGTCTTACATTCGTATTCACCTCCTGATAACGCTCTTCTCGGAAGGCGTTGTAGGTGGCGGCATATAGTGAGTCTTCTATATGTTTTCCGAAACGTTGGTTCTCCGCATAATAGGGATCGGAGAGCAGAATGGTCCATTTGCTCTCTGCATGACGCTCTTTCATGTTAGCGAGTGCCATCTCTGCCTCAGCCCATTTCCCTTGTCGGGCATAGATAAGATAGAGATGGTACCAAGCCTCGTCATTTTGCTCATAATCTGGGTATTGATTGACGAGTCGGTAGAGCATACGGTGGCTAAGTGTCAGGTTGTCTAACTTGTCCTTGAGGATGATACCTGCATGGAGCAATGACTCCATGATGATGGCATCACTGGCTTGTTTCTGTTCCTCTGTAAACGGAATTTGTGCAAGATAATACTCTCGGGTGTGTGGGTCATTATTCTCTGAGGCAACACTGTCCGTCGGTTCCGCTGTTGTTGTCGAGTCAGTGCTTTCTGTATGATCTTCACCTTCTATTTCATTCTCTTGTTGTTCGTCATTGTCTAATTTCACAACGGTAAGATTGGATCGCTGCCAGTTGTCGGCATTAGGACGCTTGCCCCACTGCTGTTCGAAACGCTGTTTTCCTTGACTGACCGCTTGTGGATTATAGAAATACCAGATGTTGCTTTGTTGAGAGGTGGGAGTGGTAGGACGGTTGACTTGCTGTGTCTGGCTCTGTGGAAGGTTGTTACCTCCGTTTTGCTGTGATTGCAGTTCTGCTTCTGCTTCTTGTTGCTTTCGTTTTTCCTCTTTCTCTTTCTTGATAAGTTCTTGGATGACACGGTCAATAGCCTTGTTACGCTCTTCCTCTGGCATATTCGCTAATTGCTGTAGTGAGTCCTGCAAATGGATAGCCTCCGTATAAGGTACCAGTTCATCAAGCACCTTAGAGCGTTGAGCCAGTTCCTTATAACCAGGACGGTCCTGGTCGAGTAATCCAATGGCTTCCCCGTAACAGCGTCTCGCGTCACTATATTTCTCTTGTTGCCAGTATAGATTACCTAATTGCCAGAGCAGGACACCTTTTTCTGTTCCTCCTCGTGTCGCCTTTTCATTACCTTTCTCATAGGCGGCAATGGCATTGAGGGTGTCACGTTGTGTCAGGTAAATATTACCGATGGCATAGTAAACCTGGTCAAGATAGTCCTTGTTATTGTCGGAGGAAGCCATGCGGCGCAGACGTTTAATCGTATTACGTGCATCAGTAGCCGCCATGACCTCACTCTGTGCTATGCGGGCATTGAACTCCAACTCATAAGGAGGACTGAGACGGATGACGTGTTTATAGGCATCGTATGCTTGCTGACGATGACCTTGAAGGGTCTCTATTTGTCCCATCAGGAACCACATACGGGCTCGTTGCTTCTTTCTGCGTTCATGGCGGATAGCCTTACGTAGATAGGTGACAGCCTCTGGCCAGTGCTCACTGCGGATATGATAGTCGGCAAGGGTATAGTCCCAATCTGCGGCTGCCCGATAGGGAATAGAGTCACGACGTTGTTTCGTGATGAGGTCCTCTGCCTCATATAACCAGTTCATCTCCGCATAGCATTTCGCCTGCCATGCCCTTGCCCTTGCAAGGATGACAGGTTGTGTCTGATAAAGACGAGCCATATAACCGAAGGTGGCTGCCGCCTCTTCGAACTCACCTTTTTGGAATTGTGATTTTCCGAGTAGAAGCCATGCACGCCAAAGGAAGGGATTATATTCCCTTCGCGTCAGCCATTCAATGTCCTTTTGGGTTTTACGCCTGGTCTTTTTCCATACAGGGCGGGATTTGATGCTATGTCGTCGAATTGCCTTTTCAGATTTCTCAATGGCACGGTCGAACTGCCCTTTTCCAAGATCCTTACTGTTCTTGTTGGCGACCATATAAAGCGGAATCAACTGCGTGTGGTCGTCGTGATTACCGTTCTCTTTTTCCAGATGGCCCTCGATGAATGCTTGAGAACCATTGAAATAGGTGTTGTAGCGTGCGTTAAAGGAATGCCACCAACGAGTTGTCGCAGTATTCTTTTTAGTTGAACATCCTGTCAGTGCTAAGATCAAGAATAATATCACAACAGTAGTATGGCATCTCTCTTCCTTCCTCTTTTTTCCCTCCTCTTTCAGATCAGCCAGTTTACAGTTTGCACGACTGCTGCATGATCCGCAGTCCCCGTCATTCTGTACGATAGGCTCATCATCACTACCCTTTGAAAGAAGAGCAGCGATGATGCCGAGAGCGACAAGTGATCCGATGACGATTAAGGCAAAACTCACGGCTAAATCTGAGAGTTGAGAATGGAGAAATGGGAGTTCTTTAGATCATCCCAGTAATTAGGATAGGATTTCGTCACAACCTGAGGGTTGTTGATGCGCAGTGCATCAAAGTGAAATGCGGCAGGAGCGAAGGCAAGTGCCATACGGTGATCTTCATAGGTGTCAATACCACTTTTCAGGTCAGGCTCACAGCGTTCTCCGTCCCATAGCAATTCACTTTCGTTTATATCCTTGATGACATAACCCAGTTTTCGCATTTCTTTTTTGAGCGCCTCAATGCGGTCAGTCTCTTTGATCTTGAGGGTAGATAGTCCACGGAAGTGGAAAGGGACATTTAATAAGGCACAGGTGACTACGAAGGTCTGGGCAAGGTCGGGAGAGTTGACGAAATCATATTCCAGACGAGGTACACAATGCCTCGATTGTTGAATGGTGACAGTCGTCGGTACCCCCTGTTTTTTAGTCTTAAATGTACTTTTCACCCCTAATAGACTGAAAATATAGCGTAGTGAAGAATCTCCTTGTTTGGAACCATCCATCAGTCCCTCTAAATGAACAGTTGCCTCTTGGTCTTTTGACAGCGCTACCATTTCATACCAGTAGGAAGCGCTGCTCCAGTCGTTTTCAATATAATAGGGATGGTTCTTGTAGGGTTGCGGATGAACTACGATTGTCTCATAATCGCCCCATTCGGCATCAGCCCCAAACTCCCGCATCGTCCAGAGTGTCAAGTCGATATAGGGACGTGAGATTATATCACCAGTCAGTCGTAATGTCAATCCATTACTTAGTATAGGACCGATCATTAACAAGGCTGAGATATATTGTGAACTGATATTACCAGGTACTTCCAATAAACCTCCCTCGAGTTGTTTGCCACGAATGCGGAGTGGAGGAAATCCCTCATGGTTTACATATTCAATGTCTGCACCGAGAAATCTTAGTGCGTCAACTAATATGCCGATAGGACGGTGTTTCATGCGCTCAGTTCCTGTCAGTACGTGTTCCTCTCCGTCCTTGACAGCGAGGAAGGCTGTCATGAAACGCATGGCGGTACCTGCCGCCTTGATATTAATCTCATAAGGATTGTCTTTTAAGGCGGCTATGATAACTTCCGTATCATCGCAGTTAGACAAATTGTCTGGGAGAATAGTTCCTCCTGACAAGGCATGGATAATCAAAGCCCTGTTGGAAATACTTTTGGATGCCGGTAGTTTAGCAGTATGTTGGAGACTTTGTGGAGCCGAAATTGTATATTGTGTCATTCTCGCGTACCTTATTTTATATAATAACGTTACAAAGGTACGAAAATTTCGTATAAGTGAGAATAAAAAGCAAATAATAAACAAAAAAGTCAGTTAAAAATTTGCAAATCCAGAAATAAAGCCGTACCTTTGCATCCGCTTATCGGGATTTAGCGCAGTTGGTAGCGCACACGTCTGGGGGGCGCGAGGTCGCTGGTTCGAGTCCAGTAATCCCGACAAAGATAAAAATGCTGACAGCCACTAGTGGTCGTCAGCATTTTTTTATGTTTATTGGTTTAGTTGTCGGGATCACCGAGGTAGTGGTATTCCTTGATATTAGGATTCTCTCCCACATAATCATCTTGTGGAACCGGGTCAATAAGTCGTTCCTTATTGTAATTCTTGATGGTACTCACAAACAAGATGATGTCACTATAACGAATTGTGGGAATCACCATATTGTAAATACCTACTCCCACACGGATACCCTCAGAACTCAGGTTGTTGCGGAGACGGGCGGTGGAGTAGAAGGAGTGACGATAGATTTCCAACTTATTGTATTTGTGGAAAGCCTCCATTGCCTCTTTGTCATTCACCGTGGTATCAGCCTCTGTGACTATGCGAGCAAGGTTGGCTACTGCATCGTCAATAGCATCCCCTTTGATACTATCGTTTTGCTGGATGCACTCACGGATATTGTCCATCATCTCTGTCTCCATCTTTTTATCAGACGGTACGGTCATAACGGCAATGATGAACAAGATGAATAAGAAGACAAGGAGAATAATAATCTTGCCGAGGCAACTGTGATAGAACTCCTCTGCGACAGATTGCTTTGTCCTATAAGAATTTCTTGAGTCTTGTTCCATGTTTTGAAGTTTTTCTAAAGTTGCTTATTATGTATGAGATTCATAAATTCCTGCCTAGTTTTGGCTTGGTTGAAGGCACCACTGAAGTCACTGGTTGTTGTAATAGAGTTCTGTTTCTCGACACCACGCATCTGCATACACATGTGACGAGCCTCAATAACTACCATAACCCCCAGTGGATGGAGGGTCTGCTCAATACATTGCTTAATTTGTAACGTCATGCGTTCTTGTACTTGCAGACGATGAGAGTAAATATCTACTACTCGGGCTATTTTAGAGAGTCCTGTGATATAGCCATTAGGGATATATGCAACATGTACTTTTCCGTAGAAAGGCAACATGTGATGCTCACAAAGGGAGAAAAAGTCGATGTCTTTGACGATGACCATCTGACTGTAGTCTTCTTTGAAGAGAGCGTCTGTTAGAACCTTATGGGCATCCATGTCGTAGCCGCGAGTCAATACCTGCATGGCTTTTGCTACTCGCATAGGTGTCTTTAGTAACCCTTCCCGCTCAGTATCCTCACCGAGTAATCGTAGGATATCTTTGTAATGGGCGGTTAGTTCTTCCAGTCCTTCTCTGTATTCTGTCTCTGGATTCATCAGTATGATACGGTTATTTTTCCTTTTACAATGGAGGCCTGCTTATAGCCCATATTCTGTAATCTTACCATCATTTGATGGGCTTCCTCATAGGTGCGGAAGTTTCCTACGCGGCAAATCCAACGTGGAGAGTAGAAATGGACGTAAACAGAGACGTTGGGAATTTGTGCCTTGATATTGTTACGTATCTGTTCGGCAGTTTGGCGGTCCTTTCGAGAGTTTCCACCGGCAAAAGCCTGCACACGATAACCTGTAATTTTCTGGGTGGTTTTTTTTGTTGTCTCCACAGGTTGCTCTACCTCTTCCTTATTTTCCTTATTGGTATTGAGAGAAGTTGTAGTTATGGCGTTAGCCTGTTGCCTGTTGTCCTTCACAGGCTCCGACAACTTTTTGCTGTCGTTAGGCTTCTGTGTTTGTTGTGGTACTCCAGTGGCACTGGGGTCGTTCACCAGTTGGTCAATTTCCTCGCTTTGATGAATCGTCACCGTACCCTTACCGTCCACTTTCTTCTGAACACGTTCAGTATAAGTCTGTGCATTGGCATGGTTCAACATGCCAACACACAGTATAAATGTGATAATCCATCTGTTACGATGAAAGGATATATGCATCATGCGTTTTATTTCCAAGCGTCAATGATTCCTTTAAAGTCTGCGCATTTCAGAGATGCACCACCAATAAGACCACCGTCGATGTCGGGCTTTGCGAACAACTCAGGGGCATTGCTTGCCTTACAACTACCACCATACAGGATGCTAGTGTCTTCAGCAACAGCCTTTCCATACTTGTCAGCAACGATAGAGCGGATATATGCGTGAATTTCCTCAGCCTGCTCTGCGGTAGCGGTCTTACCTGTACCGATAGCCCAGATCGGCTCATAGGCAATCACAATTTTTCGGAAGTCTTCCTCGCTAAGGTTGAAAACACTGCCTTCCAACTCAGCCTTTACCACCTCGTTTTGCTTGTTAGCCTCACGTTCCTCTAGAGTCTCACCAATACAGAAGATGACCTTCAGACCGTTCTTCAGTGCGAGCAGCACTTTCTCCTTCAGTATCTCAGGAGTCTCTTTATAATACTCACGACGTTCTGAGTGGCCCAGAATAACATACTGTGCACCAGTACTCTTCACCATCTCTGCAGACACCTCACCAGTGAAGGCACCCTTCTCTTTGTCAGCGCAGTTCTCTGCTCCAAGTCCGATAATGTCTTGGTTGATTACTTGAGCCACAGAGGCAAGGTGAATAAACGGTGTGCAGATTACAACACCACAGTTAGGTTTGTCGGCAGCAAGTGCCTCGTTCAACTCTTTTGCAAGAGCAACACCTTCTTGCAGGTTCAGGTTCATCTTCCAGTTTCCTGCTACAATTTTCTTTCTCATGTCTTTACGTTTAAAAGTTTGATATATCTTATTTGACTTTTCCTTTTTCTTTACCCAGTTTGACCATGCCCAAAGACGGTCAGTAATCGTCAGTACGAAGAGTGGTAATATATACCACAGAATAATCATCGTGACTTTCCGGGGTATGGAGTCCTCCGGCATCTGTCCTATCTCTATTTTCTCCAACCGATCGGACAGGATGTCCTCATCAGGAAGATCGTTATTACTCCACTTACGGATAATCTTACCATCTTTCAGGAGTATCAGACCAGGATTGCTTCTGATCATCGTCTTCAAAACGATATCGTCTGTCATGCAAAATGCATATTCGGCTCCTGTACCATTTCTCCATCTGTTGATGACTTTCTCACTGCTTGCTGTCAGCCCGAATAATGGGTAACCTTTCTCTTGCGTGTATTCGAACAACAGGTTAATCTTGTCAAACTGACTCTCATCAGCCTGTTCCAGATGTGGAGACACCAACAGGAACACATACCCTTTTATATTAAGTAATGAGTCTGTTATGTCAGTACCGTCCTCACGTTCCATGAAGAGATCTGTATATGGCGACTCCTCACCCTCCATCATCTGATTCCATCCTTTTCGCAGGTCAGTCCCGATGTGGTAAGGACGGAAATCGAAATAGGGTAATTTGTAGAGCGACTCTCCTGCCACAATGAGGATAAACAAGGCTGTGAAGTTCATCACAATCCATTGGTTCGACCTTGATATGAAGCGCATCATCTCCAAAGGATGCCGTGCAATTAATAAAGCACAGGCAAACAAGAAGACATTCTTCCAGAAAGTCTGCCAATTGGTGAGCACAATAGCATCACCAAAACAACCGCAGTCACTAATAGGATTGGCAAGAGCCAACCATAGGGTCAGCAGTGTCATAATCGTCAGCCATATCAGTATGATGCGTGTCACTACACGACGCCGTATGGCAAATAACAGACAAACGCCGAGCCAGAACTCGGCAGCCGACAACAGAACGGACGCAATAAGCGTGATGAAGTCGGGGATATACTCCCCAACATGCATCGCCGCGAGATAATCGGCAATTTTGTATTGTGTGCCCATTGGGTCTACTGCCTTCACGAATCCTGATAGGATAAAGGTCAGGGCGACCACGAAACGGGCGATATTCACCAATATCTTTTTCATCCTTGCTCACTCAACTTGATTGCTCCGAAGACAGCATAGTTGATGATGTCCATATAGTTTGCGTCAATACCCTCGCTGACGAGGGTATCACCTCCAAGATTTTCTATCTCTTTGATGCGTTCTATTTTAGTGAGGATGAAATCTGTATAACTGCTGACACGCATACCACGCCATGCTTCGTCATAGTCGTGGTTCTTGCGTTTCATCAGTTCGAGAGCCTCTAAGGCATAGCGGTCATAAAGAGCCATTGCCTCTTTGGGTTGCATATCAACGGTATCAGAGAATCCATGTGCCAGTTGGATGAGTCCAACAATACCGTAGTTAATCAAGGCGATGAACTCTGGACGAATGCCTTCACCCACCAGAGATTCCTTTTTAATCTCCAAAGAGCGGATACGCTTAGCCTTAATAAACAATTGGTCGGTGAGCGACTGTGGACGTAGAATACGCCATGACGCTCCGTAATCGTGGAGTTTCTTCTCAAACAGGCTGCGGCATTCCTGCATCACCTGTTCAAACTGTGCGTTGGTTTTCTCGTTAGTCTCTGCCATTGTACCTATTTAAAAATTAATGGCGAATGAAGCACCTAGTACGAAAGAGTGCATCGTTTTCTTGATGCTCTTGCTGGCAGTGTACTCCTCTTTATATTGTTCTGCAGTCATGTTAGTAAAATAAGAGGGGAACAAGCCGTAAGCGATGCCTCCATAGTCGTAATTAATGGTGTAGGTCTTACGTGCTACGTCATAATCGAGGAATACTTTCCATGAGAAGTTCTTTTTATAGGCATAGGTCAGTGAGATGCCAGTACCGAACTTCATGGTGTTATTACCACTAACGGTGAAATAGTCCCAATTGATGTCGAACTTGTCTCCTGTAGGCTTCATTGGCTCATCCTCTTTTTTGTATTCTTGACCAGACAGTCTGGCATCCAAAGAAAGTTCCTGCATGATGCTGCGGCCAATGAGCAGTTTGCTACCCAATGCAAAGCGGTCAGAGAGTGGGAAATTGAAATAAGCACCCAAGTCGACGGCAAACTCCGTCAAGTGGTCGCTCTCAATGACGAAATCGACATCGTCAATCTCTGTCTCAATAGATTGCAGGTCTTCTTCGTCTAATTGCGACATGGCATCATACAAACCATATACGTCTTCCCATGCGAAATCCGTAATCTTATTCCATCCCTTGATAGGAGAACTCTTCACACGCAAGCGACCACCCACACCGATATAAGGATTGAAGAAGTAGGCACCTTCAGCACTTACTGCTGTGGAAGCCTGGAACTTCAGGTTCATGTCGTCTGACCATCCATATTCTGTCATTTCAAAGTCAAGGTCACGAGACCCCAGTCCGATACCCATTGAGATGGAGAAGAAAGAGGGATGGGTGATAACGCTTGCCTCACCGATATTGTCATTGCGGAGCAGCCCCTTGCCCTTAAAGAACAAGTCGCAGATGGCATAGCCTAACTCTCCAGAGAGTATACCAAGACCAGCACCAGAGAGTACATCACTAATCCAGTGACGGTTGTTGAGTACACGCATGACACCCGTTGCCGTTGCCACACCATAGCCGGCTACAGAATACCAAGGTGAACGAGTCAGACCATACTCTTTGTGCAACAGCGTGGCACCTACGAAAGCGGTGGCTGTATGACCAGAGGGCCATGAGTTGGCGGTACTTCCGTCGGGGCGCATTTCCTTTGCCGTATGTTTGATGGTATTGACAAAGAGAGCCATGATGCCATAACCCATGCCTGCACTTGCCAACAGTCGGGGCCAGTCACTACGACCCTCTACGCCAGCCAGTTTCAATCCAACTACTGCGGCAGGTCCAAAGAACTGGGTGTAGTCGTCGATGCCTGTCTTGAATTTTGTTACTAACGAGTGCTTGTCCTGTTGCTTGAACGCATTCTTCTCACTCTTAGCAATAATACCAGCAATGAAGAGAGGCACACCGACGAAAGTCATGTCATCCATGAACTTATAGGCTTTGGTGTTGGGGTTGGTGCGTGACTTAAAGAATGCAAAATCCATTTTGGGTTCTGGGGCATTTAGGTTAAGTTCACTTTTGTTGTAGTTCTCATGACTTATAGAACCTAATTCTGCTTTCATTTCAGGAACATCGAGTGTCAAAGGCTCTAAGTTCTTGTAGTTGTCAACGTTAAAGGCAACGGCATTCGTGGTTGCCCACAAAAGGAGTGCTGTCAAAATTTGTTTCATCATATTCATATTAAAGTTTATTATTTGTGTGCAAAGGTACAAATAATTTAGGAAATAAGAATTAAGTTTTATAAATATTTTTTGTACTTTTGCAGTCGGAAAAGACAAGAAAGTATTATGAGGCTTTACTCCGATGCCGCTTTGGCTAAGATATTGGACCAGGATATATTCCATCAGATTAGTTCTGTCGCCGACAGTATTGGCGTTGAGTGCTATGTGGTGGGAGGCTATGTCCGTGATATTTTTTTAGAGCGTCCGTCCGCAGATATTGATGTCGTCGTGGTGGGTAGTGGTATCGAAGTCGCTTCTGCGTTGAAAAGGAAATTGGGCAGAAGGGCGCATCTCTCTGTTTTCCGCAATTTCGGGACAGCCCAGGTTAAATGTCGTGAGATGGAGATAGAGTTCGTTGGTGCTCGTAAGGAGAGTTACAGCCATGACTCTCGCAAACCTATTGTGGAGAATGGAACGTTAGAGGACGACCAGAATCGTCGTGACTTCACCATTAATGCTATGGCGATATGTCTGAATAAAGAGCGCTTTGGCGAACTGGTAGACCCGTTTAATGGTATAGCCGATTTGCAGGACGGTATCATTTCCACTCCTCTTGATCCAGAGATAACCTTTTCCGACGACCCCTTGCGCATGATGCGGTGTATTCGTTTTGCCACCCAACTCAATTTCCAGATAGAAGAGGAAACCTTTGAGGCGTTGGAGCGGATGGCAGACCGTATTAAGATAGTCAGTGGAGAGCGTATTGAGGTAGAACTGAATAAAATCATGATGTCACCTCATCCCAGTATTGGCTTTGAATATTTACAGCGTAGTGGGCTGTTGCAAATCATACTGCCAGAACTTGCGGCGCTGGATATCGTGGAGAAGAGAGACGGGCGAGCCCATAAGAACAATTTCTATCATACCCTTGAAGTCTTGGAGAATGTTTGTCGGCAGAATGCTTCTTTATGGCTGAGGTGGAGTGCTTTGTTGCACGATATCGGCAAGACGAAGACGAAGCGTTGGGAGCCCAAGATAGGATGGACGTTCCATAACCATAATTATATTGGTGCAAAGATGGTACAAGATATCTTCCGTCGTCTGAAACTGCCGATGGGGACGGAGATGCGCTACGTGCAGAAACTCGTAGACCTTCACATGCGTCCTATCGCTATCGCTGATGAGGAAGTGACAGACTCTGCCGTACGTCGTCTGCTCAATGACGCTGGTGATGATATTGACGACCTGATGACACTTTGTGAGGCGGATATCACCTCGAAGAACGAAGTGCGTAAACAGTTGTTCTTGGAGAATTTCCGTATGGTACGTGAGAAACTCGCAGATTTGAAGGAGAAAGATTATAAGCGTCTGTTGCAGCCAGTGATTGACGGCAATGAGATCATGGAACTCTTCCATCTCTCTCCCTCTCGTGAGGTGGGTATCCTCAAGCAATACTTAAAGGATGCCGTACTCGACAACCAAGTAGAGAACGAACGTGAGCCTTTGATGCGTCTGTTGAAGGAGAAAGCGAAGGGAATGGGCTTAGTTATTGACACACATGGTGGTTGGGAACATGGTATGGAGTAATATTTATGAAAAGAATTAAAGCAATTATTGTAACGATGGCATTAGCCACAATAGTAAATGCTCAGGTTGTGGTAGATGTGCACAGTCACCTCATCACTCAGGAGTTTTTGTCTACTCTCAATAGTGAGGGACGCTTGATGGACGAGGGGTTCCCTCTTCCTACATACGATGAAGCGACTCATCTGAAGTGGATGGATGAGGCAGGTGTACAGACTTCAATTCTGACATTGGCGGCTCCTCAGCCGTCATCGGCAAAAGTTGTTCGTGCAACTAATGAGGCAGCGGCTAAAATGAAAAAGCAACATCCTGGGCGTTTTCTGTTCTGTGCCGCCCTACCATTGCCTGATGTGGATGCGGCAATTCGTGAGGCTGTCTATGCCCTTGATGTATTGAAAGCCGATGGTGTCAAGTTGGCGACAAATGTAGAGGGGCAATATCTTGGCGCTCCAGAACTCGACACCCTTTTCTCAGTTTTGAATAAACGTAAAGCCGTGGTTATTCTGCATCCCCATCGCCCGAATCCTGTCAATTGTCAGGTGATGCAGCAGACACCATTAGCCATGCAGGAATACCTCTCCGAGACGACACGTGCCGTGACGAATATGATTAGCCGCAACGTGTTGGCACGTTATCCGAATGTTAAGGTCGTAGTGCCCCATTGTGGTGCCTATCTGCCTCTTGCTATACCTCGTATGAAATCATTGACCCCTGTGATGCAGGCAAACAAAATGGTGGGTGATATTGATTGGGAAGCCAACCTTGCCGCTCTTTATTACGATTTGGCAGGAGCGCATTCTCCTGAGGTCATCCGCATGATGCTCACAATGACCACGCCCGACCATCTGCTCTATGGCTCTGACTATCCCTATGTGGCTCCTCAGGTGTTGACAGGAGGTCTTGCAAGGATGCGTCAGTACTTGACAGAAGAGCCTGATCTCGCACCATTTAAGGAAATGATCCTGCACAAGAACGCAGAGTGGCTCTTTGGCTTGTCGAAAGACCAGCCTACAGTCACAAACCCTGGTAAGATGATTGTCCGTATTGCAGAGATAGAGGTATATCCTCAATATCTGTCAGAGTATCTGTCTTTTGCCAATGAGGTAGACCGTCTCAGTGTGGAACGTGAGCCAGGTGTTATCTGTCTCTTCCCGATGCAGAGTGCCGAGGACTCCACACATATCCGTATCCTTGAGATCTATGCCTCAGAGGAAGCCTACCAGCGTCATATCAAGACGGACCACTTCCAGAAATACAAGCAAGGTACGCTACACATGGTGAAAGCCTTGAAACTCCCATCCATGCAGCCACTCGACTCGGAGACGATGAGGTTGATCTTTAAAAAGCAACCTTCCTCCCGTTTTATTTCAGATTCTTATTGAAGAATTCTGCCAGTTTGTCCCAGGGGATCATGTTCTTTGGCTCACCCTTGCCCACCTTCTCCGTGTAACCACCATCATAGAGATCACAGTGAGAGGCATCAGGGATGATAAGTAATTCCTTGTTCTCTGGATTGGGATTAGGCTCGCCAGTGAATTTATAGCCCTCGGCTTTGCCGTCCACCATGTAGTGATAAGCCGCCTCACCAAAATAGCGAGAGTGGGCATCGGCTCCGTGCATTACGAGGACGGCAGAGCGAATCTCGTTGATATAGTAGAGGAAACGGCTGTTGCTGTATGCTTGAGTACCGATGACACGCCAGCCGTCGTTCGAATTGCCTGAGCGAGGATGATAGCCACGTGGTGTCTTATAATAATCATAATAGTCGTGAACAAAACGTGGAGCCTGAGGCGGTACACTGTCAATCACACCACCTGCCATCGCCTTAGGATCTGTCAGACGCTGTTTGGCAACTTTCTCTCTGGCTGTATGACGAGCCTCTTCTACGTCAAAAGCGTCATTATAGTCATTGCCGCTGATACGTGTCATGTCGTACATGGTTGATGCCACAGTCGCTTTGATACGGATGTCGGCGGCGGCTGCATTCAAAGCGATGCCACCCCATCCGCATATTCCTATGATACCAATTTTTTCTGCATCCACATAGTCCTGCTTCGACAAGAAGTCAACAGCAGCCATGAAGTCCTCGGTATTGATGTCAGGTGATGCCGTGCGACGGGGCTCCCCACTGCTCTCACCAGTATAAGAAGGGTCGAAGGCAAGTGCTACGAATCCACGTTCAGCCATCTTCATGGCATACAGACCACTTGATTGCTCCTTCACAGCACCAAAGGGACCGCTGACAGCGATAGCAGGCATCTTGCCTTTTCCGTCTTTGGGTGTATAAAGGTCGGCAGCCAGTGTCAGTCCGTACTGTGTTTCAAACGTCACCTTGTGGTGGTTCACTTTCTCGCTCAAGGGGAAAACTTTGTCCCACTCCTGAGTCAGTTGCAGAGTTGTATTCATACTTTCATTGTTTTGTTTGTTACTCTCTTTGTTTTGGCAAGCAGTGAGCACTGTGGCTACAAGTACTGCCGATAATAATACATTCTTCATATTAATATTAATAGAAATATGGTTATAGGGTGATTTTTTTGCCATTTATGATGTAGATGCCCTTGGTGGGATGCTCTACCCGCTGTCCATTCAGCGTATAATAGATGTTGTCGCTTTTGTCAGTATGGATGTGGTTAATAGCAGAAACATCAGGCAATGAAAGGGTAACACTGATATTGTTCTGTCCCCCTTTAAGAAATGCTTTCAGTTCACTGGCAGAGAGACCATTGATTTTACCCAGTCGGGTGTAACTATACGAATTGCTACCATAAAAGATGCAGATATTGCTGCCAGCATAGAGGACGACATCACCAGGTTGTCCGTTGATGTTCTCATTGCTTGTCGGCAGTGAGAAACCCAAGGCACCCCATATCTCAAAATCTCCGTTAGTGTTAAGTGAGATATTAATGGGACCCTCTTTTAACTTATTTACTAAAGCCTGTGTGGCTGTATTGTTGACGAGGTTTACTACTTCTGTCTTTCCGTCAATGGTGATGCGCATTGTCTGTGTTTGCATACTACTTTGTTTAAGATCGTCGGATGGAGCCTGTAATATAGAAGATGACTGGGCTTTTGTCCCGTTGTCTGCTGAGCAGCAGATAAACAACAAGGTTGTAATCAGTAGGAAATAATATCTCATCATGTTTCATTCATTTTATATTCCGTTGGCAAAGTTACAAACATTTTTTGTATTATGTAGCACATATTTTTGCGATATTCCTACCAATTTCGCAGAAAATGATCTATCTTTGCACCTACGATGAAGAAAATCCTGAAGGTTGACAATCCTAATGTTTATGCTCGTCAGGCTGGAGCACCGGAGTTGCATCCACTGCTGAGTCTTGTTTGTTATGACGAGGTGTCGCCTGTGCATACCAGTCTGAACGACTATGGAGTTTATGGGTTGTTCTTCCAGCGTGAGTTTCCTAAGAACTTGAGTTATGGTGTCAGACCATTGGAACTCTGCGATGGTTCTATTCTTGCTGTCGCACCAGGACAACTGGGCGGTGCCGAGGATGATGGAAAAGACCTATGGTTAAGTGGTTGGGCATTACTCTGGTCTCCAGAACTAATACATAATACTGATTTGGAAATCCGTATGCGTGATTTCCATTTCTTCTCCTATTTCTATACGGAGTCATTGAGGATGGAACCATCAGAATGGGAATTCATCGTTCAGTTACTGAGTCAGTTACGTCAGGAGATCATAATACATGAAGACTCACAGGTACTTCGCCATGTCATTCTGGGTTATCTGCGTCTGCTGCTGGAGTACTGTAATCGTATCTACCAGCGTCAACTATCTGTGGATACCCAGGATACGAACGATATCCTCAAGCGGTTTCATTCTTTGCTCGAACAGTATTATTTCGATGGCAAGCAACACCAGTTAGGACTGCCTACAGTAGCCTACTGCGCCTCGGAGATGGCGTATTCTTCCCACTATTTTGGTGATATGTTCCGTAAGGCGACAGGCACCACCGCCATCCACTATATCCACACCTATGTCATTAATCTCGGCAAGGGTCTGTTGATGCAGGGACGTAATATCAGTGAGACTTCTCGTATACTCGGTTTCGAGTTTCCTCATCATTTCACCCGCCTCTTCAAGAAGATAGTGGGAGTCACCCCCAGTGAGTTCATCGGGAGGAATCAATAACACATTATTATTTATATGACAACAATTGAGAAAATCAAATCGTGGTTGCAGTCACTATCCTTCAGGACGGGTGTTGTCGTCCTGTTATGCTGTATCCCCTTCTATATTCTGTCTTTCGCCCAGATGTTATTACCTATCAGTATGACTGCTAAAGGGGTATTATGGACCATCCTCTTCGGATTGGCTAAGACCTGCCAGTATGGGGGCTTAACCATTCTTGGTGTTGAAGGTTATAAACGGTTGAAGTCTCTGCTCTCTTGACATTAGCCGATTGTTGAGAGACCGCAGCCTCTCCTTTACAGACATCAGCGAGATGTTCGGCTTTTCCTCGCTGTCACATTTCAGCCGATATGTGCAGACTAACTTAGGGGCGAAACCGAGTGATTTCAGAGAATAGAAGAACGATTATCCGGATTTGGTAAAATCCCCCGAAAATTGTGTTAATGCAGTTTCGGGGGATTGTCGTACCTTTGCGGCGTGATTTCATCACACCGCGAAACTCGGCGGTGCCTCAGCAATAGGAACGAGTTCCATTGCATTCGGCTTGCACGAGTTTTGCACTCAGAATCATAAAACAAGAAAGATTATGGGAAAGACTTTGATTGCGTACTACTCTCGTCGCGGAGAGAACTATGTGAACGGAAGTATCAAGAACCTGAAACTGGGTAATACGGAAGTGGTGGTCGGCAAGGTCAAGGCTTTGCTGCCCGATGCCGATGTGTTCCACATTGACACCATCTATGAGTACAGCAAGGACTACATGACCTGTATCGAAGAGGCCAAGCAGGAACACCTGACGAAGTGGGTGACATGGCTGAGTTCCTGATGTCCTCGCGTGGACGTTTCATCAGCGGTGCCGACTTTCTGATAGACGGTGGCTGCACGGCCAGTTATTGGTATGGCGACCTGCAATATCTCAAGGCTACGCATTAGTGACAACATGACCAAGTGGTCGGAGGGTCAATAATTGTCAAGTAAATACGCCAGTTCGGGATAAGAACGTTGCCTAAAAAGTTGGTAATCTGAGATGGGGTTTGTACCATTATATCTGAGTCCCAATCAAAATACTCAAAGACTCTTTACAAAAACGGCTGGCAGAGCAACGATTCTGCCAGCCGTTTAGTTTTTTGATAAATACTACATGTGATTTTTAAAATCACGAAAAACCTGCAAATCTGCAAATAATCCGTGTAAGTGGTTGGGTAACTGACGGTTGCGGATTTGCAGATTCTATGGCAGATTTGCAGATTCTATGGGAAAATAGCGGATACGCTTACTCGTCCTCAAAGTCTCCGTAGGGTGAAAGTCTCCGATGCCTCCGCTCACAGTGAGGGGTGCCTCCGATTAAAGATGGGAATTTTTTCCCTCTCAGATAGGTGCCACTCCTCTCTGTGAGCGAAGGCATCCGCCACGGTGATCGGAGGCATTTCTATCAGCAAAACGCCTTTCCTTGTCACCGTTGTCACCTCGTTGTTACCGACAAGCCACTGATTATCAAATAGTTTTGCAAGGTGGCAACGGTGACAAGGGTTTTAAAAATTATAGTGCGCGCACGCGCGCGAGAAAGACAGAGTTTCTCGGTAACAAACCCATCGTCAGTCGGTAACAAACGACCAGTTTGTCGGTAGGAAACTACCCAGGAATCACCATGACAGGACTTCCTTATCCCGAACTGGCGTAGTAAATCATATTTTCCGCGAAACATATAAAATGCGACGGATTTCTGCAAAAAGTGAAAAATTCCCCGTACTTTGTATCAATGGAGTTCGGGGATTATTGTGTACCTTTGCTGTCGAAAATTGCAAATATAATAAACAATAATAAATTATGAATACAATCAAACTTTACAACGGCGTTGAAATGCCGCAGATGGGTTACGGAGTATACCAGGTGACACCTGATGAGTGTGAACGGTGCGTAAGCGATGCCTTGGAAGTGGGCTATCGGATGATAGACACTGCACAGGCTTATGCCAATGAGGAGGGTGTGGCTCAGAACCTTGACATCCTTGACTTCGAGTTGGCTGCCGATGATATGGCTCAGATCCAGACCCTCGATACGGGCAAGAGCCTCTTCTTCGACCATCACGACGGAGAGACCACGAAGACGTTCATGGGATGGCGGTAATGAAAATCCTAACTGTAGCATGGCTCATAGTGACCATGTTACCTATAGTTTCAGAGAAACCAATGGATGACAAAAGTCAAATACTAACCTTGTATAGCGAGATGTACAAGGCAATGGTGGAGAAAAATACAGCAACACTGAACCGTGTCCATGCCGACAATTTTGTGCTGACCCACATGACGGGGATGCACCAGCCGAAGCAGGAATACATCAGGGCTATTGCAAATGGCACATTGAACTACTATTCAGCCGATCATGAGCAGATAGACATCAAGATTGACGGCAATCATGCCACACTTATAGGTCGTAGCCGGGTCAATGCAGCCGTCTTTGTGGGAGGTCGCCACACATGGCGTTTGCAACTCTATTTCCAACTTTCCAAATATGACGGTCATTGGCTGTTCACCAATGCCCAAGCAAGTACTTATTAAAAAGATACATGTAAGGTTGCGTCAATACGTTATCTGCGATATAGGTATTTCCAAATTTCAATGGCATCATCGCTGAATTGAAGTTTGCGTTCAGACTCGCGCACTATCCTCAGTACACGACTTTCAGAAAGCAGATGCTTTTCAGCGATTTTCTTCACGGAAAGCCTTTTGGTCTGTAGGCCATAGTAGGCACAGAGAATGTCAGTTTCCTGCTCTGTCAGCGTATTGCGAATCATCGTGAAGATCTGGCGAAGCAACTCACTACGCTCTACCTCGGAGTCGGCAAGGCTTTCGCGTCGCTCGTCCTCTATGCCGTTGAGTGTCCCGTAATTCTCCCACTGTTCTGCAAGAGCGGTATAGGTGTTTTCTTCATCGAATAGTTCCATCATCTGATATTCTTTGCTTTCCGTAAATCCATCATGTCATCCCAGAAGTCGTCAGCATCTGCATCGGTGAATCCCTCATGTGACATTTCTTTGAGAATAGAGTCCAAGAACTGCATCTTCGTCACCTGAAGGTCTGGTGCCACATCAATAGGACATGCCACGATGTCGCCCAATGAACCGACATGCACATTGGAAACGGCAATCTCGCCATTGATGAGTTTCACCTCAATACGATTGCCAGAGCCATATTCAGGCTTCGTGTTCAGCAGTTCTTCGAAGAGTGGAACGTTGGCGTATGCTTCTGCATCAACTGACTGTAGTAGTTCCCTGAGTGTCATGCTAATATTCATAAAACATCCTAAAATCAGGCACAAAGTTACGCAATATTCACGGGAATTTATCAGAATTGACTAATTTTGCAACAAAGTTTAATAATAAGGCAGATAAATCGGAATTTATGG
>DEJF01000025.1:0-185 GCA_002353225.1 Prevotella sp. UBA2755 | reverse complement strand
CTGATTATTGGCAAATTCTGCGCTATTGCCAAGGGTGTGGAGTTTGTCATGAATGGAGCCAATCATAGGATGGACGGTGTGACAACCTATCCGTTTTATGTCATTGGTGGCGACTGGGGAAGTGCCATTGCTCCAGTGAAAGATGAATTGCCTCTGAAGGGTGATACCGTTGTGGGCAATGATGT
>DEJF01000066.1:12251-12394 GCA_002353225.1 Prevotella sp. UBA2755 | reverse complement strand
TATAAAAATAAGGAAAGAGATGGCTGGAATGGTAAGGCTCTTTTCTTACGGGCATGGCCAAGCAAACTGGCTCGCCGTGGTAGTCCTCACCATAAGTGAACACATATTCCCTGGCATCCGTCTCTTGCAATATGCCAGCCTCC
>DEJF01000066.1:8517-12240 GCA_002353225.1 Prevotella sp. UBA2755 | reverse complement strand
TGTCGTGAACATAAACCTTACACTGTCTCATAGTCAAGTTGCTTGATGTTAATGTCTATTTGAAGACCCAAAGTATCCAGTATCGTGAGCAAGGTGGCGAGTTGAGGATTTCCATCGCCTCGTTCAATTGCTACAACGGTGTTTACAGCCACACTTGCCAAGTCAGCCAACGTTTGTTGGTTGACACCCAATTTCTTTCGCCTTTCTTTGATGGCATTCCCTATTTCTTGCTGCGTCATAATCTCAAAATTGCGATTTAGTGAATGCTGTGCTAAGTTTGCTTAAGCAATGCTGAGCGTGAGCAATTTATCCAATATATTGCGATTTCGGTGCAAAGTTAGCAACAAATCTTTAAATACAGAACAAAAATCGCAATAAAATAGTATTTTGGACTTCATTTTACTCAATAAATTGCATAATTGGCATACAATCCCAATATAGCGCGATTTTTGATAATATCACTTTAAGAGACTCATAATCTGGAGGTCGTAGGTTCAAGCCCTGGCTGGTCCACACGTAAGAGCAGTTGCGATTTTCGTAACGGCTCTTTTGACTATAAATGTTAAAAGTTATAAGTTTGTCGATGAAAGTTTTGCGATTGTCATTTATTATTTCTATCTTTGCAACGGACTATTGACTTATATTAAGATGTTCGCGAGGACACGAATAGGCTGATAAAGAGAATAATAAACATGTTTAATATTTAATAATTACACTAATGATGAACAAAAAGTATTTGATGAACGGCTTCGCCGCATTGGCACTTATCGCTGGTTTCAGCAGTTGTGTCAAGGATGTGGATGGTGTAAGTCAGGCAGATCAGGAGGTTGCAGGAAAAGCGAATGCTGAGATGCAACTCGGTTTGACCATTCCTAAGGGACAGAGTTGGGACATGAGCACACAAATCTCTGCAAATGTCAATGTTAACCTGAAGAGTGGTGAGTCTTATGATGTAGCAGTTTATGCTAATGACCCTATTGCTGATGGCGTAGGTAAGGTGTTGGCTAAGGGAACAGTACAGGGTGGTAAGACATATACTACCAAGTTTACTGGTTCAATGGCAACCTCTCAATTGTACGTAGGTGTAACGGACAAGAACAATTACACTCGTTACAAACTTGCTGCTGTTAAGAATGGGCAGTTGGCTGTTGATTTTGGCGTTAGTGATGCCGCTGCTCGTTCTATGAGAGCCGTTACTATTAACGGGGATACCTATGACACATTCAATTTCCCAACAACAGCAGAATTAACAGCCGTTTTCCCAACTGCGATTCCTTCTGCTGATGGCACAACTGGTCTCAATAATTACAACACTTTGGTTAATAATGGAGGAGGACATAATTATGCGATTACCTCTGCTGGTGATTATACCATTGGTGGTGGATGGCAAAATATAAGTTGGGTTACTGATGAAGAATATCCCAATGGTCATTCTGTCGTAAACTACATCAATGTTTACGTAGCAGTAGGGGCAAATGAGAATGTTACTATCACCCGTAACGGAAATATAAACTTCAACCTCTACGTCTTGAGTGGTAAAGTAACACTTGCTAGTGACTTTGGCGAGATGAGTGGTATTATTTCTATTGCTTCGGGTGCTACATTGAATGATGCCCGTGACCATATTGCTTCAAACTATGGCATTCATGTTTATAACAAGGGTACTTATAATGCTACTAATACCACTCAAACCAAAAGATGGGATGGTAGCAAAGATATCTATTATAGTTTTGACATTGGTAACAATGCTTCAATTTACAACGAAGGAACATTTACTGTTTCCGGAGGTTTGAGTTATAGTGCTGGTGCAGGTAACACCTCTTACTTCGTCAACTTTGGTGATGATGCAGCGTTGACTGCTCCATCAATGCAATTGAACTCTACTTGCCATTTCTTCACTGATGGTAATGTGAATATTACTGGTCTTACCAGTGTTACCCAGAGCGGAATTACTTGGATTAACAACGGTCACTATACTACAGGATCTTTGAAGTTTAGTGCAAAGAATACCACATTCTACAACTATTGCCAATTAAAAGTTACAGGCAACACATGGTTCCTGGATGGTGAGTTCAACCTGATGCCTAATAGTTATACAGAGATGAATACTGGTATTTTTAACAACTTCTGTGTTAATATGCATGACAACTCTGGTATCTACATCAAAGGTGGTAGCAAATGGGGTCGTCAGGGTGCTGGTATCTATCAGGGCTTTAGGACTGTTAATGACAATGCTACTGCTTATGTCCGTTTGGGCGGTCATTCACAGGTTCCACATCACAAGGGTGGCGCTATCCACTTCAATGGTCAAAAGTTGACATACGCTATTGAGAACATAACATTCTATGAGGAGTTTAGTGGAATCGCACTTGACAAAGAGTTTAGTGAGGTAACTTACTCTACTCCAAAAACAGCCGAGGACCTTGCAACTGCTAAGAGTGAGAATATCACTTTTGATCCCAGTGACACTGCTGAACAAGCAGTATATAGCGAGATGTCATTCACAGAACCAGCAGAGGGTGAGTGTGCAGCAACTTGGGGAGAAGACGGTAGTGAGAAGATTGAGGAGCCAGTGCCTTACACCTTCGCTTTCGAGGACCAGATTTACAATGGTGACTATGACATGAATGATGTCGTGCTGAAGATTACTCCACACGTTGTAAAGAGTGGAAATAAGATTACTGCAATCGATTATAACAATCTTGACGTGAAACTCGTAGCCTCTGGTGCTACCTTCAAGATCAAGGCTTATATTGATGATACGGCACTCTTTGATGGCAAGGAGATTCACAATGCATTTGGCAAGTACAACGCTACAGAAGGTGCTACGCAATCTATGATTAACACTGGTAAAGGTGTTACCGCAGACCCTGTTACATGTACTATTGCTACTCCTTCAGACATCAAATCAACTGACGCAGACGGCAACGTTTCTCTTGACTTCTCACGCTTGAATATTTGGATTTGGGTAAATCCAGAAACTGGTTTCCAGTCAGAGACGAAGATTTATTATCTGGATGAGAAGGAATGGCCATACGCAGTAATGATTCCTAACGACTGGGCATGGCCAACAGAGCGTACTATTGTAACCTCTGCATATGCTGGTACTGACGACGCAGAAACAGTTCCTATTACTGTTGATGGTACAACTGTTGAATATAAAGAGAACAGTTTTAGTGCATGGGCTGCGTCAGAGACGCGCACTGCCATTATGAATGGCTGGTTCAACTATCCTGTCGCTGGTAAGACCATGAATAATACCAATGCCAGCACCAGTGCAACTACCGAATAATTGAGTACATCAAATACTTAAATAATAATAACATTTGAAAGACCGGGGCATCTATGTGAATAGGTGCCCCGGTTCTTTGACCCTTGAAGGTGGCACCTTCACTCTACGAAGGCGGCATCTTCCTGTTTGTTCCATAGGGTGGAACACTTTATTCCATGGGGTGGAACATCTTGTTCCATGGCATGGAACAAATGATCCCCTTCTTTCGGATATAACGTCCCTATGCTTGGAATGGTTTATTCCAATGTCTGGAATAATCGACCAGAGAGGCTTCTCTCTCCTAAAAGATGATCACTGGTCTGGTTGCAAACACGTTTTTACCCTCGTTTTTGATGCAAAAACACCTCATTTTTAGGGCAAAATCGCCAATCGTTGTCACCCTTGTCACCTCGTTGTTACCGCCAACCACCTGACAATCAAATAGTTTTGCA
>DEJF01000066.1:0-8478 GCA_002353225.1 Prevotella sp. UBA2755 | reverse complement strand
TGTAGGGAGTTACTTTGCGTACACGGCACCCTCTGCTGGATACTCATACCAGTCTTGCGCCTTGGCATGGTCAAGCATCCACTCACCGAAGGAGTGCCCGCTCTCCTGATAGGCGCCAGAGACGATGGAGTTCTTACGCATGCCGATAGGCTGTTCCTCCAGCGGATAACGGAACTTGCCGTAAGGAATGGCGAGAGCCCACGAGAAGCCGTTGTTATAACTCTGGGCGGCACCATTATAATAGTTGTAGAGGATTTCCGTTAGTTTGTAGGGGTGTGTATGCACTTCCCAGAAGTTCTCTCCAGCAGTACCATACTGCACGAGGATGAAGGGGTCGACCTCCGCAAGGGTGAAAGAACGAGCCAGATACGCATCATGGAAGTTGAGATAGAAGGTTACCGTCATCGGTGACTGTGTGGCTCCGTTATTACTGCTGCTCGGATTCTCTATCGTGTTAAAGTAACGGCGATAGACGCTACCGTCAGAGGCAAGGTGGAACATAGCGAGGTGAGCGTCGTCGAAGAGGTTGATGACGGCATCACCATTGAGTGCCTTCAGTTTCACATCACTCTGTTTGATGAATAAGCGCTGGCGATCCGGCTCGCGATAGAAAGTAGAAGCCTCATCCTGCGTGATATCCACCTCGTCGTAACCATAGCCCACCAAGCGGACGGCTGCTGCAATCTGCGAGAGGTAGCCCACTGCGTCGAGTCTTACTTTCAGTGCCACCACCTCGTCGTTGTCCGTCGGCTCCTTGGTGATACTCATCACGACATCGTTATAGTCCCAGTCACCAGGATTGGGATAGTCAGCCTCGAAGCAGTAGAAGATACGTTGTGGGGTGACGGTGTTAGGAGTACCAGAAGGTACTGTATTATCCAGATTAATCGTCTCCTGATTAGTCGATGCCTGTACCAGTCGCAGATAGTTACCGTCCTCATCCAGCACGGCGGCAAAGACCTTACTCTGTGCTGTAGGTACCATATAAGTCATCTGCTTGCTGACACGTGATTCAGTAGTTGTCTCTGCGAGAATCTCCACACCCGTTGTGGTAAAGGGATTGCCAGAGAGGATATACAACTTAGCAGCACCAGGCACACTGCCTTTCACGAAACTCGAACATTCAGAGGTCAGTGTCCACGTATGACCATTTTCGATAGAGTCCACAGGGAAGTAGCCCTCCAACTGGTCCTCATAGCCATAATATTTGAAATTGTCACGCACGCAACTGCTTACTGCACTGCCGATTGCTACTATTATAAATAAGGTACGTAAAAAGTTCTTTCTCATGTCATTGTTGCTTTTGGGCTGTAAAATTACAAAAAAGGACGGAACTTTGAACTATTTCACAGACAAAATCTTGATTTATGCAAACGTTTCCGCAATATTTTTAATTATTTAACACTCTGTATCTGTTTTTTCTAAATAAATAATGTATTTTTGCAGCGTCAAAATCTATAAGAGACAAAATAATTCAATTTAGTTTATATAATCATTAAAAATTCGGAAAGATGAAAAAGTTATTTTTGATGGGTTTCGTAGCCCTTGCTTTCGCAAGTTGCGTAAGTGACAAGGATGTGACTCCACAGACACAGGATCAGAAGTACCAGGCTGCTTTTGAGGAACTTGTTGGTGGTAAGGTTAATGCCAATGTAAATTGGGGATTCAATGACCAGCAGGTTGTTACCTTCGATGCTGATGGAAAATTTGTTGGTATGCGTGGTGTTGACGCCAATGGTAACGAATGGGGTCTCTATGTAGACGTTCCACAGCCTTTGACAGACGCACAGAAACAGGTGGTAACAGAATGGTTCCAAAATCATCAAAATCCAGAGGGTGTTGCTGTTAACTGGAGTGATTTCTTTGTTCAGCAGGTATACAAAGGTGAGTGGGGCTCTAATATGAACTATCTGTATTGCGGTAGCGATACTGATCACACATACAACTTCAATGCTGGTGATGCTGGAACTTACGGAAATGTATGTTATGGCTTGAATGAAGGCGCAACAGATCAGAATGACCGTAATTATGGATCTGACAAGATTGAGTTCATGGTAAACAGTAGTACAGAGTATTTTGGTTTCCATAACTCTTTCGACTCATATTTCTACAAGGACAACTATGTTATCATTCCTGGTGACATTATCGACAACAGTGTAGCAGGCATGTACTTCGTAGGTTTCGACTTCGAGGCTAATGGTCAGGCTGACAACCAGAAGGTTGCACGTGACTATTTCTTCGACAACTGGATTGTAAAGATTACTCCAGGTATGTACAAGGATCGCCAGCGCATCTTTGTTGAGGATCTTATTGCCAGCGACCTTTCTCAGGTTGGTTATACCGATGGTAAGAGTGACTGGGACTTCAACGATGCAGTATTTGATGTAGCATTTGTTGGTGATGATGCTGTTGTCACTCTTTGGGCTGCAGGTGGTACAAAGTCTCTGACCATTGGTGGCAATGAAGTACACGAGTTGTTTGGTCAGCCGACTTCTATTATGATTAACACCAATGCAAGTGGTGGTGTTGACGGTCTGGCTCCTGTTATCTTCCGCATTCATAATGTGGGAACTAACAATGCTAACAACATCGCTGTTAAAGTTGGTAGCACTGAGTTGAAGGCAGAAACAGGTAAGGCTCCTCAGAAAGTGGTTGTCTCTAACACAACTCGTTGGATGAAGGAGATGAAGATCATCACTTCTGGTTATGCTTCATTCGCAAACTATGCAACAGATGGCACTCCTACCGAGTGGTATGAGACTGTTACCAATAGTAGTGTTCTGTATTAATTCGACCCATCAAATACGATTATAAACAATCTTTTTAGAGAGCGCCTGCGTGATGCAGGCGTTCTTTTTTTGTGAATTTATTTTGTTCTCGTTAATAGAAATTTTCGTACCTTTGAACTACGTTTGAAGGTACTGACGTTCGAAAATAAAAAGAAAAACAAGTTTTCCTTTTGTATTCTTCTCACTTATTAGATAAATTTCTCACACTCGACAAAAGAAATCAATTTCTTTTGTTCTCGTTAATAGAAATTTTCGTACCTTTGCAGAATGGAAGACGATGAAAGGAAAATCGACAGTTACAAGACGCTGAAAGTCTATCAGAAGACTATCTGCGTCTTTGATATTACCTGCTATTTCGTCGACCATTTCTTGGATCGTGGACATGACCGCACGGCAGACCAGATGCAGCAGGCGGCACGCTCAGGAAAACAGAATATCGTGGAAGGATATAGTGACGCAGAAGGCTCAACAGACAGTGAGCATAAACTGACCGTTATTGCTAAAGGTAGTCTGGAAGAACTGAAAGAAGACTTTCAAGACTATCTTCGTATCCATGGGCTGACTATCTGGGATCAAGAGCATGAGAAATACAAAGCATGTGTACCTCGTTTCAAGAAGCATAACGATACAGCCTACTATATGCGACAGATAAATGGCAGGAGTGCCGAGGATATTGCCAATATTGCTTTGATAGTGATTTATCAGGCATTGTCCATGTTGCATGGATATATCAAATATATTAATAGGAAATTCTTGGAACAAGGTGGTGTCAAAGAACAGCGCTATTGGAAGAGAGTTCAATATAGGGATGGTAGGTTTGGTAGGGATAGTAGGTTTGGTAGGGAACAAGACCCTAACAACCCTACCAACCCTACTGAACCTACCACACCTACCATCCCTAACAACCCTACTGAACCTACCACACCTAAAAAACCTTTAAAACAATAGACTATGGTATTAAATTATATTTGGGTAGCCTTTTTCCTGCTTGCCTTTGTGATAGCAACGGTGAAACTGGTATTCTGGGGAGACTTGGATGTGTTCCCAGCGATGATGGATTCTACATTTTCATCATCTAAGACAGCATTTGAGATTTCGTTGGGACTGACTGGTGTGTTGTCACTCTGGTTGGGTGTGATGAAAGTCGGAGAGAAAGGTGGTGTCGTCAATGTGTTGGCACGACTGCTGTCTCCTGTGTTCACGAAACTGTTTCCGGAGATTCCTAAGGGACACCCTGTCACTGGCTCTATCTTTATGAATATCGCAGCCAATATGCTGGGACTCGATAATGCCGCTACACCCCTCGGACTGAAGGCGATGGAGCAGATGCAGGAACTGAACCCCAAGAAAGACACGGCATGGAACCCGATGATCATGTTCCTCGTGCTGAACACCAGTGGACTGACTCTCATCCCCGTCTCTATCATGGTATACCGTGTGCAGATGGGGGCAGCACAGCCTACCGATATCTTCATCCCCATTCTCCTTGCCACGTTCTTCTCGACCCTGGCAGGTATCATCGTCACCTCTATCTTCCAGCATATCAACCTGCTGAACCGTACCCTGCTGCTCACCTTAGGAGGAGCCTGTGCGGTAGTCGCCGGTATCATCTGGGGCTTCTCCCAGTTAGACGGTGAGTCGATGAACAAGGTAAGCACCACCGTTGCGAATATCCTGCTGATGGTGATTATCGTCAGTTTCATCGCTGCTGGAGTGCGTAAGAAGGTGAATGTCTATGATGCCTTCATCGAAGGAGCGAAAGACGGTTTCCAGACAGCAGTCCGCATCATCCCTTACCTCGTCGCTATCCTTGTGGGTATTGGCGTGTTCCGTGCCTCTGGAGCGATGGATATGCTGATAGGCGGAATGCACTGGTGTGTGGAACTGACTGGTGCCAATGCCCAGTGGGTCGATGCCATGCCGACGGCAATGATGAAACCCCTGTCAGGTAGTGGAGCGAGAGGTATGATGGTCGATGCGATGACAACCTACGGAGCCGACTCGTTTGTCGGCAGACTGTCGTGCGTCTTCCAAGGCTCCACGGATACCACCTTCTATATCCTTGCCGTTTATTTCGGTTCAGTGGGTATTGCCAAGACCCGTCATGCCGTAGCCTGCGGCTTGATAGCCGACTTGGCTGGTATCATAGCGGCGATTGCGATTTGTTATTTATTCTTTGGATAATATCGAGATACCGAGATCTCGAAATACCGACATTCCGAATTACTGAATTATGGGAAAGTTAACAACCATCTTTAAGGATACAGCCATTTACGGACTCTCGAGCATCATCGGACGCTTCCTGAACTATCTGCTGGTGCCCCTCTATACGGCACAACTGTCGGCAGCGAGTGGAGGCTATGGTGTCATCACGAATATCTACGCCTATACGGCACTGGTGATGGTGCTGCTGACCTTCGGCATGGAGACTACCTATTTCCGTTTCACCAACAAGACACATACCGACTCGCAGACCGTCTATTCGACGACCCTCATCAGTGTGGGCAGTATCTCCTTATTGTTTGCCGCATTGGTATTGCTGTTCCTCTCACCCCTCAGTCAGGTGATGGGCTATGGCGACCACCCGGAGTATGTGGGTGTGATGGCAGTGACAGTAGCCATTGACGCTTTCCTCTGTATTCCCTTTGCCCACCTTCGTCAACAGAAGAAAGCGATGAAGTTTGCGGCATTGAAACTGCTGAATATCATCGTCAGCATTCTCCTGAACGTCATCTATTTCGCATGGCTCGACGGTAAGGATGTGGGTTATGCGTTCTATATCAACCTGTTCTGTACGGTGATGCTTGCCGTCTGTCTCATCACCGAGTACACAGGGTTCCGTTGGAGACTCGACACCCAGTTGCTGCGTACCATGCTCAGTTACTCATGGCCTATCCTCGTACTCGGCATTGCAGGTATCCTGAACCAGACAGCCGACAAGATGCTGTTCCCTTATATATATAAAGGTGAGGACATGCAGGCACAGTTGGGAATCTATGGTGCCTGTTCGAAGATAGCCATGATCATGGCGATGATCACCCAGGCGTTCCGCTTTGCCTATGAGCCTATCGTCTTCGCAGGTGTCAAGGATAAGGACTCCCATGAGATGTATGCCAAGGCGATGAAATACTTCATCATCTTCACCCTCCTTGCCTTCCTCATGGTGGTGGGCTATATGGATATCCTGAAGTATATCATCGGACGAGACTACTGGACGGGTCTGCGTGTCGTACCTATCGTCATGGCGGCAGAGATTATGATGGGTGTCTATTTCAACCTGTCGTTCTGGTATAAGTTGATTGATAAGACCATCTGGGGTGCTATCTTCTCAGGTATCGGCTGTGCCGTATTACTTGCCGTCAATGTCATCTTCGTACCGAAATACGGTTTCATGGCTTGTGCATGGGGAGGCTTCGCCGGCTATGGTGTCGCCATGCTCATCTCCTATGTCGTAGGACAGAAATACTATCCTATCGACTATCCGTTGAAGGAGATCGCCCTCTATGTATGTCTTACCATCGTGGCATTTGCGGTGATGGCTGTTGTCAGAGACAGTCAGTCGCTCTGGGTATCGTTGGCAGTCAATACGCTATTCATCCTGCTCTTCGTAGGAGTCATCATCAAGCGTGACCTGCCCTTGGAGCCATTATTGAAGAAATTAAAGATCAAACATGAATGATATGAAGAAGTTATTATTATCCCTGATGTGTCTTTGCTCCCTTGGAGCCCATGCCGATGAGGGTATGTGGACACTCTACAACCTGCCTACTGCCATCTTTGAACAGATGAAGCAGTACGGTTTCCAACTCCCTATGGAGCAACTCTACCAAAGTGACAATGCCGTGAAGAACGCTGTTATCAACTTTGGTGGCTATTGCTCGGGTGTCGTCGTATCACCCGACGGACTGGTATTCACCAACCACCATTGTGGTTTTGAGTGCATCCGCAAGCATTCCACCGTTGAGCACGACTATATGCTGAACGGTTTTATTGCTAACAACTACGATGAGGAACTGCCCAATGAAGACCTCTTCGTGAGTTTCATGGTGGAGCAGAAAGATGTGACAGACAGTCTGAAGGCATTGGGTATCGACACCCTCACGGCAGAGAAGACCGAGGAGTTTGTGGACTCTATCCAGAACGCCTGGCAAAAGGAGATCCGCCAGCAGGACTCCACCCTGCGTGTGGAGGTGCTGCCTTTCTATGAGGGTAACAAATACTACATGACGACCTATCGTGACTTTGAGGATGTACGCTTGGTATTCGCTGTTCCCAAGTCGATGGGTAAGTTTGGTGGTGAGACAGACAATTGGATGTGGCCCCGTCAGACCTGTGACTATAGTGTGTTCCGCATCTATGCCGACCCTAAGACCAACGGTCCAGCAAAGTACTCCAAGGACAACGTACCCTATCATCCTAAATCATGGGCTAAGGTGTCGATGGACGGTTATAAGCCTGGTGACTTCGCGATGATTATGGGTTATCCCGGCTCTACCAGTCGTTACCTCAGCAGTTATGGTATCAAGGAGCGTCACGATGCTATCAATGCCCCTCGTGTGCAGGTTCGTGGTGTGAAGCAGGAGATCATGCTTCGTCACATGCGTGCTGATGAGGCTGTCCGCATCAAATACGACTCTAAATATGCTAACAGTTCTAACTACTGGAAGAACTCGATGGGTATGAACAAATGTATCGATAGCATCGGACTCATCCAGCAGAAACAGGATTTTGAGATGAAGCTCAGACAGTGGCAGAACGAGACGGGCTATCTGAAAGGACAACTCGATTTCGACAAGATGGCGGAACTCTACCAGAAACGTCTTGCACTGACCCGTATCCGCACCCTGTTCACAGAGACCTTCCTCGCGCAAGACCAGTTGTCGACCCGTGCATGGAGAAGTAACTGGGGTATGAAGGTACAGGGACCAGAGGACAAACCCAAGAAACAGTATATCCAGTTCGATGATAATAGTGAGGCATGGGATGCGGCAACGGATATAGAGATCCTTGCCGCCCTGCTGAAGAACTATCGCACACAGATGACGAATGCTGACTATCTTCCTGCTTTCTATAAGACCATTGACGAGAAGTTCCGTGGCGACTATACCGCCTATGTCAATACCCTCTATAAGAAGTCGATGTTGATGAAGAGCGGAAAACCCATCTATGTCAACAAGAAGAGTTATACCAAGGACTTGGGCGTGCAGTATGGACTCGACCTGACCGAACTGCTTGCTAAGATAGGGGCAGACCGTAAGCAACTGACAAACGATATCGCTGAGCAGGAGAAATATCTCTGTGCCGCAAAACTGCGCATGGAACAGGATATGCCCAACTACTCAGACGCTAACTTCACCATGCGTATGACCTACGGACAGATAGGGGAATATACCCTTGGCGGTCGTCCCTCAGGCTATTATACCACGGCTCGTAGTCTGTGGGAAAAGATGCAGAAGGCAGACGATAACTTCGAGTATTTCGCAGAGCCTGTCATGCACGACCTGTTGTCCAGCAAAGACTTCGGACCTTATGCCGATAAGTTGACAGGCACCCTGCAACTCTGTTTCCTCTCTAATAACGATATCACTGGTGGTAACTCCGGTTCACCTATCTTTAATAATAAGGGAGAACTTCTGGGGCTTGCTTTCGACGGCAACTGGGACAGTTTGTCGAGTGATATCTTCTTCGA
>DEJF01000043.1 GCA_002353225.1 Prevotella sp. UBA2755 | reverse complement strand
AGAATCACGTCACCAGTAGCATGGCAGTCCAATCTTGAAAAGAATCAAGGTTTACATCGTTTCCGATAAAGTTTTCGATAGTAAACCTTAATCCTTTATAGGGGAAAACCTTTATCGGAAACGACGTAAAGTATTATCCGGATGAGGGTAAAAGTCCTTCGCAAAAACGGGGACTCTCGTTGATTCACTTTCCTGTCCAAATATTTTGTTGGATAAGATAAAAAGTGTACCTTTGCAGCATCATTGAACAATACACATGTAAAGAAAGGAATAATACAATGAAAAAGTTATGTTTATTGGCAGCATTGGTTTGCTGCACTATTGCGATGAAAGCACAGAATCCACAAGGAAAGTTCTCTATCAAACCTATCGCTGGTATCAATGTTGCTGGTTTAAGTGGAGGTGTTAGCGACTTATATAAAAACAAGGTGGGCTTCACTGCTGGAGTGGAGGCAGAGTATGGAGTGAATGACTGGTTAGGTGTCTCGTTGGGTGCTCTTTACTCACAACAAGGTGCGAAGATTGACAAATTTGAGCAACAGCGCGTTAATCAGGCACAAGGTGATTTTGATGTAGTGACTAAAATCGATGGTAAGATAAAATCCCAATATCTCAATCTTCCTTTGCTTGCCAATGCGTATATTCCAGGGGTTAAGGGACTTGCCGTCAAAGCAGGAATTCAAGTGGGATTCTGTTTGAGCAGTGAGTTGGAGTCGACAACAGAGATATATGCAGTACCTGTTGAGACAAGCCGATTGGTAGAGTTGGATTTCAACTCCACAAAGAATGGCATGAAGGCTACCAAAGTCTGCAAGTCCGTTGACTTCGGTATTCCTGTCGGGCTTTCCTACGAATACAAGAATGTAGTGCTGGATGCCCGCTACTATTTCGGTCTGACAAAAATCGATAATACGGAAAATCCAGAGGACGTGCGCAACCGTTACTTCAGTTTCACACTAGGCTACCGCTTCCACTTGTAAATCCAGTGGGCACACTACTTGCTTATAACAATAAAATATGAAAAAGTATTTCAAGAACTATCTTCTTTTTCTATTATTTCTGACATGTTCATCTGTTATGGCTGACAGCACAAGCACTGTCGCTATTGGTCTGACCATTGACAGTACGGTAGTGATGGCAGAGAGCCAGTCTTTTGGACGTAGGATAGATGATGTTGTTATCGAACCAGGACTTAACTATATGTTGCTTAAATTCCGGGAGACTACAAAAAGTGGGAAATGGCTGGAGTTTAAAGGAGAGATCGGTGCGTTTAGCATAAAGGATTCCAAATTATTGTGGACTTACCCATTTAACTATGGGAATTCTTCTGTTTATTGCACGAAAGCAGGGGTAGCCATCTCCAAGGGGAATAAGTTTTGTATGCTTGATCCAAATACTGGTCATGTCCGCTGGCAAGGCAAATTCTTTCCCGTTCAATATGACGATTCCACCAATATTGTACTTGGCTATTCCGGACCAAGATCAAGTAAACTGAGTGGCTACGATATGATAACGGGTCAACAATTATGGACCACAAGAATTCCACACGACAAGAACTGGGGTTGGAACAATGTTATACGTGAAGATTCTGTACACTGGATTGTTGTTGCAGACCACTTGAACCGCTTGAACATCCGTACAGGTGAAGTTTGTATCTACAAAGCCAAAACGGGAGTAAGCGATATCAAGGGTGCCCTTTTGCAGGGACTGGGAATAGTTGCCGGTGCCATAGCAGGGGCATTGGCAACAGGCTATACAACCTATCCGGTGGGATTTGTAGGCAAGAATGTCATCAATCATCTACATTCCAATGTCGTTCAAGATGATTCACTCTATTACTTCGCCGACCGAGAAAAAGTGGTCTGTCTGGATAAATCAATGAATATTGTTTGGAGTCATCAGTTTCCACCAAAGACCTCTGCCTTTTCGCAACTAGTATATAACGATAGTACTCTTTATATGTTCAATCTGGGCTATGGTCTGAAGAACGGACAGCAGCGCACAAAGATGGGACGCCCGTTTATTGCAGCCTTTGACAAGCGTACTGGAGCATGCCAGTTTATGAATATGCTGAGTTTGAAGAAGGACATGGTTGAAGATGTCGTTCTCAATCCTTATGGAGCTTTCATGCTCTTTGATGACGGGCTGACCTATAAGCATGAACTTGATGATTCTACCGTAACGGTCTCACCATGGGATGTGAAGAAACATGGTCAGTTAAGTGCTATTATCACTCAGCCAGTATATACTTACTATAATCTTAAAAGCATGTTTGATGTTATTGCTACGGATGGCACCTTCTTCCCAGTAATTACAGAAAAAGGAGACATTTTCATGGTTGACAGAAATTTAAGGATATCTGAAAGTTTCCCTGCCTATTCTCTTTATTGGCCTCTTTGCAAGGTTGGGGACCGAATGTGTATTTATTCGCCTACCAGCCATCGGCAGGATATATGGCTTGTATCCCTTCAAGGTTTCCCAGAGATTCAACTAACCATTCCCGTACGGAACGTAGGAATCACCGGAGGGAAACTATACCTAAGCAATAATGAGCGCCTGTATTATTTGCATCTCAACTAAGAAACCCAGTGTTCAAGGGGAAATAGGGGACTGAATGACCCACTTTATGTATAAACATTTTGTGGAAAGAAAGAAAAGGTGTACCTTTGCAGTAATTTCAAATAAAGACACCTGTTGGTGTATCAGACTAAAACTATAAATTGTAGCACAAATGAACAAAATGAAAAGAGCGTTGCTTATGCTGCTCATCGCATGCATAGGTTGTATTCAAACAAACGCACAAGACAGGACGAAAGCCTTTGGATATTCTTTCTCTCCTGAAGAACTGGTAAAGTATCCTCAAAAGACCAATCTCCCCACCATTTATTTAGAGGTTTATAAGACCCAAGTTGATGCGACAACGGGTAAGGCTTTACCTGTCGCTGAGGGTGAGACACCAGAATTAGAGGACCTCAACACGGTCTTTGGAACGAAAAACGAGTGGTATTATAATGCTCAGATTATCATCCGTGACGATAACGGTACTATCGAGGAACGGATAGAACCTACCACCGTTCGCGGTCGTGGAAACGCTACTTGGGATATCTATGATTCCCAGAAAAAGCCTCTCCGTCTAAAGTTTCCCAAAAAGACAGCCTTGTTAGGTGATGAGTATGCGAAAGAGAAGAGTTGGACGTTGCTTGCCAACCATCTTGACATCACCCTTATCCGCAATGCCATGGCAAATGAAACGGGTAAGAAATTGGGCTTGCCGTTCTGCCCAGCGTATAAGTTTGTGGATTTGATAGTTAACGGAACATATATGGGAACTTATCAGATCAGTGACCAGGTACAAGCAGCCGACAAGCGTGTTCCCATCTCAGAGAATACCGGTTATTTTATAGAGGCTAATTCTGGAAAAAGGAAAGGTTTTTTAGAGGACCCGTATATGAAAGTCGGAGATATATATGTAAACATCAAGAGTCCCGACCCTGATATAGAGAATGGTGCGACAGCAACAGAGATAAATGACTCGAAAGACACCTATGTGACAGCGGATCAGAAATACGATGCCTTGAAGACTCGTCTTGGTAAAATGGTGTCTCTGGCAAAAAAAGGCAATTATGCTGTTAACTGGATGAAGTATATCGATGTAGAAACAGCAGTCAACGCCTTTATCGGAGAGGACATTTCTGGTAACCGTGACGGAACGGTAGCCAACAACTATGCCTATATGAAAGACATTGACTCGAAACTGTTCTTTGGTCCGTTATGGGACTTTGACCTGGCATGGGGATGCTATAGTACCATGGAGCAAAAGCATTTCTGGGAAGAGGAGCCACAAGCATTTGGAAGTCTTTGCAAACAAGTGTTTGACAACGACCCGTATTTTGTCAAAGCATTGTATGAGCGTTGGCAGACCATCTATGATCATGGCAACCTCATCACCTATCTCCAAGGACGTGCCGATGCCATCAGTGCAAGCATCAGAGAGTCTGCTACCCAGAACTTCCTGTCGCGATCAGAAGGGGGTGCAGGAGAACCGTTGTCTAACTGGGCAAACAATTACACAAGTCATGACGCCGCAGTGACGGCAATGAATGCGTTTATAGACGCACATCTTAAGTGGTTGGATGAAAATTACAAGGCAAAGTACGACGCACTCGGATGTGCCAGTCTTCCAGATCTTCCAGAAACAGGGTTAGTGTTTAATAGTACTAACGAATGGGGTGGAAAGGTCTATTCCTTTATCCCTTCCAAGCCTTCTGATGTGCGTGAAGGTGCCGTGCTGACGATTACACTGGATGAAAGTGCCTATATTGGGTCAGGTCCCTCTCCGTCTTTTATTACGAAAGGTACAAGGACTTTGACAGCGGACGATGTGGCGGCACTGAATGCTACTGACAATATCATTACTTTTATTGTTTATAACGGAAACTGCACGTCAGTGACACTGGTACCGCCAGCCTGTGCAGTCCACGACTATAGTGCCTATCTTGTTCAGGATGACGGGACATATAGGCAGGCTTGCGCTGTCTGCTCAGAGTTAAAGGATAAGAACGAGGTCTATTACAAGTTCACCGTCTATCCTGAGAGTAGTGAGACAACAGAGTTATATGCTACCAGTTGGGAGCCTGCTGCTGACAAGCCAAACTCTATCGCTGTGATTAGTGTGACGGCAGAGACTCCTGCTGGTCATAACATTATTAATGATGGTGTATGCGCAGACTTCCGCTTGACCGATGGACATCCTTACTATAACGCCAAGAAGTTTACTGCCACTAAAGCCACCTATTCACGAACAGTGACTAACGACTGGGGAACCATGGTATTACCATTCAAGTACCAACAGGCTTCCAATGAGACGGCAAGTTTCTATCATTTGAGCAGTATATCGGGTGAGGGAACAGACAAGAAACTGGTACTGACAGCCATCCAACCTGAAGTTGAAGGAAACGCCAGTGCTTATGTGCCTGTGTTCTTCAAGCGTGCCAATAGTGGCGTGAGTGTTGTGACTGTCACTGGAGACAATGTGACGGTGAAGAAATCACCTGCCCAAATGGATGGCACATCTGTTGATGGCTGGACACTCAAAGGTGTTATGACAGAAACGATGAGCATTGATGTGACGACGAGTGAGTGGGACTACAAGAAGGTATATTATATTTCAAACAATCAGTTCTGGCACGCTACTGGAAAAGTGAATATCATGCCGTTCCGAGCCTATCTGGAGGGTGTTGAGGATGTTATGTCCATTGGCCTGCAGTTGGATAACGAAGATATAACGGGTATCAAGAATGTCACTCCAATCCTTGATCATGGAGAAGATGTATGGTACTCGCTTGACGGACATCTGCTGAATGGTCGTCCCTCGACAAAGGGCATTTATATCCATAACGGGAGAAAGGAGGTTATACAATGAAGCGGAAAACATATATAACCCCGGACTTTGAAGTCATTGATATAGAAGTGACAGTGCTGCAGAGCGCATCGCCCTTTATCATGCAAGGTGGCGATGATGATGGTGGAACAACTCCAATTTTTGTTGATTAGAAGAAAGAGGGCTACGATAATCTCGCAGCCCTCTTGGGTATTCTGGAGATAGAGAAACAAACAAAAATGCCGCTACTCTCAACGAGCAGCGACATCCAAAGCCTATGTTTAACTAAAAATCCTTTTTAAAGCAATTCCAGCCTTGGGGGCTGGAAGTCTTGCCTTTCGGCAAGTTATCTAAACTAATACTAACCTTTCGTTTTAAAAAGAAAGTTATGAGCGCCTCACGGCGACCACTGTTATCCTAACACATTTAAAACTTTCTTATTACCAATAACTAAAAACCTAAAACTATAAATATTACTACTAACCTAAAACAATCTATTAACCGAATGTCAATTTAAGACCTCTTGTCTTTTGACATTGCAAAGGTACGACGATTTCCGAAACCTGCAATGCTTTTTTGCTCTTTCGTGTCGAAAATCCACTTATTCTTGACCTAAATCAACATATTGTGTGCGCAAACAGCACAATATTGGCGCTTTTTAGTAAAAGATATGACTTATTTTGCTTACCTTTGCAATACATATATAAATAAGGTATGCGAGTACTGATAGTAAACACAAGTGAGCGGACAGGGGGTGCCGCTGTTGCGGCAAACCGTTTGATGGATGCGTTAAACAACAACGGAGTGAAGGCGAAGATGCTGGTACGCGACAAGCAGAGCGATGCCCTTACGGTTGTTCCCCTACCCAAATCATGGAAGTTGCATGGGCATTTCCTCTGGGAACGTTTCTGCGTCTGGTTGCACCTGCGGTTACGCCGCCAGCACCTCTTTGACATTGATATCGCCAATGCAGGAACAGATATCACACGGCTTCGTGAGTTCAAGGAGGCTGATGTCATCCACCTGCACTGGATAAACCAAGGCATGCTGTCGTTGCAAGACATCCGCAAGATACTGAGAAGTGGCAAACGTGTGGTATGGACCATGCACGACATCTGGCCAGCCACGGCTATCTGCCACCTGACCCTCGACTGCAGGAAGTTTGAGACGGGATGCCAGCAATGCCGTCTGCTGCCTGGTACTTCCCATAACGATCTTTCCGCCAAGGTCTGGAAAAAGAAACAGCGTATGTTAGAAGGGCAGCAAATCACCTTTGTCGCCTGCAGCCAGTGGCTTGCTGGTGAGGCACAGAGGAGCGCCCTACTGCAAGGGCAACGTATCACGAGTATCCCCAACCCTATCGACACCCGTATCTATCGCCCACTCGACCAACAGGAGGCAAGACAGGAGTTAGGGCTGCCCACAGACCAGCGGCTTATCCTTTTCGTCTCCCAACGAGCCACCAATCCCTATAAGGGTATGCAGTATCTGACAGAGACTTGTCATCTGCTGGTCAGCCAATACCCGGAGATGAGGGGAAATACCGCTATCGTGGTCTTGGGAGGTCATGCGGAGGAGGTCACAGATCCCCTGCCTTTCAAGAGTTATCCCTTGGGCTATGTGAATGACGAGCAGCGCATCGTGAAGATCTATAACGCAGCAGATGTCTTCGTACTGCCCTCCCTCTCCGAGAACCTGCCCAACACGATTATGGAGGCGATGGCATGCGGCATCCCCTGTGTTGGTTTCCATGTTGGGGGTATCCCAGAGGAGATCGACCATCAGGAGAACGGCTATGTGGCAACCTATCGGGATGCCGTTGACCTTGCCAAGGGTATCCGATGGGCTCTTGACGAGGCACCTAAGGAGGAAGTCAGGAAGGCATGCCTGAGGAAAGTGGCACATAACTACTCACAACAAAGCGTTGCCCAACGCTATATTGAAATCTACGAGCAATGAGCATCACGATTATTACCGTCACCTACAATGCGGCAACAGTCCTGCAACGGACACTCGACAGTGTCAGCAGCCAGACATACCAAGACATCGAGCACCTGATTATCGACGGTGCCTCGAAAGATGATACTGTGGCACTGGCAGAAGCCTATCAGAAGAAAGTCCCTTATCAGGTCGTTATCCAGTCGGAACCTGACCATGGGCTCTACGATGCCATGAACAAAGGACTGCACAAAGCGACAGGTGACTACCTGGTATTCCTCAATGCCGGCGATACCCTCCATGCCAAGGACACCCTGTCAACACTCAACGCAATTCTTTCTCCCCCTCAACAGGGGGAGTCAGAAGGGGGTCTCCCTGCCGTCATCTATGGTGATACCGCCATCGTAGACAGCGAAGGGAGATTCCTGCATTTACGCAGACTTCGTCCCCCAAAACAACTGTCGTGGAAGTCGTTCAAGCAAGGGATGCTCGTATGCCATCAGGCTTTCTACGTACGGACAGAGATCGCCCGACAGGAGGATTACGACCTCCAGTACCGCCATTCTGCCGATGTAGACTGGTGTATAAGGGTCATGAAAAGGGCAGACGAGTTACATCTGCCCTTGGTAAATACGAATACTGTTCTTGCCGACTTCATGGAGGGAGGCAACACGACCCAGAACCATCGTGCGTCACTGAAAGAGCGCTACCAGGTGATGAGTCATCATTACGGAGCCATACAGACTTTCTTCCTGCACCTATGGTTTCTCGTGCGCACCTTATTTAAATAAACCGACGACCTTAGCGCTTTATGTATTTCTTACCACCCATGATGTAGACGCTGCCCTTTCGCAGGTTAGCAGGCTCTACCTTGCGTCCCCATAGGTCGTAAGATTGACGGTTGACTCTCGCTGGCTGGTATTTAACAGGAGTAATACCTGTGACGATACCCATCTTTTTACCACTCTTATTATAATAGGCGGCATTCTCGAACGCCAGGTCATCAGTCTGGGAACTGCCATTATTACTAAAGATAATACCCGTCGGCTTTGTCGTCAGGGTACCTGTATAGGTCCACTTCCACACTTTATTGCCATTATCCAAGGTACCTACCTGTGTACAGTCAACACCAGGCCATGAACCACCCGTATAGTTATTATTGTTGTCCCATGCCCAGCACATCACCTTCGTCCATGTGGCAGGTGACTCGAAGAAGGCACACATCTCACCGTCACTCACCTGACAGAAAGAAGGAACGGTAAACTCCTCCGGGTCTGTCACTATATAGGTACGAGTCTGGATACTGCTGACAGAACTACCGATAAGCAGACCCACCTTCAAAGTAGTCGTTCCCTTGGGAATCGTAATCTCCGTACCACTTGCCACTTGTTTACTTCCGGATGTGGGGTTAGAGCCGTCCGTGGTGTACACCAGTTTGGCATCATTACTGGTCACTGCGGAGAGAAGCACCTTCAGCGTGCCCTCATAACTGCCTGAGGCATGACTGATCCATGCGGTATTTGCAGCCTTGTCGAGATAATAGGCATAATGATAACCTGAAAGCACCTTCACCCATGATGAACCAGAAGGGGTATAACTCCCGGCGGTCTTACCAACCACACACAGTAATTTAGACTTTGTACCCTCAATGCTTACAGCATAAACATTGGTATTACTTGTCACCTGCGTATAACTGCCCGTATTCTGGATCCCTGCCAGATAACGCACGTCAATCATCGACTTGATATCCTGTTTGCAGTCCTGCCAGTGAGTCATAAACACACAAGGAGTGCCGGGCATGGCAAGCAGATAGGCATTGGCAGCAAGCGTATCTTTCTTCAACGGGTCTTGAGCGGCATTGGGACGCTTCTCCGTGTCGTGGTTCTCCACAAAAGTCACGGCATACTGCTTGTAACTGCCACTACTATAATTGTTGCTAATCAAGGGGTAGTTACCCTCGTTAGCCTGTGCCAATCTGTTCCATTGACCATTATTTGCCGCATTGCGCACCGTATAGCGGAACTGGAAGTCAAAGGCGGCACTGGTCTTGCCTGTCGCATCTATCCAGTTCTTGATAGTCGTCGTACCATCCCAGCACTCACCAACAGAGAACTGTGGCTTCGCATCCTCATTATACATCTTTGTATAAGAGCCTGCATAGCCTTTCACCATATCATAGCGGAAACCCGCATAGCCCAAATCCTCCAATAACATCTTCAGATAAGCCTTCACGTTTGTCTGTACATTTGTGCTCTTATGGTCGAGGTCGCGCATACCGTCCCAGTCCTCACCTGTATCAGCATTACTACTCAACGAATAGCCATTGGAATTAGCCCATGTCTTGGTGGCACCACCGTCATCATTTGAGACAATGTCAGTGGAATTCAACTGGTAAGTCACATCTTTATAAGTCTCCTTGGGGAAATCTACCCAGTTACTCACATTACGACGATGATTGATGACGACATCAGCAATAGTACCAATACCTTTCGACTTGAAAGTCTTAATCATCGAGCGTAACTCTGCCTCTGTACCAAACGAGCTATTATAGTTATTACCACCAGGAAACCAATACAGGTCGTCATAACCCATGGACTTACCGCCACAGTTTCCGCTCTGAGGAATCCATACTAACTTAAAGTATTGTGACAGTTCATCAGCCTGTGACTCTAAAACAGTCCACTGGGCATCGTCATAGCCATCCCAATAGAAGCCTTGCAGCATCACGCCGCCATAGTTTGCGGGCCATCCCTGTGCCGATGCCGTCAGCGTGGCAGCCAATACGATTAATGTCGTGTAGATTTTCTTCATCATATCTATTAAGTAAGTTTTTAGTTCTTGTGTGCAAAGATACTGCTTTTACCCTCACGTTATTCTTTTGGCCCGTTAAATATGGTTTGGGTGCCCATGCAATCGGTTGCACGGACAACTAAAACAGGAACATTTTTCCCCCTTTTACTTGCGGTATTCAATATTTTTTAGTAACTTCGCACCCGTTAAAACCAAAACTATCATCAACTATGCCAAGAAAGCAAGATGGAATGCCCTTTGAGGTTCATCCCTCCCCCATGAAAGGGAAGGACGGCAAGAACCTGTTGTATGTCCGTCCACGCAGTGGACAGAAAGTAACGATGAGACAACTGGACGAGTATTGTGCCCAGCACTATGCCTTGCGTCCCGGAGAACTCACCCGCTCGTTCAATGCCTTTATCCAGGCGACGGGCTATTACCTTGCCGAAGGCTATCGGCTGGAGACGCTTATCGGCACGTTTGCCCCGAAGATAGGACTATGCCGTGAGATCACCAACGCAAAAGACATTAGGACGTACGATGTCCGTTTCGAGGGTATCGAGTACAAGTCGGTGAAGTCGTTCGAGAAGAGTGTGCGCAACTGGCTCCGAGGTTTCCGACGTGCCAACAACCCCGACACCCAGGAGTTGCTTGCCGACACAGAACATATCGACCGTGCCCTCCAGCGGAGTCTCCAAGGAACCGGCTACACCACCGTCCGCCGTTTCGCCCTATTCGCCAACCTCACCAAATACTCCGCTCGCAAGCAACTGGAGGAATGGTGCCAGGGTGACCGCCCCCGTCTGCTGAAGACCAAGCAAGGTCAGCAGTTCATTTATACGGAGGTGTAACTGGCTACTCTTTTTAATTATTAATAATGTGTAAAAATGTCATGTGACAAGAACCTTATAAAAAAAAGTTTGTATCTTTGTGTCCATTAAAGATTCCATACGATGACAGAAGAGCAGAAAAATCAGATTGTTGAAAGTGGAAAAGAATATTTCCGCCATATCATTATACCTAATCATTTAAAAGGATTGGACAGGCTACAATTAAAAGACTTTAGCATCAATCCTTTTTTAATCAATTATCTGGCTGCATTTCTGTGTGGCAATACAGAACCCGAGTCATTGGCAAAAGCCTTGATATATCCCCGCATCCTTGGTACAAGCATTAATACAAGTTTTGGACAGAATATCCAGATATTCATATCGGGACTGGCAGAGGTGGCTGGTAATGCGTCAGGAATTGATGGTATAGATATTGAGTTTATTGATGCTTTAGACGGACGAAGGAAATATTGTCAATGCAAAGCAGGTCCGCAGACTATTAATAAAGACGACATAGCAACCATCCAAGGACATTTTAAGCATTTACAAAACAAGTCAAGATTAGATAGGATGGGCGTACAAATTGATGACATGGTAGTAGGAGTCCTGTATGGAGAGAGAAAAGAACTCTCTGCCAACTATAAAGCAATAGACTCTTATTTCCCTGTTTTTTGCGGTACCGAATTCTGGGAGCATTTAACTGGCGATACGCAATTCTATCACCGACTTGCAAAGGCTTTTGGCGAGGTCGTGGAGGAAGACAACATTGATGGAAGCCAACTCATCATGGCAAAAATCAACAGAATTGCTGACGAAATAAGAGAAAGGGGAGGTCTGTAATGCCCACATTCTTATCAGTGACAAACTTAGCCGATCTCACAGGCACCTCACTTGCTACAGCGCAAAAATGGGGAGAAAGTGGTGTATACCCTTATCGTAGAAACGAAAACGGCAAAGAAGGCTTTTACATGGAAGAGTTAACTGACATTGAGCCTGTCAGGATGATGCTCCATACGAACTGGGATGAAGAATTCCACGTAGCACCTTTACGAGATTACACGTCCGTTGAACTATTCGCTGGTGCAGGAGGCTTAGCCTTGGGTATGCATCTGGCAGGTTTCCGACATGTCCTGCTTAATGAGGTGGACGCTATGGCATGTAAGACCTTACGAAGGAATCATCCAGAATGGAACGTGCTGGAAGGCGACATTCATCAAATAGACTTTACACCGCTTAGAGGAAAGGTGGATTTCCTGTCTGGTGGTTTCCCTTGCCAGGCTTTTTCGTATGCAGGTAAAAAGGGTGGACTGAATGACACCCGTGGAACACTGTTTTTCGAACTTGCCCGTGCTGTAAAGGAAATACAACCTAAAGTATTTATGGGAGAAAATGTCAAGGGACTTCTTTCTCATGATGAAGGTAGAACTTTAGACATTATTCGTAACGCCATCAAAGAATTGGGTTACACACTTGTAGAACCTCGTGTGCTGAAAGCCATCATGTACCAAGTTCCTCAAAAACGTGAGCGTCTGATTATCATTGCCATCCGTAATGACATCTACAAGAGAGGCATTCGCTTTAAATGGCCCGATCCATATCATCGTGTGATGACCCTTCGGGACGCCTTCTTCAGCGGTGCTCTTTTTGAAAAAGACGTACCTCAGTCTGAAGGTCAACTTTATCCCGCAAAGAAAGCACGTGTGATGGCAATGGTACCTGAAGGTGGGGACTGGCGAGACCTACCAGTAAAGGAACAAAAGGAATACATGGGAGGAAGTTTCTATCTTGGAGGTGGTAAAACGGGCATGGCTCGTCGTCTGTCTATGGACGAGCCATCACTAACGTTGACATGTGCCCCTGCCCAAAAACAAACAGAGCGATGTCATCCTACAGAGACACGCCCCTTGACTGTTCGTGAGTACGCCCGAATCCAAACTTTCCCAGACGACTGGGCATTTGAGGGTAATCTGGCGGATCAATATAAGCAAATCGGCAATGCTGTCCCCGTCAATCTCGCTTTCGCAATAGGTCGTTCTTTGATACGTCTGTTTAATGACATTGACGCACAAAATCCAGAAGAAAGCCAATACCTGGAAGCCAATAAAGTCGCATCAGAGATGTTGCCACCAAGCCTTTATGAAATTGACATGTTTGATTTGCATGAGAAATATCCTAAGGATGTCAATATCATCACTAATCCTCTTATTAGGAGAAGGAATAATTCCAAACAAGAACTTGATGACTCAAGAAACGTCCTGATAAGTTTGGTACCCGACAAGTATATCATCCCTTATACGAATCAGAATGCTAAAGTTTACTTTACGGGTAAGAAATTCCCTTCTACTGTAAAATTAAACAAACTTTACTACTTTATGCCATATATAAAAGGTAAAGGTATTCGTGACTTATACCATATAGAGGTGGCTCGTATTGGTACAAAACATGAGTTTGTGGAAGAGGCTGCGGAAAATGATTTTCGTTTGGTGTTCGAAATCAAATTTGCGAAACAATTGTTTGATGACTACAAGCCTGTCAAACTGAAAATATGGCATACATTTACAGACACAAACCTTAGGGCAGTATTAGCCCTTTAACCCTGCTATCCCTGCTACAGGAAGGCTGAAATACCGATGTACAAAGGGCGGAGCCTGTAGCAGGGTTGCGATTTATCCTGCTACAATGGTGCTACAATCCTGCTACTCATTCCGCCCGGCTGTCTTTTTTCTGAGAGTCAGGTAATAGCCACGAATTCCACTGATTCCTCCCCTGGGGTAGTTGAGTTTCTTGATGGCTATTCCCAAGGATTTCAGATTGGGTACATCGCTGGCTTTCAACTGTTTGGCGATTTCTTTCTGGATGTCCGTGGTTTTCCAAAGATTCTCCTTGCAATGCTGGTCAGCCGGCTCAAACAGACTCTGCAGGATCAGCTCTGGTGACGATAGTTGCTGATAGGACTTGTTATGTTCCTGTATCTCCTGCTCGTCCTCACTGGTAAACCAGTAGACACAACCTTTCTGACGCAGCTCCGTCACCGCCTGTGCATACATCTGTTTATAAGGTATTGGTTCTGTCATGTCAATCTCTCCCGACACCTCCACACACAGGTAGCGACGACTGCCGTCCCCACCGGGCAGGGGTGTGGTATCGTTGGTGGTGGCGATAAACGAGCACAGACGGGGTGTCATCGTATACTGGTCGGAGCGCATTTTCCTTGCCTGTACGTCCTTCTCTGTCAACAGTCGTTTGATTTTCGCCTGCTCTCGCTCTGTCTTGGCATTATACTCGTCGATACATACCAGCCACATACGACTCAGGACACGTTCTACTTGCTCGGCATTGTCCATCTTGATGTCATCCATGTAGTACTCACGCATAGAGGGAGGTAGGATGTTCTTGCAGAAGTTCGACTTCCTCATGCCTTGTCCACCTATCAGTAGCGGCACCATTGAATTACCATAGTCACGGTTGAGGTTGAGTGCCTGCGCCACCATGGCGAGGAACCAGCGGTGGAAGAACGTCTCCCAGTGCGGATAGTTCGTGGGCAGACGACGGGCGAAGGCTCCGATATAATCCTGTTTACCATCCCACTCCCCCACAGCGGCAAGGAACTCATGAACGGGGTTATAGTCTTGGATATGCGCTGACTCGACATAGGTACGGATATCATTCATCCAACTCTCGCCACCCTCTTTCATCTCCTCTACGACAATACTCTTCAAGTCTCTGTCTGTCAACGGCTTCCACTCCTTATAGGTCAAGTCGTTGGGACGGTATTCCGTCACTTGTTTCACCACGTTATAGCGTAGTTGGTAGCGACGGTCGAAGAACTCCACGATAGAGCGCATGATACGCTCCTTCTCATTCATCTGCGAGAGTGGCTTCCCGCCCTGTGGTTTCTTGTAGGCATTGCGGAAAATCTTGCGAATGACATCCTCGGAGAGCGTGCGGAAGCGACTCTGCCAACGGGTGCGCTCCACACTGTCCTCCTCACCCAGATGCGCCTTCGCACAGTAGTCTGCGAGTTGCTGCACACAATGTTCCACGTTATCACCAGCCTCCTCTATTGCCTTCGACAGACAGGTATGGTACTCCAACTGTGCTTGCTCACGCACCTCCGGCGAGGGAGATGGCAGCACATTCCCCTCATCATCCGCCTGGGTGTCCTCATAGGCTTTCAGGATGTCCTGCTCCTCACGGACGACGGGAAGCGGTAGTGCCTCAGGCTGATAATAGAGTTGCGGGTCATGACTCATGCGACAACCAACTTTCAAGGATTGCTCCTTGATGAACACCTCACAGTCTGTTAGGGCACCATATAGGCGAACGGCACTGTTCTGCGCATCCGTCAGGTAGGCAAGATAACCCTCCTTGTCATCCTTCGCCAGTCCCTCAGGTGGTTGACAACGCACCACTACTTTCAAGGTCACGCCACTCACCCCTGCGAAGGCAAGCAACGTATAGGGCACCTGTGCCACACTGCGTCTCATCATTGCGACCTGCGGCAGTCCCTTCTCGCAGTTAATGTCAAGCAGGAGCAGGTTGGTGAAGTCCTTCGGATGGTCGAGACCGCCCTTGCCGAATGTTGCTGAGAAAATGAGGTAGGGCAGGCGGTCCTTGTCCGTCAGGTAGTAGTGCGGACTCCCTTTCTCCTCCATCAGTCTCGACAAGCGGGCACTGTTCGCTATCCGCCCTGCCGCTTCCTTGTTATTACCCGAGCGCATGCGTTCCACGATAGCACTCAATTCTTCACTCACAGGTGAACCCAGTTCACCGACTTTGGTTTTGAACTTTGAAATTCTCATAGTAGTTATTGATAATAGCCAGTTATGATAACAAGCTATAGTTGATGATGCAAAGGTACGAAATATATCTGAAACGACCAAAGAATCGTTTCGCTTATTGTGCAAGATGCCTCCGAACGAGGATGAAGATGCCTTGCGTAGGGGTAGCAGGATATGGGTGTAGGGGTATCAGGTACGTCCTTCGAGGGAGAAAGAAGCATCCTTTTAACCGTTCGCCTATAGCCAAACAACTGAACGGCTCCAGCCAAACAACTGAACGCCTATAGCCGTTTTCAATCCGCTCAAAAAACAGTCGCTGACTGATTGTAAGACAGGGTTGTAGCACCATTGTAGCAGGATAAATCGCAACCCTGCTACAGGCTCCGCCCTTTGTACATCGGTATTTCAGCCTTCCTGTAGCAGGGATAGCAGGGTTA
>DEJF01000053.1:9328-9654 GCA_002353225.1 Prevotella sp. UBA2755 | reverse complement strand
TCGGGTCTGAACAATACTCTCTATGGCCACATTCCTTGCAGAACTTGCCTATCCATACGTTGTCAAACTGCTCAATGGCTGCTTCAACCATTTCTGGGTCATCGGTCAAGATTCCTGACTCGAAGTTCCTTTTTCGTGGTGATTTCATTCCCATCCCTGCGCCAGTCAAGTTAGCGGAACCGACGTAGGTAATGGTAGAGTCAATGATAATGAGTTTAAAATGGACTCTCGGACATAGCACACGCTCCATACCATCATAAAGGATAGGATGCTTCTCGTGATCCTCTCTCCAAGCTGTTCCTGGTTCCTTTGCATGAATCAGTCTG
>DEJF01000053.1:6798-9313 GCA_002353225.1 Prevotella sp. UBA2755 | reverse complement strand
GCTATCAGGGCAAGGAATGGCTTATCATCGACATAAAGGTCTTTGATGTCTGCCGTTCCAATCCACACTGTCTGTTTGGCTTTGCTTACCAGGGACAGGACTTCCTTGTAGTGGTTCTCGTCTGCTATGTACTTGATGAAGCTCATATATCCTACAGATTTAATTCCATAATAATATCACAACGGTCATAGGTACTCCCCTCCAAGGAAATCTCATGGAATCCCAGTTTACGGTACAGATGGATAGAGGCTTCCAGTTTAGTATTCCCTTCAAGATAAAGACGTTTTGCCCTTATTTTCCTTGCATAGTCAATCAGAGCTGTACCTAGCTGATGACCGACATGATGCCCCTGCGTCTTAGGTGAGACAGCCATCTTTGCCAGTTCGTATGAATCCTTATCGGGATGATTTATCAAAGCACAACAACCAACGACTTCTCCCGAATTGTCATCAAGAGCCAGAAATATCTGCCCGCCATTCCCGATGATGTAACTGTCGATATGGGCAAATGTCCGCACATCAGACTCCTCCAGATGGAAGTAGGTCTCAATCCATTCCGTGTTCAGACTGATGAAATCAGCCTTATACTGTTCGCTATAGGTTATTATCTTAATATCCATCCCTTATTTGATTCCTAATTTCTTTGGCAATTTACTCACTACAAGGTCGTATGATGCTTTTATTTGCTGTTTGACAAAATCATCGTTCAGTTGATTCAGATAGAGTTCACTCCAGTTCTTCTTGTTCATGTGGATAGCAGGACCAACACCTTCGTATCTCTCTCGCAACTCTATGGCTACATCGGGCCGCATCTTAACTGCAACGTGAGGTACTGGAACATCAAGATTGGTAAGCAAGAACCATTTACCAGCAATTCTCCAGCTTATCCAACTCTTCACAAACAAATTTTCTGTTACTTGTTCGTTCAAACTTAATGCGTATTCTCTAACTTCCTCAATGTTCATGTCAGTTCTTTGTTATTCTTGCTAAATAATCGTAGTGTTCACCTTCAGCAACTACCTCGACGGCATACCCATTCTTTGCTGCTTGCTCTCTCAGGGTGTCAGCGTCGATATAGAGCCAGTCAAAGGGTTCGCCAATGGTGTCCTTATACTGCATCTGGAAACTATGTTCACCGTAATACACCATTTCATCGGGAATATCAATCATGCCATCTTCGGCCTCGAACACATAGGATATATCAGATGAATCACAAAGCACTAGGCCTCCTGGAGCCAGTATTTTATCAAGTTGACGGAAGAACTCAGGCAGACGTTCCAAGGTTCCAACGATGCCTATACCATTCATTAGCATGAGGATGGTATCGTATTGTCCCTCCAGAGTGAAGAAATTCTGTTCAAGTACCTTCTTAACACCACGCTCTTTCATTGTCTCAACGGATAGTGGGGAAATGTCAATGGCTGTCACGTCGATGCCCTTTTCCTGTAAGACAAGTGAATGACAACCAGAGCCAGCCCCCACATCAAGCGTCTTTCCAGTAGCCATGTCGAGAGCTTTCCTTTCGATCTCTGGCATAGCCTTGTATTTACGGAAAAGTGTAGTCAAGGGTATCTCGTCCTCCTCAAACATCGGGGAAAACACTCTAAGCCTGTCTGCCTTCTTTGTTTTCCAGTAGTCGGCAATGGCTCTGCCCATCGGATCCATCTTACTGTTCATCTTACAATTCTGGTGAGAGGTATTTCATTAGTGGAGCAACCATTAGAGACTGCATCATTTCATTGTTCCGAAGTAGACTGCAAACCTCTTCCCTGGTTAACAGATGGACTTCAAGCTCTTCCGTAGCGTCAAGATGTTGCTCTGAAATCTTTTCCACTCCAATAGCCAGAAAACTGTGTGCAAGGTTGGTCATCGTACTAGGATTAGCAGATAGCACCATCAGTTCCTTCCATTCACCGCCACCGAAGCCTGTCTCTTCCTGTAGTTCACGTTTAGCAGCTTCAAGAGGTGTTTCCCCTTCTTCCATCACACCGCAAGGAAGTTCGTAGCAAGTACAACCTAACGCATGTCGATACTGACGTTCCATAACGAAATGACCATCTTTCGTGATTGCTATGATATTCACCCAATCAGGATATTCAAGTACATAGTATTCTGGAACGATACGGCCATCAGGCAATTCGCACTTGTCACGTCTTGCTGTCAGCCAAGGTCTTTTAATCAGATATTCCGATTCCAGTACCTTCCAAGTCTTTTTATAGTCTATCTTTTCCATATTATTCTTCAACCTCACAATGTAAGAATCCCATTTCCTTTGCCTTTTCCTCGTTCATCAGGAAGTAGATGGCCTCGCCCTCGTTACAAAGTTCACCCTTCGAGTTGGTTATTTCTGCACTGATATAGGCCAGATTCCTCACCTGTTTAGAGACTTTAGCACGAATGGTAAGTTCTGGTTCTGTAGTGGGAACTGCCTTACGGAACTTCACATTAAGCTGCACTGTATAGCCACTGGTCTGTAGTTTTCTGGTGACTACCCATCCGCACACTTCATCAATCAG
>DEJF01000053.1:0-6756 GCA_002353225.1 Prevotella sp. UBA2755 | reverse complement strand
GTACTCACGATATAGTCACCATCCTCATAGAACTCCATGTGAAGTCCGATGGGGTTGTCAGGACTACAACCAAAACAGTTATATCCTTCGTGGTTGCGCCAAGGGTTTATTATCTTTTTCATATTTTGTCTGCAATTTCAATTAGTTCTTTCATACTGTCAATGATAAAATCTGCTCCAGCCTCTTGAAGTTCCTTTTTTGTTCCGTTCCCCCAAGTCACGCCACAAGTTTTAGCCCCAGCATTGGCTCCCATCAGAATATCGACAGCCATATCCCCGACCACAAGTGTCTCGCTGGCCTCGTAGTTCATAGCTGATAACGTATTCAGGACTGGCTCAGGTTCGGGCTTTGCTTTCTTCACGTCATCCGCTCCAATCAGATACGAGATACTTTCTGAAATCCCCATATCCTTGGTAAGTTCAGACAGAGAGGCATGGGAACGGGATGATGCAATAGTAAGCGTGAATCCTTGTTCCTTCAGAGCTGACAAGGTTTCCACCACATGAGGGAATGCTTGCGGCTTGATGATACGCTGATTCTCATTGAAGATTCTCCTATAAGTATCAGCACATAGTTCGATCTGTTCTGCCTGGAGGTCAGGGAACATAGCTTTGAAACAGCCAACTAAGGGCAATCCAATGGTGGCAGCACATTCGTCATCACTACGCCCAGGCAGTCGCAGCTCCTTTATGGTCATCTGCATAGTGGTAACAATAGTCCTTCTGGTATCACCAAGCGTACCGTCAAAGTCGAATATAATCAGTCTCTTTCTCATCTTTTCTTGCTCTTTACTAATTCGTATGACTTGCGGACTAATGCCTTAACTTCATCATCAGGGACATCTTGCCCTAACTGTACGCTTATCCAGTATCTCTTATCTCCATTAAACGGTTCCCCAATAGCTTGATAACGCTCCTTCAGTTCTCCCATTTCAGCAGGGTCGCACTTGACTGTAATGGCTGAGAATTCATCAATGTTGAAATAACAGAACATGTGGCCTTTGACATAGAACACAAGAATAGTGAACTTACCCCTTGAAAACTTCTCAAAGGGTGTAGCCTCTGTCACTCCTGGCAACGAAAGGCAATAGTCACGGAATTCTTCTATGTTCATTTATACAACAGATAACCTATTAGTGACAACTGAATAATGATAATAGCCGGTACACCATACCTGAACTTCTTATGCAGTGTCTTATGATGCCAGACTTTCATTCCTAACCATGCACCGATACTTCCACCAAGTACAGCCAAGCCCAATAATGAAGTCTCTCTAATACGCCACTTGGACTTCTTGGCTTTCCACTTGTCGATACCGTACATGAAGAAAGTGACCACGTTGATGACAGTGAGGTAGACAAGAACTACATGTAGATGTTTCAGTGGTATCATCTGTTCGCTAAATTGGAATTTACTGTTCTAAGAGCTCTTCTACAGTCTGCCAATAATCTGTATCAATCATTGTAATCTGCTCACCACTTTGAGTAAAAGCATCAATGTAGTATTTATTGTCAAACTTCAAAGATTCTATGGTATAATCTGTGTCGTACAACCTCTTTTCTATGGTAGAGGCGTGATTCCTTATCTCATCAATATGAGCTTCAATGTAAGCATCCGACATTGCAAGGCAAATAAACCTTATTGACCGCAAATATCGCTCGCTGAAATCATTGAGCCAACCAGAAGGGATATAACAGCCCTCTACTATGAGATTCTGGTGATTCTCAATGGCAGTCTTCAACATTTCACGCACAATAGGCCAAAGCTCGTCCGTAAGGGCATCATCGTCCTCTGGAGTGAGAGTTGTCATACCACTACGAATCAAGCCCATTTTCAAATGGTCTATAGACAGATAAGGATACTTGTATTTTTCAAGCAACCGTTGTGCCAAAAGTGTCTTACCTGTATGTGAAGCACCTGTTATCAGTATAACCATAAATGTGAAACTATTCTTTAACCTTTCTGATCAACGACAAATCACCACTTGACAAGGCTTTGAAATTGCGCTCAATCTTCTCTATGTCCCAATCCCACCATTTCAATTGCAGCAGATAGGCGATGAATTCGTCGTCAAAACGCATCCTGACCACTCGGCAGGGATTACCCACGGCAACAGCGTATGGTGGAATATCTGAGGCCACCACCGAGTTGGCACCGATAATGGCTCCATCGCCGATATGAACGCCTGGCATGATGGTTACATGCTGACCAATCCAAACGTCATTACCCACAACGGTATCACCCTTCAGAGGCAATTCGTCTTTCACTGGTGCTATAGCACTGCCCCAGTCGCCGCCAATGACATAAAATGGGTAAGTCGTCACACCATCCATCCTATGGTTGGCTCCATTCATGACAAACTCCACACCCTTGGCGATAGCGCAAAATTTGCCGATAATCAGTCGGTCACCTATGAAATCGTAGAAATGGGTGACATGCTTCTCGAATTGGTCAGCACCATCTGTTTCATCGTAGTAGGTGTAGTCACCAATAATGATACGCGGGTTCTTCACCACGTTTTTGATGAAACAGAGGCTTGGAATCTTAGGATTCGGAAAAGCCTCATTCGGATTTGGTCTGATTTTTATCTCCATAAATTCTTACTTTATCTTTCTATTGGAGTTATTCAATCTTGGCTTCCTCTTCGGTTTTTTACAGAACCGACAGGCGCTGATAGTTTGTCACCTGAGCCTTTTCGGCATTGGTAAGTTTGTCGTATGCCGTCTTTGCCTGCTCTATCATGTCCGTGCGGCTCTGACTGCGTCCAGGGCCGCGACGTTCCTGAGAGGTATCGACCGCTTGTTCTTCAGCTGGGATGGCGTCAATCATCTTGATGGTGGCACTCACAGGTGTCCAGTTTTCACTGTAGATAACATCAGCACCATTAGGAGTGAACTGAGCCGAGTTCAGTCGGTAGGTGCCTGAGCCTTTGCGGACTTTGCCGTCAGCGTCGCGCCCAAGCCAGGGATTCCTCAGTCCTTCCATCTTTTCACGCAGAATCTCCGTCTGGCGGGTCTGGGCATAAAGCCACCGGAAGGGATAGAACACCTGATAGCCGTACTTCCATGTGGACATGTGGCTGCCTCGATTGAATCCTGCCCACGTGATGCCACAGCCGGGCTTAGTAGTGTCATGTTCAAGCAGTTTCATGCCATTGGCCTCTTGCTCTTCGATGGGCAGGAACGGATCCCATTCGCTGTAAGGGATGTCTGTGCCCGCAGCCTCATAGTATTCTTTGAATGCCTTCCACTCGCCAAATGCCATCAGGTCGCCTGTGCAGGTCTGCACCAGGATGTTGTCGTCCGACACCATGTAATACCAGTTCTGATAGTTTTCCCGGTCAAGACCATAGCCGTTGAAACTCGACGAATCGTTGTCTGGCGTGCGCTGTCCGCCATTCTGGAATGTCTTGTCGTAGTTGTTGCTCCACTGCGCTCCGGTGGCGACGATGCCCGCAAAGAAATTGTCGCGCTGTGCTGCCATGTTCAGTATGCACATGCCGCCCATCGACTGTCCCGTGCCGTAGATGCGGTTCTCGTCGATATAGCCCTTGTAGGTAGTGAGAACAGAGTCGATGAGTTGCCAGATGGCGGCATTGGCCTCGCTCGATGCCACGAGGTCGTTGGTGGTGCGGCGGCTCTCCTCTATCTGTGGCACGAGTACGATGGTGGGGCGGATGGCCTGAACCTCTTTCCCCGCATGGATTACTGCGGCGCGTGAGGATGTGATGGCGGCCATAGGTTCAGTAGAGTTGGCTCCGGCATGTTCCATGTGGATGGTCAGACCTACATTCCCCCTGTTGGCTTCCAGCACTTCCTTCTTAGGCACATAGATAGCGTATGGCAGTTCAAAGTCGTAGTACTCACCCGTGTATTCGCTGTAGCAATGTTTGGCGGCATACGCCCCGTTGCCGATGCGGTGGATGGTCCACCCGCTACCCTCGCCGAACTCCGGCAGGATGATGCCGGCAGGGTCGGTGGTAATGACCGTCTGCGTCCTGCCTCCCCAGCCCTCACGCTGCTCGGTAGTATAGTTGCCGACCTCCTCTGTGCCTGGTGCTATCGTGCCGCTGACACCCTCGATGGCTTCCGTCTGCCTGACACCTGCCATCATCGTTGTCTGCCAGACAAGGTTCTGACCTGTCAGCACATAGTCCGTGTTCACCTCAATGATGACGTAACGTCCTTGTGACGTACCTCCGTCTGGCGACGGTGAGGGACGGTCGTTGACATAGACCCGCTCTATCTGGCCTTCGTTGCCCTTGACAGAGTCCCTGTCGGTCTCTATGGTCTTGGCGTAGCCGTTCTGCTGCTTCTGGAGGATGGTATAGTCGGTAATGGCATATTTAGCGGCATCAACCGAACTGGCCTTCACCTCCTGACGATACTCTACGATGATAGCCGACACCTTCGCCCCTTCGAGGTCAACGAACCCATATGACTTCACGCTCTTAATCGGTTGTTCGCCGTCTCTTGACATGCAAGATGCCACAGCCGTTACCGGCAGTAGCAATGCCCCCACTGAGAGGCTGACATTAAGCATTACTGCAAAAATTTTCTTCATATTCTTTGTGGAGTGTTTCAAGTCGAGGCTTTAGTCTCTACCAAGACGTTTTTAATGAATGATTATTTCTTGTTTGTTAAATTGGAAGTTATATGATTCGTTTGCGATACATGCGATAGACATAGTCTTCATTGGCAGTACTGAATTCTGGTGCGATGCCCTGACCTATCAGTTCATAACCGTGCTTGGGGTAATACTGCCAGTTGCAGGTGCAGTCAGTCCAAAGGTACAGCCATTCTATTCCACGCTCCCTGATCCGTTCAATCAGGGCGTTCAGCACAGGTGTACCATAGCCTGGCTTCTGACTGATGAAGAAAGAGAGTTTTGCCGAGTTTGGCACCATCTTCGACTGTAGTTCTGCATCCGTCCGCATCAGGTAACGCTCGTTGGTCAAAAGTGTCTGCTGCTCCTCTGTTGTCATATTTGGGAATTGGCTCCGCAACCATAAAGCAGCATCGTTGGTGTCGCCTGGCAGCCATGCAAAGGCGATGGACTGAAGACCTTCTTCGTCTTCTGCCTGAAAAGCCAAATCAGCGGAATACAGGCTGTAACGGGTCAGATGCTGGCAGAAGAGACGGGCTACTTCTGAACTGTGAGCACCTTGTTCCTTTCCCCATACTCCCGCCGCCATCTTTGCAACGAGGTCTATTCCGTCTTGTGTAAATTGTTTGATAACCATAAATTCCGATTTATCTGCCTTATTATTAAACTTTGTTGCAAAATTAGTCATTTCTGATAAATTCTGAGGATTAATGAGTAATTTTGTGGCTGAATTTATGATAGTTTATGAAACTATGACACTCAGGGAACTACTACAGTCTGTTGATGCAGAAGCATACGCCAGCATTCCTCTCTATGATGAACTGCTGAAGACGAAGCCTGAATACGGTTCAAGCAATCGGATTAAGGTGAAAGTCCTGAATGGAGAGATTGCCGTTTCCAACGTGCATGTCGGTTCGTTGGGCGACATTGTGGCTTGCCCTATCGATGTGGCTCCTGACCTGCAAGTGACGAAGATGCAACTGTTGGATGCGATTCTCAAAGAAATGTCGCATGAGGGGTTCACCGAAACAGACGCTGATGACTTCTGGGATGACATGATGGACTTACGAAAGGCAAAGAATATAAGATGATGGAACTGTTTGACGAAGAAAACGCCTATACTGCTCTCGCTGATCAGTGGGAGAATTACGGGACGCTCAACTACATAGAGGACGAGCGACGCGAAAGCCTTGCCGACTCCGAGGTTGAGCGTAGTGAGTTACTTCGCCAGATATTCTCGATGATACGCAAGACACTTACAAAACGGGAAACTGACATTCTCTGTGCCTACTATGGCCTACAGACCAAAAGGCTTTCCGTGAAGAAAATCGCTGAAAAGCATCTGCTTTCTGAAAGTCGTGTACTGAAGATTGTGCGCGAGTCTGAACGCAAGCTTCAATTCAGCGATGATGCAATTGAAATCTGGAAATACTTATACAGGAGATAACGGTATTGATGCTGGCCTTACACAAATCTTTTTAATATGTACTTGCCTTGGCATTGGTGAACAGCCAATGGCCGTCACGCTTGGAAAGTTGGAAATAGAGTTGCAACCGCCATGTGTGGCGACCGCCGCCAAAGACGGCAGCATTGACCCGGCTACGACCTGTAAGTGTGGCATGATTGCCATCGACCTTGATGTCCATCTGCTCATGCTCGGCTGAATAGTAGTTCAACGTGCCGCCTGCAATAGCCTTGATGTACTCTTGCTTTGACTGGTGCATCCCCGTCATGTGGGTCAGCACGAAATTGTCTGCATGGACACGGTTCAGTGTTGCCGTATCCTTCTCCACCATTGCCTTGTACATCTCCCGGTAGAGGGCTTCAATCATATCTTTGTCCGTCATCTTCTTATTTGATAAAATTCGTTGCGATTCGTTGGGGTTCCTGCTCTGGCAAGCCGCTACGCTCACGCTCAGCATGGATGGCACGGATAAGAAAAGCCATGTTGCGGCCCAACACACGCATTGTCTGCAATCCTTCTTCATCTTTCATAACTTCTTCTGGTGAATTGCCATGCACGGCATTCCAATAGCGACTTGCGGCTACAGGCATCTCACCATGCAGGAAATATTTGTTCAGCGTGTCGAGAGTTGCCGTTGTACCCATCCTACGGGCTGAAACGACAGCGGCACCAACCTTGAAGCGCTTC
>DEJF01000078.1 GCA_002353225.1 Prevotella sp. UBA2755 | reverse complement strand
TATGTCCGTAAGGAGATAAGGGATTTGGTACAGTTCATTACTGGTATCACCAATCAGAAGTTTACCATCAACATTAAGGACACTGTAGAAACCAAAGGGACACCCAAAGATGTGCCATTGCAGACCTCATACAAACAGCGAGTTATGGACTTCCTAGCAGAGAATAAAGAACTGCCAGTTATCCAGAAGATAGTGAACATGGAGAAACTGACATCGGCAGACATTAGCGAACTGGAAAAGATTTGTTGGAAAGAACTTGGCACTAAGGAGGACTATGAGAAATTCATTGCCAAGAGCAATATGATATGTGGTGACAGCGTGGGTGCGTTTATACGCTCACAGATAGGTGTTGACCGTCATATCGCAATGGAACGTTTCTCACAGTTTCTATCTGATACCACACTTAACTCACTGCAAGAGGAATATATCAAGAGTATCATAACATACGTTTGTGACAACGGTGATATAACCCCAAATACACTTATGGAAGAGGAACCGTTTGCACAATATGAATGGATTGACACGTTTGGTAAGAACTTCATAGCAGTGCGTAACTATGTGAATGAGATACATGACTTAGTGAGGGTCGTTAGTGGCGAGAGTATTAGCCAAGGCTCTTCACAACCAACAATGAAAGTCGCTCCACCGTCAAAGCGAGGCAAGAAAGCTGATGAGGTTCGTTTCATTGCTTCTGGTTCAATGTTAGCCAACATACCTGATGATAATGATGTTCGTAAGCTGATTCACAACATGATGGAACTGGAAGATGGAACAACCATTAAGACTATTTATCTGGAGTGCATACGTGAATTTCAAGAAAAGTATTTTAGCATGAAACCTAATGAGTGGCGGCATCTGGTACGTGACTACGTAAGAGAGGTGACAAAACGCCCAGACTTGGATGATAATGAGTTGTTCACATATAAGTCAGCAATATAGATGATAAAATTGTAAACCATAATGTAAACCAATATAGACTGATAATTTGTAATATGTTGAATAATAATAATATAAAGAGAATACTTTTCGTTTGCCACGGCAACATCTGTCGCAGTCCGATGGCGGAGTTTGTGATGAAGCATCTTGTTCAGGAAGCAGGCATGGCAGCCGATTTCCATATTGAGTCGGCAGCAACGTCGACCGAGGAGATCGGCAACAGCGTATATCCCCCAGCACGCCGAAAATTAGCTGAGCACAACATCGGATGCCAGGGCAAGACGGCCCGCCAGATGACGCGCAGTGACTACGACCGCTTCGACCTGCTGGTAGGCATGGACACATGGAACATCCGCAACATCCACCGCATCTGCGGCGGAGACCCTGACGGGAAAGTCGTGATGCTCATGGACTACACCAACCGGCCGGGCGACGTGGCCGACCCTTGGTACACAGGCGACTTCGAGGCCACTTGGAGGGACGTGCTGGAGGGATGCCGTGGATTGTTGGACACACTTTTAACGACAAAATAACTACTATATGGAAAAACTAAACTGGAAAAGACTGGCACTCACCATGGCGTTAGCGGCTACCCTGTCGTGCATGGCCGCGTCAGCACAATCCCTGCTACCAGCTACCCATCAAAACGACTCAGTAATGTGGAAACTGGAATATCGTTTTGGAAGAAGCAGGGTGCCCGGCGTCAGCTATCGCCCTTGGCTGTTCATGAAAAGGCCAGACAGTCTGAACTCAGTGGTCGTCATGAGGCCAAACAAGACGATGATGATGAATCCACATGCCAACAAATTCAAGACGAGCACCAAGTACTACCCCCAATCTGTGTTCAGCCGCAGGGATGACCTCATGTTCTACAAAGACTACGGATGGGCTAACTTTATAGGCGACATCCTTTTTGGGAAGTAACTGAAATCATCAAGTCCCCCAGTTTTATTGGCCTTCAACAGCATTTGCCTGTTGACGGGCTGGTGGCCAAATCCGAGGTGTTTAGACTTCTTGGAATGGGCGATTGTAATATCTGTGATTTCCCTGAGGCTTCTGCAGCCCATGAACTGACCGAACATCAGAACCATCAAATGGTTCCAGTGAGACATCGCCCAGCCTTGGGTCCTGTCGTTGTATTTGTTGAGTATGCGCCTGAACTGCCTCTGAGGGAGGAACTGTACTATCTATGCAAAAACGAATGTCCCTATATTCATATCTGTTCCGATTTTGAATCGGATGCAAAGGTAAGCATTTCAAAACCTGGACAGGGTGTCGGAGGGCTAAAACGTTGTGCATGAGAGATTTAAATTTGAATTTAAACAATTTTAAGAGATACTAGTGAAGTTTTTTTTGTACAATTAAAAAATTGTTGTATCTTTGCAGAAAAAATAATTAATTATTAACTTTCAATTAAGCATGAAAGTATTGAAGTGGAATAAGAGATTGCTGATAGCATTACTAATCATGACAACTTCCTGCCAAATGTCATCAGCACAGCAAGAGCAGAAGACCACATACGAGTATGACAAGCTAAATCGCCTCATACATGTAGTGTCACCAGTAGGAGAGACGTTTTACACTTACGATGAACTTGGCAACCGCCTTTCTAAGATTTTTAAGGCATCTGCTGTAAAAAAGGCAGGAGATGTCAATAGCGATGGAAAGGTAGATGTAACTGATATCGTGGAAATGGTCAACTATATCATGGGTAGGCCCTCTACTAATTTCTGTGAACAGTCGGCTGATGTCAATAAAGACAACGTTATTAACATAGCCGACATCATTCAGATTGTGAACATTATTTTGAAACAATAAAGCATTCTTTTATTATGAACCGTTATTTTCGCTATTATATTATTTTAATTTGCCTTTGCCTCACACAAGTCTTGATGGCACAAGATTACGTATTGCATAGTCCGAGTCCAGCGGATGGTGCCACTGACATTCAAGTTGGCTCGGTATATGTGTCGTGCAATACAAGTGACGATTACTATGGTACAGGTATTTATGAAGTTCAATATAGTACAAAACCAGATTTTTCATCAAAGAAGTCTATACGCACTTCAAATCGGGTATATAGTGTTAACATAAACGCGGATCAACCTGGTACTGTCTATTATTGGCGAGTGATGGAGTATTCTAAATCAACCTGGAATTTAGAGCAAGTCAGTCCTGTATGGCATTTTACTACCGCTGGGACTCCTCCGGCAGGCGACTGCGACCTTTCAGACGTGCCGACATCCAGCGACTATTATGCAGCTACTTTTTTTCTGTGCGAACGCTCTGTCCTGAATGGCTCAAAGGAGGATGGGAAGACAGATGTTGAGGGAGTACTGAAACGCTCTCATTTAGCAAAGATTGCATTCAGAGGCGTATATCTGTTAAACGGCAGGGAAATGCCAGCGACTGTAGCATCAGATTTTTACCCGACCGTCTATGAGGATATCGCCACGAAGACTACTGATAATGAGTATTATTATCAGGCGGCCCGCGCTCTTCTCTACTTGGAATATGGTGATGGTGTATCTCCCTTTGACCGTAATCGGCTGAATTTTGTTCCAGATGATGCCATATCCAGAGTTCATACCTTGAAAGTCCTAATGGAGACTTTTAACATTCGTCCAGACTTAAATGGTTCTGACAATCCTTTTCCAAATGATGAGAACGTTGTGGCTCTTGCCGCCAATGATTCTGTCAAGATGGGATATATCCGTAGAGCCGCTGCATTAGGTATTATTACGACAAACAATGCCGAATTCCGTCCTTATGACGACTGTCTGCGTGGTGAGGCATTCGTGATGCTGACCCGTATCATGCAAAAGGTTGAGGCAGGGGAAATAGATGATCCTAATCCGCAGACAGCAGACTATTTCGAACCTCTGAACACAACACTGGCAACTATCTCACTGGGATTAGGCATGCAGATGGGTAACTTCCAGCACTACACAAAGACCAGTTTTGCACTCAATGGCGTGGTGCCTCTGGCTTTCACGCATACGTATAATTCATATAATACTACTTTGCCCAGTGTGCTTTTCGGCGATAAGTCGAAAACAGAGGAGAATGACAGTTATCAGCCTCTTGGGGATGGATGGAGCCACAACTACCACTCTTTTATCACCGTGGTGGGTGACTATCAGAAGGATACTGAAGACAATGGCCTGCGTGTGATTGTACACTGGGGCGGTGGTGACATCAACGTGTATAAGTCGAATGGTAGTAAACTTGTGCCTGAGTCTATGGGTGTCTATGATGAGATGATTTATGATGGCGGTGATGAACTGACCATCAAGTCTAAGAAACAAGTGGAATATCTCTTCAGCAAACAGGGTGGTTCAGGAACCGCAGTATTCTATCTTTCCAGTATAAAAGACCGTAATGGCAATACGCTGACCATCAACTACGAAAACGGACAGAATGGCTCAAAGCGCATTAGTAACGTGAGTGACGGACAACGTTCTCTGGATTTCTCCTATCTGAGCGGCACAGATCTGCTTACAGGGGTGAGAGATCCGTTGAATCGTATTATTAAGTTTGAATACTTTGATAACAAGCAGACTGGCAAAAAACAATTAAAGAGTTTTACGGATGCCGAGGGCAACACGACAACTTATGAGTATGCCGACCTGACGAAGGCAGGAACATCGAAGTTGCTCGCCCGCATCCATCTGCCAAAGGGCAACTATGTAGAGAACGAGTATGATGCCAATTGCCGTTTGAAGAATACAGTGAGTGGCCAAAACGGCGTGCCGGCAACGAAGACCAGCGTCAGTGTGGCGGCCAGTTACAGCAACAGTATCTCTACAAAGTCGCAGGTTAATGTGGAGCGGGAATCTGGGGCATTGACATACGATTTTAGTTTCAATGAAAATAACGCTATGACAAGTCTGACTGGGGCTCAGGGAATGTTTATCAAAGGCACCTACGGCATAGAGGAGCATCAGGAACTACCAACGGCTCTGCAAAGCAACAAGACAAATATCAGCAATATCAGTTATGATGCAAAGGGTAACGTGACGAGCATGACGGTAAGTGGTAATGGCACGCTGACCACATCGATGACATACGACGAAATGAACAATCTGACCAGTATCACCGACCCGAATGGCAATACTACGACATATAGTTACGACGCCAAAGGCAACCTGACCAGTGTCTCGGCTCCTGAAGAGGTGACGCAAAGTTTCACCGTCGACAGCAAGGGACTGATTATGGAAATAACAAACGCCATGGGTGTCAAAACACAGTTTGACTATAACAAATACGGCAATCTGATAAAAACCATATTGCCTGTCCTCGGACTCCAAACCTCTGCTGTCTACGATGACGCCAGCCGCCAGACAAGTGTTACCGATGCCCTTGGACGTACCAGTAGTTTTGTTTATAACAACAACGACTTCTTGACGAGTGAAACAGACCCCATGGGGCATGTTACACACTATGTCTATGACAAGAACAACAACTTGACCAGCATCACCAATGCTAAGGGCGGTGTGACCACTATGACTTACGACAACACAACCGACTGGCTGACATCGGTATCATTTGCAGGGGTAACAAAACAATATGGGTATAATAGCGATGGGACACTCGCTGCCTATATCAAGCCCGACGGCACACGATTGGAGTGCATCTATGATCAACTCGGCCGCATTACGAACGATGGTGTCAATTCATACGCATACGACAACAATATGCGTCTCTCGTCGGTTTCTGATGGCAGTAGCACTATCACTTTTGACTACGATGGATTCAACCGCCCGTCAAAAGTGAAATATAGTGGTAGTAGTTCAAACTCCGTAAAGTATTACTACGATAATAACAACAATGTGACGGAGGTGGATTATCCCAATGGCAGCATGGTGTTTTATACTTACGACGGTTTAAACCGTATGAAGACCGTTCAGTGGAACATGGTGTGTAGTGACGGCAGTAAAACAGGGGGGGGTATCACCTATACCTATCGCAAGGACAGCAAACTCGATAGGGTAGAGTATCCCAATGGCATGACCACTGAATATGGTTACGATGCGATAGGTCGTCTGACCAGCAAAACCACAAAACTGAGCAGCGGTACCGTTGTGGCCTGCTATACTTATGCTTTAGATAAGGTCGGCAACATTATTGAGCAAACGGTCACTGAGCCATACCAAAATAAGTATGAGGAGTCGGTCACTACAGACTATTCATACGATGACGGCAACCATATCTTGAAGGCTGGTGATCTGTCGTTCACCTACGATGCCAACGGAAACACAACAAAGCGTGGCGATGAAACCTACGAGTGGAACAAGAGGGACCGATTGGTAGATGCTGATGGTGTGAAGATAAACTATGACCCATTGGGCATGATCCGAAGTTATGGCGATACAGATTTTACCATCAATCCGTTGGGGTATGGCAACGTAATCAGCGAATCAAAGTCGGGTTGCAGTTATATCTATGGAATAGGTCTAGAGGCGCGATTCTCGCCTGATGGCGAATTGGACTATTATGTCACCGACATGCGTGGCTCTGTGGTCGCCATCGTCGATGATGATGGTAATATCACGCATAAGTATCAGTATGACGATTTCGGCAACGTAATCCAGAAAGAGGAAACCGACTATAACCCCTTCCAATATGTTGGCAAATATGGTGTGATGGTTTTGGACGATTACCTCTACTACATGCGTGCCCGCCATTATGACCCCACCATCGGTCGCTTCCTCAGCGAAGACCCCATCTGGAGCACCAACCTTTATCCTTATGCAGACAATAATCCTATTATGAATATTGACCCAGAAGGAAAAATGTTTTCTGAAGCAATTGCAGGAGTAGAATATGCGACACCCGAATTGATTGATTTAATTTATGCAACATCATCGGAACTTTTTAATTTGGAATTAGGAGTTTTAGGTGGTAAGATTGTTACAACAACTGCAGGAAGCACCGTTGCCACAACTGCAGCAGCAAGTACGACGGCAACCGTTACAGGGGGGGCTGGTGGAGCAGGAGGATTCGCCTCTGCAGTAGATTTAGTAGAATTAAGTGCTTTGGAATCTCATTTGGGAGCTGCATATGCAACAGAGGGGACTATATCAAACATGAATGTCGTACTAACAACAACTACTACAGGAGCACCTGCTTGGGTTGCAATTGGGCTCTTTGTAACAGAAGTTGGTGCGGCTAGTTATTTTATGATTCGTGGATTCCAAGGAAAACTGATTGATGATGGAGTGTCGTTGGTAGATAAAGCCATGAAAGGGATATTTGGCAACGATGTAAATGAAAGAGTTTATAATTCATGGTTTGGTCATCTGTATAGATGGGAATGGTAAAAATATTAATGTTGGAGATCTGCCACATAATATGAGGATAACAGTGTGCTCATTGGTGCCCTGTTGCCTTTTTACTATTACTTTGTGATGTTAATTAACGTGAGTTCGATGAA
>DEJF01000031.1:483-10220 GCA_002353225.1 Prevotella sp. UBA2755 | reverse complement strand
TCTGTATGGCAGATGATTTTTGCCGATTTTTTGATGCAATGATGGAAAAATATACCCTCAGAGTCCCCAATAAGAGGAAATATCATCGTGATGGTACGTTGTCCAAGGCTGAGGTGATGGTTATCATCATTCTCTTCCAAATGACACAGGGACAAATGACACAGGGACAGGTACCTGTCATCCTGAGAGATTCTGAATTAATCCACGCCCTACACCTGTCAATCTTTCTAACTGACGAACAGAGGCTCCTTGTCTCCTCAATTCTATCAGTGCCATATCCCTTTGGGGCTTCCCTAATCTTTGGAAATCTCCCATATTGGAGACTCCCGTTATAGTCAAAATTATATTCCATACTTGATTGTCAGATGGTCTCATTTTTGCACAATCTTCAATATCAAGACAATGCAAGTCATCCGGCACCAGAGAATTTACCATTTCTTCCAGCGACAGGAATGGAATGCGTCTTAAAACAGTCTGAGTATCACAAAGTGAGAATAGGGGAGTCTCCTTTCTTGAGTATTCATGCCAACTGCTGAAGCCGTAATCCCCCACTCTGTTTACCAAATGTGCCTTTACTGGATTCTGGTGGATATAGCGAAGCAGTATGGCGAAGTATTCCATGTCATTGACAGGCTCACTGCGATAACGTTCCTTGAACAAATGACCGTCTCGCATATATTTGTGATTATAGTAATACACATAGGATGAAGCTATCCGCTTAATGGTCTCTCCTACAGACTCGCCACGCTCACGAATCAGGAGGTGGATATGGTTGGACATTAGGCAATAGGCGTAATATACACAGTTAGTGATTACCACCCCTTTTTCATTTGTTTGGAAACGGGCGTGATCCATTGAGGAGAGAAATTGATAATAGTCCTCTTCATCCTCAAATAAGTCCTGATGATTAATACCACGCATCATAACATGGTAGATTCCTGTACCACTTGGCGTTCGTGACTCTCTAGGCATAATAGTTGACATTTCACTTTGACTGGTGCAAAGATACATCATATTATCCAATATTGCAAATTATTGTACATAAAAATCCTTTAAACTATTTTGAACCTACTGTTTCATGACATGTACCTGTCCCTCTGTCACCTAATGAAGGCTTTAAATGAGATGAAAACAGGCTCCATTTGAATTAAATAAAGCCTCCATTTGGATCAAAAGGAGGCTTCAAAGGGTTACGAATGCGATCACTTGACAACGACTTTCTTGCCATTGATGATATACAAGCCTTTCTGAGGATTGTCAACACGTATGCCCTGCATGTTGTATACAGCCGTGTTCTTCAGCTTCTCAGCGGTGATGGTCTGTATACCGGAAGTTTTACTTGTCTTTCCGTTGATAGAGTAAATATATCCAGGATAAAGCTCTGGTGACGTACCAAAGTACATCATCATGGAACAGATGACCACCTCATCACCAGCCTTCATGTCACCTTCCGTATAAACACCTTCCTCAAGGCCTTTTGCCAAATAGACATTCATCATACCTGTCGGGTCATCTGCCTTATCACTGATACGGAATGTCGCTCTGTCGTCTCCTGAAATCATTATGTCGCCAATCACATACCCCTTGGTGTAGTAATAAGTATTGACACCAACATCTCTTAGGGCATCCAACACTACGAGCGCATCGGCAACAGTGAACGGACTCTCAACGGTTCCGTGTCCCTCCGTATTGACAATAGAATAAGTTGCTGTCGCCACACTACTTGACTTACCCTTGCTGTTGACAGCGATGGCTTTGACGGTGGTAGTCTCCGTGATAGTCAGCTCTGTCCCGTCATATTTTATTCCTGTGAAGTTTGAGTCGTCAGTGTATGCTGGCGTATCCCCATTAACCGTATAGATAATGAAGTTGCCCGTTCCACCAGACATCGTCACCTTCTGTGATCCGAAATACATACCCTGTTCCATACTGAAAGAAGGCTTAACAGGTGTGTCACTAAGCGAGACGACAACCTTGGTGATACGTACCTGTCGGGTAGCACTCAGAGAGAAGGAGTCGGCATTACCTATCCATGTACCTACCTGACCATCGGCTTCAAATGTATAGGTTCCTGTTGTCGGGTCACTTAAACAACCCGGACCATACTGTTCATCACCATTCGCAGTACAGGTGATCTCCACCTTTACAATCTTGGCTCCAGTAGAGGAAATGGTGAAGTCAGCCCCAGCATAGCATCGGTATTGGTTCGTCAGATTCATACAACCGTTGCTGACAGTAACAGAAACACCCTCCTTGGCAACCTGGTCCTCACCAGGATCACTGGAAGTATGCGTACCCTTATCCGCCGATGCATCGAAGGTGACCCCTCCCTGTATGGTGACAACGGTATAAGTTGCAGAGACTATATTGCTGGTGGTACCCTTGGCATCCACTGCGATAGCAGCGATTGTCGTGGTCTCCGAGATGGTCAGCGGAGTGCCGTCATACTTTACTCCAGTATAATTTGAGTCATCCGTATAGTCAGGATCTTCCCCATTCAGCGTGTAAATAATGAATGTGCCCTCCTCAGCACTCATTGCCACAGACTGCGGCTCAAAGTACACACCCTCTGGTATACTGAAAACAGGAGCTTTGGGAGCATCGCCCAGTGTCACTACTACCTTAGTGATACGCACCTGTTTAGAGGCGCTCATAGAGAATGAGGCATCGTTACCGATCCAAGTTCCTCCCTGACCATTCGCCTCGTACTCATAAGTTCCTGCTGTAGGATCTACAAATCCCCCAGGTCCATTCTTCGACTGCCCTTTCGCAGTACATGTAATCTCCACTTTCAGGATGTTCGATTCTGTAGAAGTGATGGTGAAATCCGCACCTGCATAACAACGGTAATGTTCTGCCAGGTTCATACAACCGTTACTGACAGCGATAGTAACACCCTCTTTGCTAACCTCGTCTTCACCCGGATTCTCTGTGGTACAAGTACCCTTATCAACTGACGCATCGAAGGTCACCACTTTCTGGGCACTCATGTGCAGTGCAAACACACTCATGAAAGCAATAAAAAAATAACGTAAAATTTTGTTCATTTGCTTGTCTGTTTTAGTTTATACTGTTGGCAAAGATACTAAATAAATATGGAAAATGGAACAAGAAACAAGAAATAATCACAAAAAAGCACGTTCTGTCAAAAAGGATTTGACAGAACGTACTTTTCTTTTTTATCTTTTCTATCAGAAGGTGTAGGTCAGTGATGCCTGAATCTGATGACGATTGTCCTTGACATTGACTGATGAGCAACTGTTGCTCTCGGTAAAGGGTCCTGTCTTAACACCATTTTCATCATAGAGATCGACAGTAGCACTGAGGTCTTTCATGAAGGGATAGAAATCACCCTTACGCATGCTGTACTGATAAGCGAGGTCAAGACGGAACTTGTCGAAAGAGAAACCAACACCTGCCGTGATGCGATGCGTGTCCTTCCAGTTGACATAGTGCGTAGTAGACGCATAGTAGACACCCGGTGACTCCAGCGTCTGGTCACGGACACCACTTTCCTTATACATCGGAGATACGTAGTTATAACCGAGACGAACGGCAACGTTCTTGTCAATCTTATACTCAGCACCGAACTTGAGGGTGGAAACACCTCTCAGTGTGTTCTCGGTATGACGCTTCATCACATTGTCCGTGGAACTGCTCCGTCAGTAATAGGTGTCACTACAGTACCCATCGTAATAACGACCATCAACGGTCCGCATATCACAAGCACCATAGTCGGAATACTCATAGACAGCACCGAGTGCGAGGTAGTCGCCTACGGTATGACCCAGACTCAATCCGAACTTCCAAGGGGTGTTGAAACGGAAGTCCTCCTTGGCAGAGGAACGGTCACGGGTGGTAACAGTTTGATCCTGATCATTCTTATAACGACGAAGGAGGAAGATCAGTGTAGTTCTCTGTTGTCAGGCGATAGAAGGTTGGCGTGGCAACAGATACACCGATACGGAAAGGAGACTCCTCGATAGGACGGAAGATCAGACCAGCCTTGATGTTGAAGCCAGACCCCGTGATCTTATGGTTATCGCATACCAGCACATTATCGTAAGACTCGCCGCTGAGGAATTCATTATACTCACTGTAGTTCTTATAACGTACGGAATGAACACCCACGGTCAATCCTAAGTACAGGCGGTTCTTGATGTTACCACTGATATTGAAGTCGAACTCACCGATATAACCGGTATTCGCACGACTGAAGTCGTAGGTCATCACCTTCATAACTATATATCATGCTCCGTACTTTCTCATCGTAAAGCATATTGCCGATAATACAAGTCGTCGAGTTGTGACCATGCAGGGGTGTCGGAAAGCCCTGCAATGTCCTTAACGACAGTCTGAAGATTCTGTGAAGAACCATTCAGTGCCATATTCTCCATGGCGAGCACATGGTTGAAGTTACGGTTCTTACGGAAGTTGAAACCGAAGTTCAGGTAACTCGTCTTACCAGTACGACCTGCAAACACGATACCAATCTGGTCGAAAGACACATGCATCTTGCTACCGTCCTGGAACGACTTGCCGTCCTCCTGCACATTCACACTCATGGTCGCGGAAACCTGTCCCTTGCGGAAGAGACCGATGCCAGCAGGGTTGCTGCCCATCGTAGAGATCTCAGCACCCAGTGCATCCATCGCACCACCCATTCCGACATAACGAGCCGTACCATTCAAATCCTCTGTGGCAAGAGCAGCTCCCACATAAGTGTCTTGGGTTGCCGGCTGTGCCTGTAGCTGCATTGCCGTCATAGCTGCAGCAGCGAATAAATATATCTTCTTCATAATCATTATCTCTAAACTCTAAACTTTCAACTACCCAACTATCTCCTTCCTCCATAAGAGTGTCCTCCACCGCTAGAGCGTCCTCCACCGAAGCCACCTCCACGGCTGCCGCCTCCAAAGGAAGCACCACCGCTGCGAGAGGTACCGAAAGAACGGTTCGAACCATAGTTGTGGTTGGAATAGGTGCGGGTACCGTAACTGCGTGAACCATTGGAATAACGATGGTTAGCACCAGAATAGCGGTGATGAGAATAACCGGCTCGGCTCCAACGGGCACCACTGCCGCCTCTGTAACTGTAGTAACGAGGACCATACCAGCCGTAATAACGCGGACCATACCAACCATAATGATAACGCCAGGGAGAATACCATGTAGAATAGTAATAAGGAGAATGCCATCCCCAATAGGTGTCATAGTACCAGGGATCGTAATACCAGGGATCATACCAGCTGTAGTAACTGCTGTAATACCATGGAGAAGACCAACGGCCATCACGATAGCCTTCCCAATAAGCCACACTGGGACTGTAGTCGTCGAAACGACTCATACGACGGGTGTACTTATAGTCTTGAACCTCATCATAAGCAGAGTCGGGATAGACCCCACGCTCCGCAGAGAAGTCGATGATATCATTGCCCGCTGAGTCTATCGGGGCGACACGGCTCCACGCACGGCGGTTGTATTCGTCAGCGCTACGTGTACTGCCCGCATAATAAGTATCGGTAGGCATCCCATACTTCTCGGCTTCCTTAGCCACGTTCTCCTTCGTCGGAACAAAGTAGAGATCGTCGTCCTGTGCCATCATGGTGATAGGCATGGCTCCAAAGAGGACTGAGAGTAGAACTAACTTTTTCATATTCATTTCCATCATTTTATAGTTTCACGTTGCAAAATTACAACGATTTTCACTGCAAAATTAAGGAAAAACCCTAAACAGAGGTAGGTTTTTCCCTAATTTTTGTAATTTTGCACTTAATTTTTAACATACAATGAAGTATTACGAGGTTATTTTCAAGATTCAGCCAGTCACACAGGATGCTCGTGACATCCTTGCGGCAATGTCTGGTGAGGTAGGTTTCGAGACCTTTGAGGAAACAGAGGAGGGACTGAAGGGGTATGTCCAACAAGTGCTCTTCGACCAGGAATCACTCGACCAGACGATTCAGTATTTCCCTATGGAGGGTACACATATATTATATAATGTGACTGAAGCCGAGGACAAAGACTGGAACGAGCAATGGGAACAGGAGGGGTTTGAACCTATCATCATCGATGACGGCAAGATGGTGATACATGACGGACGACATCTGCCAGATAGTCAAGGGTGCCCATTGTCCATTGAAATCGATGCTCACCTCGCTTTCGGAACAGGTACGCATGAGACGACACGAATGATTTGCTCAATCTTGCTGGCGGAACCTCTCAAAGGAAAGAAATTACTCGATGCTGGATGTGGAACTGGTATCTTGGGAATAGCCGCACTAAAACTTGGAGCAGAAAGTGTAACCGCTTATGACATAGACGAATGGAGTTCTGACAATACTCGTCATAATGCCGTTATTAATCAAGTAGATCATCACATGACCATCCTCTGCGGAGACGCTTCCCTACTCGACTCCATCAGCGAGCGTTTCGACTATGTAGTGGCGAACATCAACCGCAATATCCTGTTGCAGGATATGGAACGCTTCCGACAGGTAATGGCAAAGAATGCCACTCTCATCATGAGCGGATTCTACACGGAGGACATCCCCTTGTTGGAGGCAAAAGGACAGGAACTGGGACTCAAACTGGTAAGTCAGCGGGAGGACAATCATTGGGCTTCTATAATCATGCGTACATAATTAATTATTAAAACTTTTCCGCAGTTCATAATTATTTTGTACCTTTGCACCGTTTTATTCGAATAATCATTAAATTAAGACATAATTATGCTTACATTAAAACTCATTACTGAGGAAACTGACCGCGTCATCCGCGGACTGGAAAAGAAACATTTTAAGGGTGCTAAAGAGGCTATCGACGAAGTACTTGCCGTTGACAAGCGCCGTCGTGAGGCGCAGCAGAGATTAGACGCAAACTTGAGCGAGGCAAAGAAACTCGCCGCTCAGATTGGCGGTCTGATGAAAGAAGGAAAACGCGACGAGGCAGATGCCATCAAGGAGAGTGTGTCTAAGATGAAGGAAGCCAACAAGCAGTTGGAAGATACCATGAATGAGGCACAGGAAGAGATGACTCGTCTGCTCTGTCAGATTCCGAATATTCCTTACGACGAGGTTCCTGAGGGTGCTACCGCTGAGGACAACCATGTGGTGAAGAGCAACCAGAAAGAATGTGACGGTACGGATACCGTTGGCAACTGGAAGGCTAATCCTGAGATTCCCACAGCAAAACTGCCTCACTGGGAACTCGCTAAGAAATACAACCTCATCGACTTCGACCTGGGTGTGAAGATTACTGGTGCCGGATTCCCTGTTTATATCGGAAAAGGTGCCCAGTTGCAACGCGCCCTCATCAACTTCTTCCTCGACGAGGCTCGTAAGAGTGGTTATACGGAGATCATGCCACCAACGGTAGTGAATGCCGCCTCTGGCTATGGCACTGGTCAGTTGCCTGACAAAGAGGGACAGATGTACCACTGTGAGGTGGATGATTTCTATCTCATCCCTACCGCAGAGGTTCCCGTGACCAACATCTATCGTGACGTGATCCTCGACGAGGCTCAGTTGCCGATTAAGAACTGCGCATACACAGAGTGCTTCCGTCGTGAGGCAGGTTCCTATGGTAAGGATGTGCGTGGGCTGAACCGTCTGCATGAGTTCTCTAAGATTGAGATCGTACGCATCGACAAACCTGAGCACTCCAAGGAGAGCCATAAGGAGATGCTGGAGCATGTGGAGGGACTGCTGAAGAAGTTGGAACTCCCCTACCGCATCCTGTTGCTCTGTGGTGGTGACCAGTCGTTCACCTCTTCTATCTGCTATGACTTTGAGGTGTTCTCCGAGGCTCAGAAACGCTGGCTGGAGGTGTCGTCAGTATCTAACTTCGACACCTATCAGGCTAACCGTCTGAAGTGCCGTTATCGTCGTGCCGACAACAAGAAGATTGAGTTGTGTCATACGCTGAACGGTTCTGCACTGGCACTGCCACGTATTGTTGCTGCAATCCTGGAGAACAACCAGACAGAGAATGGTATCAAGATTCCAGCAGCCTTGGTACCTTACACTGGTTTTGAGATGATTGACTAAACAAACACGAATAAACAAATACTGAACTATGAATAAGATTATCAAGAAGGAGCAATTCTCCGAGAAAGTATTTCTCTTTGAGATAGAGGCTCCGCTGATTGCCAAGAGTCGTAAGGCTGGTAACTTCGTCATCGTACGTGTTGACAAGAAGGGTGAGCGTATGCCACTGACCATTGCAGGTGCTGATATCGACAAAGGTACCATCACACTGGTAGTGCAGATGGTCGGACTGTCATCTAAGAAGTTGTGCGCCTTGAATGTGGGTGACTTTGTCGCTGACGTCGTAGGACCTCTGGGTAATCCTACCCATATCGAGAAATATGGTACGGTAGTATGTGCCGGCGGTGGACTGGGTGTTGCACCTATGCTGCCTATCATTCAGGCTCTGAAGGCTGCTGGCAACCGTGTGCTCTCTGTGATGGCTGGTCGTTCCAAAGACCTCATCATTCTGGAGGACAAGGTCCGTGAGTCATCTGACGAGGTCATCATCATGACGGATGACGGTAGTTATGGCGAGAAGGGCGTAGTGACTGTTGGTATTGAGAAATTCATCCAGCAGGAGCCACACGTTGATAAGGTATTTGCCATTGGTCCTCCTATCATGATGAAGTTCTCCAACTTGACAGCGCAGAAATACAATATCCCTTGTGAGGTGAGCCTTAACACCATCATGGTTGATGGTACGGGTATGTGCGGTGCTTGTCGTCTGACGATTGGTGGCAAGACGAAGTTTGTCTGCATTGACGGTCCTGAGTTCGACGGTGCTTTGGTTGACTGGGACGAGATGTTCAAGCGCATGGGAACCTTCAAGCGTGCCGAGCAAGAGGAGTTAGAGCATTATGAGGAGCATCTATCCTCCGAAAGCACTATAGATACCATAGGTACTATCGGAACTATAGACACTATAGAAACAAAAGAAACCACCGACCCCATCGAAGTCCTCACCGACCGAAACGCTCCATGGCGCGAGGAACTCCGCAAGAGCATGAAACCGAAAGAGCGTACTGCCATCGAGCGTGTCGTCATGCCGGAACTGGATCCGGTCTATCGTGCCACGACTCGTACGGAGGAGGTGAACATCGGACTGACCAAGGAGATGGCAATGAAAGAGGCAAAACGTTGCCTTGACTGTGCGAAACCGACTTGTGTGGAGGGATGTCCTGTAAATATCAATATTCCTTCTTTCATCAAGAATATCGAGCGTGGACAGTTCCTCGCCGCTGCCAAGGTGCTGAAGACTACCTCCGCACTGCCTGCTGTCTGTGGACGTGTTTGCCCACAGGAGAAACAATGTGAGAGCAAGTGTATCCACCTGAAGATGAACGAGCCTGCCGTGGCTATCGGTTATCTGGAGCGCTTCGCTGCCGATTATGAACGTGAGAGTGGCAACATCAGTCTGCCAGAGATTGCTCCTTCCAATGGCATCAAGATTGCCGTCGTTGGTTCTGGCCCTGCAGGACTGTCATTCGCTGGCGACATGGTGAAGAAGGGTTACGATGTCTATGTGTTCGAGGCACTGCATGAGATTGGTGGTGTATTGAAATATGGTATTCCTGAGTTCCGTCTGCCCAATAAGATTGTGGACGTGGAGATTGAGAACCTCGCTAAGATGGGTGTTCATTTCCAGACGGATGTCATCGTGGGTAAGACGATCAGTGTGGAGCAACTGGAGAAACAGGGCTTCAAGGG
>DEJF01000031.1:0-434 GCA_002353225.1 Prevotella sp. UBA2755 | reverse complement strand
AATGCCATCAATATCATGTCGTCAAACGAGTATTTGACACGCGTCAATCTGATGGATGCCGCCAACCCAACGACAGACACACCTATTAACCTTGGTAAGAACGTACTGGTTGTCGGTGGTGGTAATACCGCTATGGACTCTTGTCGTACGGCAAAGCGTCTGGGTGGTAATGTCACTTTGGTATATCGTCGTTCTGAGCAGGAGATGCCGGCACGTCTGGAGGAGGTGAAGCATGCCAAGGAGGAGGGTATCAACTTCCTGACCTTGCACAATCCTATCGAGTATCTTGCCGATGAGAACGGTGCTGTTAAGGCTGCTGTCCTTCAGGTGATGGAACTGGGTGAGCCAGATGCTTCTGGTCGTCGCAGTCCTGTTCCTGTTGAAGGCAAGACCGTGACACTGGATGTCGACCAGGTGATTGTCGCTGTTGGTGT
>DEJF01000068.1:1124-16855 GCA_002353225.1 Prevotella sp. UBA2755 | reverse complement strand
ACTTTTTTATGATGAAGCCCTGAGGATGCAATATCTTCAGGGCTTCTTCGTTTATTATTTGTATGCAATGGACTGACAGAATCCGACAGGTCAAAATCTTATTGGTTGTAGCAGCAGTGATTATCGCTGTCGCCTCCTTGCTTGTCTCCCATTTTCTGGTGAAAGACCTCTCTGTTGAGGAACGAAGTAAAATGGAAGTCTGGGCACAGGCGCTGCACTCATTGAATGAGGCTGATGAGAATACTGATTTGTCATTGGTGTTGAGTGTCATGGAAGGAAACAATACGATTCCAGTAATTGTTTTGGATAAAGACGGTCATGTCACAGACTATCGGAATATTGATATCAAGGCAGAAAGTTTATCTGATACCATCACTTATGTAGAGCGTATGGGAAAACGGATGAAGGATGCCGATCGCTATATCAAGATGCAGATAGGTGATTCTACGGATTACCAGTTAGTATGTTATGATGACTCAATCATGTTGAAGCGTCTTGCTGCATGGCCGTATGTGCAGTTGGGTGTTGTCTTGATTTTTGTTGTGGTAGCCATTTTCGCATTGTTGTCCTCGAAACGTGCGGAACAGAATAAGGTGTGGGTAGGGCTTTCTAAGGAGACTGCCCATCAATTAGGTACCCCTATTTCCAGTCTGATGGCATGGACGGAGATGTTGAAGGAAAACTATCCTAATGACGAGTTGTTACCCGAGATGGACAAGGATGTGAAACGGTTAGAGCGTATCGCAGAGCGTTTCTCCAAGATAGGGTCAGTACCTGAGCCGGTAGATTCTTCGATGAATGAAGTGCTGCAGCATGTCATCGAGTATATGAATCGGCGAACGTCCCAGAAAGTGCAGATTATCAGCAATATACCCTCGGAGGATGTTATCGTTAAGATGAATGCCTCCTTGTTTGAATGGGTCATTGAGAACCTGTGTAAGAATGCCGTTGACGCGATGGAAGGAGAGGGCACTATTACGCTTTCCATGATGTCAGATGACCAGCAGGTAGTGATAGAGGTGCAGGACACAGGTAAAGGTATTAAGAAAAAAGACGTCAAGAATGTTTTTACCCCAGGCTTTACAACCAAGAAACGAGGATGGGGGTTAGGTTTGTCACTTGCCAAACGCATCGTAGAAGAATATCACAAAGGGCATATTTTTGTCAAGTCGTCAGAGATAGGCAAAGGTACCACATTCCGTATTGAGATGCCACGATGATATTGCACACTCGCGAGGTAGAGTGTGCAATATACCTATCTGTTAGTGGCTGATTTTCAAAGGAAAAGCAAAAAAAACGTAATTGGCAATTCATTATTCGTAATTATTTTGTAACTTTGCAAGCCAAAAGTGCAGTTATGTGTAGTTTAGAGACTTTTAAAATAGACCTGAAAGGGATGAAGACCGACGAGCAACGTCTGGAACTCGATGTGGATGGTGACTTCTTTAAGGCTCTGAACACCTCGGAAGTGAATGGTGGGGCATTGCACGTGTCGGTGTCTATACGCAAGGCTACCGGCTTTTATGAACTCCTCTTCCACACTGAGGGCACGGTGATTGTTCCCTGTGATATTTGTCTTGATGACATGGAACAGCCTATCTTGACGGATAACCGTCTGGTGGCTAAGTTGGGAGCAGAAACCAACACTGAGGATGATGATGTCGTGATTGTTGATGAGAACGAAGGAATACTCGACACAGCATGGCTCATCTATGAGTTTATTGTACTTGCCATACCCATCAAGCACGTTCATGCACCTGGAAAATGCAATAGTGTGATGACGCGGAAACTCGAAGAGTTAAGCGGTGCCGACCTGAGAGGCAAAGAGGAGGCAAAGGAGATTGACCCACGGTGGGAAGCACTCTTGAAATTGAAAAAGTAAACAATTAAAAAGTAAATCATTAAAGTAATAGAATTATGGCACATCCTAAAAGAAGACAGTCAAAGACCCGTACACTCAAACGTCGTACTCATGACAAGGCAGTAGCCCCCACATTGGCAGTATGTCCTAACTGTGGCGCATATCATGTATATCACACTGTATGCCCCACTTGTGGCTACTATCGTGGCAAGATTGCCATTGTAATGGACGAAGCATCTGAGTAATGGGAAAAATCAGTGCGATAATCACCGGTGTTGGTGGATACGTGCCTGACTATGTTCTGAATAATGAGGAACTGTCACGCATGGTAGACACCAATGACGAGTGGATTATGACTCGTGTGGGAATCAAGGAACGCCACATCCTTACAGAGGAGGGTCTTGGTACCAGTTATATGGCGCGTAAGGCGGCAAAGCAACTGATACAGAAGACAGGTGTTGATCCTGATACTATTGACGCAGTCATCGTCACGACCTCGACGGCTGATTATAAGTTCCCTTCTACGGCAAGTATTGTACTTGGCAAACTCGGATTGAAGAATGCTTTCGCATTCGATTTCTGGGCTGCTTGCTGTGGATTCCTTTATACGCTTGATGTCGCCGCCTCAATGATTCAGTGTGGTCGCTATAAGAAGATTATCGTGATTGGCGCTGACAAGATGTCATCGGTGATAGACTATAAGGACCGTGCTACATGTCCGTTGTTTGGTGACGGAGCAGCCGCAGTCCTTGTAGAGGGTACAGAAGAAGAGAACCTCGGTGTGATGGACTCTTATTTCCGTGCTGATGGTAAGGGACTTCCGTTCCTTCACTTGAAGGCAGGTGGTTCTGTATGTCCTCCCAGTCATTTCACGGTAGACCATCGTTTACACTATCTCTATCAGGAGGGACGCACCGTATTCCGTTATGCTGTGACGAATATGAGTGACGACTGTGCTTTGATAGCCGAGCGCAACGGTCTGAACAAGGACAATATCCAATGGGTAGTTCCACATCAGGCAAACATGCGTATCATAGAGGCTGTGGCAAAACGTCTGGAACTGCCGATGGAGCAGGTGATGGTGAACATTGAGCATTTCGGTAATACCTCTGCTGCGACAATCCCGTTAGCGTTATGGGAGAATGAACATCTGCTGAAGAAAGGTGATAATATGATATTCACCGCCTTTGGTGCAGGATTCGTTCACGGAGCAAGTTTCTATCGATGGGCATATGACGGAAAAGGCCATGCATAAAGCAGGATTCGTAAATATCGTTGGAAATCCCAATGTAGGTAAAAGTACGCTCATGAACCAGTTGGTTGGTGAGCGTATTTCGATTGCGACGTTTAAGGCGCAGACCACCCGGCATCGTATCATGGGTATTGTGAATACCGATGACATGCAGATCGTGTTCAGTGACACCCCAGGTGTGTTGAAGCCTAACTATAAGTTGCAGGAGTCGATGCTTGCCTTCTCTGAGTCGGCATTGCAGGATGCGGATGTATTGCTCTATGTGACGGATGTCGTGGAGAACCCGGAGAAGAACATGGATTTTCTGGAGAAGGTGCAGAAGATGTCTATCCCAGTGATCTTGCTCATCAACAAGATTGATGAACTTGCTAGTGATTCTAGTAGATCTAGTAGTTCTAGTGTTTCTAGTCAGACTAGGCTGAATGATATCGTGGAGAAGTGGCACACACTATTACCCAATGCGGAAATCCTGCCCATCTCGGCAAAGAACAAGTTTGGCACGGATATCTTGTTGAAGCGCATCAAAGAACTATTGCCGGAGAGTCCTGCCTATTTTGACAAAGACCAACTGACGGATAAGCCGGCACGCTTCTTTGTATCAGAGATTATCCGTGAGAAGATCCTGCTCTATTACGACAAAGAGATACCCTATGCCGTAGAGGTCCGGGTGGAGCGTTTCAAGGAGACGGAGAAAATCATCCATATCAATGCGGTCATCTATGTGGAGCGTGACAGTCAGAAGGGTATTATCATTGGTCATCAGGGTGTCGCTCTGAAAAAGGTAAGTACCGAGGCACGTAAGGCTTTGGAGAAGTTCTTTGATAAGCCCATCTATTTGGAGACCTTTGTCAAGGTTGACAAGGATTGGCGGTCGTCACAGAAAGAATTAGACTCGTTTGGTTATAACCCAGAATAAATTAAAGTATGGCAAACTTAGTAGCGATTGTTGGACGTCCGAATGTCGGCAAGTCCACCTTATTTAACAGACTCACCAACTCCCGTCGTGCCATTGTGAGCGACGAGGCAGGTACTACCCGCGACCGCCAGTATGGCAAGTGCGAGTGGAACGGTCGTGAGTTCTCCGTGGTAGACACTGGCGGATGGGTCGTCAATAGTGATGATATCTTCGAGGAGGAGATACGTAAACAAGTCATTGTCGCTACAGAGGAAGCCGACTTAGTGCTGTTCTTGGTGGATATCAAGAATGGTGTCACCGACCTTGACGTGGATGTCGCACAGATCCTACGTCGTTCAAAACTCCCTGTATTGTTGGTTGCTAATAAGGCTGATGATGGCAAAGACCTTTACGGACAGTATGAGTTCTACAAACTTGGACTGGGTGACCCCTATTGTATCAGTGCCGCCACAGGAAGTGGGACAGGTGATCTGTTAGATGATGTCCTTACTAAACTCAAGACCGATGAGGTAGACGACCTGGAGGATGGTACTCCCCGCTTTGCGGTGGTTGGTCGTCCGAATGCCGGCAAGTCGAGCATTATCAATGCTTTTATTGGTGAAGACCGTAATATCGTGACAGAGATAGCAGGTACTACCCGTGACTCTATCTATACGAAATACGACAAGTTCGGCTTCGACTTCTACCTCGTCGATACAGCAGGTATCCGTCGCAAGAACAAGGTGACGGAGGATTTGGAGTTCTATAGTGTGATGCGTAGCATCCGAGCCATAGAGAATTCCGATGTCTGTATTTTGATGATTGACGCTACCCGTGGTATCGAGGCTCAGGATATGAATATCTTCCAGTTGATTCAGAAGAATAACAAATCGTTGGTTGTCGTTGTCAACAAGTGGGACTTGGTGGAAGACAAGTCACAGATTGCCATCAAGACCTTCGAGAATGCCATCCGCAACCGTATGGCTCCCTTTGTAGACTTCCCCATTATCTTTGCCTCTGCCGTCACAAAACAGCGTATCTTCAAGGTCTTGGAGACGGCAAAACAGGTATATCTGAATCGTACCATTAAGATTGGAACTTCTAAGTTGAATGAGGTAATGCTGCCTTTGATAGAGGCGACACCACCGCCCTCCATCAAGGGAAAGTATATCAAGATCAAGTATGTGTCTCAGGTGCCAGACACCCAGATTCCCACCTTCGTGTTCTATGCTAATCTCCCACAGTATGTGAAAGAGCCTTACAGACGTTTCTTGGAGAATAAGTTGCGTGACAACTGGACTTTGACAGGAACACCGATTAACGTATTTGTTCGACAGAAATGAGGAAAAGTCTTTTGTTGCTGACATCATTATTGTTGTTGATAGGTGGCTGTTCCCAACAAGAACAGTCTCCGGAGGAACTGGCTGGTATGGCAGCAAAAGAGTATTATGACCGATTACTTGCAGAAGACTATGAGGGATTTCTAAGTGGGAAGGCAGATATGGATTCTGTCCCTGATGATTATCGTGCCCAGATGGTGACAGCATGCAAGCAATATAAACAAACCTTGGAGCAGATGCACGGAGGATTAGCCACGGTGACCCTGTCTAATGCTAAATGTGACAGCACGCAACAACTGATGCATGCTTTCTTGCTTCTTCATTTTAAAGATTCTGTGAAAGAAGAGATTACTGTCCCGATGGTGCAGCGTGATGGGCAGTGGAAGATGCGTTAGTCGCATTGACTACCTCTCGCATCTCTTTTAGCAACTCACTGGCAAAGATAAAGTCTGTCAACCGTTTGTTGGTAGACCCCATGATATCGGCAGAGACACCCTGCCATTCCTTATGCCCTTCGTAGATAAAGATAATGTTCTCTCCGATGGTTGTCACGGAGTTCATATCGTGGGTGTTGATAATGGTGGTCATATTGAACTCCTGTGTGATACTATGCAGCAGGTCGTCAATCACCAAAGATGTCTTAGGGTCCAGTCCTGAGTTCGGCTCGTCGCAGAAAAGGTATTTCGGATTCAGGGCTATAGCACGAGCAATAGCGACACGTTTCTGCATACCACCAGAAATCTCACCAGGATATTTGTCCTCAGCATTCACCAGATTGACACGGTCCAGACATTCCTGTGCACGTCTTGTGCGATCACGAAGCGTCATGGGGGCAAACATATCGAGAGGGAACATCACATTCTCCAATACCGTCATCGAGTCAAAGAGTGCCGCACTCTGGAAAATCATTCCCATCTCACGACGCATCAGGATTTTCTCCTCCTTCGACATCGCCACGAAGTCACGTCCGTCGTAAAGCACCTGTCCACTGGTAGGCTCAAACAATCCTACGAGGTTCTTCATCAACACCGTCTTACCGCTACCACTCTGTCCGATAATGAGATTGGTCTTACCATTCTCAAACACCGTGCTGATGTCTTTCAGCACTTCCACACCGTCAAAACTCTTGCAAAGATTCTTTACTTCTATCATGACAGCAACTGTGTTAGGAATACATCAGAGAACAGGATGAGGACACTCGAACAGACAACAGCATCCGTCGATGCCTTACCCACATTCACAGAACCACCTTCTACCGTATAGCCGAAATAGGAGGGGACAGCGGAGATGATAAAGGCAAAGAACAGACTTTTGATGATACTCATCCACACGAACCATGGCTGGAAAGAGTGCTGCAAACCTAATGTCAGATCGTCAGGCACGATGATATGTCCGATATAGGCAGTGCCATAGGCTCCCATGATACCCATCGCAGAGGAGAATACCACCAGTATTGGCATGATGGTCAGCATTGCCATAATTTTAGGAAGTATCAGATAGTTTGCCGAGTTGATACCCATGATGTCCAAGGCGTCAATCTGTTGGGTCACACGCATCGTACCAATCTCGGAGGCGATGTTGGATCCCACCTTACCTGCTAATATCAGACACATGATACTACTGGAGAACTCCAACAGCATAATCTCACGGGTAGTATAGCCGCTGACCCAGCGCGGCATCCATGGACTCTGGATGTTCAGTTTCATCTGGATACAAATTACGGCACCAATAAAGAAAGAGATCAATAGCACAATACCAATGGAGTTAACACCCAGTTGTGCCATCTCCTTGATATACTCCTTGGCAAACATACGCAACCGTTCCGGGCGTTTGAATGTCCTGCCCATCAGGATGAGGAATTTGCCAAACGATGTCAGTGATTTATTCAGTAAGTTTATCATCTTTCTTTATTAATCGAGTGCAAAGATACGCATAAGTGAGCAAAATGCCAAATTTATTTGAGCATTTTCGAACGTGAGTATCTTCGACCGAAGGTCTAAGTGAGAAGAAAACCAAATTTTATTTGAGTTTTCTCGAAATGCAGCCTATCTTTAAAGATAGAGTCTGTCTATCGTTTTTTCTTTAGTAATAGTACTCCTGCAATAGCCAAAAACAAACTTGCGATGACCACCTTTATATCAGGCAAGATGATAACAGGTATCTTCGCCATCTGTATGTCACCTAATTGCAACCAGCAGTAAACTGCAAGGAGAGTTGCCGCAAGGTTGCTTCCTGCATGGAGTGTCACGCTATACCAGATGTTTCGTGACCAAACAAATACTAATCCGTAAACTATAGCACTAAGGAAAGCACCTAGGAAGTTACGCACGTGGAGCATTCCGAACAAAATAGCCATCACGACACAGATGACAATCTGTGCACCACGGCGGTGGAAGGGGGAGATAGCCATCTGCCTGAAACAGAGTTCTTCGAGTATGGGGGCAAGCAACACAGCATGTACACTTGACAAAATGTCTTCGCGAAACTCGGCAGTTGTGTAGATCAGTGGCTCCATATAAATATTGTGAGTCAGCGATGTAATGCCATATACGATATACTCTTCTGAGACAAGCCACAGAGGTGCTATGAGCGACAGACCTACAATGACAGAAATCTTGGGCAACTTCAGCGAAAAGCGTCTGGCGGAAGGAAATACTTTCGGTTCGACACGATGAACAAGAAAAAACGTCAGAGCGATACCAGCCAATGTAAGTAACCAAGTCAGCAATTCGCCAACGAAAGTGGGTTTATCATCAGCAATAGGCAGAGCAGTAACGTAAATGACCGCTACGCCGTAAACAGCCGAAAGTATCGGCATAAGTGGTTTAAGAATGCGGATTAAAGTCATCGCTTCTGGATTTTTTATACTTTGCCTTAACGATCTCATAGGAGTTTCTTGTAAGTTCCTTCAACAAGTCAGCAGGTGCTGTCTTTGGATTGATGCCAATCCAGTGCTTGGGCGATTCGTTGTACGGATTCCCGACACACTCATACTGAGTTTTCAGGTCTTCAATGCGGTCTGGCTGGCATTTGAGCGAGATGACGGAGAAGTCGTTGCAGTCGAAGAAAGAGAACATGTGTCCAGACACGTAGAATACCAATACTCCCTCTCCATTTTTAAACTTCTGGAAAGGTAACTTTTCTTCAATGTCTGCACCTAATGACAGACAATACTCACGATAGTCTTCTATGTTCATCATCTGATGCCCAATCCTAATTATTCTCAAAATTTGCCACAAAATTAATCATAAAATCTTAGAATTCAACAGAAATGACTACTTTTGCAACAACAAATTACCACCCAAATTGACGCAGAACCAATAGTTGCTGTACTATGTTCTTTTTATTTCGTTTGCTGTGCTTTTACTAACTCTATAGCCTCCTTGCCAGTCAGGTGCTCAATGTCGAAACGGATCATCAGCATACGGGAAAGACCATGTTCTATTTCCTTCTGAAGACTCTCCTCGTCATTGGGATTATACCTGCGTCCTAACAATCGTGCCATCTCCAGTTTCTCCGTATCATCATCGATGATATGTACCCTTCCAAAGGCTATCACACTACGGAAAAAGGTTGTGTACTTCTTTGGTTGAACGCTGTCCTGCTCAATGACGCAGAACGAGGCCTTGTCGCATGCTCTGATAGCATCCACCTTATGACCAGCCAAGGCACTATGAAAATACAACCGTCCGTTGGTATACACATAACTGATGGGAACGGCGTATGGGTAGCCGCCATCACCCAGGAGTGCCAATGTACCTGATGTGGCTTTTTCCAATATACGGATACTCTCAGTCTCTGAAAGTTGTTGGCGCTTGCGCCTCATTTGACGAAACGTCGAATTCTTTTGCGACTCGGCAGTGTCCAAACAAGTTTGTCTCTGCTCTCGCTGCTCCATCATTTCTCTGAATTCCATGTCACGAAATAGTTTTTAGTCCGATGATAGATGCTATAAGCGTCGTAAGAAAAAACAGTCGCCAGAATGTGGCTGGCTCACGGAAGATGAAGATTCCAACGAGTACAGCACCTACGGCTCCGATGCCCGTCCAGACGGGATAGGCTGTGCCTAATGGTAATGTCTGCGTGGCTTTTGCCAGCAGTATGGCACTTAAAACGTAGAATGCGGCAAAACCGCTGGTCCATGTCCACCACTCATAGCCTGTTACACCTTTGGCTCGTCCGAGGCAATAGGTGAAAGCAACCTCGCATAGTCCTGCGAAAATCAAGATAATCCAGTTCATAATATCCCTGCTTTATAGCCGCCCTTATTAAGGGGCTCAAAACCTTCTAAGTCGGTGCAAAGGTACACATTTTCGTTGGAATAGCCTTTAAGTACGTTGCAAAACAATTCATTACTATTTAATTTTATTGATTTTATTTTGTTCTTTGCTCGGTTTAGATAAATTTCTCACGCTCAAGAATACAAATAAATTTGCATTCTCTTCACTAAATCGAAATTTTGCACTATCTTTGCACTCAATATGGACGAGACGATAAATAAACAGGAAGAGCAACTGGTGCTTCGTACGGAGGGACTCGTGAAGGTATATGGCAAGCGTACAGTGGTGAACGACGTGAGTTTTAACGTACGACAAGGGGAGATTGTAGGACTGCTGGGACCTAATGGTGCTGGTAAGACGACCTCTTTCTATATGACGACGGGTCTGGTGGTTCCTAATGGCGGACACGTCTATCTGGGTGATGAGGAAGTGACCGACTACCCTGTGTATCGTCGTGCCCGTGCTGGTATCGGCTATCTTGCCCAGGAGAACTCCGTGTTCCGTAAGATGTCTGTGGAGGATAACATCCTCTCTGTGCTGGAGATGACGGGAAAGCCCCGTGACTACCAGTTGGAGAAATTGGAGAGTCTGATCAAGGAGTTCCGTCTGAATAAGGTACGTAAGAATAAAGGTGACCAGTTGTCTGGTGGTGAGCGTCGTCGTACGGAGATAGCCCGTTGTCTTGCTATTGAGCCGAAGTTCATCATGCTCGACGAGCCCTTTGCTGGTGTCGACCCGATTGCTGTAGAGGATATCCAGCAGATCGTGTGGCAGTTGAAGTATCGTAATATCGGTATTCTGATTACCGACCATAATGTGCATGAGACCCTGAATATCACAGACCGTGCCTATCTGTTGTTTGAGGGACGAATCCTGTTCCAGGGTAGTCCTGACGAACTCGCCGTTAATCCGATTGTGAAAGAGAAATACCTCGGCTCTAACTTCGTCTTACAGAAGAAAGACTTCCAGCGGATGGCAGAGGAGAAGAGACGAAAAGAAGAGGCAGAAGATGCTGCCCAATCGTAAAAAGAAAAAGGAATCAACCGCTTGGCTGATTCCTTTTATGTTTATAGGAGTTCTTGGGGCATGAGTTCTTTGGCTCGCTCAAAGTCCTCTGGCGTGTCTAACTCATATGAGAAATAACTCGTGGTATCCACCACCTTGAACGTATGTCCTTGTGGAATGAGACGTTCGAAGCAACGCTCATAGAACACATCGATGAGCCCTTCCTTCTGAATCATCTGGTCGAGTTCCTTGTAGAGTGCCGTGCTGTATGCTGCCGTCATCTTCTCAATACCTACTGACTCCCCTATGGCATCTTGGATGCTGCATACCTTGCTGATCTCTGTGATATGCCCGTCAGCATCCACGATGACCTTGATTTCCTCCTCGCCACACTCATGGCGGTTGAGGGCAAGGGCAGACTCCGGCTCATGGGCGATACGAGCCACAGCGGCAGGGTCGCAGAGGATATCGCTGTCCATCAGCAGGAACTCCTTGCCACGGACATACTCCCCAGCCATCCATAACGAGTAGATGTTGTTGTTGTGCTCGTAGTCGGCATTGTGGAGGAAGTGGAAGGTGGGGGATTTTATAGTACCTATAGTGCCTATAGTTTCTATAGGTACTATCTTCTGCTCTATAAAGTCCACAATCTGGTCTGCGCGATAGCCTGTTACCACCACGAACTCGCTGATACCAGCCTGTTGCATGGCACGAATGGTTCGCTCCAATAAGGTACGCTCACCCACCTTCAGCAGACACTTAGGCTTCGTGTCTGTCAGGGGACGCAGGCGTTTCGCCATGCCAGCGGCAAGAATGACACCTATCATTTCTTTACACACTTTAAGATGGTGTCAACAACAGTCTGTGTCTGCTCCTTACGTCCTAAGGTGATACGCAGACAGGACTCCAGTCCCTTGTCGCCCATGAACTTAATCTTGTAGTCCTGAACCTTCAAAGCCTCCATCAGCGCGTCCTTGATCTCCACAGGATACTTGATGAGGATGAAGTTGGCAACAGACTTATATACCTTGAAACCAGGCAGGTTACCCAGTTCTTTCTTATACAACTGACGACCCCATTCCATATCGTCAGCCACATGACGATAGTGCTCGTCACTGTCGAGGGCGGCAAGAGCCACAGCCTCAGAGAAACGGTTGTAACCCAAGTATTTGTTGCAATAACTCAGGAACTGGTCATGACCTTTTCCGATAAAGCCGAAACCACAACGCAGACCAGGCAGTCCGTAGAACTTAGAGAGGGTGCGTGAGATAATCAGGTTGTTGTATTTGCCCACCAGTGGTGCGATATAGCCCGTGTCCATATTCATAAAACTGGCATAAGCCTCGTCGATCAATACCATGGTGTCCGTAGGAATGCTCTCCATGATATGACCAATCTCCTCACTGGTCAGACTATTACCCGTAGGATTGTTAGGAGAGGCGAGCAGCAGCATACGAGGATGCACACGATTGGTGTATTCAATCACCTCCTCCACGTCATAGGCGAAGGTATCCTCTAACTCATGCAAGGGATACATCTCGAACGTACCACCACACTCACTTGCCACACGGTTATAGTACCACCAAGAGAACTCTGGGATGAGAATCTTCTTGTTGTCACCCAGCATCAGGAAATAGTGGATGGCATTCTTCAGCATATCCTCGCCACCATAAGTCAGCAACACCTGTTCCTCTGGTACGTTATAGATTTCGCTGAGGCGTACAGAGATCACACTCTTCTTACCCTGATCGTAGATACGAGTATAGAAACACAATGTTTTAGGGTCGAAATTCTTAATAGCGTCAACCACTTTCTGGCTGGGCTCAAAGTTAAATTCGTTTCTGTCGAGATAATTCATATTCTTAGTTTTTTTCGATATTTCGTTATTACTTCCATCCTTCAATTCTTCCATTTCATCAGCAGCATTCCAATGGCAATCCAGATAATCTCCCTCACACGACAGATGATGCTCACGAAGATGCCAAGGGCTGCAGATAGTCCTAAGGCGGCGATGGAGAGCACGAAACCGCCCTCCTGTACACCCAGTTGCATAGGCAGGAAACCAATCAGGTTGGCGAAGAGGGTGGTAAAGGCGACAATCAGAATGCTGTGCAGGAAGGTGAGCGTCAGACCGTCCCATCCGCCTCCACAGTCGATGCCGAAGAGCAGGAGCATGAACATCACCTCCGAACTCTGTACTACACGAGAGAAATACTCCAGCAGCAGACTACGATAGAACGCACGGGTGTCTTGTCCGTAGAGTGCGGCTATCTGCTTGTCGATATTCTCAATAGCCTCTGAGTGACGAGCCCAGAAGCGTAAGGTCCATTTCTTCAGTCCTGGGATATTCGCCACCACGCCCAGCACATATTTCACCAGTCCGTTACGATATCCCTTTGAGAAGAGATAGAAGAAGAACAGACAGAAGATGACGATGATACCTAAGGTAGTGCCGATGGTGACATTGATAGGCAGGTCACCTATCAATACCAAACCTAAGTAGATGAAGATGCTGATAAACCAAAACCAGAAATGAGCGAAGAAATGCATCATGGCATAGAGGATGACACTCGATGTGGCATGCTCCTTGTCGATGTCCTTCGACAGTTCCATGATACGATAAGGTTCTCCACCCAGTCCACCCACAGGTGTGGCATAGTTGAGGGCATACCCAGTGATGGTCAGTCTATAGAGTCGCCAGAAACTGACAGGCATCTTCCCTTGGATATTTCCCTCGATGATACTCTGCCATGCGAGAGCATTCAGTGCATAGACAAATATCCAGACCCCGATAATAGGAATCAGCCAATAGCCGGCATGGCAGAGGTGGTCCCATAGTTCGACGAAACTGACATCAAAGGTCAGCAGCATCACCACGATCGCAGCAATGCCGAGAAAAAAGAACAAATTGTTCAGCCTTTGTTTCGTCCACTTCATGACTTCAACCCTTCAATTTTTCAATTCTTTTAGTCGCTTCGCTTTGTAAAAGCGTCTTACGACGATTACTTCAACTCTTCAATCTTCATCCTGATCTGCTTGCAGAACGTCTCATGCCGATGGTTGACATACCAAGCGAGCAGACCCATGCAGACAATCTCGAAGACGAAGTTCATCACAGGGATGTCCAGCAGACAGAACAAGAATAGCCATGCCGAGCGGAAATTGAAAGTCAGCAGACCATTCCACGTAATCAAGGGCAATGAGTTCTTATGGAAGTCCTCACGGATATCCGCAGGGATATTGTCGAGACTACCATATTTCTCACGCATCGTGTTCAGCATCCTCTGGAACTCAGGAGTCTTCTTCTCCTGCTTCTTGGTGTAGTCGATATACGTCTTCTGGAAGTAACGCTCCACCCAAGGTGTCTCACTCGTCATCTGGTCGTAAATCTCCTGTTGTTTTTTTGAGTTATCCAACTCAGAGCCCTTCTCCCCCTTCAGGAAGAAGAGGTGTGCCTGGATATAGTAGTCGGCAAGTCGCTGCTGACCAGCCAGTCCTGCTATACCAGAGATGATGCCGAGGATATAGACGATGATGGTGGCAATGATGACATTCTGCTCCGTATCGGCAATCCCCAGCCACGAGAATTCCAATTCGTGATGGATATAGAAACGGTATACCAGTCCATGGTAGATGGGGATAAACCAAGTAAAACCAGCAGCACCGTCGAGGATACGTCCCAGACGACTCTTCTTACCCGTCATACGAGCCAACTGTCCGTCAGTGCAGTCGAAGATGTCAGCAAGACAGAGCATTAAGATAGCGATGATGTTCATCATCAGTCCGTAGGTACCCTCATAATAGAAACAGCCGCAGGCAAAGAAGAAGGTGCTGGCGGCTCCAATAATCATCGAGAGGATGGTGACGGTATTAGGGTGTATGTCGAGTTTGGCAAAGAGCACCGCCCACCAATAGCAGAACGGGCGTACCACGTGCAGGTCGAGCCAGTCCTCCGTCTCAGCGGATTTAAGGGTCTTTTGAATCTTTTCGTTCATGTTCCTATTTAATTATTCTAATTTCAGCCTGCAAAGGTAGTGAAAACCGAGCGAAAAGCAAAGAAAAAAAAGTTTTTTCTTTCATTTCCGAGGTGCATCCAGCCTTCGAACAATCGTTCAAAGGTAGTGAAAACCGAGCGAAAAGCAAAGAAAAAAGATTATTTTTCTTTGTTTTGCTCTCTACTTTTCGTAACTTTGCGGTCGTATATGATTCATATAAAAGAAAAGTGGAGAGCGTTTTGCGAGTGGCAGCGACAACCCTATCAGGTGGCGGCGAAGTCGCCAGAACTTCATTGCTGTCGCACTTGCGGTGAGGAGTTTATGGGGAACTACTGTCCCCGTTGTGGGCAGTCATATAGGATAGGACGATATTCATTCAAGAATGCAATGTTGTTGTTCCTCGATGTCTGGGGATTGGGCAACCGTGGTATGTTCCGCACGCTGCGTGACTTGTTGTTACGTCCGGGTTATATGATATGTGACTATATCTCGGGCATGCAGATGGCATACTTCCCACCGTTTAAATTGCTGTTCTTGCTGACGGCACTCCAATTGGCGGTGAGTTCAGGATTCAATCTGAAAGACCTGAACTTTTGGGGAACGGCAACAGAGCAGTCTGTTGAGGAGACTGTTGCCCCCGTCGCAACGGATAAGGTAAAGGATGAGGTAGATAAAGCCGAGCCGGATGAAAAAAGTTTTCAGTATGCTGGACGCTGGTTGGGGAAAAAGGCAGAAGAGTTTGGCGATAAATACCGCAATCTCTTAGTGCTGATAACGTTGTTGGGTATGTCGGTTTTCATATATTTCTTCGTACGGAAGAGTCCTAATATCTCTGACCTGCGATTCTCGGAACTGCTGGTAGCGCAAGTATATACTTGGAATATGATGTCTATATACAATATCGTGCTTATATTTTTAGGAATTGGGCTTGATAGAAGGATTCTCATCTTATTACCTATTATTTCACTAAAGCAACTGACGGGTTTCTCATGGTGGCGAACCATATTAGCGGTCGCAGTTTCTTACCTGTTATTCCTCATATTCGCATTTGTTGTCGTGTTTGTCGTTGGTTATTACGTGTTTGGGGTATTGGATTAAAAAGT
>DEJF01000068.1:491-1064 GCA_002353225.1 Prevotella sp. UBA2755 | reverse complement strand
GTGAGAAGAAACAATATGCGTACCAGTATACTGATATCCACAATCTCGATGAGGATGGTAATGCTGATTATACGGATATGGTGATGAATACCCATCAGTGGGAGTGGAATGGTGGAAAGGGTCGTGACAAACATCTTTGCGGTCGGTTGACGGGACTCTCTTGCGAATTTGTTGTGGGCGATGCCTTCTATCACTGTGGCGGATGCCTTCTCTCGCAGAAGGGGCAGTCTCGTATGCGCCATCGGAGACTTTCCCATCTTTGATCGGAGGCACCGCCCACTGGCGGCGCAGGCATCCGCTTCCCAGCGTCTGGTGTTCTGAACACGGTTGCAAAGGTACACCTGTTTCGCCGTCTCCGCAAGCCCCCTCCCCCTGCCGTCAGCAGCCTGTCTGCATTCCGATGCCTTCTGCCCTTGTTTTCTTAACTTTTGTTTAGGATTTTGTCCATTCCGTTTAGTTCCGTTAACAAATCCGCCCGTTTTCACTTTTCACTTTTCATATTTTCATAATTAGGTAGTTTTTTACTGCCATGTTGCCATTTTCATAAAAGTACATTAAATTATTATATAATTA
>DEJF01000068.1:267-395 GCA_002353225.1 Prevotella sp. UBA2755 | reverse complement strand
TATGAAAAGTGAAAAGTGAAAACTTTTGTCCTGAGTCTGTCTTGCCGTCGAAGGTCCTATCGTTCGATAATAAAACAAAAAAAGCGATTTTCTTTTGGTTTTTCCCTCAATTTACATTACCTTTGCAC
>DEJF01000068.1:0-134 GCA_002353225.1 Prevotella sp. UBA2755 | reverse complement strand
GAGAAGACCCTGAAGGATTATCGCAAGCGTGCTAATGTTCCCGGCTTCCGTCCAGGTATGACCCCCATGGGCTTGATCAAACGCCAGTATGGTGCCGCTGTGAAGGTGGATGTGGTGAACAAGATGCTGGGTGA
>DEJF01000049.1 GCA_002353225.1 Prevotella sp. UBA2755 | reverse complement strand
CTATTTAGTTATCAGGCAGTTGCAAGTAACAACGAGGTGGCAACGGTGACAAGGAGAGGTGCTTTCGGTATAAAATACCCCTGATTTCTCCATTAACAAAACAACTTGTTTTGTTCCGAAGCCCCATACCTCCTTCATGCGAAAGTGCCTCTTCCTTGGTGCGAAGGTGGCACTCTCGAGGGGTGAAGGTACTGGGTTCGTGAGGCTTGGGAATTATCTCTAAATGCGATCGGATGCGTCTTCGTTGTATACCCGATGCATCTTCGTTGTTGGCGCAAAGCATCTAATTCCCCTTATTTGTTCGGAAAAAGAAAGTTTATGTTACATCAAATGAAGGTGTTTCGGAAGGAAATGAGTACCTTTGCAGGCAGTAAACTTAAAATCGAATAACGAATGATGAAGACAATGAGACTTTTGGGCATTGCCCTGTTGGCAATGGGAATGATGAGTTTTATGCCGGATGATGACCATCAGGGATGTTGTGGGAAATGTAAGCAGACAGCCTCCCGACTGGTGGAGGAGGGTGGTACAGGTCCTTATAAGGCTATCATGAAAGAGGAAGCGACCTTGGAGGCACATACCATCTTCGTACCACAAGACCTGTCGAAGTTCGACCAGAAGCATCCGCTGCCTGTACTGGTATGGGGCAATGGAGCCTGCAATAACTCACCCTTCGAGCATTATAAGTTCCTGAACGAGATCGCATCATACGGTTTTATGGTTGTGGCTACAGGTTATATCCCCATGACAGACGACCACTATGACGGTCCTATGTCTACCACGCAGCAGCAGATAGAGTCGATGGACTGGGCAGAGCAGCAGAACGCTGACCCCACGTCACCTTATTATCAGAAGTTGGACGTGAAGAATATCGCCGCAGCAGGTATGTCGTGTGGTGGTTTGCAGACCCTCTACAACTGTGCCGACCCACGCATCAAGACCATCATGATCTGCAACAGTGGCTTGTTCAATCAGCAGAACGCCCATACCGCAATGGGTGGCATGCCGATGCCCCCGAAGGAGAAACTGAGCGAGATACACTCCCCGGTTATCTATATCCTTGGAGGCAAACCAGATATCGCCTATGAGAACGGTATGGACGACTTCCACCGCATCAACCACGTGCCAGCCTGTGCCGCCAATCTGCCTATGGGACATGGCGGTACGTATGCCCAGCCCCATGGTGGCGAGTTCGCTGTGGTGGCACTCGCTTGGTTGCAATGGCAGTTGAAAGGAGATAGTCAGGCAGCGAAGATGTTCAAGGGCAAGGACTGCCTACTCTCCAAGCGTGAGGGTTGGACCATTGAGAAGAATAAACGATTTAATACTATGAAATAGAAACTTAAATGCTGATTTAAGTGATGAATTGAAAGCGGGTTTGCAGAAAATCCGCTTTTTCGTTGGTTTTTATTATAAAAAGGTGTAACTTTGCAAACTCAAAACAGACAAATACTATAAGATAGATATGAAACATCAGTTACGCAGTGCGGTATGCACAGAGGGTAGAAGGATGGCAGGAGCGCGTGCGCTCTGGGTTGCCACGGGTATGAAAAAAGAGCAGTTCGGCAAGCCGATTATTGCCGTCGTCAACTCATTTACTCAGTTTGTGCCTGGTCATACCCATCTGCATGAGATAGGACAGATTGTCCGTGAGGAGATCGAGAAAATGGGCTGTTATGCCGCGGAGTTCAATACCATCGCCATCGATGACGGTATTGCCATGGGACATGACGGCATGCTCTATTCGCTGCCCTCACGTGATATCATCGCCGACAGTGTGGAGTATATGGTGAATGCCCACAAGGCAGACGCTATGATTTGTATCTCCAACTGCGACAAGGTGACACCAGGAATGCTGATGGCATCCATGCGTCTGAACATCCCCACCATCTTCTGCTCTGGCGGACCGATGGAGGCAGGTAAGTGGCGTGGAGAGAATGCCGACCTGATTACGGCGATGATCAAGGGTGCCGACCCCTCGGTGACTGATGAGGAGATGCAACAGATAGAGGCATGTGCCTGTCCTGGTTGTGGCAGTTGCTCGGGTATGTTCACCGCCAACTCCATGAACTCGCTGACAGAGGCTATCGGACTGTCGTTGCCGGGTAATGGAACGATCCTTGCCACCCATACCAACCGTGTCGAACTCTTCAAGCAGGCAGCCCGTCAGATTGTGAAGAACGCCTTCGCATATTATGAGGATGGCGACGAGAGCGTACTGCCTCGCAATATCGCCACCCGTAACGCTTTCCTGAATGCGATGACACTGGATATCGCCATGGGTGGCTCCACCAATACGGTGCTCCATCTGCTTGCTGTGGCACAGGAGGCTGGTGCCGACTTCACTATGAATGATATTGATGCTTTGAGCCGTAAGACACCTTGTCTGTGCAAACTCGCTCCGAACACCCAGAAATACAGTGTGCAGGAGTGCAACCGTGCTGGTGGTATCCTTGGTATCATGAACGAACTTGCCAAAGGAGGACTGATCGACAAGTCGGCACCCCGTGTGGACGGTATGACGATTGGTGAGGCAATGGACAAATACTGCATCACTGACGGACGTGTCGACTATGACGCTAACCGCATCTACCAGTCGGCACCAGGCAACCGCTTCTCTACGAAGATGGGCAGTCAGAGTGCGGAGTGGGGTACACTGGACACCGACCGTGCCAATGGTTGTATCCGTGACTTGGAACATGCCTATACGAAGGATGGTGGTCTTGCCGTACTCTTTGGTAATATCGCCCAAGACGGTTGTGTCGTGAAGACCGCCGGTGTTGATGAGGCACTGTGGCACTTCGAGGGTCCTGCCGTTTGTTTCGACTCCCAAGAGGATGCCTGCGAGGGGATCCTTGGCGGTAAGGTGAAGAAAGGCGACTGTGTGGTGATTACCCACGAGGGACCGAAGGGTGGTCCTGGTATGCAGGAGATGCTGTATCCCACCTCTTATATCAAGAGTATGCACATGGGTAAGGAGTGTGCCCTGATTACCGACGGACGATTCTCCGGCGGTACCAGTGGACTCTCCATCGGACATATCTCCCCAGAGGCTGCCGCAGGTGGTAATATCGGTAAGATCAAGGATGGTGATATCATCGTGATAGACATCCCCAACCGCCAGATTAACGTGAAACTCACTGACGAGGAGTTGGCGGCTCGTCCTCAGCAACCGCTGAAGCGCAACCGTACTGTGAGCAAGGCACTGAGAGCCTATGCGCAGAGTGTCAGTTCAGCAGATAAGGGAGGAGTAAGAATAATAGAATAGAATTTTCTAGAAAGTTCTGGAATTATCTAGAACGCTCTAGAATATCTAGATAAAAAACAAACAATATGAGAGATAGAATTACAGGTTCGAAGGCGTTGATGAGGGCGTTACAGGCAGAAGGGGTGAAGACCATCTTTGGTTACCCCGGCGGTGCCATCATGCCCGTCTATGACGCGCTGTTCGACTATACACGAGGTGAGAAGAAATGCTTTGACCATATTCTGGTGCGTCATGAGCAAGGTGCTACCCATGCTGCTGAGGGCTATGCGCGAGTCAGTGGTGAGGTGGGTGTCGCCTTGGTGACCAGCGGTCCTGGAGCAACAAACACGTTGACAGGTGTCGCTGATGCTATGATGGACTCCACGCCGATGGTGGTAATCGCCGGTCAGGTTGCCATTGGCACACTGGGAACGGATGCCTTCCAAGAGGTCGACCTCGTGGGTGTGGCTCAGCCAATCTGTAAGTGGGCTTACCAGATACGCCATGCAGAGGATGTGGCATGGGCTGTCAGTCGTGCTTTCTATATCGCACGCAGCGGTCGCCCCGGTCCTGTAGTGCTCGACTTTCCTCGTAATGCACAGGTCGAGGAGATTGACTGGGAGCCTAAGAAGGTGGACTTCGTCCGTTCCTATGTCGCTGTTCCTAAACTGAAGGAAGAGAGAGTGCGTGAGGCAGCCGAACTCATCAACAATGCCAAGCGTCCTCTCGCCTTGGTAGGACAGGGCGTGGAACTGGGTAACGCACAGGAGGAGTTGAAGGCTTTCTTGGAGAAAGCGGACATCCCTGCTGGTCGTACGATGTTAGGACTGAGTGCTCTGCCCTCCGATCATCCACTGAATGTGGGAATGCTGGGTATGCACGGTAACTATGCTGTCAACCTGAAAGAGCAGGAGTGTGACGTGCTCATCGCTATCGGTATGCGTTTCAGCGACCGTGTGACAGGAAATATCAAGACCTATGCCAAGCAGGCGAAGGTCATCCATCTGGATATCGACCGTAGCGAGATAGACAAGAACGTGAAGACCGATGTCGCTGTGGTTGCCGACTGTAAGGAGTCTCTGCCAGCCATCACGGCATTGCTGAACAAGAACAACCATCAGGAATGGCGTGATTCGTTCAAGGTTTTGGATGAGAAGGAGCGTGTGAAAGTCATCGATCCTGCTATCCATCCCACCGAGGGACCCCTGTTGATGGGTGAGGTGGTGAATGCCGTTGCCGAGCATGCGCCCAAGGGTACTGTCCTCGTGACGGATGTCGGTCAGAATCAGTTGTTTGCCACTCGTTACTTCAAGTATCCCCAGAAGCGTAGTATCTGTACGAGTGGTGGACTGGGAACGATGGGTTACGGTATGCCTGCAGCCATCGGTGCCACCTTTGCTACCGACCGTACCGTGGTGTGCTTTATGGGTGATGGCGGTTTCCAGATGAACATTCAGGAGTTAGGTACCATCATGGAACAGCAGGCACCCGTGAAGATGATTCTGCTGAACAATAACTACTTGGGTAATGTGCGTCAGTGGCAGGATATGTTCTGGCTACGTCGTAAGTCATTCACGAAGATGCTGAATCCCTGCTATGAGCAGATAGCCAAAGGTTATGGCATTGCTTACGAGGCTGTGACCGACCGCAAGAACCTTTCCGCAGCCATCGACAAGATGCTGGCGACGAAGGGTCCGTATATCTTGGAGTGTGCGATTAAGGAGGAAGACAACGTGTTGCCGATGACTCCTCCGGGAATGAATGTAAACGATATGATGCTGGAGGTGTAGTTTATAGTTTATAGTTCATAGTTCATAGTTCATAGTTTATAGTTAAGAGTTCATAGTTCATAGTTATGGAAGAGAATAAGAAACTATATACATTGCTGGTTTACTCTGAGAATATCGCAGGTATCCTGAATCAGGTGACTGCCGTATTCACCCGTCGTCAGGTGAATATCGAGAGCCTGAACGTGTCGGCTTCGAGTATCGAGGGTGTGCATAAGTACACCATCACCGCATGGAGTGACGAAGACCAGATCGTGAAGATTACCAAGCAGATAGAAAAGAAGGTGGATGTCATCAAGGCAAACTACTTTACGGACGACCAGTTGTTTATCCGTGAGGCAGGACTGTATAAGTTACAGACCGACCTGGTGATGCAGAACCCGGAGATATCCCGTACCATCCGTCGCCATGATGCGAAGATCACGGAGGTGAACCCCACCTATATCATCGTGATGAAGAGTGGGCGTACGGATGATATCATCTCACTCTACCGTGCTCTGGATGAGTTCGGCTGTGTGTTACAGTATACCCGTAGTGGACGTATCGCCGTGACCCGTGGCACACAGGAGCAGGTCAGCGAGTTCTTGGAGGAAAGGGAGTGCCAGCATGGATAAGATAGGCTGTTATCCCTTTATGGCAGAGCCTTTCCATTGTGACTTTGGCGGTAGGCTCTTTATGGGGCATCTGGGTAACCACCTGCTCAATGCTGCCGACTTCCATAGTTCGGCTCGTGGCTTTGGCATGAAGTATCTCATGACCATCCAACGCTCATGGGTGCTCTCACGTCTCGCCATCGAGATGGACGAGATGCCCATGCAATACACCAAGTTTAATGTGGAGACATGGGTGGAGAGTGCCATGCGTTATTTCACCAGCCGTAACTTCCGTGTGGTGGATGAGGCTGGTAAGGTCTATGGCTATGGACGTAGTATCTGGGCGATGATAGATACCGAGAGTCGCCAGCCGACAGATATCTACAGTATCGACAACGGTGCCATTGAGCAGTGGATTGTCAAAGACAAGGAATGTCCCATCGACAAGGGTGGGAGAGTGAAGATGAGTGACGAGGCGAGACTTGTGCGCACCATCGACACCTATTATAATGATGTGGATATCAACGGACATATCAACAGCGTGAAGTATATCGAGCATGTGCTTGACCTATGGGATATGGACTGGTATCGTACGCATCAGATCAAGCGCTTCGAGATAGCCTATGTCGCTGAGGCACATGCCGGTGACCGCCTCTCGTTCTATATGGAGGAAGAGAATCCATCAACTTTCAACGTCCGCATCTGCAAGGATGACGGTACAGAGTGCTGCCGCAGTAAAGTAATCTTTTGCCTAATGTAATCCTCCCCCATGAGACTGTTACTGCTATGCTTGATGTTCTTACCACTTAGCGCCATGTCCCAGGAGACGGAAGAGGCAGGGTTTACTTCCGATTTGTTTGGAGGTCCAATCTTAGGACCAGACGTGCTGCCAAAGGGACGCTTGCAATGGGAACCTTATGCTTTCTATCAGCATGATACGATGTTCGGGGACGATTCCTATACGTGGTCTCCTTTTGCTTTTGTTTTGCGTTATGGTATCTCTAATACCACGGAACTCCGTTTTCAAGGAGCATGGATGCATTCGACAGACGAGGGTGAGAACTATCATGGAATTGGTGATCTTGCCGTAGGTTTCAAGACGAAGTTGTTTGAGGGCTGGAAAGCCGTCCCTGCTATCTCACTGATGGGTAATGTCTATATCCCCGGTGGTGAGAACTATATGTTCCTGCCTGATCATTTTGGTGGTGAACTTGACTTGCTTTTTGCCAATAATCTCACGTCTTGGTGTACTCTTAACTATATGGGAGGACTATTCTGGGACGACACACCACGTCCGACCGTTGTCTGGGGAGCCTACTTTGATATCACGTTGTCTAATCGACTCACCCTCTCTCTGGAAGAGAGTAACTACTATTATGGCGCTGATGAGGAAGAGCAGGTACAGCCATGGGCTTGTGTAACCCTCTCTTATCAACTCAAGCCCCGTATAGAGTTAGGTCTTTGTACGGACATCAGTCTCAGACATCGCAATCATTTCTTTGATGTCATGCTGGGTGTTGCCTGGCAGATAACAAAGAAATAAAAAAAGTATAAATCAGTAAGATTATTTGGTTGTTTGCTTACAATTTGTTATCTTTGTGCCCGAAAATTTAGTTAAGCCCTCGTCAGTGTTTCGGGTAATCACTGAGCAGACTAACAAAACGACGGCTCTCGGGTTAAGGGCTGGCATGGCCGGCAAGGGATAAGTATAACATTTAAAACAACAATTTGCAATTATGGCAGAAATGAATTTTGGTGGCGTTATCGAGACTGTTGTCACCAGCAAAGAGTTCTCTTTGGAGAAAGCACGTGAGGTATTGAAGGATGAGGTTATCGCAGTCATCGGTTATGGTGTGCAGGGTCCTGGACAGGCTTGTAACCTGCGTGACAACGGTTTCAACGTAATCGTTGGTCAGCGCCAGGGTAAGACCTACGACAAGGCTGTTGCCGACGGATGGGTTCCTGGTAAGACTTTGTTCTCTATCGAGGAGGCTGCCGAGAAGGGTACTATCCTCTGTATGCTGCTCTCTGATGCTGGTCAGATTCAGCAGTGGCCTGTCATTAAGAAATATCTGAAGCCCGGTAAGACTCTGTACTATAGCCACGGCTTCGCTATCAACTGGAACGACCGCACTGGTGTTGTTCCTCCCGCTGACGTGGATGTCATCATGGTGGCTCCTAAGGGTTCTGGTACTTCTCTCCGCACGATGTTCTGCGAGGGTCGTGGTCTGAACTGCTCTTACGCTGTTTATCAGGATGCTTCTGGTAAGGCTAAGGACAAGACGCTCGCCTTCGGTATCGGTATCGGTGCTGGTTATATGTTTGAGACCACTTTCCAGCGTGAGGCTACCTCTGACCTGACCGGTGAGCGTGGTTCACTGATGGGTGCTATTCAGGGCTTGCTGCTCGCACAGTATGAGGTGCTCCGTGAGAACGGTCACTCTCCCTCTGAGGCTTTCAACGAGACTGTTGAGGAGTTGACCCAGAGCCTTGGTCCGTTGTTCGGTGCTAAGGGTATGGACTGGATGTATGCTAACTGCTCAACGACTGCACAGCGTGGTGCTCTCGACTGGGCTCCCCGTTTCCACGACGCTATCAAGCCCGTGATGGAGTGGCTGTATTACTCAGTGAAGACTGGTAATGAGGCTCAGATCACCATCGACGCTAACTCTAAGCCCGACTATCGTGCCGGTCTGGAGAAGGAACTGGAGGCTATGCGCAATCAGGAGATGTGGCGTGCTGGTGAGACTGTCCGCAAACTGCGTCCAGAGAATCAGGAAGATTAGTCGTATAATTTCTTAAATAAAATCCCCCTCAGTGCGTGATGATGTTGATGTGCATTGAGGGGATTTTTCTTTCTATAGTCTCACGGTTGGAACGACCTGACCGTCGAGCAGATTGATAATGCGCTGCGCATAACCGGCATCACGTTCGGAGTGAGTTACCATGAGCACGGTAGTACCCTCCTGGTTCAGTTGGGTGAGTAGTTGCATCACCTCCAGACCGTTCTTTGAGTCAAGGTTACCTGTCGGCTCATCGGCAAGGATCAGTTTGGGGTTCATCACTACGGCTCGGGCTATGGCAACGCGCTGCTGCTGACCGCCCGAGAGTTGCTGAGGGAAATGATGTGCACGATGTGAGATGGCCATGCGGCGCAACACTTCTTCAACCCTCGCCTTGCGCTCCTTCTTAGGAACACCGAGGTATGTCAGTGGCAACTCAACATTCTCCTCTACGTTCAGTTCGTCGATGAGGTTGAAACTCTGGAACACAAAACCAATCTGTCCCTTTCGCACCTTTGTGCGCTGGCTCTCCTTGAGCGAGCCTACGTCCTCACCGTCCAACAAGTAAGAGCCGCTGGTGGGATTGTCGAGCAGTCCTAATATATTTAATAAGGTGGACTTGCCACAGCCCGACGGTCCCATAATGGCAACGAACTCCCCTTTTTTCACTTCGAGCGATACACCGCCCAACGCAACGGTCTCCACCTCTTCTGTGCGGAACACTTTCTGAATGTTTTCTAATTTAATCATAGTTCTATATTTCTTTATTCTTTATTCGTTATTCGTTTTTCAGATAATTCACGGGATTACCAGTAGCAACGCGATAGCAGCCTATACATACAACACTCAGGATGACGACAATCACCAAGATAGCACCGCTAATGAAGACGAATGGCGAAAGCGATGTCTTCTCGCTGAACTGCTCCAGCCACAGACGGGCTACATACCACGCTCCTACGGCGCCAATCACCACTGCCGGCAAGGCAACTCGCAGAATGTCAGTCTGGAACAGTTTGAGCACATCGGATATTCTGGCACCATTCACCTTTCGGATGGCTATCTCCTTCTGTCGGCGGACTATCTCACCTGACAAGTAGCCAATGAGCCCGATAAGAGCGATGATGAGGGCTACCAGTCCGCCTATCATCACCGTTGTGCGGAAGTGACGGGCATCAGTATAGAGTTCTGTTACCATCTGACTATAGGGCGTGACGGCAATGTCCGGATTGTCGGTCATCAGCCGCTTCACCACCTCGTTGGCTGCCCCCAGACTGGTCATCGACTGGAATCGGATATACAGATAGTGCATCCTATCGGGGTCTTGGCTATAGTAGCAGAGGCTAGGGCGGGTATCAGGATCGGTTATACTGCCAATGCGGGTGTCCTCATACACGCCGACGATGGTGTAAGGACCTTCGAATGAAGTGCAGATAATCTGCTTGTCCACGGCGCGGTCCCAACCGGCTATCTGCTTCATGCGCTCTTCAAACTGCCGACTCACCATCACCTCGCGCAGCGTGTCCGTCTGCTCCGTGAACGTGCGGCCAGAGACAATGGGGATTCCCATCACGTCGAAGTAGCCGTCGCCTACATAGTAAAGGTCTGCAATGTTCATATTCTCTCTCTCGCTGCCTGGCAGGTAGACATTATCGCCACTCTGGTGCTCCGTCAGGTTGGCATACGCCATCGTGACGCCTTTCACGCCCGACAATTTGCGCAACTCCTCCATCGCCAACTGGCATTGGTCGCTGCTCACGCCGTCTGTCAGCACAGCCCCAAGCGTGGAGTAGTCGTAGCCGGGATTGTCGTTGACCATCATGCGGTACTGCCGACCAACCACCATCAGCAGTACGATGAGGAACGTAGCCGAGGCGAACTGCAGGCCGAGCAACAGCAGTTTCCATAGGCGGTGACTCTGTCTGTAGTGTCTGAACGCAGCCGCCACAGGCACATGGGTATAGATGTAGCCAGGCACCAAGCCCGTAACCAGCAGTACGATGATGCACGTAGCGACAATCATCCACACGTTGCTGCCCGTCGTCAGCAGCACGGCCAGGGGAGCACCCACCAGTTCCTCTATCGTGTCCTTGGCCACAAGCAGCAACAGAACTGCCAGAGCCAGCGACAACAGCAGGTGGATGGTACACTCAACCAACACCTTATTATATATATGGCGAGCCTCCGCACCATAGCACATGTGGACAGCCATCTCGCGCGCCCTGCGGCTGATGCCGCCAATGACGAGCAGCAGGTAGTTAAGTACGGCACAGCCAATGAGCACGGTGGCAAGCAACGACAGAATCCACATCATGCGCCGCGTGCCCTCGTCATCCTTATGATAGTCGCGCAGCGGGCGGACAGAGAAGCCGAGGTCCACACCTACCTTCTTCAGCATATCCTCAGGCAGGTTTTCGCGCTGCATCTTTTCTATCTGAGGCTTCAGGTCGTCGGGGCCTATGCCTTCTGCCAGACGGACATAGGAACGATAGCGGTCGTTGCCCACCCAGTTGTCGCGGCCGTCATGTATATGTCCTGTAATGGTAGGCATCGACACCATCACCTCTATACCATGCAGCCGCGAGTTCAGGGGCACATCCTCATAGATACCTCCTATGGTCAATGCCCAGCCGCCCCGCTTGTTATAGAAGACCTTCTTGCCGACAAGCCCAAGAGGATTGTCCTTCCCCGCCAGTTTCTCGGCCAGCGATAGGGGAATCATGCAATAGTCCACTTGGCTGAGGGTCTTCTTCGCATGACCTGCCAGCACTCGGAAGGGAAACACGTCGAAGAAGCAACTGTCCACAAACGCAAAATTAGTGCGCACCCGTTTGTCGTCGTCCGTCACGATGGGCATGTCCCATGCAAAAGGGGTATAGCGTGTGGCTGCCTCCACCTGCGGACAATAGCGTTTCAGCCCAGGAGCCACGGCCCCAGGCGTCTGCGAGTAGTGCAGGTACTCGCCATTACGGATTACGTCCTCATAGACCACATAGATGCGTTCACTCGTCGGGAAGAAGTTATCCCACGACTGCTCGAAACCAACCTTGCCCATCAGTACCACGCCAGCAGCCAGTCCTACGGCAAGACAGACTATCTTCGTCCAGTTGTGCTGCCCTCGCTTGTTCAATGTCTTGATTGCATTTATCATACTCTTTACTTTTTCTGTTGGCAAAGTTACGCCTAAAAAGCGAATCCGCCAAGGCTTGTGGCCCCAGCGGATGCTGTTTGTCTAAAAATTAGACACCTCGGCGTATGATTATTAGACAATGTTATACCAATAACGCAGGATTATATCAATTGTTTCAGCCAAATATCAAAGAATTTGTCATAAACTGTATAGCCTTGAGCATCATGATATACCAGATCCTTATCTATGAGCACCGTCAGAGCAGTTTTCACGCTACTGGCACTTGGCAATTCGTAGTTTCTTATAAACTCGTTGCTCTGCGGACTCTTCACGCAGCCTGCTTTGGCAATGGCCTTTAACAGCGACAATTGGTTTTCTGTCAAGAAAAGCACAAGTCCCTCATATTGCATACTACTCCTATTGATGATATGCTGTATGGCTTCCGTTACCTGTCGCTCTTCGCTGACAGTCTTTCCCTGTTCGTATAGTCGGTTCAGTATCTGCTGAATATTGGCAGTGATACCACCGAATCGCGTGTATATAACATGAAATATCTCTTTGGAAAGACTTCCCCTCCTGGCTTCAAAGAAACGGCGGGCAAAGTCGTAATAGATTTCCTCGTGCAGCGGGTACAGGCCCATGCCTGTCGTACTTTGATAAAAAGGACGGTCAGGAGAGTTAAATATCTGTGCCATCAGATGCTGTTTACTGCCAGAAAAGACAAAATGGACATTAGGAGCAAATTGCATGTATGAGCGCAGCAAGGTCTCCGTACCAGTCTCTGGATAATAGGTTATCTGCTGGAACTCGTCAATGGCGATAAATATATTGTGACGGCTTTGCTTCAGGTAGTCAAAGATCATCTTCAGTGTCATTTCTGTCTGAACCGCTTCAATACTAACCGAGACTGTCGGCATACCCGTGACAGGGTCGGCACTGAACACAGGACGCCATGAGCCGAAGAACTGCAACAGCCGTTTTAGAGCCTGCTGTTCGAAAGAGAGCACATACTGGGCTATGGCTGTTCCCAGCACCTGCACAAAGTCATGCTGGTTCTTAGTGGAATAGATGTCTATATAGATGCAGATAGCATCCTTTTCTGATTTCCGAATCTGGTAAAAAGCATTCCTGATGAGACCGGTTTTTCCGATTCTGCGTGGCGATATTAGTGTTGTATTACGCCCGTTCTGAAGGTTCGCTATCAATTCTTCTGTCTCCTCTATCCTATCGCAGAAATACTCTGGTCCAACATATTCTGCCAGCACAAATGGGTTCTGTTGCTTGTTGTTCTTCTTTGCCATAACCAATCATTCTACAGCGTCAATTCCGTGACGGATTTTCCGTGACGGAACTTCCACGATGCAAAGATATATTATTCTCCTGACATTAGCAAATAATTCGGGCGAAATCTAACAAAAAAGTGGCAGATTTCGCCCGATAAGTAGCAACTTGGCCGTTAAGGTTACTCCGTCTTGATGTTGTTAATCGGATTCTCAGAAGCAGCGCGCCAACTCTGGATAATAACGGTGAGCAGGGATATGATGAAGCAGGTAAACCCGGCAGCAGCGAATATCCAAGGGCTGAGCGCGATGCGATAACTGAAATTACTGAGCCAGTCGCTCATGATGTAATATGAGATAGGTACGGAAATGACAAACGATATCAGCAAGGGAATGGAGAACGTGCGCAGCATCAGCACCAACACCTCGGCAGACGTAGAGCCCATCACCTTGCGGATGGCTATGTCCTTTTTGCGCTGGCGGATGAAGAAGAGCGACAGGCCCAAGTAGCCCATCACGGAGATAACGACGGCAATGAGCGTGAAGAGCGACACGATACGGAGCGTGTTCTGCTGGTCCTCGAAGGTGTCGGCAATGCTATCTTCCATGCTAAGGACATCATACTGCAAGGCATCTTCTTGAACGCCTTGTTCGCGGAGTATGTCTTTGAACGCTTCCTTCGCCTTCTTGTCGCCGTTGGTTTTCACTATGAAATCGGGATTGTCCATCGTTTCTACCTTTTGGATAGCCATTGGCTGCACATCCTCCAGCACATTGATGATGCGGAAGTCCTGCATGACGCCAGCTATGAGGGCTTTCTCATCGTCGCCCCAAAGGAAATACCTTGCCTCGGCAGTAATGTCCAGCAGGCGCAAGGCTTTTGAGTTCAGATAGTAGCCGTCTGTGGTGACTCCATTGTCGCGGATGGTTTTCAGTCCCAGGAGGTCGAAAGCCTCCTTGTCTAACTCGGTGATCATCAGCATCTCGTATTTCCCCTGGCTGTTCTTGACGCCTTTTCCACTGAAATTGTAGCCCGTAAAAGTACTACCCTTATAGCAACCGATGCGCTCGACGAAGGGCAGCTGCTCCAACAGGCTCCTCACCGTCTGGTTCTTGTCTGTCGGGCTGCCCACGTAGAAGAGGTGCTCCGTATTGAAACCGAGTGGTGCATGGATGAGGTGGTTGAGTTGGAGCCAGATGACAAGTGCCGAGGTGAGCATGGTGACGGTAACCACATTCTGCACGATGATGAACAGGCGGCCCAGCAGCATCTTCGAGCGGAAGCGGAACGAGCCTTTCACGATGTCGATAGGCTGATAGCGGGAGATGTGCCATGAGGGCAGGAGGCCTGAGGCGATGCCCACAAGCAGGATGAAGCCTGCGCACACGCTCACCGTGCCGACGCTGATGTCGTTCTTCAGTGCTATCTTGCCCTTGAACAGTTCGGCGGCATCGTCCTGATAATAGAAGGCTAAAGTCAGACCGATGGCGAAACAAGCCGCCACCATCAGTGTCGATTCGGCCATCAGTTTCAGCGAAATCCTCGTCTGACTGCTTCCGAAGAGCCGCCGCGTGGCCATTTCCTTGGCGCGGAAACCCGTGTTAGCAACAGTCAGGTTGATATAGTTGCTCACGGCGAAGAACAGCAGGGCCAGCACGGCGGCCAACAGGATGCGCAGGAGCGTCTTGTTACCCTTCTGCAAGCCACTGCCGTTGTTCTGCGGGGCAAACAGGATGTCGGTGAGTGGTGTCATGGCGGGTGTGCTGTGGCTCCAAACGCCGTGGTGATGCTCGTCGATGTACTTGGAGGCTATCTTCTTTGTCGCGGCGATGTCCGTGCCGGGTTTCATCAGAAAGAAAGCCTTGACAGCACCGGTGCCGCCACTGACAAACGATTTGTCGCTCAGTTGGTAGCCCATCACCTGCGGATAGCGCTGCATGCTGACTATGATTTGTGTCTCGTTGGGCAGCACCGTGCGGTCCATGTCCTTCATCACTCCGCTGACGGTGTACACCAGTGTCGAGTCGTAAGGGTTTTCATTGTTGATGCGCACATGGCGGTCACCCACTATCTGCACGCTCTCGCCGACAGGATTCTTGTCGCCAAAGAGTCTGCGGGCCAAACTTTCCGTGACGACGCACTTGTCGGGGGCATCGAGGGCTGTCTGTCGATTACCCTTCACCAGCGAGAAGTCGAACATTTGGAAGAACGACGAGTCGGCCAGCATGATGATACCCTTCTCGCTGTCCTTCACCTCCCTGTCCCCATACTTTATGCGTCCGCTTTGGCTCAACACACAGCAAGTCTGCTCCACATCAGGACACAGTTGCCGGATGCCCTCAGCCGCCTGTGGCCACAGGAAGAAGAAACTCTCTTCGCTCACAAGGTAGATGCGGTCGGCATTCTTATGCCACGAGTCGATGCTAAACTGTCGCCACGTGTAGTCGCCCATCAGGATGATGAACATCAGCGACACCACCAGACCCACTATATTAATAAAGGTATATACCTTGTTGCGTGAAAGGAATCTCAGATAACTCTTCATAATCATATTTCTTTTTCTAATGCAAAGTTACACATTATTATTTAATCACCAGCACTTCATTGTCCTTGAAAGCCT
>DEJF01000012.1 GCA_002353225.1 Prevotella sp. UBA2755 | reverse complement strand
CAGGTTGTTGCTTGGTACGACAACGAGAACTCTTACACTTCTCAGATGGTTCGTACTATCAAGTACCTCGCAGAATTGAAATAAGCAGCGAGTGCATCATCAAGTTTACTTGAATGTTGCCGAGTTGCGTTTTTCAATCGACGAAGTCAATTGAAAAAGAGAAAGCGAATACTCAACTAAAATATTAGCCGTCCGATTTTGTCGGACGGCTTTTTTTGTTTAACTTTGCAAAGACTATGAAGCAGATGATAACGATACTCGGTCCGACGGCAAGTGGGAAGACTCCATTGGCTGCGGCGTTGGCAAAGGAAATAGGCGGGGAGATTATCTCCGCAGACTCCCGACAGGTGTATCGCCGGATGGATATCGGGACGGGTAAGGACCTTGCCGACTACGCTGGTGTGCCTTATCATCTGATAGATATCTGTGAGCCAGGAACCAAGTATAACCTTTTCCAATACCAGCAGGACTTCTATGATGCCTATCAAGATATCAGAAGCCGTGACGTGTTTCCTGTCCTATGTGGTGGTACTGGTCTGTATATCGAGGCGGTATTGAAAGGTTACAAATTGTCGCCCGTCCCTCAGAATCCTGTACTGCGCCAGCAGTTGGAGGGGCAGTCGCTGGATGCGTTGACGCAGATGTTGAAGGAGTTAAAGGCAAAGAACGGCTCGAATATGCATAACAAGACCGATGTGGATTCGTGTCAGCGTGCTATTCGTGCCATAGAGATAGAGACCTATAATCTGGAGCATCCTACCCCTCGCAGGGAACTGCCTCCTGTTGACTCGCTGATTATCGGAGTCAATATAGACAGGGAACTACGCCGAGAGAAAATCACACGACGGTTGAAGGCAAGACTGGAAGAGGGGATGGTCAATGAGGTAAAAGCATTGCTTGACAGTGGTATTCCTGCCGAAGACCTGATCTATTACGGACTGGAATATAAGTTTGTGACAGAGTATGTCATCGGGAAGACAACCTATGAGGAGATGTTCCAGCGTTTGGAGATTGCCATCCATCAGTTTGCCAAGCGGCAGATGACCTGGTTCAGGGGGATGGAGCGACGTGGTTTTGTTATACATTGGATAGAGGCAACACAGCCGATGGAGGAAAAAGTGAAGGAGATCATAAGGATATGGCAGTAGATGAGAAGAGGTGGGGCATTCTATATTGTCCCAAAGGACGTTCCAGTAAACAACGGGAGAAAATACAACGGGTATTAGACGACCGTCAGGTGCAATACGACTTTGTGCAGAGCGAGTCAACTGACAGTGTGGAGCGATTGGTGTCCATGCTGATACATAATGGTTATAAGACGATTATTGTGGCAGGCGGTGACTCCGCTTTAAATGATGCCGTCAATTGCCTGATGAAAGAGGAGAAGCAAGTGCGCGATAGTATTGCGTTGGGTGTTATCCCCAATGGCGTGATGAATGACTTCGCCCGCTACTGGGACTTCAAGGAGGGAAATATAGAACAGACTGTAGACTGGCTGATCCAGCATCGTGTCCGTCAGGTTGACTTGGGCTGTATTCGTTATACGAATCAAAAAGGAGAGTCATGCCATCGCTATTTTCTGAATTGTGTTAATATCGGTCTGATAGCGGATGTGATGAATATGCGTCGGCAGGCTCGCTCCTTATTAGGTTCCCGTACATTGTCATTCATCGTCTCTCTGTTCCTGATGATTTTCCATCGGATGGATTATAAGATGAATGTGAAGATTAATTCCGATGTTGTCAATCGCAAGATTATGACAATGTGTGTCGGTAGCGGACCAGGATACGGACAGACTCCCAATGCGGTACCCTATAATGGATTGTTGGATGTCTCTGTAGTCTATCATACTGGTATCTTACAGGTTTTTGCCGGTGTGTGGTTGTTGATAACGGGTCGTTTCCTGAATCATCATAGTGTGCATCCCTATCGTTCCCGTGAGGTGAAGGTGGAGGAGGCGAAGCATGCGCTTGTCAGTATCGACGGCAGATTGATGAATACTCCCGTAGGAGCATATCAAATCAATGTGGAGCAAGAAGTGATTAATTTCTTGATACCTGTTTAACCGTTCTTGGATATCTTATGTAGTTTCTCCTCTTCCAGAAGTTTGATCTTCTTTCCGTCAATGGCAATCAAATCCTCTGTGGCAAATGCTGACAGGGTACGAATGGCATTACTGGTAGTCATGTTAGACAGATTGGCAAGATCTTCTCTGCTAAGACTTATTGCCAATGTCTTGCCGTCATCTTCTATTCCGTATTTGCTTTTCAAACGGAGTAATGCTTCTGCGAGTCGTCCCCGGATATGCTTTTGAGTCAGGTTGACGGTTTGCTCGTCGGCACGTCCCAGCAAACCAGCCAATTGCTTGATAAAGTAAATGGCGACATCACTATTCTCTTTGATAATCGTCTTGATAATGGTGAGGGGTATCTGACAAACAGTGGCGACATCGAAGGCTGAGGCAGAGGTGCTGTATTGGTCACTGACAAATCCTGCACGATAACCAAAGAATCCCTCAGGCTTTGCCATACGGACAATCTGCTGGCGTCCGCCAATACCCTCCTTGAAAATCTTTACCTTTCCTTTGGCAAGACAGAACAGGTATTCTGGAGTGCTCTTCTCATGGTAGATGAACTCATTCTTTTTGAAAATTTCCAAAGAGGAGTTCTCAAGCAGAAAGGTTCGCTGATCCTCAGTGAGAAGTTCCCACAGATCCTTGATCGCTTTTGTTATTTGTTCCTTTTCCGTCTCTTTTCCTGATATGACCATGACGCTATCGTCTATCATTAGCGATGCAAAAGTACTAAAAAAAGAATAAAAAGACAATCATTTTATAGTTAATAATCTTCGACTATCATTAAAAATAGGCATTTTTACAAAAAATATCTCTTTTTATTTTGTAGTCACAATGAAATTGTGTACTTTTGGAAAATGAATTTAAATCTAAAACTAAAACCTTAAAATAGGAACTATGAGTTATTTGCGATTAGAAAAAACTGTAATGACTAACCTGGAGGAGTCGCTCCGTCGTGAATTACTTCGAACGAACCGTTCTGGCGCCTATAGCAGTTCGACACTGGTTGACTGCAATACGCGAAAGTATCATGGTCTGCTCGTCGTTCCCGTACCCGAACTTGATGACGAGAATCATGTCTTGTTGTCTTCGCTCGACTGTACGGTGATTCAGCACGGTGCTGAGTTTAATCTCGGACTTCATAAGTACCAGGGTAACAATTTCAGTCCGAAGGGTCATAAGTATATCCGTGAGTTTACTTGTGATGTAGTGCCTACCACACTCTATCGTGTCGGTGGCGTGTTATTAAAACGAGAGACAATCTTCCAGTGCTACGAGGACCGTATCTTGATTCGCTACACCTTGGAGGATGCCCATTCTGCTACGACGTTGCGTTTCCGCCCGTTCCTTGCTTTCCGCTCGGTAAGGCAGTTTACGCATGAGAACTCAACAGCATCTCGTGAGTATCATGAGGTGGATAATGGTATCAAGACTTGTATGTATGCCGGATATCCCGATTTGTACATGCAGTTTAACAAGAAGAATGAGTTTGTGTTCCAGCCAGACTGGTATCGTGGGGTCGAGTATCCGAAAGAACAGGAGCGTGGTTATGCCTCTAACGAGGACCTCTATGTTCCCGGCTATTTCGAGGTGTCTATCAAGAAAGGTGAGAGCATCATCTTTGCCGCCTCTACAAAAGAGATTAAGAGCAGTAGTCTGAAGAGTCTGTTCCAAAAGGAGATTGATGTGCGCCAGCCTCGTGATAATTTCTATCACTGCTTAGTGGCTGCAGCCCATCAGTTCCACTTCCGCGACCGCCGTAGCGGCAGTTCTGCAGAGGAACTTGACGATAGTGACGATCGTTATCTGTTGGCAGGTTATCCTTGGTTCAAAGCCCGTGCACGTGATACATTTATCGCACTGCCAGGTCTGACACTTGCCATTGGTGAGCAGGACTACTTCGAGCATGTGATGAAGACTGCAGAGAAAGGACTTCGTGAGTTTATGGAGGACAAACCTCTCAGCGTGAAGATGTACGAGATAGAGCATCCGGATGTCCCACTGTGGGCAGTCTGGGCAATCCAGCAGTATGCCAAGGACGCGGGTGTTGAAAAGGGGTATAAGATGTATGGTAAACTGGTTCGTGACATCGTAGAGTACGTGATAAAGGGTGGTAACTCCAATATGCGTCTGGACGATAATGGACTGCTTTATGCCAATGGTCGTGACAAGGCTATTACATGGATGAACTCCACGGCAAACGGACATCCCGTTGTTCCTCGTTCTGGTTATATCGTTGAGTTTAATGCTCTCTGGTATAATGCGTTGAAGTTCTGTGCCTCTATGGAAGAAGAGTTTGGTGACAAGAAGTTTGCCGCCAAACTGGAGAAGCATGCGGAACTTTGTAAGACCTCGTTTGTGGAGACATTCCTTAATGAGTATGGTTATCTGCTCGACTACGTGGATGGTAACATGATGGATTGGAGTGTACGTCCGAACATGATCTTCCCTGTTGCCTTCGACTATTCTCCATTGTCACAGGAGCAGAAGAAGAGTGTGCTGGATGTATGCACCCGTGAGTTATTGACTCCGAAGGGACTGCGTTCCCTCTCTCCGAAGAGTGGTGGCTACAATCCAATGTATGTCGGTCCGCAGACACAACGTGACTATGCTTACCATCAGGGAACAGCATGGCCTTGGCTGGGCGGTTTCTACATGGAGGCTTGTCTGAAGATTTACAAGCGCACCCGTCTGAGTTTCGTGGAGCGCCAGATGGTAGGTTATGAGGATGAGATCAACTATCACGCACTGGGAACAATCAGTGAGTTGTTCGATGGCAATCCTCCTTTCCACGGACGTGGTGCCATGGCATTTGCAATGAATGTTGCTGAGATCCTGCGTACGCTGAAACTGTTGGAGAAATATTCTTATCAAAAGTAAAATAGGAGGAGAAGACTATGAAAGTATTAATGTTTGGATGGGAGTATCCTCCTCACGTATTCGGTGGACTCGCTACCGCTAACTATGGTATTTCACAGGGACTGCATGCTCAGGGTGATATGGATATCACACTCTGTCTGCCGAAGCCCTTTGGTGATGAAGACCGCACGGCTTGTAATATCGTGGCAATGAATGCTGTGCCTATCGCATGGCGTGATGTTAATTACGATTATGTTCGTGACCGTGTCGGTAATATTATGGATCCTGATCTCTATTTCAAGTTGCGTGACCATATCTATGCCGACTTCAACTATATGCACGTCAATGACTTGGGTGCTATGGAGTTCGCTGGGGGTTATCCTGGCAATTTGCATGAAGAGATTAACAACTACTCGATTATTGCTGGTGTCGTGGCTCGTACCTTCGACTTTGACATCATCCATGCCCATGACTGGTTGACCTATCCTGCAGGTATTCATGCTAAGCAGGTGAGCGGTAAACCACTCTGCATTCACGTACATGCTACTGATTTCGACCGCTCTCGTGGTAAGGTGAACCCGACAGTCTATTCCATAGAGAAGAATGGTATGGACTGGGCTGACTGCATCATGTGTGTGTCTGAGTTGACTCGTCAGACGGTGATTAACCAGTATCATCAGGATCCACGTAAGTGCTTCACGGTACACAATGCCGTTTACCCCTTGCCCGAGGAGTATCAGGCTATTCCTCGTCCTGACCATACAGGTAAGGACAAAGTAGTGACCTTCCTCGGTCGTATTACGATGCAGAAAGGACCAGAGTATTTCGTGGAGGCTGCTAATATGGTTATCCGCCGTACCCGTAATGTTCGTTTCTGTATGGCAGGTTCCGGTGATATGATGGATGCGATGATTCATCTTGCCGCAGAACGTGGTATTGCAGATCGTTTCCACTTCCCAGGCTTCATGCGAGGCAAACAGGTTTATGAGTGTTTGAAGGATTCAGATGTCTATGTGATGCCTTCCGTCTCTGAGCCGTTTGGTATCTCTCCGTTGGAGGCTATGCAGTGCGGTACTCCGTCGATTATCTCGAAACAATCAGGTTGTGCGGAGATTCTCAACAACTGTATCAAGGTTGACTATTGGGACATCCACGCTCTTGCTGATGCTATCTATAGTATCTGTGCCAATGATTCACTCTTCCAGTATCTGAAAGAAGAGGGTAAGAAGGAAGTTGACCAGATTACATGGGAGAAAGTGGGCGCATGGATTGCCACCCTTTATAAGAGAACCCTTGGTTGGGAACAGTAATCTATAGGAACTATAGTCACTATAGGAACTATAATTAATAACAATAAAAAAGTGAAAAGAATATGAAAACAATTTGTTTATATTTCGAGATACATCAGATTATTCATCTGAAGCGCTATCGTTTCTTCGATATCGGTACCGATCATTATTATTATGATGATTATGAGAACGAGCGTAGTATCAGCGACATTGCCGAGCGCAGTTATATGCCAGCCTTGAATGCTATCGGTGACATGATTCGTGACAATGGTAAGGCTTTCAAAGTAGCCTTCTCTCTGTCGGGTGTTGGTATCGAGCAGTTGGAGATGCATGCTCCTCAAGTATTGGAGAAGTTGCAGGAACTGAACAATACTGGTTGTGTAGAATTCCTCGCAGAGCCGTATTCTCATGGCTTGTCATCACTTGCCAATGAGGAAACCTTTGCGTTGGATGTAAAGAAACAATGTCAGAAGATAGAGGAGTACTTTGGTAAGAAACCTACAGTTCTTCGCAACTCTTCTTTGATTTACAGTGACGATATTGGCGGACAGGTTGCCGCTATGGGTTTCAAGGGAATGCTGACCGAGGGTGCCAAGCATGTGCTGGGATGGAAATCACCTCACTATGTATACAACTGCAACATCGCTCCAAACCTGAAACTCTTGCTGCGTGACGTAGAGTTGTCTGACGATATCTCTCTGCGCTTTAATAACAGTGATTGGGCAGGCTATCCTTTGTTTGCTGATGCCTATATTGACCGTATTGCCCGTTTCCCAGAAGAAGAGCAGATTATCAATATCTTTATGGAACTCTCCGCATTAGGTATTGCTCAGCCATTGAGTTCTAATATCCTTGATTTCTTGAAGGCATTGCCGGCATGTGCCAAAGAGAAGGGTATCACCTTCTCTACGCCAACAGAGATTTGCATGAAGGTAAAGAGTGTAGGTAACCTTGACGTGCCCGACACGTTGTCATGGGTAGATGAGGAGCGTGACGTTTCATGCTGGTTGGGTAATGCTATGCAACGTGAGGCATTCAACAAACTCTATAGTGTTGCCGACCGTGTACGTATTGCCAATGAGCCACGTATCAATCAGGACTGGGACTATCTGCAGGCATCTAATAACTTCCGCTTCATGACCACTAAGCCCAGTAATGTGGGACTCGACCGTGGTATCTATAGCGGACCGTTTGATGCCTTCACCAACTATATGAATATCCTTGGTGACTTCATCAACAGAGTTAATGCACTTTATCCTGCTGAGATTGATAACGAAGAGTTGAATGCTCTGCTGACAACTATCCGTAATCAGGGTGATGAGATAGAGTATAAGGATGAGGAGATTACCCGTCTGAGAGCCCGTCTTGCTAAGTATGAGGCTCCAGAGGAGGAGAAACCTGCTAAGAAGCCTGCGGCAAAGAAACCGGCAGCCAAAAAGGCTCCAGCCAAGAAAGCGGCTCCTAAGAAGGAAGCAGAACCTAAAAAGTAATTGATAAAAGAAATCCTCTCCATTTTCAGAGAGGATTTCTTTTTTATTGAATATTAACGGTGATCTTCTTTAAATCCTTGTCAGCACTTGATGAACCAACCATCAGTTCATATTCTCCTGAAACTACGCGCATCGTATTCGTCGTAACATCCCAGCCCTCAAAGCGATTCCGTGGGAAGTCTATCTCAATCATCTTACTTTCTCCTGCTTTCAGATTGACACGCTTGTAGGCTCGTAAGGTTTTCTGGGGCCCTTCTGTGTCTGCAGTATTACGCATATAGACTTGGACCACCTCAGTACCTTCTTTCTTTCCAGTATTCTTGACCCTCACGCGTACCTTATTATTTATATACTGTGGTTCGGCAATCTCAAAGGAGGTGTAACTCAGTCCATAACCGAAAGGGTAGAGAGGTTCCCCTTTGAAATAGCGGTAAGTACGGTTGGTCATCCGGTAGTCTAAGAAATCAGGCAGTTGCTCGTCATTCTTATAAAAGGTGATAGGCAGTTTTCCACTGGGGTTGCAAATGCCGAAGAGAATGTCGGCGACAGCCTGTCCTCCTTTCTCTCCTCCATACCATGCCTGCACGATAGCATCTACAATGGCATCCTCTGGTGTTAGGGCGATTGCTGATCCGGAGCAGTTGACATATATGATACGTTTTCCTGCCTTCTTTAGGTTGGCAAGCCACTCGCGCTGTACTTGAGGCAGTTCAATACTAGTGCGGTCACCTCCCTTGAATCCTTCTTCACTGACCTTCATTTCCTCACCCTCAAGGCGTGGAGAGATACCTCCAACAAAGATGACGACATCCGCATCCTTTAAAGGTGACTGTGGAGCGGTGAGCGGTGAGAGGGCTGTTGGCGAATGGTCAATCATATTGATATCGAATTGTAGCATGGCATGTCCTGTATGCTGTATATAGACAATTTGTAGGGGATAACTATTTCCAGCCTTTACCTTATAGGTCAAATGGGCATCGCGTACACCATGTCCGTTTGTGCGGTTAAGAAGTGTATCTCCGTTAAAGACCAGCATGGAGTAGTCGTCGTTGAGCATGTCGAAGGTTACTTCACCGTCCTGTAGCGGATGGAACACTCCCTCATAACGGGCAGTAAAATGCTCCAGATTCACACCTGGTGCAAAAGCCGTGTTGCCTCCGTTGTCCAAATGAAGAGGTTCAGTGAGACGAATCGCCATGACAGGCAGACCCTCCATTCGCTCATTATTCCAGTAGTTGGCTTGCAGTCCCGGACGTCCATCATCAGTGAACACCTGATTGAACATACTTGTAGGTACTTCTTTCTTAGTCCATGTACACCCTTGTATGAATGGCACATCAGGCAGGTATTGGCGTATCCCCTGAAGGATCGTGGTTGTCTGAGTAGGCTGTCCGTTATAGTTACCCCACATCATGGTGGAGTCGTTGGCATTAGGTCCCATGACGACAATTTTAGGTTGTTTGGCTTTTAAAGGTAAAATACCGTTATTTTTTAATAGCACAATGCTTTGACGGGCAGCATCTAAGGCAATCTGTTGATGCTCCTTGCAGGCTACCACACTCATCGGTATCTTTGTCCACTCCACCATCTCGTCCGGATCAAAATCACCGAGTTCAAAGCGTCCTATCAGCAGACGACGCAAAGAGGTGTCCAATTGCTGCTCAGAGATCTTGCCAGTTCTTACAGCATCAGGCAAAGATTTATAAACACCACCACACTCCACGTCTGTTCCTGCAATGACTGCTCGTGCCGCGGCATCTTCCTTTGTGTCCACAAAAAGGTGACGACCGGGTTTATAGAAATCGTCAATGGCTCCACAGTCACTCGTCACGATACCTTGGAATCCCCATTCGTCACGGAGGATTCTCTGAAGATAACGCGTATTCCCACAGCAAGGTTCTCCATCGATGGCTTGGTAAGCACACATAATCTCTTTGACGTTTCCTTCTTTTACTAAAGCCTTGAAGGCGGGCAGGTAGGTCTCCCAGAGGTCACGCTCAGGCAACTGCTCAATATTGAACTCATGGCGATTCCACTCAGGACCGCTATGTACCGCATAGTGTTTGGCACAGGCAAAGAGTTTTTTGTATTTCCTAGAATCCCTAGAACTACTAGATTTACTAGAATATTCCTGCCCCTGCAAACCGTTCACCACGGCCACACCCATGCGGCTGGTCAGGTAGGGGTCTTCCCCATAGGTCTCCTGTCCGCGTCCCCAGCGAGGGTCACGGAAGATATTGATATTTGGAGTCCAGAAAGATAATCCCCTGTATCGTCTGATCTCACCCTTTCTCCGTGCCTCTGTATTCTTGGCGCGTGCCTCATCACTGGCAGCAGTGAAAGCCTGATACACCAGATAGTCATTAAAGGTCGCCGCCATGCCCATTGTGATAGGGAATACGGTGGCGATGCCATTTCGTCCGATACCATGTAATGCTTCATTCCACCAATGGAATTCGGGAATACCCAGCCGTGGGATGGCAGGCGAGACATCCATCATCAACTGTGTTTTCTCCTCTAAAGTAAGTCGTCCTAAGAGGTCTTCCGCACGTTCCTCTGCGCTTAGTTGCGGATTCTGGTAGGGTAGCATCTGCGCACCGGCAGACAGTGCGACTGTTGTGAATAATGTAAGAATTGTTTTCCTCATACTGATAGTTATTGATTAAGTCCTTCTATGTTGATGCGTGTGTATTGTACGTCCTCCTTGTTCGTTGAGTAGGAGACATATAACCAGCCGTTATGTATCATTGCCTTTGGATAGTTATAGCCTAAGGTCTTGTATTTCCCCTCATAGCGTCTTGGCGGCAGGTCGTCACATTCGCTGCGAAGCAGATATGCGTGATCAAAGCATTGCCCGTCTTTACTCAACAAAATGACGAGTGGGTAGCGTTGTTTGCAGTTAACCGGACAACAAACCGTATATGCAGTACCATCAGGAAGATTACCAGCACATTGCTTAGTTCGGGCATCAGGGATGTTTGTGACTATTGGCTTGGTCCATGTTTCTCCTCTATTATGACTAAAGGAGGCGAGTTTCCTAAACGAACTGTTTTGGTCACGGAACAGCATGACGATAGTGCCGTTAGTTTGTATATATTGACTTGGCTCCAACTCCCGAGATTGTTTTCCTCTGTCCTCGCTTTCAAAATCACCTCTCTCCCATCCGCTCCTGCCAGATGGATCGTCTGTATATACAGGGCAGACATGCAGTCCTGGTTGGAAATGAGCGGCACCAATGAGCCTTCTGCTCGGGAGAGGGTATGGGTCTTGTTCCAGAATCCCATTCATAGGAGTCCCGTCAGACATTGTCACTTCCTCCATCTTACTCCATGTTAATCCGTCAGTACTGGTTATATAACAAGTCTTACCACCCCTTGGCACCTGTCCGATAGTCCATGTGTCAATAAAGGCGATTAGCGTATCTCCGATTACATGCCATCCGCCAGAGGTGTAGTATTCCTTTTTGTTAGCCTTGACGAGTGGGATAGGGGGACACCATGTCTCCCCCTCGTCCTCACTGATGCTATAGGCGACCCATGAGTCATCACTGTCCTCGTCTTTAGGAGAACTTTGCCACATGCAGTAGAGTCTTCCTTTAAAGGCGGTCATTACTACACCGTTGGCATAATGGTCGGTGTCATCTGTGGCATTAAATACCGTCTTTGTCTCTATGCCTTCCGCCATAGATAGTCCCAGTGTGGTGGCCTGTGTACTATCTACTACACCATTAGCAAGCCAGATACTGTCTTTGTCAGCATGTATTACTAGGCTGTAAGCAATCAAAAAGGATACTACTATATTCCTCATGCCACAAAGATAGTGATTTATTAGATTACCACCAAATATTTGTGTTAAAAACGAATGGGCGGACATAGTCGTGTCCTCCCATTGTTGTTATAGAGTAGAGGATGGATTACTCTGGCTTCTCTGTGAGAGATTTTGCGGTTAAATCAAAATCTTGAATAATGGCATCTAGTTTTGGATTAGAATTTTCTACAATAATAGCAGTATAGATGGTTTCACCTTCTACAACAGCGTGTGCCGTTTTTATTGTATATTTTCCTTCTTCTGCGTATTTTTCAAACCAATGGAGAAAAAGTCTGTTTCTACTGTCTTCTTTTCCGTCTGAGGTATCGCAAATATAAAGCAATATTTGTTGATTAGACAGGAAGAACTCATTGATAATAGCAAATATGGTGTCTTTTACCTTAGGGTCGTATGTAGAACCAACTTCATCTAATTTTCGAATAATGAATTGATATGTATCACAGTTGCCAAATACAATATCTTCTTTGACAAAACTGATTTCATATCGTATACCCCTCTCTGTCTGAAAAAGGAAATCACCTTCGGAGAGGATAATCTCATAAGGTGACTGATTCAAAATACGTGGTAAAGAAAAGAATATCATAAAGCAACGACTTTACCTTTGATACCTTCTTGTACCCATCTTTCTTCTGTACGCTTAAGAGCAGATTTCTTATTCTCTATGGCTTTTTTTAAAGCACTGATAGTTTCCTCTCTTGTCATGATCTTATGTATTTTCTATTTCTTGCTGCAAATATACAACCTTTTCCCTAAACTACCAAATGTTATCGCCAATAAAACAACAATGGGCGGACATTGTCGTGTCCGCCCATTGTTGTTATAGAGTAGGGGTTGGTTACTGTGCAGATATCCAGCGTGGATCACCAGCACCAACTTTACTTACAGTCTCATTACCAATAGTGAAGTCACCTTTTTCGGCATCCTTGAATTTAGGATCTTCACCATTCTTTCCATTTACGTCACCATTCCAGTAAGCAGCGGGTTCTGCTTCAGGATTGGATGCGGCGAAGATGTTGGCATTAGTACAACCATAGTAGTAGTTGTTCTCATGTGCGATCTCACCGGTCTTGCTCTGATTGGTGTAAACTGCTTGTGTGTTGACAATGAGGTTGTTTGAGTTCGTGATGCTATTACCAATGAAGCGAACATAGTAGATACGCTTACCGCTTGCTTCGTTACAAACATCATACAATGTACACTTATCCATCTTAACGACAGGACCTGCAGTTCCTTCTGCGAAATTACCAGACGCATCATCCAGACGGATGAAATCACGTTTTGTTGCAACATGGTAGAACGTGCTATTGGTCAAAGTAAGAGACTTAGGATATCCTGTGCGGAAGTCAATAAAGTCACCACCATTACATTCTATTCCGTAAACAGTACTATTGTTAATCGTTACAGACTCAACAGCACACATAGGACCACTCATATAGATAATACCCTTTGTGTCAGCCTGACCTGTGATTTCACAACTCTGGATATCAAGAGCACCAAATGTGGTACCGTCACTTGCAGCATCAAGTTTGTAGTTGAAAATCTGTCCTGTGTCAGAGTTCTTGTTGCCGTCAATCTTACACTGACTGATGCTCAAACCAGCACCATCATAAATCTCGAAGCGACCATAGATCTTTGGCTGGTCTGTAGGATAGATACCCTTGATTGTGATAGTTTTGTAAATCTTGGTAGCACCTGTGGAGATCAGTTCGCCAGTCCCTTCATCATAAGTGCCATTCATGTTGTATGTACCGCCATAAAGGGCAAATACGGCACCATCCTCAACATCCTCTGCCTCGATGGCTTTCTTCAGGTCATCACCGTCATGCAGAATAATACATCCTGTAAGGTCTGCAATCGTTGTGAAGTTACGGTTACCACACTGCTTACCGTTATAGTAAAGATAAGCGGTATAGGCGGTCTCAGGTGTCAATCCTTCGATAGTTGCCTGTCCAGCCTCTTTCTCTTCAGTGGTTATCTCGTGTTTGATGTCACCAATCACAATAGTGGAAACATCATAGCCATCCTCAACTTCCCAAGTCAGCGTTACACTGCGGTCTGCAATCTCTGCGGGTTTGGGGTTCTTCAAGAACTGCTTTGAACTTGTTCTAAAATAGGCACCATTCCATGTGGAGGTACGACTTGCATTGTCGTCTGTAATTGCCTGAACATAGACCGTGTACTTTGTGTCATAGAACAGTCCACTTACAGTTACGGGGAGATCGTCTTCTGTGATTCCTGTAATTGTTGCAGCAGGTGTTCCACTCATGTCATACGACAAACTGTCCTCTGCGAAGATCTGCAGATTGTAACTTGTGGCATTTGCAGAAGGTGTCCATCTGATATCGGCAGTAGTCTCCTGCACATTGTTCGCTTCCAAATTGATAGGTGACAAGTTGCGACCGAGAATGTAACTCGTAATCTCGTCACTTTGGCTGCTACATGATGTCAGGGTGGCTCCTGCTAGCCCTAACATACATAGTGTGAATATCTTAAACTTTTTCATAGTTTCTTATTGTTTAATGTTTAGTCAGACAATTGACCATAGGTACCATCATTGTTCAGCATGTTGTTGCTGTTCTCAACGAATGTAGTCCAAATGGGCCACAGGCAGTGCGTACTTGGCTGTACAGTGTAGAGTCCATTGATGATATCATCGGTGATGCGTGGTTCATTATTGCTCAGGAACCATCCTTTGCTTTCGAAGCCAGCATCTTTCAAATTCTTGCCGGCATCATCTGTGTCACCATGATTCAGACCGTAGATAACTAAAGTCTCACCATCTACTGGTGTGTCGAACATAAGAGTACCAGCGGGTATCTCCATATCTTTCTCATAGAGTCTTACATATACCTTTTCTGGCAGGTCAGCATAATCACCTTTACGAGGATTGCTTCCTAAGTCTTGCAACTTACTCTTCGCCTCAGCCATCTTCTCATCAATGTTACCCCAGCGAACGAGGTCAGCCTTACGAAGCATCTCACCAGCAAACTCGAAGGCACGCTGGTCAACGATACCGTTGAAGAAAGCGGTCTTGCTCGCAGTGTACTTGCTTTGGAGGGTAGAAACCTTAGCAGCAGGAAGTACACGGTCAAGAATTGGCTTCATATACTGCCATGCAGCACTTGGTCCGTCTAACTCATTAATAGCCTCTGCAGCCATCAAGTAAACATCTGCAAGGCGCATATACTGCCAGTTGATACCATCGTCATTGGTAGAAGTAACATAACGCTTCATCCACTCATAACGGAGTTTACCGAAGTACATGGCTGTTGGGTTACTCATTACTTGAGGAACCTGATATACATTGAAGTTTACGCCATTAGAGTTTACAGTAGCGGCAACACCGTCTTCCTTAGCACCCCAGCGATAGGGAACACAAGTAATATCACGGCGAACATCGTCTACATCATAGTCATAGAACAAAGTAGGAAGCGGACCATTCACACCACCACGAGGCTGATAGGTATACTGGTCTTCTACTTGGTGACGTACACCATAAGTGTAGAGAACACGACCACGACCCTCTGAGAAAGGAATCTCCCAAAGGCTCTCACCACCGGCAGATACATCGTCTTGACAAAGTTTTGTGAAATTGTCTTTGAACTCACCCAGTGTGTTGCAGCCTTGATTGATGATGTCCAGACACTCTTGCTTGGCAATCTGATACATTAAGTTAGGAGCCAACTCAGGATCCTTGGAACGGCGATAGCCGTCACCACGCAGTCCATAACCACCAGCATAGAGGGCGATACGAGCACGGAGACCCTTAACGAAAGCCTTGCTAATACGCTCTGTAGAACGAGTAATGGCATTCTCATTAGGCCAGTAGCAATAGTCTTCTGCCTCCAACAAGTCAGCCAGCAACTGCTTGTAAATGACATCACGGTTGGTACGTGGTAGATACAAGTTCTCAGAAGTGTTGGGCTCAAAACGTGCAGGAACGTCACCCCATGCCTTAATCAGGTCGTTGTAGATAACGGCACGTAATGTCAGGGCCTCACCTAAAAGTTGAGCCATGTTTTTGTCATTCTCAACATTACCAAATTGGCGTAGACCTTTAATAGCAAGGTTGGCACGCTCAATACCCTCATAGAATTTAGCGTAAGCATTGTTCTCTGTATTCATCTGACCATTGCTGGCAGGAGTATCATAATTAGACAATGCGTATTTATCCTCCAGACGTTTCTCATAGGTCGGAGTGACAATCCACTCAATATCAGAGTTGATACCATAGTATGGCAGGAAACGTCCACGATAAGAGTTCGTCTCACCGAAAGACACGTGGATTGACATAATCTCTGCCTCAGCGAGAGAATAGGTAGCAAATACCGAAGACTCATCGAGTGAGGAGATAGATGGTGAATCCATGTCGCAAGAGGTCATACCAGCGAGCGACAGTGCCATGATAGATAATTTGATATAGTTCTTCATTTTATATTCCTCCTTCATATTAGAAATTCAAATTCAGACCAACAACAAACTGACGGCTACGTGGGTAACCAGAGTAGTCAACACTTGGGGTAAGGTTTGACTTACGGATACAGTCGGCTTCTGGGTCAGAACCAGAGTAGTTAGTAATTGTAAATACATTGTAAGCAGTTACATAGAAGCGCAGACTGTTAATACCAACGCGGTTGGTCAGTTTAGTAGGCAATGTGTAACCCAGAGAGAGGGTGTTCAGACGCAGGAATGAAGCCTTCTCAATAGCCCAGTCTGTAAGAACGAAACGAGCCATGTAAGGTGACCACATAGTGGTGTTGGCGTTCAAGGCAGCCAGTTCTACAGGATCGTTAACCAGTTCACCAGCAGCATTGATGTTTGTCCAACGTACACCGTCTGCCATTTCTGTACTCAAGTTACGGTACTGATTATACTTTGTACGAGAAGAAGTGGTATACTCAATCTTATTGGCGTTGTACACTTCATTTCCAAGACTGAAGTTGAAGTTGGCACTCAGGTCAAAACCATAAGCACGAGCGTTGACAGAGAAACCTCCGACGATGTCAGGGTTAACATTTCCTATTGAAGTGATATCATCTTCTGTGATAACTCCATCGGGTACACCCTCAGGACCACTGACATCCTGTAACTTCATAGAACCAGGACGAAGCGTTCCGATAATAGCAGAAGCATCGGCAACACCCTCATTCAGGATCCATGAACCTGTAGATGGGTCATAGCCAGCGAAGTCAGAAACCTCATAACGACCAGCGTTCTTGTAACCAATAATCTCACCTACAGAGTGACCAACGGCTACGAGGTAGTCGTTACCAATCTCAGTAGATCCCCAGTTGGTGTTGGTCTTGAAGTCATCCATACCCAACTCCTTAATCTCGTTCTTGTTGTAACCGAGGTTACCAGATAAGTCAATTCCCCAGTCTTTCTTGTTCACGATGTGATAGGTGAAGGAGAACTCAATACCCTTGTTCTGGGTCTTACCCAAGTTACGATATTGATTGTCATATCCTGTACCACTGGTCGGGAACTGAATCAACAGGTCTTTGGTCGTATTGATATAAGCCTCGATGCTACCATTGAACTTACCACCAAACATAGTGAAGTCCAAACCGAGGTTACGGGTAATAGTGGTCTCCCACTTCAAGTCTGGGTTACTCATGGTCTTAGAGGGAGCCCAGTAGTTGGGGAATCCATTTACCCAAGTAGTAGCCTTGTTCTCATAGAGTTGGACAAGTTGTCCTACAGGAATATTATTGTTACCTGCAGTACCATAACTGATACGGAGTTTCAAGTCGTCGAGCCACTTCTGAGCACCCTTCATGAATGGCTCAGAAGAGATACGCCATGCAAGAGCAACAGAGGGGAAGTAACCCCAACGGTTACCTTTATTGAACTTCGAACTACCATCGGCACGGAATGTAGCGCTCAATAAGTACTTGTCTTTATAGTTATAGTTAGCACGTCCGAAATATGACAACAATTTATCATCTGCGCTATAAGCGTCATCAATAGTATATGGAGTACCCTGAGAGGTCAATTTCCATGCAGTAGAAGCATCATAGTCTGTGGGGAATCCATGAACCTCATTGGTAACGGCATGTTTCTTGGTAATCACATACTCATGACCTAACAATACGTTCAGTGAGTGGTCGCTGTCCTTACCAAACAGTTTCTTGAAGTCGTAACTGATAGTATTGGTGTTGCGGAAACGATGACGCTTGGTGTCCACGTTACGGATAGCAGGCATATTCTGGTTGGCTGCTGCAGGAACATTCTTCACATAGTAAGCAGAAGTACCCCAGAAACGCTGGCTGAACTCATCATAAGTGTCATAACCGAACTCAGTCTTCAGTTTCAGGTCCTTATAAACCTCCCAACCGAAAGAACCGGCAAGGTTCAAGTTACGACGCTCTTTCTTCATGTCGTTGTCATTAGCAGTAGTGATAGGATCGTAGAAGCTTGACTGCTCCAGATCGTCAGTACCGTCAATGCCCTTCATGGGCAGTGGGGTATAGAGCACAGCATAACGCAGACGGCGGTCTGTGTCGTAGGCACCAGCAGCCTCATTGGCACCACCACCACCGATATTGGTCTTGGCATAACGTGCCTGGAAGTCCAAAGTCGTTGTCTTGCTGGGCTTGGTGTTCAGTTTCAGAGAGAAGTTGTCACGCTTGAAGTCAGAACCGTACATGATCGCCTTATCGTTCATGTGTGCATAACTGAAAGCGTACTTCATCTTGTCAGTACCACCATTGATGTTGATATTGTGGTTGAAAGTATGACCAGTGCGTCCATAAGCGAGATCCTGCCAGTCATTACCCTCTATGCCTTTGAAGAGGTCCATGTCCTGATAGTTACCAAACTTGTCAGTGTAGTGCTGAATCTTAGTCTGGTCACCGCCATTATACAACATGGCTAACTCATACTGCCACTTGGCGAAGTCGTAGACATTCAATACATCATAAGTCTTGGCAATCTTCTTCCAACTATAGTAAGCATTGTAACTTACCTTGGTCTTACCTTCCTTACCGCTCTTGGTGGTTACCAGGATAACACCGTTAGCACCACGGCTACCATAGATGGCAGTAGAAGAAGCGTCCTTCAGTACGGTGATGTCCTCGATATCGTTAGCAGGGATGTCGCTGATACCGTCAACAGGGAATCCGTCTACGATATACAGAGGGTCGTTCGACTGTGTGATAGAACCGCCACCACGAACGCGAATCTTAACCTCTGCGTCAGGAGAACCCTCAGTGGTCGTTACCTGTACACCAGCCATCTTACCAGTCAGTGCCTCTGAAGCGTTCGCTACAGGTACAGCCTGCAGAGCGTCGCTGTTGACTGTGGCAACAGATCCGGTCAAGTCCTTCTTACGAACGGAACCGTAACCGATAACCACCAGTTCGTCAAGCACTGTGTTGTCGTCCTGTAAGGTTACGTCAACGTGGCTCTTTCCTTTCACGTCAATCGTCTGGCTCTTCATACCAATGTATGAGATAACGACTGGTTTGTTTCCTGATACCTTCAATGTGAAGTTACCGTCAAAGTCGGTCACTGTTGCATTTTGGGTACCCTGTTCCTGGACAGTTGCACCGATGATAGGCTCACCTGTTGCGTCCTTGACTGTTCCAGTAACGTTCTGCGCTGACAAACTCCCAACGATAAGCAGGAATGTAAGTGTAAGCGCAATTCGCATACTCTTAAATTTAACAGACATAAATTAGTAGTTTTAAGAAATTAATAAAAATATTTTTATGATTATGGATGCAAATTTACAAATAAATCTTAAAACTGCAAAATAATATTATCACTTTTTCCTGCAAACGTTTACGAAAAGTGTACTTTTAACAAAATAATAGCGGCTGCCTTTAAGACAGCCGCTATTATTAATATAATAAGGTGTAGTTTACTTCACAATCACCTTCTTGCCATTCACGATGAACACACCCTTAGTAGCGTTGTTTACACGACGACCCTGCAGGTCGTATACTACTGCGTTGCCATCGATGATGTCTGCATTAATCTTATTGATGCCAGTGATGACAGAAACGGTCTTTACATTGCCCAGACCTCCCATGGCGTTGATAGAGCGGATGGTGTACTCAACGGTGCTTTCAGCACGGTTAGCAGCAGACTCATTCGCAGTCTCAATAATATAAGAGGTAGCATCCTTGTCGGTGATGGTAAGCAGTTCACCGTCAGCATAGAGCGCATAGCCGGCATTGCCCTCCACATTAGTCCAACTGATGGTACCGTCCTTCAGTTCTGCCTCTGGCGTCTCAATCTGCTTAGCGGCATCTGCGGGTTTCCACTCTCCAAATACCTTGTCAACCGTGAACTCAGCAGCCTGCTCGTCCGTCAGGATGGTCTCGAAGTCAGGATTCGTCTTGTCGCTCTTGCTGGCTGTGAAGGTTACGATATGTGATTTTGGAGATATTACAACGTTGTTGGCATCTTTTGTGTTGTACTCTACGAAAGCCTTGGCGGGCTCTGTATTCATACCCTTCAATGTCCATCTGTTGGCACTCAGTTTCTCAGCATTTGTCATAGTGGTGTTAATATATGCACATCGTGGTGCGTTGTTCCAAGCACGTCCGAGGTTATAAGATGAGCCACAGGTGTTGTCAATGGTGCAGTTATTGAATACGTAACCAATAGTCTTGTCTGCACCAGTGGAAGGTGCGGTCAACGTATTCTCACCGCTGCCATCTGCCTTGCGCTTTTCAAGTGTCAGGGTAGAGTTCTCCATGAAGAGCGTTCCCTCACCACAGATGAAGTCAACGGTTCCATGAATGTCAGAAGTCTCCCAGTAATACTCACCGTTCGCGTTATTCGTGTAATAGGTGTCCTGATATGAGAGCATCTTCACGTTCTTGCAGATGGTCTTCGTTCCTGTATCCCAGAGGGCTACAGCACGTCCGCCATCCAAACCGGCAGCCTGAGCGCCATAGTAGTCAAGTGCGTTCTGGATAGTCAGGTCTTGGAAGTAGTTGCCTGTACCAGTATTCTTCAGGGTTGCGGTATTATTGATACTTTCCTTGGTGTAGTGTGGAGCGTTCTTGATGATGACACCTTCCTGGCTCTCGCCGATCAAGGAGATGTTGTGTCCGCCAATGGTGGTCAGGACAGTCTCTTTCAGGTCATACGTACCGTTGGGCAAGTAGATGTATGAACGAGGAGCGTCGGTAGCGGCATTCTGTCCGTTGACAACGTCTATGACATCAATCAGGCTGCTGGCATCACCGGGTTTTACAAAGTACCAGTTACCCTCACTGGTGTAATTCGTCACATTTGTATTTACAATCTTCACACTGTGGATATACATCTCCCCACTTGCCACCATTTCCAGTGTCAGTGTTCCGGGTTCGCCCTCATAATTGTATGCTACAAGCGCACCGTCGCTGTCAGCGTTCATGCCGTCTAGAGTCTCTAAAGTGTTGCCCTGTGCATCCTTCACGAGGATATTTGTTGCAGCACCATATTTGCATACTGCGATGGAGATAGTAGCCTTTGCGCCTACCAGCAGGTCGATCTTGTCACCGTTATAGAAAGCCCATCCATGCGTGTTGTCATGCCACTTAGCCTTCTCGCTGGTCACATTGAATGCCTCGTGGTCCTCTGCATAGAAGTTCTTGTCTTTTAAATCAAACTCATACTTACGGCTATCGCTTGATACCTCAATCTCTGTCTCGACAGCATAGAGGTTTAAGTCGGAAGTGACAATCTCCTCGGTGGTGTATTTCTCACCAACAGAGTACAGTTTGAACCAGCCGCGAGCCTTATATCCCTCTGTGGCAGCCTTCACGTCAGCGATATTTACCTTGAACTCACCGATCTTGCTGTCTTCCTCCAGAACTTGAGTGTCAAGTACCGTATTGCCGTCAACATCAATATAACTCAAGGTGTAGTCTGGTTTCTGAATGATGTTCAAGATATAGTTCATAGTTGTCTCGCCGGCAGCAACGGGAATAGTAACCTTACAACCCGTCTCAGTGCTTTCGGTATAGGTGATGGCACCTATCTCACCACTTGTTGCTGTCACGTCAGTTAAAGGATTGTTCTCGTTGACCATCTTCTCACTCTTAGAGAGTTTGAGTGTAGCCTCGTAGTCTTCGCCAAAGACATCCTCTATCTGGTACTCTGTATTGTTGATCTTGAACGACTCGAGGATAGGAACTTCCTTTTCAGTGCCACTTAATGTTCCCTCAATAACGATGTCACGGAGACAAAGTTGCTTATTAGCGGCTAATTTTCCGTAAATGTTGACTCTCACGCCGCAAGCACCTTCGCCAGGAGTTGCCTTGCTAAGGTCTTGATACTCGAAACTTGAATATGCAGGGGTCTCGTTGTTACGAGCGACACCCTTTCCTTCGTCTAAAGTAACAGTAGTTCCATCTGTGTTCTGCCAGAGTACATCGATAGTACCGTTTCCTGTACCATATTTAGATGCGTTCAGAGAAACCTTGGTAGGAGTGAAGATGAAGCCAGGCTTCGGCTGGATAATGAAGGTCATATAGTCACCCTCACCGGCGGCTTCCTTGGTATCTGCCTTTGGCTGAATACCTGTGAAAGCCTTGGAGTCTATTGTCCTGACACCATAGTATCCCATATTGTCACCTGCTACTACTTTGCTGTTCAGGAAGTAGTCACCACTGAACGTTGCCTTCTGACCGGCTGCACCAGAGTCGAATGGGAATGTTGCCGTTACAGCCTGATTGTCAAGAGTCTCTGCCTCTTTAGGTGCATATTGGATCACCTTGATAGAGTAGAAGTAGTTGTTGTTATTGTTGGAAGTAATAGTTACATATCCCTGTGTAGCGTCACTTGCCTTAGCCTTATATGTCGCATCGGAAGTAGCACCATTGCCATTGAGTGATTCTACGGTGATATTACCTACTGTGTAAGAGGAGTAATTAGGATAGCCTTTCACAATGACTTCATCACCGGCGTTCTTTACAGGAACTTTGAATACAGCACCTTCTCTCACTTGGATGTTGTTGCCGTTGTTTCTGAACGTGGCATTATTGGCCTCTACTGTCAGCAGAATACCATTATCCTCTACAGCCTTGACAGTTCCGCTTGAAGCAGATAATGCGACGGCATCTGCCATAACATTCTCGTTGGAGAAGTCCCATGTGGCTGTCACGTCAGTGGCGACAGGCTCGTCACCCGGCTCGTCACCACCTTCTACTACGGGAAGGATGATAGACAAGGCGTTCCAATATCCGTTAGATGTCTGCTCAATAACCAATGAGGCGTCTTCAGAGGTGGAGGTGTATGAAGCAGGGTCAGCATCTGCTTCTGCGGCAGTCTCACCGAACTTCAAACCATTAGCATTCTGGTAAGTCTTTACCGTAATGGTAGCACCCTTGCATGATGGTACAGTCACTTTGGTGCCAGTATTCACCTGATGCCATCCGCTGCCATTAGCGGAGAACTTACCACTGGTGGCGTCTATGTCAGCCTTCACGTCAATCACTTTGCCGTTGACTGTTGCCTGTGTGACGATAATGCCAGTGTTGCCCTCATACTTATACTGAGGATTCTCCTTGTTTCCATCAAGAGCATAACTGATGGTCACGGCTTCCGTGCGGTCAGCCAGTTTCACTTCGTTCTCAGTGAAGACAGCAGTCAGGGTCATATCTGCCTCTGGAGCAATCTCGGCACCTGTTGCGTAGGTCTTAGAGCCGTCACTCCAGCCAGTCAGCGTGTAACCTTCTTTATATAAGGTGTAGTTCTTCGGAGCATTCATCTTGCTACCAGCCTCTACTTCTACAGCGGCGGGGGCAGTTCCTGTTGCACCGTCACCAGCGGCGAAGGTTACATGATACTTTGTAACCTCTGCCGGCAGGTCAGCCTCTGCGATAGCCTCTACAGCGAAGTAGGGGTTATACTGTGCATTACTGAAGTGCAGGGTCGTTGGCGTGTTATTGCGATAATATGCCACAACAACATTGCTGGGGTCAGAAGACCATTTGGCTCCCTTGGTGTTAAATTTAGCCACCTCAGCACCAGCGTCATCAGTCACTACGATGTCATTTCCGTAATCATGGGTGGCATAAGTGATCTTCACGCATCCCTGAACAGGAACTGCTGCAGTGAAGTTGCTCCATCCATAGGCAGTACCATGCCATTTACCCTTCAGTGTGGCTGCTGCCTCGTCGGCATTCTCTGTCTTACTGATAGCACCGTCTTCACCTACTTTGATGTAGACATTGCTTTCGGTAGCCAAGTCCTGCAGTTGTGTCAGGTCAGCCTTGATGTCTTTCCAATTACTTGAAGTCTCACCCCCTTGCTCGTCAGTCTTTGGAGTGAAAGAAATCTTATACCAGCGGAGCATGGCATCTCCTTCAGTATCTGCATCACGAGCAACAGGATCTTTGGCATCGGGGATGTAGCCCTTCAGTTCTATTTCACCAGCAGCCACTTCGATACCCGTCGCACTAACCTTAGCGTTATCACCACTCTTGAATGTAGTAGGCTTGCCGTTGACATACAGGTGTCTGTAGGGACGGCTGCCTCCTGTGTTTGAGAAATCGACATCGATAGTTCCGGCTACAGAGGTCTTGAACTTGATGATGTTACCCTGTGCATAGCCACCACGAGAAGGATACTGCATGTCTTTCATCACGATAGCAGTGGCATCTCCGAATCCTTCTGTAAAAGAGATGCGGTCGTCAAGGTCGGCAAGCAGGAACTCTTCCGTTTGTTTGGGAGTTGTCTCTGCGGTCAATTGCACAGTCTCCGTCAACTGACTCCAGTCCCATGTGGCGGCTTCTTTGACCGTCGACTGTGTGTTTGCGGTGGCACGACTCTGGTAGGTGACAGCCACAGAGGCAGACAAATCGCCTACCGTAGCCGTGATGTCGGTTGTAGCCTTTGCGATATTGGCAGTGCTTTCATAAGTAACGGTGAATTGCTGTTCTACGGCACCGCCAGCAACAGTGAAACTCGTGGGCGCTACCGTCAGACCGGCAAGATTAGGAACGGTAAGGTTGTAGGTGCCGTCCTTCAGGTTCTTACCTGTCAGCGTGAAAGATTCCTCAGCCTTGGTCTTTGAGGGTGTGAGTGTGAACTCCAGCGTTTTTGGACTAACGTTGAGCGAGGGCTCGGAACTGTTTTCTGCCTTAGTCAGCACAATCTTGACAGGGTAGACGGAACCGTCAACTCCTGCAAGTGTAATAGTGGTGGCATCTGTTGTACCGGTCTCGATTTCGCCAGAGGACTCCACTTTCTTACCTTCATGGGCGATGGATTTGGGGGTACCATCGCCTACAGTGATCGTGTAGTGTCTGTCGGCTGTTCCGTTTTGAACAAATACCTCAAACTTTGACACGCCTTGAACGTCAATCTTCAGTTGACGCTCACCTTTTGACATGTTGTAGAAGTCACCTGTGACATCACCATAAGTTTTGCCAACAGCCCAGTTGTCTGTTGTTACAGACAGATAATCCAGTGATTCAATGTTTGCTTTGGTCAGTTCAATGGTCTCTGTCGCATTAGTCGGCTCAAAAGCCGCTGCGAACACGAAACTTACTAAGCCAAGAAAACAAATCATCATGAGGGATAATTTTTTCTTCATAAGCGTTGTTATTTAGTTATTAATATTAATAATGTATATAATCGTAGTAGTTTGTTTAGACTGCAAAGATACAAAAATAAAGATAAATGGGGTGGGGAATAGGTGGTTAAAAAACACCAAAAAGCCCGTAAACGTTTACGTGGCAAGCGCATGAAAAAGGTGGAACTTGTTAGAGCCCCACCTTATTTATAATATATAGGAAGTTTTACTTCTGAATGTATTTGACTTCGTCGAATACATTTTCGCTCGGAAGAATCTAAGTAAACTTAGTTCTTCGCTCACTTCTGAATGTATTTCTTACCGTTCTTGATAACGATACCCTTGTAGTTCTCGTTAACCTTCTGACCAGCGAGGTTGTAGATAGCACCGTTGCTGATTACCTTTGCAGGAGCAATAGTCTCCTGGATGCCAGTAGTGCCAATAAACTCGAAGCCGTAGAAGTTCATAGAACCATCAGGATAGGTAATCTCAACAGTTCCTTTTTCAACTGGTACCGAGATGATAGGATATACGTTGGTCTCCTTCTCAAGATCTTTCTCGTCCAGACCTTTCACCTGAATAGCGTCAGCCTCCTGAATAATCTCATTGAAAAGTTCAGTCTCCTGAGTCAGAACGAGGTGACGATCTGTAGCAGAGTTAGAACCTGTACGAACATAAATCTTCAGAGTTCCTGCAGAAGGAATAGTCAAAGTCAATTTGTTATTGCTACTTGACTTACCACCACTCTTCAGACGGTGTGTGAACTTGGTCTGATTAGTAGCGTCACCAAAATATACATTGTTGGCATCAATTTCCAACTTGCTCTCATCAGTGTCAGTGATGGTCAGTTTGAAATCCTTACCGAAGGTCTTGCCATTCAAAGTTCCCTTTGCAGCAATGTCATCTGCACTCCAAGAGATAGAAACTGGAGTTG
>DEJF01000037.1 GCA_002353225.1 Prevotella sp. UBA2755 | reverse complement strand
AATACTTAAGTATGAATCAATCAATTAAAAAGACAGCGCTGCTGATGGGTGCATGTTCCCTCTTAGGCATGTACTCACCTGTGATGGCTGCTAACCCCGACGCATCGGTGGAGGCAGTTCAGCAGACAACGAAGAAGGTTACGGGTACCGTCAGTGACTCACAGGGTCCCGTGATTGGTGCGAGTGTAGTTGAGAAGGGAACGACCAACGGTGTCGTTACCGATTTCGACGGTAATTTCTCTCTCAATGTGAAGCCGGGTGCCACTTTGGTGATCTCTTACATCGGCTACACGACTCAGGAGATTGCCACAGGCAACCAGTCAGATTTTAGCATCACCCTTGTAGAGGACAACGCCCTCTTAGAGGAGGTTGTAGTCGTAGGTTACGGTGTCCAGAAGAAGAAACTGGTGACTGGTGCTACTGTTGAGGTAAAAGGTGAGGATATCGCCAAGTTGAACACCACTCAGGTACTCGGTGCTCTGCAGAGTCAGAGTCCTGGTGTTACAATTCAGGCTGTATCTGGTCAGCCTGGTGAAGGCTTTAAGGTTGCCATCCGTGGTGCAGGTACAAACGGTGACACAAAACCATTGTATGTAATCGATGGTGTTGCCGGTGGCGACATCAACAACCTGAACCCTGCCGACATCGAGCGTATCGACGTATTGAAAGATGCCGCATCCTGTGCCATCTACGGTTCAGCCGCTGCCAATGGTGTTATCTTGGTAACCACCAAACAAGGTAAGGCAGGCAAGGTACAGGTTACTTATGACGGTAACATCGGATGGTCCAATATGTATCGTATACCTCAGATGCTGACTGCAAAACAGTATATGGATGTCCAGGATTTGGTCCGCTTTAATAGCGGCTCAGAACCACGCGACTGGTCACAATATGTCGATGCAGACTTGTTGGCAGCCTACCAGAATGGAACTAATTCTGGCTCCAACTATCTGGAAACGATACGTAATAAGAATGCCGTGACAACAAGCCATGCCCTGAACATTACTGGTGGTAGTGAATTCTCAAAATTCTCTACTGGTATTGGATACCAGTATCAAGATGGTGTTTTAGGAAATATCGTTAAATCCGACTTCCGACGCTTCACCTTACGTTTGAATTCTGAGCATATTCTGCTCAAGAGCAAATCTGGTGACTATGACGTAATTAAGATAGGAGAGAACGTTTATTATCAGCATCGTCAGAATCAAGGATTACAGCAGGGTAACCAGTATTCTAATGAACTGTCGAACATGCTTCGAGCCAATCCTCTGGTCCCCATCTATAATGCTAATGGTGATTACTTCGGATATGACGATTTAAAGAATTCTGGAAGTTCTGCTAATGGTTGGTTTGACTACAACTCTTATACCAGCAACCCCATAGCCGCTATGATGTATAACCAGAGCGCAAATAACAAGAGTATCAGTTACGGTCTGAATGCTGTTGGCTATGTTGAGGTACAGCCAATTAAGGGGCTTATCTATCGTGGTCAAATTAGTTATAATCAAAGCAGTTGGTCATGGCGTACTTATTTGCCCGCTTATAAGTTAAACGACCAAGGAGCAAGCCGTGCTCAGGATGCAGCCACTAACCAAACAGGACAAGGTTGGGGATGGAATACCACCAATACCCTGAACTACAAATTTGACATCAAAGACAAGCATCATTTTGATGTACTTGTAGGTACAGAGTTCAGTATGTCAAAACCTGATTATGGTTTCACTCTTAATGCTGATGCAAACAACTCCTATTTCGGAGACATGAAACACGCTTATATGGGATTCATGAAGACCCGCGAAGGTCATGCTACGGTTAGTGGTGCCCCATACGGCGATTCACGTGGAATGTCATATTTCGGACGTATCAACTATGACTTTAACGAGACCTATATGTTTACCGCAATTATCCGTGCAGACGGAAGTTCCATTTTTGCTCCAGGTAAACGTTGGGGTTGGTTCCCCTCCTTCTCTGCAGGTTGGGTAGTTACCAATGAGAAATTCATGCAAAAGACTTCATCTTGGCTCGACTTCTTAAAGATTCGTGCCGGTTGGGGACAGAACGGTAACAAGAATGCAGACGCATTTGGCTATCAGGCAACTTTCCAGTATGGTTCATTAGGAAATTACTCCTTTGGCAATGCCAAAGATAGTTATACTTCAGGCGCTTATCCTGCCCGTCTTGCTAACAATGACATTACGTGGGAGACTTCTGAACAACTTGACTTTGGTCTTGATGCCCGCTTCCTTAGCGGTCGCTTAGGCTTTACCTTTGACTGGTACAAGAAGACCACTAAAGATCTTTTGCTGTATGTGCCCGTTACTCCTACAACAGGATTCCCCACTCAGTTGCAAAATGCAGGTACCGTACGTAATACGGGTATAGAAATTGCCCTGAACTGGCGTGACAAGATTGGCAAGGACTTCAACTACAATGTTGGTTGGAATATCGCCGTCAACAAGAATGAGGTAACAAAAGTAAACTCTTCCCAAGATTATAACAATGGCGGAAATGACTTACTCGCTCAGGGAACAGGTTATATGGCTCGTTTCCAAGAAGGTCATCCTATTGGATATTTCTGGGGTTATAAGACAGATGGCGTTATCCAAAATCAGACAGATCTTCAGAACTATATCGACAAGAACTGTGGTGGTGACGCTGCCAACTCTTTGCAAGGAAGCAGTTTGAAACCTGGTGATCTGAAATTCGTAGATGTCAATGGTGATGGAGTTGTCAATGCAGAGGATAAAACAGATCTCGGTAATCCACATCCAGACGTTACCATGGGTATCAATATCGGAGCAGAGTACAAGGGTTTTGACTTCCAGGTTACAGGTTTTGCCGCTCTTGGTCAGCAGGTCGCACGCTCTTATCGTAAATTCACCGATGGCGAGCAGGAGAACTACACTACTGAAGTATTCAGTTACTGGAATGGTGAGGGTACGTCAAACAGATATCCTTTGCTTGCCCGTATGAATGAAGGTGTGAACTGGCAGTCCATCTCAGACATCTATGTAGAGAACGCAGGCTACTTCCGTCTCCAGAACTTACAGATTGGCTATGACTTCTGCAATATTTGGAAATCTTCTCCTTTCCAGCAGTTACGTCTATACATACAGGCTCAGAATCTCTTTACTATCACCAAGTACAAAGGTATGGATCCAGAGAATGGTCGCGCCATTGACGGGAATGAGCCATGGGTAACGGGTGTTGATGTAGGTAACTACCCACAGCCACGTACTTATCTGGTAGGTGTTAATATTAAATTCTAAAAACAGGAGAACAATAATATGAAAAAGATATATTTATTAGCAACAACCTTTATCACATTTGGTCTTGCCTCATGTAGTATAGACAATGTGGAGAACATGGGCGAACTATCAACAGAGAATTTCCCTGTAACGGAAGAAGACGGAACCGCAGTACTTGCTGGTATCTATGAGAACTTGAATGCAACTCATGCCTATCCCCAGGAGTCATTCCAATACTACGCATGTTTGGCAAGCGATGATCAATTGGGAGGTGGTGGCACCAATGACAAACTGATGCAGGCAGAGGATCTAATCTGTAATTACAATGCAGACATGACCAACAACTTCTGGATACTTCGCTATGAAGGTTTAAATCGTGCTAACACTTTGATTCAGGCTTTGCCCAATACGTCCATGTCAGATGACTTGAAGAGTCAATATCTTGGCGAGGCTCTTTTCCTTCGCGCATTCTACTATTATGAACTTGCGTCAATGTACGGGAATGTTCCTTTGCTGACAGCCCCAAGTGGTGCAACTGTCACACAGGGAGATGTTAAAATCTTATGGGGACAGATCCTGCAGGATTTACGTGACGCTATAGATATGATGCCTGCAACACGCAAGACAGACGGTCATGTAGACAAATATACGGCTGAGGCTATGTTAGGACGTGCATGGTTATTCTATACTGGTTTCTATGGAAATGGAACAGAACTTACAGATTTGGTAAGTACGACTTATAATCCTCTAACCAGTGTTGAACTGCCTGACGGAACAACATTAACTAAGCAGAATGTGATTGCCTATATTGATGATTGCGTGAATAATTCTGGTTATGAATTAGTTCCTGACTTCCGTAACCTCTGGGCATATACAAATCGTTGCACTGTTGAGGATTATGATTATACCAAAGGACAAGGACTAAAGTGGGTAGAGGATGACAATGCTGTTAATCCTGAGTCTATGTTCGCCATTAAGTTTAACAAGTTGGCTTCTTGGAGCACAACAATTGGTTATGGAAACGGTATTGCATTACACTTTGGTGTACGTGGTGGACAGCAGTATGCTAACACTTTCCCATTTGGACAGGGATGGGGAGCAGGTCCTGTTGCTCCTAATCTTGTTGCTGACTGGAAATCTGCAGAGCCTAACGACAAACGTCTTGAAGCATCCATCCAGGATTGGACCACTCAACCGACATATACCTATGGAGGCTGGTCTGACTTCGTTCAGGAAACTGATTACTACGGAAAGAAGTGGTCTCCTATCTGTTGTAAAAACGATTATTCAACAAGATTGACAGATGAATATATCTGTTGTTTCGAGGACATCATGTATGGTCCAGACGGTGGATTACAAGGTGGTTATGGAAATAACATGCAGTTGGATAATATCCACGACCTTGTGCTAATCCGTTTTGCAGACGTACTACTCATGCAGTCTGAATTAAAAGAAGACGTAGCAGGAATCAATAAAGTCCGCGCTCGTGCAGGACTTAGTCCTATCTCTTCTTATTCTCTAACTGCTCTCCAAAACGAGCGTCGCTGGGAATTAGCATGTGAAGGTATCCGTTGGAACGACATCCGTCGCTGGCATATTGCAGCATCTGCCCTTGAGCGTCAGCAAAATCAGCCTATCTACTATTGTGGTAGTGCTACGACCAATGAGGCTCATAACGGTGGTTATAAAGCACGTTACAATGCTACTGCAGGTTTCCAGAAAATGCCTGAAAGTCAGGTGGCTATAGGAAGTGTTGTTCAAAATCAAGGTTGGACAACTGCTGAAGCAGAATATACTGGCTGGTAAACGACATTAGTGTATAATTTATAATTTGGTGAATAGAACATGAAAAAGATATTTTTAGCAGTTCCGATTATGGCACTTGGACTGATGGTCATGACTTCGTGCGATCCTTCACACGATAATGAAAGTGCCACCCCTGCTGTTTCTGCCGAGCAACTGACAAATGAGTTAAAGATCACAGCAAAAAGCGAAGGAAACAACAACCTAACTGTATTTACCTCACCTACCCGTTACATCAAAGTATACGATGCAACAACTGACGGAATGGTTGGTGCGGGTACAATGGTACAAATCCAGATAGCACCGCCTCAGACGGAGGCTTCTTTCTATGTTACTACGGCAGCCATGGATGGTACGACTTCCGTAAAGTCTGGTAGTAAATCTATTACTATTACTGAGTATACTGACCTTCCTGAAATTTACAATATCATTTTCGGAGACGGCAATGGCAATTTCACTGCCCATACTTGGGTCTGGGATACAGAAGCCGGTGACGGTGTATGGGGTAATGGCGCTTACTTGGAAAACACTGGTCCTGGCTGGTGGGTTGTCTCTGCTGCCGACATTGACGGACAGGCTGCTGGTAAAGGACTGCCAAACGACGGACTCAATGGCTGGATGACATTGGCTCTTAGTGGAGTCAAAACCAGTCGTGGCGAAAGTGGACAGGTAAAGGTAACAGAGGAAAAAGTGAAAGACGGATGGGACATTGGTCGCATGGTATTCTCTGGGACAACACCCCTAATGGGTATCCAGCCTAATGTAGGTGGCAACCAATATGATTATCACATTTTGCAGGCGACAGAGCAAAACCTTCGTCTCTGTGCGCCAGAGCCTGGTGCAGGTGACTGGGGTACAGCATGGTTCTGGAACTTTAAGCGAGACGATAGTGCTGCAAAGTAATTAACTTTCCGCCTCTATAACATTCCGCCCTGCATCGCAACCCGATGCGGGGCGGTTTCTGTTTTTCACACAAAAATATTTGGAAGAATAAAATATTCTTTCTAACTTTGCAAATGAAAAATAAATAAAAGAAGATAAATAAGATGTCAGTTGCTTTCAAAAATCGCACTCGCGAAGAGATTATTGCTGCATTCCGTGAATCCATTCGTAAGAAAAACGAATGTGTAGAGCGGATGAGTAAACTTATGCAAGAGATTCGTCGAGAAGAGCAAACACCACCGATTTTAGGATAATAGTCATGCATCAATTGGATACTGAAATTATCAACATTCATGCTCCATACTTAGTAAAGAAGAGAACGTTTCTTCTTAATTTGAGTTCAATGTAATACTATATAGCAGATCAGGACATATTTCCTGCATTTCCTGCAAACATCCTGGAAATCAGGATATAGGAGACAAAAAAGTCCCACTGTTAGTTGCACCAGAACCTGCACCTTGCATGAACCATTAGCGATTGTCCCAAAACCTGTCTGCGTTTATGATATTGTTAGTCCGGGTGCCTCGGACAGTCTATTCCGATACTTCGGATGCCCTGTACTGGGTATATGTATACCATGTACCTATAATACGCATATCTGATGCGAGGAATCGCTTTCATGCATCCGAAGCATCCTTTTCATGCATCCGAGGCATCCTTATTCCCGATTATTATCTGGCATTGTAATGTCAGGTGCAGGTTTAAATGCAGGAAATTAACACATAACTAACTGATAATCAGTTGTAGGTGTAAGAAATGCAGGAAATATAGGAAATTATAATCTTCAGGGAAGGAATATACGCTCCAACCGACCTTCATAAGTTGGTATCGTGAGACGAATCGTATCGAGTTGGACAGTATCGGGAAGGAGGATACTGACGAAACGGCGACTGGTATAATACTGGGGAACACCACACTGGTCGTGGAGCAGTCGGAAGACCGCCGTATGGGTGTGGTCATCGTTAAGGCGGATGGTGTCTTGGGCAAGTGCCACTGTCTGGGTACCGTCATTATCATCTGCCTGTCCTGTCTTAAGCAACAATCCGAGGTTAAGGTATTTCTTGTTCTTGCCGAGCCATGCGCTCTCCACGCCAATCGGGTCTTCAGGTTGTTCCTTCAACTGCCATTGCTTGACGGCACGGAGTGTGGGGACGGCACCAAGGGATACTGGCTCCGCTGTCGTCTCACTAAGTAGGTTATAATAGAGAACGGCACGATAGGTGGTATCTGCTGTCTCTATCCATTTTGCAGTGGCATAGGGAGTTAGTGTGAAATGGTTGCCGTCATCCAGCGTAAAGGTCGTCGCTTTCTTCTCGCTATTGATGGTCAGTTCGACCAGTTCTGCCTGTGTCAGCGAGTATTTGCCCTGCCCTTTATCGTAACTATCGGTAGTGCATGCTGTCAATAGAGACAGCCATAATACGGCTGCAAACAACACCTTATTCATGGGCAGCAAGATAGTTACGAAGGGGGTTGGCATACATCGTCAGCATCCGTTCTCGCAAGAAAGCCTCATCCTTATTGGGAATCTTGATCTTCGCCAGTTGAGCGGAGAGGTATTCCTCGAAACGGGTAACATCGGAGGGGGTATAGTGACTGTTTAGTGGAGAGTTTAGAGTGGAGAGTTTAGAGTTTGCCGCCGCCTTTGTGTCTGCCTTATCCTCAAGGGCGGTAGCAAACTCTCCGTTCTCCACTCTCCGTTCTCCACTATTTAGAATATCCAGGGCGATATAGTTGCAAGGATAAAGGCGGTAGTGGCGATGAATCTCCTGATCCATACGCTGGGCAACAGCCTTGAAGAACTCATTCTTGGGGAGGTCCTGCAACTCGTCAATCCACTCATTGACAGGTGTTCCACACTGATAATGCACACGTCCCTTATAGCCGAAGATACCAGTCTTCATATTGTCGAGGTCGTCCTGCTTGCTCTTTTTGAAGTTAGGGTTGTCACGTTTCTGCTGGAACTCCTGCGCCTTCAGATAGTCACAAGGGTCAAACTCATAACTAATAGTCAGCGGAACAATATTCAAGTCCTTTAAAGAGCCGCCCATGGCAAGCATTTTCAGCACTGACTCCTGGGTGCGGTCATCTGAGTCTTTCGCCCTACCCTCTCGCTGGGCAATCCAAATATTCTCCTTTTTCTGAGTGACAGCATAATGGATATAACTGCTCATCAACTGACTGCTACGCATCATCTCGTGAGCCGTCAGTCCACGACGAACGGTAAATGCCTTATTCATACGGACCAGCCGCTTGATCCATGGATAAATCAGCAGATTATCCCCAATACCAATCTCCACTGTCGTGGGGTAACCGTTCTTGTTAAGCATCACATCCAGGAAAGCGGAGTCAAGAACAATGTCCCGATGGTTGGAGACAAAGGTATAACGAGAGTATGGTGGAGTGTGAAGAGATGAGTCCTCAAAAGTGAGACCATCAGTATATTTACGGACAAAATGCCATACAATGGGTTTCATGAAACGGAGTTGGAAGTCCAATGGTGTCTTCACTCCGATAAAAGCAAGACGTAACAGTCCATTGCGTACAGACTTCGGCAACCATGGCACAAAACTTTTCAGTAACAAGGAAAACTGGCGGTCATTAATCAGTTCCTCGAACGCCTGTTTCATCTCCCCTTCCTCATAGGGACGTATCTCGTCAAACTCTTTTATCTCCATAGCGGTAGCAAACTCTCAACTCTACACTCTCAACTAATCAAACTGATTCTCTACTATATCCGTCAGCACGTCAGTCATACTCAAGCCTGCTGCACGGACCTGCTGAGGAATAAAACTGGTGGCGGTCATACCTGGAGTTGTGTTCACCTCCAACATCGATATCTTACCCTGTGGGGAGATAATATAGTCGATGCGGATAATACCATTACAATGCAGAATATCATAGATATGGCTGGTTATCTCACGGACGCGGCGTGCCACATCCTCACTAATACGGGCTGGAGTAATTTCCTGTACCTGGCCATTATATTTGGCGTTATAGTCGAAGAACTCGTTCTGGGTAACCACCTCTGTAATAGGGAATGGAACCGATTTCTTCTTGGTCTTATAGATACCCATTGTGATCTCTGTACCCTCCAAGAACTGTTCCACCATCACCTCAGGGCTCTCCATCATCGCCTTACGGATGGCAGGAGCGAGTTGGTCTTTGTCCTTCACCTTTGTCACACCAAAAGAAGAGCCGTCAGCGGCTGGTTTAACGAAACAAGGCATACCGATGCGCTGTTCTATCTCGTCATCGCTCACCAGTTCATCATAGCCTTTGCGGATCAACAGGGAGTCGGCAACAGCGACACCATAACCACGCAGATATTGGTTAAGCACGAACTTATCAAAAGTCATTGCCTCCACTAATACGCCACTGGTACTATATGGTACGCGCACCAAATCAAAATAACCCTGCATGATACCATTCTCACCCGGTGTACCGTGGATAGTGATATAAGCATAGTCGAAACGCTTCGCCTTACCGTTCTCGACAAACGAGAAATCGTTACGGTCGATGCGTGCCGTCGTTCCGTCATGCAGTTCCACATGCCAGTCCTGTCCTTTCACATCCACAATATACACATCATATCGCTCTTTGTCAAAGAACGAATAAAGACCCTGTGCTGAGCGCAACGATACATCGTGCTCAGAAGAGTCGCCACCACAAACGATGGCTATTACACGTTTTTCTTTTTTCATATTTATTTCTATTTTCGATATTTCAATATTACGAGATTGCGAGATTGCGACTATAATTCCGCCACTTTTCTATCAGTGCCGCCATATCCTCTGCAAGTTCTGAGGTGAAGTCCATCTGCTCACCAGTGACAGGATGGACGAAGCCCAGTGTCTTAGCATGCAACGCCTGGCGGTTGCAGAGTTTGAAACAGTTCTGGATATATGCCTTATAAGAGGCAGTACGCTCTCCACGCAGGATTTCCATCCCCCCATAGCGCTCATCAGCAAAGAGTGGATGCCCGATATGTTTCATATGGGCTCGGATCTGATGGGTACGTCCTGTCTCCAAACGACACTCCACCAAGGTCACATAACCATAACGCTCCAACACCTTATAATGGGTGACGGCACTCTTGCCAACTTCAGAGCCTGGGGGAAAGACAGCCATACGGAGACGGTCTTTCGGATCACGTCCGATATTGCCTTCGATGCGTCCTGCATCCTCTGTGAAGTTACCCCACACCAAGGCGTGATAACTACGATGCGTGTCATGGTTGAAGAACTGTGCTCCTAACTCCGTCTTTGCCTCTGGTGTCTTGGCGATAACCAACAATCCACTGGTGTCCTTGTCGATACGGTGTACCAGTCCTACAGACGGGTCGTTAGGGTCATAGGTCGGCAAGTCACGCAGATGCCATGCAATGGCATTTACCAGCGTCCCGTGGAAATTGCCACACCCAGGATGCACCACCATTCCGGCAGGCTTATTGATGACCATCAACTGGTCGTCCTCATAGACAATCTCCAACGGGATGTCCTCGGGTTCTATCGTCGTATCATAATGCGGACGGTCGAGCATCAAGGTTATCGTATCACCCGGACGAACCTTATAATTACTCTTTACTGGTTTACCGTTGACCTGAATAAAACCTGCATCTGCCGCTTTCTGGATGCGGTTACGGGAGGAATGCTGGACATGCTCCGACATATACTTGTCGATGCGAACCGGTTCCTGTCCACGATCCACCTCCATACGAAGGTGCTCATAGAGTTCCCCCTGCCCCTCATCATCCTCCATCAAAGCGATATCATCCAGTTCCTCTGTCATGGTGCTGTTACCTCCACAAACTCATCTACTTCTTCTGTCGCTGGCGAATTAGTCGTATCCGTTGCAGGGTCAGCCTCATAGGTAGGTTCCACATATTCATCTAATGCAGCATCGTCCTCGTCATACGAGCCAGTACCAATCATCAACGTCAATGGGTAGTCAATTGCCACCCGGTCTCCATTCGACACTCTTCTACCCCGACAGAGGATGCCATAGACCCAGTCTTTCTCACCCACCACCTTCTGAGGCGCCGTCAAGCGAAAACCCATTGCCATCAACTTTGCCTCTGCTTCACGGAAACTGGAGTTATCCACGATATCAGGAATAGCGAATGTTGGTGACGAGGGTGAGTTGACCGTCACATAAATGGCATGCCCCGACTTCACCTTCGTGCCGAATCCTGGGGTCTGCGCCAAGATACAATCTGCAGGAAAAGACTTCTGATAACCAGAGTCACTGACCACGATATTCAGGTTTTTCTCCTCAAGCAGGAGTCTTGCCTTCTGATAGGTCATCCCCTTCAACTCAGGAACTTCGATACCCTCCCCGTGATGGGTATATAGTGCTAAACCGAACTTCACACCAACACATAGTAATACGACCACTACCACCATGGCAAGCAGGTTGAGAAGCACATAATGGCTGGCTATCTTACTCCAAATTTCCTTCGCGTTCATTATTATATATAATATACGTCGTTACTAAACGGCAAAAATACAAATAATAATCGACAATGCCAAATAATCAATAAAAAAAATCGAGAGTTGACCTTTCGTCTACTCCCGACATTCTTTCTTTTACTCCTTCAAGAATGAAGATTACTTTCCATGATGCTCGTCAGAAACAGTCAACTTCTTACGACCTTTCGCACGGCGAGAAGCCAGAACGCGACGACCATTCTTTGTTGCCATACGCTCACGGAAGCCATGCTTGTTCACGCGACGGCGATTGTGTGGCTGAAATGTTCTTTTCATTGTCTTATTATCTTTTTATTGTTATTATTCCACGAATCGGGTTGCAAAAGTACACATTATTTTCCAAATACGCAAGTTTTTCCCAAAAAATTATGAATTATGAATTATGAATTAAGAATTATTTCGTACCTTTGCACCCGAAATGAGAGATATACATTATTAAAATAACCATTTTATATGATTAATTCACAAGACATTAAGAAAGGAACTGCTATCCGCATGGATGGCTCTATTTGGGTTTGCATCGATTTCCAGCACCGTAAGCCAGGTAAGGGCAACACCATCATGAACATCAAGATGAAGAATGTTACTGACGGTCGTGTTCTGGAGCGTCGCTACAACATCGGTGAGAAACTGGAGGATGTAGTCATCGAGCATCGTGACTATCAGTATCTCTATGAGGATCAGGAAGGTCGTATCTTCATGAACCAGGAGAGTTTCGAGCAGATTCCTATTGCCAACGACCTCGTTATAGGTCATGAGTATATGAAAGAGGGTGACGTGGTATCTGTTGTCAGCGACACTACCGATGGCACTATTCTCTATGCCGAGATGCCTGTGAAGACAAACCTCCGTGTGACCCACTCAGAGCCAGGCATCAAGGGTGACACCGCCACCAACGCTACCAAGCCCGCTACACTGGAGACTGGCGTAGAGGTTCGTGTTCCTCTGTTCATCAACGAGGGTGACCTCATTCAGGTCGATACTCGTGACGGCAGTTATCTGAACCGTGTGAAGGAGTAATTCTCTAATTGACAATTGACAATTGAAGTATTCGATTATCGTCCCTGTATTTAATCGCCCCGACGAGGTGGACGAGTTGCTTGAGAGCCTATGCTCCCAGACGCTGAAAGACTTTGAGGTACTGATTATAGAGGACGGATCGGAAAAGACCTGCAAGGATGTTTGCGACAAATACGCAAGCATCCTTGATTTGCATTATTACTATAAGGAAAACAGTGGTCCTGGACAGAGCCGCAACTATGGTGTAGAACGGGCACAGGGTGAATACGTACTGATCATTGACAGCGACGTAGTACTGCCAACTGGCTATCTGGAGGCTGTACACCTTGCTCTCAACTCTACACTCTCAACTCTACACCCTATCGTTGCCTTTGGTGGTCCTGACGCATCTCACCCTTCTTTTACCCCTATACAGAAGGCTATCAGTTACTCGATGACCTCATTCTTTACAACAGGAGGTATCCGTGGAGGGAAAAAGAAACTCGACAAGTTCTATCCTCGTTCCTTTAATATGGGTATCCGTCGGGATGTCTATCTCCAACTGGGTGGCTTCTCCAAAATGCGTTTCGGTGAGGATATTGATTTCAGTTACCGCATTGTGGAGGCAGGCTATCAGCCCCAACTCTTCCCAGAAGCATGGGTATGGCATAAGCGCCGCACGGACTTCCGAAAGTTCTTCCGGCAGGTATATAACAGCGGGATTGCCCGTATCAATTTAGAGAAACGCCATCCTGGTACTCTTAAGTTAGTGCATCTGTTACCTACCGTATTTACGGTTGGAGTCATCGGACTGGTTCTCATCTCCGCTGTCGGACGTGTCCTGATGCATTATGATGACGTACACCGTTGGTACTGGCTCTGTGCTGTCCCATGGTTGCCGATTATCCTCTATAGTCTCATCATTACCATTGACTCCACCATTCAGAACAAGAGTCTGAAAGTAGGATTGCTCAGTGTTCCTGCCGCTTTCGTCCAACTGATGGGCTACGGATTGGGACTCATTGAGAGTTGGTGGAAACGATGTGTACTAAAACAAGACGAATTTACCGCCTTCGAGAAAAACTTCTACAAATAAATTCAAACGTTTCTTATTATCAACTAAAATGGAGAAACTCAATATCAACCAATGGGCGGAGGAAGATCGCCCACGTGAGAAAATGATGCGACTGGGTGCTGACGCACTGAGTAACGCAGAGTTACTTGCCATTCTCATTGGATCAGGCTCCACCAAGGAGAGTGCTGTCGACCTGATGAAACGTATTCTTAACGACTGTCATAACAACCTGAACACACTGGGAAAGAACAGCATCGACGAACTATGTCAGTATAATGGCATCGGAGAGGCAAAGGCGATATCTATTCTCGCCGCCTGTGAGTTGGGGAAACGGCGACAGATGGAGACACCAGAGGAACGTCCCGACTGCGGGACCGCAACCCGTATCTATAACCACATGCACCCAGTCATGCAAGACTTGGACGTGGAAGAGTTCTGGATCCTGCTTATGAATCAAAACTATAAACTCATCAAGAAGATGCGTGTCTCACACGGTGGCATCACAGAGGTGGCGGTAGATATCCGTATCATCCTCAAGGAAGTGCTTCTTGCTAATGCCACCATCCTCGCTGTCTGCCACAACCACCCATCTGGCAATCTGCGCCCCAGCAAAGAAGACGATGCCCTGACAGAGAACCTGCAGAGGGCATGCAGGGTGATGCGCATCCATTTCCTCGACCATATCATTGTGACCGACGGGCATTATTACAGTTACCACGAGGAGGGACGACTCTGAGGTGTTTTGCAATCCAGTTGCAGAAAACGACACTTTTTTGCCGTTTGCAACCAGGTTGCAAAACTCTTTCCATACCTTTGCACTCAGTAATAAGAAAAAGTAAAAGGTATGTCACACGAACATCATCATCAAGAATGCTGCTCCAACGAGCATGAGCATCATCACCACGAGGGACAGAAGAGTCAACTGTTACTCATCGGACTGACCGTTATTCTACTAATTGGAGCAGTCCTCATAGAGAAAAACTATCAGTTACCCAACTGGCAGCTGCTGTTAATCTATCTTGTACCTTATTTACTTATCGGACATGACACTCTGAAAGAGGCTATTGAGGGTATCATCCACGGTGATGCTTTCAACGAGCATTTTCTGATGTCAATAGCAACCATTGGAGCATTGTGTATCGGTTTTCTTCCTGGTGCGGAGACTGAGTTCCCCGAGGCCGTCTTCGTCATGCTATTCTTCCA
>DEJF01000062.1 GCA_002353225.1 Prevotella sp. UBA2755 | reverse complement strand
TACACCCCCAACTCACAGGACGGACTCAGAAGACTGGAGTACCGTATGTCATGGGAAGACGCCTTCCGAGCCTATCTCAAACGACTCGACCAACAAAAGCCCGTCATCCTCTGTGGTGACCTGAATGTCGCCCATGAGGAGATAGACCTGAAGAACCCCAAGACCAACCGCATGAATGCCGGTTTCACGGACCAAGAGCGTGAGAAGTTCACCGACCTGCTCGCTTGTGGTTTCATCGACACGTTCCGTACACTCTACCCCGAACAGGTCACCTACTCATGGTGGTCCTACCGTTTTCAGGCACGTCAGAAAAACGCAGGATGGCGTATCGATTATTTCGTCACCAGCCAGCGACTCCTTGAGCATATCGAGGATGCCAAGATCCACACGGAAATCATGGGTTCTGACCACTGTCCGGTAGAATTAACGTTAAAAGATTAAAAAGAAAAGTACGACGAAACGAAATTCGTTGTATATTTGTCGCGGTTTTAATAAACCACTAAACATGTATTACTAAATAGAGAAAGTTATGAAGAAGATTCTTTTAGCAGTGATGGCTGTTGCTGCCATCGGTTTCACAGCATGTGGTAACAAAGCTCAGCAGGGAGAAGCTACTGACAGTACTGCTGTTGAAGTAAATGTTGCTGACGAAGAGGCTGATGCCGCTATCGCCGCTCTGACATCCAACCTGGAGACAAAGGATGCCAGCAAATTCCAGCAGGCTCTTGACGCTGTCAAGGCAAAGATTGCCGAGCTCATCAAGACCAATCCTGAGGCTGCCAAGCAGTATGTTGCAAGAATACAGACATTCTTGAAGGAGAATGCCGATAAGGTAAAGGCTGTTGTAGGTGAGAACGCTGCTGTTGCCGCTGCCGTATCTGCTATCACAGACGTTGAGCCTGACAAGGTTGTCAATGGACTGCTCGAGCAGGTTGGTGATGCCGCCACTGAGGCTAAGGACGCTGCTGTTGACGCTGCCAACCAGAAGGTTGACGAGGCTAAGCAGGCTGCTACCGACAAGGCTAACGAGGTAAAGGACGCTGCCAAGGAGAAGGCTGCCGGTGCCATCGACGACGCTGCTAATGCCGCTAAGAAAGGCTTGGGACTCTAAAGATTGAAGAATTGAAAGATTGAAGAATTGAAGTTCTTTGAAGAACTGAGATTTTAACTTTTCATTGAATAAAACAGCCGGTTCGCTGAATAAATTTCGCGAGCCGGCTCTTTTTGTCTACATTTGCATCATCTAATCTGAGTATAAACGATTAAAACGTAACGAATATGAGAAAGACGATGATGCCCATCATGCTCATGGCAGCCATGACGATGATGACGATGACAACTGCTTGTTCTTCGGATGATCCGTTGAGCAATGACAGCACTATTTATGGTGACAATGATGATGACAGTAGCAGTAGCAGTTCCTCGGGTGGCAGTTCTACTGGTACCTATAGTGAGATGAAAACCTTCACCATCGCTATCGACAAGACAACGGCAGAGCCCACCTCTACAGCAACGGCACAGTATCCTGAGGAAGGCGACGCTTTCAGCAACCATACTTTCGGGACGATTGTCAATATCGACATGTCAAGTCCTGCTGACCCAGGGGTGGAGGGCGTGACTGTTACCATAGACGGACATCAGGTAACCACCGACCATGGCAGCACAGAGGGTATCTGCTATGTAGTGACTGGAACGACGACGGATGGCTCACTGGTCATTAATGGCAGTGCCGATTTCGAGTTGAACCTCAACAATGCCAACATCACCAGTACGACAACGACGGCTATTGACATGGAGGGCAAAGGCAGTGCCTACATGGTACTGACAGGCACCAACAAACTTTCTGACGGTACGACAGAAGACCACAAAGGTACTATCTTCAGCAAAGGCAAACTGTTTATCAATGGCGATGGCTCCCTGGAGGTTTACGGCAACTACAAGAACGGTATCCATGGCAAGAGTAACATCGTCATAGAGAAAGGTGTCAACCTCTATGTGAACTCCACGGAGAACAATGGTATCAAGGCTGGTGACAACATGTTCATCAATGGCGGTATTATCAACGTAGAGGTTTCCGCAGATGGCGGCAAGGCTATCAACGGTGACGCTGACATCACGATTAACGGTGGACGCACAACTGTCATTGCCACAGGAAACGGTACTTGGGAAGTGGACGAGACACTCACCTATGGAGGTGACACCAAGGCTGCGGCAGGTATCGGTTGTGACGACACTTTCTATATGAACGGAGGAGAATTATATGCCAAGGCGACAGGCAGTGGCGGTAAAGGTGTCAAGGCTGACTTAGAGGCTTATATCACTGGTGGAAAGATCCGTATCATCACAGAAGGAGGACTCTACTATAGCGATGGTTCCACGGAGAGTGACAACTATACAGGAAACACGGATAACCTGCCCAGTGCCTACACCTCGTCACCAAAGGGTATGAAGATCGGCTACAAGGATGACACGGTCACTCCTACTGAGACATACGGCGTGTTAAAAATCTCTGGTGGTGACATCATGATACGCACCAGTGGCAATAACGCTGAGGGTATTGAGAGTAAGGGAACCTTGGAAGTCTCTGACGGTACTGTCTTGGTCTATGCTCACGACGATGCCATCAACTCTACAGGCGACCTGACCATCAGCGGTGGCACCGTAGTTGCCGTAGGTACCAACAACGACGGTATCGACGCGAATGGCGACATGTACCTGAAAGGCGGTACGCTGATTGCCTGCGGAGCCAGCGGCGCAGAGGCAGGTATCGACATCAATGAGCAGAAGAAACTCTACATCTCAGGTGGATATATCTTCGGTATCGGCGGACGTTTCGACGGAAACTTAGGGAGTACCACACAGGGGATCATCTCCACGACTGGCTCTATCTCTGCCAATGGTACTGTCAGCGTCAGCAATAGCAGCAAGACCCTGTACACCTTCACGATGCCCCCTGTGTCCTACAGCAATAGTGCGATACTCATCAGCACGCCAGACCTGAGCAGTGGCAGTAGTTACACCCTCACATCAGGAAACAACTCCGCAAGCGTGACAGCCTCCAACACCATCAGCAGTGGCATGGGTGGCGGTCCCGGCGGTGGTGGTCCCGGCGGACCTGGCGGTTGGTAATAGACAATAAAATTCCTAAGTGCTGCGTTATATGAAATGGATGCAAGAACAAAGGAAACATGAGAATCTGACGTACTTGGTGCTATGGGGCATACTCTTCATAGCACCAGTACTCAGTATGTATCTCAACATGAAGAGCGGTGATGCGGTTTCCTTCTATTGGGATGAAGTATTTCATGTATGGAAGCAGTTTGCGGGATTCCTGATACTATTCCTGATTCATAACTTCTTTCTTGCCCCAATACTAGTCTACCGCCAGCAAATTAAGAAATACATACTGTGGGTGGTTATGCTGATTGGCTTATTCTCAGTCTCCCAGTGCATCACCCGTCCAGACGACATCGGACAAAGACGTGAAGAGATAGAGGGTCACCGTCCTCCACATGAGTTACGGGAGCAAAGAGAGCCTCCCCGTCATCTGGACAGACCTCGGCACCATCATCGTCCCCCACATCCTTTAATGCTTGACTGGCACGATGTGTTCAGCATCATCATGCTCATCCTCATGCTGGGTATGAACCTCGGCATCAAGCTATACTTCAAGAACAGGAACGACCAACTACGTATGGCGAAGTTGGAGAAAGAGAATCTGGAACAGCAACTGGAATACCTCAAATACCAGATTAATCCGCATTTCTTTATGAATACTCTCAACAATATCCATGCGCTGGTAGATATCGACCCGGAGAAGGCAAAGGGCACTATCTTGGAATTGTCGAAGATGATGCGTTTCATTCTTTATGAGGGCGACAAGAAAGGAGTACCCTTGAGTCGGGAGTTTGAGTTTATCCGCAACTATGTCACCCTGATGAAACTCCGCTATACGGACAAGGTGGAGGTAAAGGTAGAACTCCCTGCTGAGGTTCCTGATTATGAACTGCCTCCACTGATGCTCATCACTTTCATTGAGAACGCGTTTAAACATGGTATCAGTTATCAGCATGCCTCTTTTATTCATGTTAAAGCAGGTATCGAAGGTACCAAGCTGCGATTCTCCTGCCGTAACAGCAAGGCTGACAAGCCCAATGAGGAGAAAGGCGGCGTAGGACTCGCCAATGTCAAACAACGGTTAAACTTAATTTATGGAACAAACTATACGCTGAATATACAGGACGAACCTGACATTTATAATGTTGAACTAGAAATACCACTCACATGATCAGATGCTTGGCTATTGATGATGAGCCGCTGGCGCTACAGCAGTTGGCTGCCTATATTGGTAAAGTACCTTTCCTCGAACTGGCTGCACAGTGCCAGAGTGCCTTGGAGGCACGGAAGTATTTAGAGCAGGAGACTGTAGACGCTATCTTCTGCGACATCAACATGCCCGACCTCAACGGCATGGACTTCATCAAGTCGCTACAGGCTCCACCCCTTGTGGTGTTCACCACCGCCTATAGCGAGTATGCCGTCGAGGGTTTCAAGGTCAATGCCGTTGATTATCTGTTAAAGCCTTTCGGCATGCAGGACTTCCAACGTGCCGCCAACCGTGTCAAAGAGAGACTGGAGGTAACACCTCCCCTCCCTCAGCAGGGAGGAGGAGGAGGTGGGTCTGATACCATCTTCGTCAAGACAGAATACAAGATTGTGAAGATCACCATTGCTGACATCCGTTATATCGAGGCGAT
>DEJF01000048.1 GCA_002353225.1 Prevotella sp. UBA2755 | reverse complement strand
CTGGCCAAGGGTATGAACTCAGAGTATGCCAACCAGAACGCCTATGATGCTATCAGCATCCATGGTGGTTCAGGTTTCATTATGGAGTACAAGAGCCAGCGTCTGTTCCGTGATGCCCGTATCTTCTCTATCTATGAGGGTACCACCCAGTTGCAGGTTGTAGCAGCCATCCGTTACATCTCTAACGGTACCATGCTACAGAACATCAAGGATATGCTTGCCACATGTTGCTGTGACACATCAACAAGCATAGCAGCCCTCAAGGCTCGTGTAGAGAAGTTGCTCCCCATCTACGAGGACGCACTGAACTATGCTAAGAGTCTGGACAATCAGGATGCTTTCGACTTCCTTGCCCGTCGTCTGTATGACATGACCGCAGAACTCGTAATGTCACTGCTGATTATCCGTGATGCCGCCAAGGCTCCTGAGTTGTTCGAGAAGTCTGCCAATGTCTATGTCCGCATGACCGAGGAGGATGTATGTGGTAAGTCTGCCTACATCAAGAACTTCAAGGTGGAGGACCTCGACTGCTTTAAGGCTACGAGTGAGCAAGAGGAAGCATAAGACAACAACACTATAAAACAAGAATCCGATGGGTCGTCTGACTCATCGGATTCTTGTTTTCTCAGAAGGCATCCACGATATGCTCTATCTCAGGTTCCTCTCCTACCGAGCCTACGACACTAACGATATCAAAGCGGATGTCACCATCTATCTGACGGTATTTCACATAATGATTGGCTGCTATCTGGAGGTTACGGATTTTCTGATAACCCACTGCATCGACAGGGTCAGTGAACATACGGTTACTACGCGTCTTCACCTCGACAAAGACTACGGTATCACCATCCAAAGCGATGATATCCAAGTCACGATGACCACTCTTCCAGTCACGCTCTATAATCTGGTAGCCTTTATGCTGCAGATATTCCGCTGCCATCTGCTCACCCCATCTTCCTAAATCATTATGCTCTGCCATAACTATGAATTATGAACTATGAATTATGAACTAAAAGAACGTTTCGTTAAGCACCTGTTCCACTACTTTCGGGAAATACGTCATCTCCAACTGATGCTCTTTCTCTGCGATATCATCTGCCGTATCGTCAGGAGAGAGAGCCACCTTGTATTGGGCAATCATCTCACCTGAGTCACAAACGGGGGTTACCCAATGGACGGTCATTCCCGTCTCTGTCTCACCAGCCGCTTTCACCGCCTCATGCACATGGTGTCCCCACATGCCCTTTCCTCCGTATTTAGGAAGTAGCGCTGGATGGATATTGATGATACGACGAGGGTAAGCGTCTATCAAGAAGTTAGGAACGAGTGGCAGGAAACCAGCCAACACGATAAACTGGATATCATATTGACGAAGTAACGGCATCATCACCGTCTCGTCATTCAACTGCGGCTTCGGAGTGACTGCCGTAGGAACACCTAAACGTTCCGCACGGGTCAAGGCGTAAGCCTCTGGTTTATTGCAGACCACCAAGGCACAACGATAGTGCTCTGATGGTGTAAAATACTTAATCAGGTTCTCACAATTAGAACCGTTTCCTGAAACAAAGATGGCAATGTTAATCTTTTCCATATGATCTGTCTAGTTCTTTTAATAGTATCTCTATCAACCGCGGAATACCATATTGATTGATATCCGCCTCCTGTATCCAGATATAATCATCTGGTAATAACGGTCTTTCCGCAGGTTCCCATAAATAAAAATCGGCATAGAGGACACGATGCGTCAGCACGTGCTTCACGTCTTTTCGCAGTAATACCGCACCAGACGGAACAGTATCTGTCAGCCAAGGCTCATACAGTCCCTGCCAGATATCTCCAGCAGGACGACGATGGATAGCCGTCTCCCCCTTATACCTTATATATATATAAGTCAGGTGACGCTCTTTGATCTTCAACGTCTTCTGCTTCACAGGCAATTCCTCAATCCTCCCCTCTCGCAAGGCTATACAGGTTTCCTGTAAGGGGCAGGAAGTACATAATGGGTTGGAGGGCGTACACTGGATAGCACCAAAATCCATCATTGCCTGATTGAAGAGACCTGCCCCTAACCCATCCCTGTTAAGGGCGGGGAGCAATAGTTCCTGCGCCAAAGCAGTAAACTCTTTCTTACCCTCTGTGGTATTGATTGGAGTCGCTATCCCATAATGCCGAGCCAGTACCCGATAGACATTTCCATCAACGACTGCCGCTGGTAAGTCGAAGGCGATGGAGCCGATGGCGGCTGCGGTATAATCTCCCACCCCCTTCAGACTCTTGATTCCCTCCAACGTCTGGGGAAATTCTCCCATCTCCACAACCTGTTTTGCCGCATGGTGCAGGTTACGGGCACGACTATAATAGCCCAGTCCCTGCCACTCACGCAACACCTCGTCCTCTGATGCGGCGGCAAGTTCCTCCACGGTATGCCATCGTTGCATGAAACGCTCCCAATAAGGAAGTCCTTGGTCTATACGGGTTTGCTGTAAGATGATTTCCGACAACCATATCGCATACGGGTCACGTGTCTCCCGCCAAGGAAGGGCACGTCCATTCTCCTGAAACCAATGCAATATCGTCGTGGTAAAACTCATATCGTTGGCAAAGGTAATAAAAAGTTTAGAGTTTAGAGTTTAAAGTTTATAGTTTTTTATTATTCGTCGAAAGACGGGGGCTATTTCGTCGAAAGGCATTTGGTGCGTGTAGTTATTTGGTATACCTTTGCGTCAGAAATAAGAACAAAAACGAAAAAGAATATGAGAAAAGCAATCTTCACCATCATGATGAGTCTCATCGCCACCATGGCAATGGCTCAGAAAACAGTGATCACAGGTGTACTCGTTGACTCTACCCTTCAGGAGGCTGAGCCATACGCCACCGTTCGTATCTTCAAGGCTGGCAAACAGCAGAAACCCGTCACTATGGGACTGACCGATCTGGAGGGTCGTTTCCGTCAGGAAGTCAGTGGCAGCGGAAAACATATCGTACAACTGAGCAGTGTCGGCAAGCGTGATGTTGTTCGGCAGGTAACCTTAGGCAAGGAGCAGAAGATCGACCTCGGTACCATTCTCATCAGCGAGGATGCCCAGATGCTGAAGGGTGTGGAGATTATCGCCCAGAAGCCCTTGGTTAAGATGGAGGTCGACAAGATGTCGTATAACGTACAGGAGGATGCCGACTCCAAGGCTTCCACTGTTCTGGATATGTTACGCAAGGTACCTATGGTGACGGTAGACGGCGAAGACAATATCTCAGTCAATGGTTCTAGTTCCTTCAAGGTCTATGTGGACGGCAAGCCCAATATGATGATGTCGTCAGCCCCCAGTCAGGTATTCAAGGCAATGCCTGCCTCGATGGTGAAGAGCATTGAGGTGGTCACTAACCCTGGTGCCAAGTATGACGCAGAGGGCGGTGCCGGTGTCCTGAATATCGTCATGAACAAAGAGGCTGCCGCTGCTATGGGAGGTGGAAGCATGGACGGTTACAATGGTAATATCCGTGCACAGGTCGGCAACAAGAGTTGGGGCGGTAGTGCCTTTATCAGTGGTCAGAAAGGAAAGTTGACATACAGTGCCAATGCCATGTATAACCACTCAAATCCCGGTACGACAGAAACGACGATGGAGCGTGAGCAGATAGGTGCTATATCATCCACGATGACTACCACTTCGAGTTCCAAGCCCAAGACTCCTTTCACGATGGGTAACCTCTCCTTGAGTTACGAGGTGGACTCTATGAGCACCTTAGGTTTGACAGCAGGCATCACCTCTTTCCGTGTGAAGAACGACGGTTATAGCACAACCAATATGGGAGGCGGTATCTATGGCAACGGCTATTCTTACGGGACGAATACTTTTATGAAGATGAGTCGTACCTCTTTCAACGGTAGCCTTGACTATCAGCGTTTCCTCAATAAGGAGCGTACCAGCAGTCTGACACTGACTTACCAGTTGACCTATGCGCCCACCAATAATAAGATGGACAATAAGTTTGACCTGACCAATGCACAGACCACATGGATGGACTTGACCGATCGCTATTCTGATAATGAGGAGCGTACCACAGACCATATCTTCCAGGCAGACTACACCACGCCATTGGGTAAGAACAACACCCTGAACGCCGGTTTGAAGTTCAGTCATCGTAAAGCGACATCTGACGCCAAATACTACCTTGCCGATGTCTATGCGGAGGACCTCAGTTCTGAATACGACTATAACAACAGTATCCTTGCCGGCTATGCGGAGTTCGTCAGCAAGTTTGGCAAATGGGGAGCCAAGGCTGGTGTGCGTTATGAGCAGACCTGGCAGGATGTAGACTATCATCTGGGCAGTGGCGAGGACTTCAAGACCAACTATGGCAATCTGGTGCCATCAGCAAGTCTGACATACAATTTCGCACCTACCACGAATATCGGACTGACCTACAACATGCGTATCTCACGCCCTGGTATCAGTTACCTGAATCCTTACGTTGACCGTTCTAACCCCACAGCACTCACTTATGGTAATCCCGATTTAGACACTGAGAAGTCACACAATATCGGACTGGTGTTCAACACCTTCTCCTCGAAACTGATGTTGAATGTCAACCTGCGTCATAGTTTCACGGACAACGCCATCGAACAGTTCTCGTTCTATGATGATGACAACCTGCTGAACACCACCTACGACAACACTGCCAAGAACCATGTGACCAGCCTCAACGTCTATGCCAACTGGCTGTTGCATAAGAACACACGTCTTTTCCTCAATGGCGGTGTAGACTATAGCGATATGCGTTCTAAGGCACTCGATCTAAAAAACAATGGCTGGCATGCCAATGCGATGCTGGGACTCCAGCAGACACTGCCTGCCAACTTCAAACTCGGTGCCTATCTGATTACCTCTACCAAGAGATATAACCTGCAAGGATGGAGCAGCGGTTTCAATATGCTGACAGCAAATATCTCCAAGACGCTCTTCAACGATAAGTTGACACTCACCCTATCAGCCTTGACAGGACTTGGCAACGGTGGCAAACTGAATATCGAGAGTTACTCCCACGGCAAAGACTTTACCAACCACATGCAAATCAAGGTGCCTATGCAGAGTATCTCCTTCAGCATCGCCTACAACTTCGGTAATACGAAGAAACAGTTCCGCCAGCACCAGAGCCGTGTAGAGAACGACTACATCGAGCATCAGAGTCAGAGTGAGACCATTAATAATGCCCAGATGGGACAACAATAATAACAATATTTACAAACTAAAACCAAACGAATATGAAAAAGATGATGATCGCAGCCTTGATGTGCTGCATGGTAATGAGTGTTTATGCACAGAGTGAGAACAATGGTCTGACCTTCGACCGTATGAGTAGTTATCTGGAACTGACCACGTCGCAGGTGGAATCCGTAAAACAGGCTTTCTCTCAGTTTGAGAAAATGATGGACAGTTTCAACAAGATGGAAGACAAATCCAAACAAGCAGAGGCTTGGGAGAGAATTAAAAGCCGCCACATGAAGACCATGAAGGAGGTTCTGGATGAGAAACAGTATGAGAAATACGTCAGCACCTTTAACCTGACTGCCAACAACACCGCTGAGAGAATGCAGGAAAAAGCGAAGTAAGACACAGATTCACACTATAAGTATATGTAAGACTCTCTCCTCTGCATAGAAGCACCGGGGAGAGTTTTGTTGTTTCAAAAATAATTCGTATATTTGCCGATGAAAATGCATATCACAAGAAAGGACATCTACATCTTTATCATCCAAGTGGTCGTGGCAGCCTTCATATTCCTACTACCTGCCGCCACGGGTTATGCCTCCAGTTACAACTGGGAGACGGCACGCGCGACACTTTGGATGACCTGGTCATGGCTACACATCTCGTTAGTCATGTACTTCCTGAACTTCTATGTGTTCGCACCATTCCTGATGTTGCGCCATCGCAAGAAATGGTTTGTCATTGCGAATATCATTGTACTGATCATCGCCCACTCCCCGCATATCTTCTACGACACCAACAGTCTGGCACCATGGATGAGGGCAGGCTATTACTCTTTCCTTGTGGTATCCATCTTATTAGAGGTACTTGCTATCATGGGTGCCACCACTATCCGCTACCTGATGCGGCAACAAGACTTAGAGCGGCAACTGCGAGAGGAGAAACAGAAACATACAGAGGCGGAACTGGAATGGTTGAAGAACCAGTTGAACCCCCATTTCCTCTTCAACACCCTGAATAATATCTCATCGCTCGTACAGATTGACGCTGACCTGGCACAGGACTCTATTGCCCAACTGAGCGACCTGCTGCGCTATGCAATGTATGAGACACGCCATGAGACCGTACCGTTGAAGGGGGAAGTGGAGTTCATGCAGAACTATATCGACTTGATGCGACTGCGCTGCAACGAAAAGACCACCATTAATTGTCAATTATCAATGGTCAACTACCAATTAGATATCGCTCCCCTGCTCTTCATCTCCCTCATAGAGAATGCCTTCAAGCATGGTGTCAGCAGTGGGCGTGACTCCCGTATCAATATCACATTGACCACCGATGACCATTTGCTGACCTTCATCTGCGAGAACACTAACTACCCGAAAGACGAGCAGAACCGTAGTGGCTCGGGCATCGGTATTGAGAACACCAAACGGCGTTTGGAACTCATTTACAAAGACCGTTACACTTGGGAGCAATCCCTACAAGATAATATCTATCACGTACAAGTCACCATCCAACTATGAGCCCTATCACCTGCATCATCGTCGATGACGAGCCCCTTGCCGTCAAGTTATTAGAGTCGTTTGCCACAAGAACACCACAGTTGCAATTGGAGCATTCCTTTACCGACTCCGTCGAGGCACTGAACTGGTTGAAAGACCATCCTGTCAACCTTGCCTTCATGGACATCCAGATGCCCGACCTCAACGGAATGGAATTGTCACACATGTTGCCGGAGGGTACTAAGGTGATCTTCACGACAGCCTTCAAGGAGTATGCTTTCGAGAGTTACGAGGTGAGTGCGGTCGACTTCCTGCTGAAACCGATCCGCTATAATAAGTTTATTGCCGCTGTCGAGAAGGCTGAGCGGTTAATGAGTCTGGAGTGTAAGGCGGGAAATATGGAGGGTGTAGAGTCCGCACCCAAGAAGACCATGTTCATCCGTGTGGACGGAGAACTGCGTCAGGTGAACTTCGACCATCTCATTTACGTGGAGGGCATGAAAGACTATGTGCGCTTCCATGTGGAGGGTGAGCCACGACCACTGACCACCCACATGACGATGAAAGCAGTGGAGGATGCACTACCCACAGATACCTTTATGCGCATCAACCGCTCGTATATCGTCCGACTGGACAAGATACGGACCGTAGACCGTAACCTATGCGTCTATATCGGTGACGAGATTATCCGTGTCACCGATGCCTACCGTGAGGCTTTTGAGAATTATTGCTCAGGGAACTGCTGATAGATGCGGAGCCCGAAGACGGCAGCCTCTGCATACGCATATTCCATGATTTCCGAAACAGCATGCTCAAAGGGGACTGCTGCCTGCTCATTTACCCAAAACATGAACTCCACAGGTAATCCTGTGGGGGTAGCGTCTAACTGACGTACCAATATAGGACTGTCGGCAAGTACCTTCTCCTGCTGGGCAAGCCATTCCTCCATGTGCTTTCTGTAACGAGTCAGATTAGGCACCCCCTCCTCGTCAATCGTCAGGGAACGAAAATCGAAATACACCTTTCTTGCAGCCTTACGTCCTTCTCGCTCCTTAACCCCCTTCCAGTTCTGGAACGAGCCGTCGACCAAGGTCTGTGGAGTGACTGTCACAATGGTATTGTCAAAATTACGTATCTTCACTGTTGTCAGTGAGATCTCCTCCACAATACCGTCGGCTCCTGCCGATGGTACGGTGATACGGTCACCGATTGCCACCATCTCATTAGATGTCAGACGGATACCAGCCACCAGTCCTTTGATGGTATCCTGAAAGGCAAGCATCAGGATGGCGGAGGCGGCACCCAGTCCGGCAAGCAGTGTCGATGGGTCTTTATTCACGGCAATAGCGATGACGATGATTGCCGCTACGAAGAACAGGATGATTTTCAGTACACCACAGAACGTATATAGATACTGTTGCTTCGCCGTACGTTTCTTACCTTCAAGGAGTTTCAGAGAGTCAATCATCACGATTGCCGTACGTACACTCATTATCGTGATATAGATTGCCGTCATACGGGCAAGCATCTCATGAGCGGTAGGATACTCATCGAACACAGAAGGCAGAACGATCCATACAACAATGGCAGGTACGATCTGACAAGCAGAATGTAATACTCGCTCGTTAAAGACAACATCGTCCCATTTGGCTGCTGTCTTCCGGGTCAACTTAGTAACCCATGGGATGAGTAACTTAAACAACCATCCTGCAAACCATGCAAGGAGGATGGTAATCATCACTAACACGACATGCCGCACGACAGGGATATAGTCGATGGCAAGTCCTATCTGAGACAACAACTGCTCAACATATATCTTAATCGTATTCATCTTCTTAAGGAGCACATAGGGCATTACATACCTGATCTTGGAAATGACGTCCAGGGTCAGACTTCATAATACCTTGGTTCATAATGGAGAAACACAACTGATGTCCGTTTGCCGCCGTACAATAGCCTGCAAGTGCCGACACGCCCGTCACTGTACCCGTCTTAGCCTTCACGTTCTCTTCAGCGAAAGTCCCTTTCATACGGGTCTTCAATGTTCCGTCAACTCCTCCGATGGGCAGTGATGGTAACAGGTGCTGATAGATATTCGAGTTACGATAGGCATAGCGAAGCAAGCGCATCTCCAACTCCGGTGTCACATAATTATAGAGTGACAATCCGCTACCGTCAGCGACACGATAAGGATTCTTACCATTCCCCACCTTCTGAACAAGTTGCTTAACCACACTGGCGGCATCCTTCGCACGAGCAGGACGGCGACCTATGGCAGCACCGAGTTGGTAGAACATAGCCTCGGCATAGAAGTTATCACTGACCTTCATCATCCTTTGCAATATCTGGTCCATCGTATGAGTACGACTACAAAGGATACGGGCATCGTTTGGCAAACTGCCATTATAGAGTCTGACATTGGGAATGACAACACTGTCTTCTAACAGTTCATTCACGAAACGTTGAAGGAAATCGATATCTCGTCCGATAGACAAGGGAGACAGTTTCGGGTTATCATCATCCCAACACCATCCCTCTCCCAACAGGTCGGCATCCTTCATTGAGAGATCGGCAACGATACTGCCTCGGATGGTATCAACCCCCATCCACTGTACACTCTCCACAAAGGCCTTCAAGTCGTCTTTATTGAAGGCAGGGTCGAAACCTCCCACACAATAGAGGTCACCGTTAAGGGTGTTATTCTCTATGTTGCCTGTATAGTAAAGTTGGGTACGGAACTGATAAGAGCCTCCAAGACGGTCGAGTGCCGTGATTGCCGTGACGAGTTTCATCGTAGAGGCAGGACGCAATGTCTGTCGTTCGTTCACCTTATATAATATAGAATCAGCCGTCAAGTCATAGACCACCATACCGACCATAGAGGTCTCCAAGAGTTTCGACTGCATCAGCGAGTCGAGTCTGTACTGGATATTCTGAGGCCACGGCAGTGCCACCTCTGCTGTATCGGCACAAAGGGTATCAACCTCTTCCGTCTGTGCGATGGTACAGACGGAAACAACTAGTAAAAGGAATAAAATCTTCAGTCTTCTCATTATTTCTTGTCGTAAGCATGCAGGGGATAATCGGTAGTGAAGTGCAGACCGCGACACTCCTTACGCTCCAGTGCCCAGCGAGTGATGAGGTAACCGACATTAATCATGTTACGAAGTTCACAGATGTCACGACTTGCCTTCACACGTTTGAAGAGACGCTCCGTCTCCTCATAGAGCATGTCAAGACGGTCCCAGGCACGATGCAAACGTAAGTCACTGCGGACGATGCCCACATAGTTGGACATAATCTGTGCTACCTCCTTGACCGACTGGGTGATCAGCACCTTCTCCTCATTGGTCATCGTACCTTCGTCGTTCCATTCAGGTACCTCTAAATTATAGTCGTACTCGTCGATATGCTGCAAAGAGTGCTTGGCGGCGGCATCGGCATAGACCACCGCCTCGATAAGGGAGTTGGAGGCAAGACGGTTACCACCATGCAGACCTGTGCAAGAGCACTCGCCGAGAGCATAGAGCCGTTCGATAGACGACTGTCCGTTAAGGTCTACTTTGATACCACCACACATATAGTGAGCGGCAGGACGTACAGGGATATAATCGGTCGTGATGTCGATACCCATGCTAAGACATTTCTGATAGATATTCGGGAAGTGATGACGAGTCTCCTCGGCAGGCTTATGGGTCACGTCAAGACAGACATGGTCAATACCGTGAATTTTCATCTCTTTATCGATAGCACGAGCCACAATATCACGGGGAGCCAGTGACAGGCGCTCATCGTACTTCTCCATGAAGGTCTCTCCATTGGGCAGTTTCAGGATACCGCCATAGCCACGCATCGCCTCTGTGATGAGATAGGCAGGATGCGTCTCGTTGGGGTTATGCAAGACGGTGGGGTGAAACTGTACGAACTCCATATCGGCAACTGTTCCCTTGGCACGATAGACCATCGCGATACCATCACCTGTAGCAATGACGGGGTTCGAGGTGGTAAGATAAACGGCACCACAACCACCCGTACACATAACAGTGACCTTGGCGAGATAGGTGTCTACCTTTGGCTTATTAGGATTCAGCACGTAAGCACCATAGCACTGGATATGTGGAGAGCGACGGGTCACACGGACACCTAAGTGGTGCTGGGTAATGATCTCCACGGCAAAATGGTTCTCCTTAATATCAATGTTAGGATGATTCCTTACTGCCTCCATCAGTCCACGCTGAATCTCCGCACCTGTGTCATCTGCATGGTGCAGGATACGGAACTCAGAGTGTCCACCCTCACGGTGCAGGTCAAAGTCCCCTTGTTCGTTCTTGTCGAAGTTAACACCCCAGTTGACGAGTTCCTGAATCTGCTCAGGTGCATTGCGTACCACCTGCTCCACCGCCTTACGGTCGGAGATATAGTCGCCTGCGATAATCGTGTCTGCAATATGCTTGTCGAAGGTATCCACCTTCAGGTTAGTCACACTTGCCACACCACCTTGTGCGAAAGAGGTGTTCGCCTCATCGAGGGAGGTCTTGCAAATCATACATACTTTGCCCTTGTTAGCACGGGCAATCTTGAGGGCGTAACTCATACCTGCCACACCAGCACCTATAATCAGGAAATCGTATTTGTAAACCATTGTAGTAGTAAATTATGATGCAAAGATACAAAAAGTCGAGCGCAAAACAAAGAAACTCGTTTCTTTTTTGCCGAGACGGAGTATTTTCGCCATCTTTGATGGCAAAGATACAAAAAGTCGAGCACAGAACAAAGGAAAAGAGTATAAAAATTTAAGTGCTTTAAATTATCCCGTCAAAGCGGCTCTGTTGTTTTGCGTAGAATCCCGTACATGTTTTTCGATAAGTTTTCTTTACAACGAAAAAATATATTGATTTTCGTTTGGCTATCCCATCGTTTTTGACTATCTTTGCAAAAAATATACAGAAGCCTAAAACAATAATCTATGCTATACATCGCACTGCCTGATAATAAGGTAAGAAGACTTTCGTTCTACCTTGCCATGGAGGAATACGTGGCAAGACATGTGGAGGCTGAAGACTGCTTCTTTATGTGGCAGGTGGAGCCGAGCGTTATCTTTGGGCGCAATCAACTGATAGAGAACGAGGTAAACCTCGACTTCTGCCACACAAACCATATCCAGATGTATCGGCGGAAGAGCGGCGGTGGCTGTGTGTATGCCGACATGAACAACGTGATGTTCTCATATATCACCAGTGAGGAACAGGTGGGTTTCACCTTTAACCGTTATATCAATATGGTGGTATTGACACTCCAGAAACTGGGTGTTGATGCCTCGCCGTCGGGACGTAACGACGTGATGGTGGGCGATCGTAAAGTGTCGGGCAACGCTTTTTACAAGATACCGGGACGCAGCATCGTACACGGCACCATGCTCTACGACACGGATATGCTCAATATGTCAGGTGCCCTCACCCCACCCTCTACGAAACTCGTCTCTAAGGGGGTACAGAGCATTCGCCAGCGCATTGACGTGCTGAAGAACTATATCAAACTGGACATCGGGGAGTTCAAGGAGTTCGTACGTAAGGAACTGTGCCACGAGGAACTGACACTGACTACGAACGAAATCCAGAAGATAGAGCAATTAGAGCAGGAATACCTCTCTGAGGAGTTCATATATGGCAAGAATCCACGCTACACCGTCGTCAAGAAACGCAGGATAGAGGGTGTTGGCGAGTTTGAGGCTCGTATCGAGGTGAAGAACGGCATCATCAAGTGTGTGAACCTGATGGGCGATTTCTTCCTGGTGGGCGACCTCGACAACGGACTGCTCCGTAAACTAAAGAACGTGCCTCTGGACGCTGGTGCTATCAGCCACATCCTGCCAGACCACATCGATGACATCATCATGAACCTCATGAAAGCCGACTTCGTCGACCTCCTCACCACCTAACATCCCTAACAAACCTACAAAACCCAAACAAACCTATATTTATGGAAAATAAAAGAACCTGTCTTTATGACAAACACGTAGCCCTTGGGGCACTCATCTCCCCTTTCGGCGGTTTTGACATGCCAATACAATACACGAATATCGTCGACGAGCACCAAGCAGTACGCCAGCACTGTGGTGTATTCGACGTGAGTCACATGGGCGAGGTACTTGTCTGCGGCAAGGACGCAGCGCGTTATGTCAACCATATCTTCACCAACGATGTGCGGGGCATCCCCGACGGAAAGATTCTCTATGGCATGATGTGCTATGAGGACGGCGGTGTTGTGGATGACCTGCTGGTTTATAAGATGGCGGACGACCGTTTCTTCCTCGTCATCAATGCCGCTAATATCGATAAAGACTGGGCATGGATCCAGCAACAGGCAAAGGATTTCGACATCACATTGGAGCACCAAAGTGAGCAATACGGAGAACTTGCCATTCAAGGACCAGAGGCAGAACAGGTGATGGAACAGGTTCTTGGCATCGCTTGCAAGGAGTTGACCTTCTATACTTTCAAGACGATTGGCGACGTGATTGTGTCCCGTACTGGTTATACTGGTGAGGACGGCTTTGAGATATACGCTACTCCTTATTATATTAATGAGTGCTGGGACAAACTGATTGCCGCCAACGTAAAACCCTGCGGACTCGGGTGCCGTGACACCCTGCGCTTCGAGGTGGGACTGCCGCTCTATGGCGACGAACTGTCTGAGACCATCACTCCTATCATGGCTGGACTGGGTATCTTCGTCAAACTCGACAAGGATGAGTTTATCGGTAAGGATGCCCTCGCCCGTCAAAAGGCTGAGGGCGCACCCAAGAAACTGGTGGGCATCGAACTGCACGACAAGGCGATTCCCCGTCATGGCTACAATGTACTGAAGGACGGTAACGTCATCGGAGAGGTCACTACAGGTTATCACACCATCTCTACCGACAAGAGTGTCTGCCTTGCCCTCATTGACAGTCAGTATGCAGCACTGGATACAGACGTAGAAATACAGATTCGTAAGAAGACCTTCCCTGGCACCGTCTGCAAGAAGCGCTTCTACGACAAGCACTACAAGAAGTAGCCCCTAACAAACCTATAATCCCTAACAAAACCTAACAAACCTATTTTAAATATTATGGCAAAAGTAATTGAAGGACTTTATTACAGTGAGTCACATGAGTATGTAAGAGTAGAAGGCAACTTCGGATTCATCGGTATCACCGACTATGCGCAGAATGCCTTGGGTAACGTGGTATATGTCGACCTGCCTGACGTGGACGACGAGGTAACGGCTGGTGAAGAGTTCGGTGCCGTGGAGAGCGTGAAGGCGGCAAGCGACCTGATGTCACCCGTCAGCGGAACCATCGTTGAGGTAAATGAGGCACTGGACGACCAGCCTGAACTCGTCAACCAAGACGCTTTCGAGAACTGGATTATCAAGGTGGAGATCAGTGACAAGAGCGAACTCGACAACCTCATGGACGCTAAGGCATACGCTGCTTTCTGCGAGAAATAATTAATTTTCGGAATCTCGATATTTCGACATAACGATATTACGACTATGTTTAAATATTTTCCCCACACCGAGGAAGACCTTCAGGCGATGATGGAGAAAGTCGGGGTGAAAAGCCTCGGCGACCTCTATGCCGAGGTTCCCGATGAGATACGCTTCCGTGGCGACTATCAGTTGCCCGAACAGATGAGCGAGGTGGAGGTACGCCAGTTGTTTGAGAAACTGGGCGAGGAGAACGAACTGTTGATATGCTTCGGCGGTGCTGGTGTCTACGACCACTACACACCTGCTGTCATCCCCACTTTACTCAGCCGCTCGGAATTCCTGACCAGTTACACACCCTATCAGGCGGAGATATCACAAGGTACGCTCCATTACATCTTCGAATACCAGTCGATGATGGCGGAACTGACTGGCATGGACATCTCCAATGCCTCTATGTACGACGGTACGACTGCCGCCGCCGAGGCAGTGATGATGGCTGTGGCTGCCGGTAAGAAACAGGACACCGTCCTCATCAGCGAGACCATCGACCCGAAGACCCTGAAAGTGATAGAGACCTATGCTCATTTCCATGGTATCAAGATTGAGATGATCCAGCAAAAGGATGGTGTCACCAACCTACCCCACCTACTATCCCTATTATCCCTACACCAAGGAGAAGTCGCCGGGGTGTTCGTACAACAACCTAACTACTACGGTATCATTGAGGACTATAGCGGTTATGCCGAGGCTATCCATGAGCAGAAAGGACTCTTCATCATGAGCAATATCGCCGCCGACCTTGCCGTGCTGAAGACACCTGGCGAATGGGGTGCTGACATTGCGGTAGGTGACGGACAGTCGCTGGGTATCCCTATGCAGTTCGGTGGACCGTATGTTGGCTATATGTGCTGCACCGAGAAACTCATTCGTAAGATGCCGGGGCGTATCGTCGGTATGACAAAGGACAACCGCGGACAACGTGCCTTCGTATTGACACTGCAAGCACGTGAACAACATATCCGTCGTCAGAAAGCAACCTCTAACATCTGCTCAAACCAGAGCCTGATGGCACTCTTCGTCACGATATATATGTCACTGATGGGCAAGGAGGGACTTCGTGAGGCAGCACAACTGTCGTATGCTGGTGCCCACTATCTCTGCGATAAACTTCTGGCTACCGGGCACTTCAAACTGGTTTATGACAAGCCCTTCTTCAATGAGTTCGTCGTCAGTTACGACGGAGACATTGACACACTGTTAGGACGACTTCAAGCCCATGGTATCTTCGGAGGTATCAAACTGAACGACAACCAGTTGATGATAGCCGTCACAGAGAAGCGAACAAAAGAGGATATTGATAACTTCGTAAAAGAGATGATGCCATGAATAATAGACTATATGGAAACCTGATCTTCGAACTCTCGAAGAAAGGACGCAAAGGATATTCTCTGCCCAAGAACCGATTCGGCAACTATGAGATACCGGCAAGCATACAACGCAAGGAGCCTGCTGCATTGCCTGAGTGTGACGAGATGACGGTGGTGCGCCATTACACTAACCTGTCGGCTAACAACTTCGGTGTGGACAACGGTTTCTATCCGTTAGGATCCTGCACGATGAAATACAACCCTAAGATTAATGAGGAGATGGCGGCACTGCCCCAATTTGCCAACCTGCACCCGTTACAGCCAAAAGGGACGACCAACGGTGCCCAGGCAGTATGCACTTTGTTAAAGAAAGCATTATGCGAACTGACAGGACTTGCTGACTTCACTCTAAAACCCTTCGCCGGTGCTCATGGTGAGTTGACGGGTTTGATGGTGATCCGTGGCTATCACCAGTCACGAGGCGACGAGGTCCGTACGAAAGTCATCGTCCCAGACTCAGCCCATGGTACCAATCCTGCCTCCGCCGCCGTCTGCGGACTGGAGATCTTAGAGGTGAAATCAACGGCGGAAGGTTTAGTAGACCCAGTAGATCTGGAGAAACTAGTAGACCTAGAGGGTCCTAACATCGCCGCCATGATGATGACGAACCCTAACACCCTTGGACTCTTCGAGCGTGACATCCCTCGTATCGCCAAGATGATTCACGACTGTGGCGGACTGATGTACTATGACGGTGCGAACCTGAACCCGATGCTTGGAGCCTGTCGCCCCGGTGACATGGGCTTCGACGTGATGCACATCAACCTGCATAAGACTTTCTCCACCCCACATGGTGGTGGTGGACCAGGCAGCGGTCCAGTAGGTGTACGCAAGGGACTGGAGCCATTCCTGCCTTTCGTCAGCCCCTACGAGAGCGGCAACTTCGCCGTGGTGATGCGCGCCTACGCTTATATCCTCTCATTAGGCAGAGAGAACATGAAACAGGTAGGTCCACTTGCCACACTGAATGCTAACTACATCAAGGAATGCCTGAAGGATGTCTATGAACTGCCTATCAGCGGACTCTGTAAACATGAATTCGTATTCGACGGACTGAAAGACAAGTCGACAGGTATCACTACGATGGATGTGGCAAAACGATTGTTGGACTACGGCTATCACGCGCCTACCATCTACTTCCCGTTGCTGTTCCATGAGAGTCTTATGATAGAACCGACGGAGAACGAGTCGAAGGACACGATTGACGGTTTCATCGACGTGATGAGGAAGATAGCAGAAGAAGCGAAGAATGACCCAGACATTGTGAAGACGGCTCCCCACGACACGCCTATCGGCAGAGTGGACGACGTGCTCGCCGCCAAACATCCGATTGTCACTTATAAACAGATGATCAATGACAACAACTGACCTTATCATCATCGGCGCGGGACCGGGTGGTTACCGCGCCGCTGAATATGCGGCAAAGCAAGGACTGCAAGTAGTGATTATCGAACAGGACGAGGTGGGAGGCACCTGTCTCAACCGTGGCTGCATCCCCACCAAGACGTATGTGCATGCCGCTACCTTTACGGAGGCTTTCGAGCGTCAACAACAGGTAGTGGGTCTGTTACGCAGTGGTGTGGAGCAGATTCTCAGCGCTCCAGGTATCTCACTGGTACGTGGCACCGCCTCCTTTACCGATGCACAGACAGTGGAAGTATGTGGCGATGCCATCGCCACATGCGAAACGATCACTGCTCACCATATTATCATTGCCACTGGCAGCAGTCCCAAACTCCTGCCCCTGCCCGACATCAACGACCCACGCCTTGTCACCTCTACCGAACTGCTGCAACGCTCTACCCTACCGACACGCCTTGCCATCATCGGTGCCGGTGTCATTGGTATGGAGTTCGCCAGTGTCTTCAACCGCTTCGGTTCGGAGGTCATGGTCATTGAGTTCCTGAAAGAATGTCTGCCGATGATGGATAGCGATATCGCCAAACGCTTACGTAAGTTACTGGAGAAACGAGGTATCAAATTCCAGATGAAGACTGCTGTGAAGTCACTAGCCGACATTGATGCCGACATGATTCTCATGGCTACAGGACGCAAGCCGAATGTCAGGGATGATTTCAAGAGAACTGGTTTTGAGTATGACAAGCGGAATGGCATTGCCGTTGACAACAATTTCGAGACAACAGTCAAAGGCATCTATGCCATCGGCGATGTGAATGGCAAGCAGATGCTTGCCCACGCCGCAGAGATGCAGGCGATACGTGCCGTCAACCATATCGTCGGTAAGACGGACGGCATCCGCTTTGACATCATGCCTGCCGCTATCTTCACAGAGCCTGAGGCTGCCTGCGTAGGACATTCGGAAGACCAGTTGAAGGAACAGGGAGTTGAATATGTATGCAAGAAAGCATTCTGGCGTGCCAATGGTAAGGCACAGGCTATGAACGAGACCGAGGGAATGCTGAAACTCTTCGCCGACAAGGACGACCATATCATCGGTTGTCATGCCTACGGAACCCATGCCGCCGACCTGATACAAGAATGTAGTGCCCTTATGTGCAAGGACACTACACTCTCAGAACTGCGTGATATGGTACATATCCACCCCACCCTCAGCGAGATACTGAAAGCGGCTGCAGAGTAACATTCTTGAGATTGAGTTTTGCGGTCTGCTCGTCAATACTCTTATCTTTCTTGGTATAACTGATAGTGGTATTCGCGATATCGATGTCATAAACACAGTCGAGTCCAAGGATACCACTCGCTTTGATACCTGTGGCAGCACCATGACAGACAACATTTGAGATATGGATGTCCTGGAAGTAAGGTGCTTTCTTGCGTTGCTCCTCTGTGAAGGTCGGAACCTTGTTGGGGTCAGAGCCGGCAGGACGGTCAACATAGTCACACTGGAAGATAATCGCCTCATCTTTGATGTCAGTCATCATAATGTCGGAGATATACATCTGCTCCGTCTTGCCACCACGTCCCATACCACTTTTGAAGCGCAGACCAGTATCAGTACCGGCAAAACGATTATGACGTACGATGATACGACGCATACCACTGATGGTCTCACTACCCAACACAAAACCGCCATGCGCATGGAACACTGTATTATCCTGAATCACGATATCCTCGCAACCATTGGCTGGTGAGGCAGGCTTGATAGTACCTCCCTTCATACAGATACCGTCATCACCGGCATCTACAATACTATTGACTATCAGTCCGATATTAACATCACTGAAATCAATGGCATCACCATTCTGCGCATTCCATGGACAACGGACGGTCACACCATCAACTATCACATTCTTGGAATAACAGGGATGTACATGGAAACGAGGGGAGTTCTGTACGGTAACTCCTTGGATCAACACATTCTCACAATCCGTAAAGCGGATGATATCGTTGCGCATCTTCTCCTGAGCCTCGGGAGTCTCTGCAATATTAGCATAGCCACCCTTAGAGTCCCAAGGATAGAACAGGGTTCCATTAGATTTCTCCACACCACCAATAACATTCTTAAAGACACTCCACTCCACATCACTTACCTTACTACGCTTGACTGGACGCCAATGCTCTCCATTGCCGTCAATGATTCCCTCACCCGTAATGGCGATATTCTTACGTTTAGAGGCTCGGATGCAGGGATAGACTCTGGAACCGGGTTTTGCATTGGGGTCGACATAGAGTGACTTATCAGCGGAGAATATCACCAAGGCATTCTTGTCAAGATGCAGTTCAATATTGTCCTTCATACTGATAGGTCCCGTGAGCCAGACACCCTCCGGCACATTCAGTCGTCCACCACCCATTTTGTTCAGTTTACTGATACCCTTGGCAAAAGCCTCTGTATTAAGAGTCACACCATCACCGACACCCCCTACATCCTTGAGGTTAACCTCATTGGCAGGAATAACAGGACGACTGACCTGCTTCACCTCAACAGGGAGATTCTGATAATACTTCGAGTAGTCTTGCGCCTCCGCAGAGACAGGCAGCATCAACAGCACTGCCACGTAGTTTAGTAGTTTGTTCATTGTTATAATAGTTTGTTTATCATTTATTTGCACAATCAGCACAGATGCCCTTGACGACATACTCCGCTTCCTCTAACTCAAAACCTGCAGGCAACGGAACGGACGGGATACGCACATTCGTCAGACAGAAGGTACGATGACATTTGCTACACGTCAGATGGACATGCCCCTCACAATGCCGGGTATCATCCTGATGGCAGACACAGAATTTCTGTGACCCTGAACCATCGTCAATATGATGCAACAGGTGTGTCTCCGTCAGCAAAGTGAGGATGCGAAACAATGTCGAACGGTCAACCGTAGGCAGTTTCGTCTCCAAGTCACCCAGACTAAAAGCATCGTGGAATCCATGCCTAATCTGGCGCCAAACCATCAGTCGTACAGCAGTCACACGAATTCCCGCATTGTCAAGCACTTGCTCGTCAGAAATCTCTAAATGCATCTTCTTTTAATTTGAGGGCAAAGATACTAAATAAATAAGAATTGTGCATACAATTAAGAATAATTCACTATCTTTGCAATCAAAATGTAACAAAGATGTACGAATACAAAGGACTCGAGGACATCCTCTATATCATGCTTTATGGCGGAGCAGCGACATTGGCATTCTTTGCATGCCTCTATCTGCTATTCAGACCCAGTAATATACTTGACCCAGCCATCAATCCACCCATAAGACTGCGAAGGTGGGGAGCCGCCTTTATGGCTTCAATAGTGCTGAGTCATATATGGTGGGTTATCTTGGGACTCTACCTGCTGACAGACGATCACGCCTTACGCAACACGGTGGCAATAGGGCTTGACAGTCTGACACTCGTACCCTGTATGATGGCACTATTACTCTGTCTGCTGCAAGACCGCCAGCGCCCTTTATGGCCCATCATGGCTACCATGTTACCTGTAGCCGCGGCGGTCATAGGTCTTGGCATCATGATGCGAAGTGAGTTTTTTGAGTTGTTCACACAAATATATCTGCTCGCAGTTGCCTTAACCTTTATTATATATATGGTGTATGCCGTGAGACAATACGGTCGCTGGCTGCACGACAATTACGCAGACTTAGAAAACAAAGAGGTATGGCAAAGCCTCATCCTGCTCGCTGTCATCCTACTTATGACTTTAGCATACAAGTTGAACTTCGGTGGACTTATCATAGAATACGTCACACAGATAAACACCTTAGTGCTTATCGTCTTTTTGCTGTGGCGCATAGAGACACTACAACGACTTGCACCAATTGCCGAGTCTGTCACCGACTCGACAGGGCTAAACTATATCGGTGGTCTATTGGAACAGCAATGCGAGGAGACAGGACTATACCTGCAACACGACCTCACGCTGCAACAACTTGCCACGGCTTTGGGAACCAACCGCACCTATCTAAGTTCCTATTTCACACAGTCAGGTACAACCTATAATGAATATATCAATCTTCTGCGCATAGAGCATTTCGATCGTCTCTATGCCAAAGCACAAACCAACTCACGATCCGTCACGGCACAGCAACTTGCCTTGCAAAGCGGTTTCCGCAGTTACAGTACTTTTAGTGCCGCCTTCAAAAAGTGCAAGGGCATCACTGTCGCCGCATGGATAAAAGGAAGACAAGGAGATATGTAAGTCAGGGAAGTATTAGGAGGGGCTTCATCATTTTTTCTTTTGAATCCTTTGGAGTTTCGGAATTTATTCGTATCTCTTGCCAATGCAAACATCGAGTTCCGCCTATGAGCACACGTTGGGACGGAATGGAAAAGGGATTAGATGGATATAAAGAAGAACTGGATAATGACGGAATGTGGATAATTGAAATCTTTTGATCTGGTCATTCGGCTGGCAGGGCAATGACTCTGCCAGTCGTTTTGTTGATGACAGTTTCCTACCGACAAACTGGTCGTTTGTTACCGACT
>DEJF01000001.1:16766-34929 GCA_002353225.1 Prevotella sp. UBA2755 | reverse complement strand
TGGTGGTTGGAGTGCATCTGGAACAGACGACTCACGCGTTCCTTCTTGCCAGAGCGAACATTGTAGATGTAGGAACCGGCCTCTACCTTACCGCTATAAACGCGGAAGAATGTGAGACGACCCACATACGGGTCGGTTGCAATCTTGAACGCAAGGGCAGCTGTCTTCTCGTCCTCGCTGGGCTGACGGGTCTCTGTCTCGCCTGTCTCGGGGTTAACACCTTCGATAGCGGGAGTGTCAAGGGGTGAGGGGAGGAACATGCAGACATAGTCGAGCAGTGTCTGTACGCCCTTGTTCTTGAATGAAGAACCGCAAGTCATGGGCACGATGTTCAGTGCGAGAGTACCCTTACGGATAGCAGCGATGATCTCGTCCTCAGTGATAGAGTTAGGATCGTCGAAGTACTTCTCCATCAGGGCCTCGTCATACTCAGCGGCAGCCTCGAGCAGTTTGTTACGCCACTCGTCGCACTCATCCTGCAGATCAGCAGGAATATCCTCAACGTCATACTCAGCACCCATAGTCTCGTCGTGCCACAGGATAGCCTTCATCTTAATCAGGTCAACGACACCCTTGAAGTTCTCCTCAGCGCCAATGGGCACCTGGATGACAACGGGGTTAGCGCCCAGGATGTCCTTCATCTGCTGTACTGTCTCGAAGAAGTCTGCACCAGAGCGGTCCATCTTGTTCACATAACCGATACGGGGTACGTTATACTTATCAGCCTGACGCCAAACAGTCTCTGACTGAGGCTGTACACCGTCAGCAGCAGAGTAAGTAGCGACAGCACCGTCGAGCACACGCAGTGAACGCTCCACCTCAGCGGTGAAGTCAACGTGTCCCGGAGTATCAATCAAGTTAATCTTGAAGTCCTTGCCGTTCCACTTCCAGTTACAGGTAGTGGCAGCACTGGTGATGGTGATACCGCGCTCCTGCTCCTGAGCCATCCAGTCCATGGTAGCAGCACCGTCGTGCACCTCACCGATCTTGTGCGTCTTACCTGTATAGAACAGGATACGCTCCGACGTAGTGGTCTTACCGGCGTCGATGTGCGCCATAATACCGATATTGCGGGTCAAATGTAAATCGCGATTTGCCATTTCTTTCTTTTCCTTAGTTTATCTTTTTACCTATCTTAGAATCTGAAGTGAGCGAATGCACGGTTAGCCTCTGCCATACGGTGCATATCTTCCTTACGCTTGAAGGCACCACCCTGATTGTTGAAGGCATCCATGATCTCGGCAGCCAGTTTGTCAGCCATAGACTTACCACTACGCTTGCGGGCAAACGCAATCATGTTCTTCATAGAGATACTCTCCTTACGGTCAGGACGAATCTCTGTAGGTACCTGGAAGGTAGCACCACCGATACGGCGGCTCTTAACCTCCACCTGAGGAGTGATGTTGTCCAGAGCCTGCTTCCAGATCTCCAGGGCAGACTTCTCCTCGTTCTGCATCTTAGCCTTTACAGCCTCGAGTGCATTGTAGAAGATCTCATACGAAATAGACTTCTTACCATCATACATCAGATGGTTCACAAACTTTGACACCTTGGTGTCGTTGAAGACTGGATCCGGCAGGATCACACGCTTCTTTGGCTTTGCTTTTCTCATTTTTTTCTTGTTTTGTTGTCTGCGTGGGGCTGTTCTTTCTCGTTCTTCAACGCTCTCACATGAGCATTTACTCAACCTGTCTATAACAATTCTCCAGCAAAACAGTTGTTACTTTTTCTCTTTGTCCTCTCGGCTTACTAACCCTCTCCGGTTATTATTTCTTAGCCTTTGGACGCTTAGCACCGTACTTAGAACGACGCTGTGTGCGGCTTGCCACACCGGCGGTATCCAATGTACCACGAACGATGTGATAACGTACACCGGGAAGGTCCTTTACACGACCGCCACGCACCAGCACGATAGAGTGCTCCTGCAGGTTGTGTCCCTCTCCGGGAATGTAACTGTTGACCTCCTTCTGGTTGGTCAAACGAACACGGGCTACCTTACGCATAGCCGAATTAGGCTTCTTCGGGGTCGTTGTGTAGACACGAACACAGACACCACGACGCTGAGGACATGAGTCCAGCGCGGGAGACTTGCTCTTGTCAACGAGCACCTTTCTGCCTTTTCTTACCAATTGTGAAATTGTAGGCATAATTGTTTGATTTTTAAATTATTATATTATATGTATATATTCAACTTGACATAATGCGCCCTTCTCATTGGTCGCTTTTGGGCTGCAAAGGTACGAACTTTTCGGGAAATCACCTAATCTATAAAGCACGAAAAAACACTTATCTTATGAAATTTAACATAAAATAAGTGTTTTAGTAATTATTAACCGCCTCTATGCCTCTCCTTTCCCTACATTGAAGGGGGAAATGGTGCGTGGCTCTTGGTTGGGAATCTTAATCGGACCGAACTCGCGCTCATACCTCATGATATTCTCCTGCAAGGCGCCAAGCAGTCGTTTTGCATGCTCGGGAGCCAGTATCACACGACTTTTCACGGGCGATTTCGGTACCCCGGGCAGCACGCGGGCAAAGTCGATGACGAAGTCGCTGCTGGAGTGCGAGATAATGGCGAAATTAGCATACTCCCCTTGTGCCACATCCTGTGGCAGTTCCAGTTGCAGTTGTCCCTGCTGTTGGTTTTTCTCGTTATTGTCCATACCTTATTTATATTAATATATTTAGTCTAAGTTACATGATTGGGACCAGTCGGAAGGTGAAGGTGCGGTCCTGACAGGGTACGCGGTAGGGTTGCAGAGCCTGTCCCCACTCACTCCAACTATCAATGCCACCGACACCGGCATGTGTCTGATCGATGTTCAGATTGGTGTAGCGTGACTTAGGAACCTGCGGGGAGTGACGCTGTGCCTTCTCCTGACCGGGCTCGTCAAGATCCTCCACACTATAGTGAAGTGCCGAGGCATAGAAAGGAGTGTCTGCCTCTATACATAACCCACCGTTGGTACCATTAGTCTGTTTCCACCACCGGATATCACCCTTCGTACCCGTCTCTTGTGGACGGATATAAGGATAGAACTGCTCATCAGCGGTCTGGCGATAGATACCAATACGCTGTGACAGATGACGGTCGTTGTAGTTCTCAACAGGTCCACGACCGTAATACTCACTGTTGTCCATGTTGTAAGGCATCTGCAGTACGACACCATAGCGTAACAGGTCAGGCTGTTTGTCGCCAGGGGTTGTCTGCATCTGTTGCGTGACGGTCACCACCCCGTTCTTCTCAATGCAATAAGTGAGGGTGAGGGTTGCCTTCACCTCCGGCATGTCGTAGACAGCGGTGACGGTATAAGTACCCTGTTTGTCCTTCTTGCCCTGCCTGAAACTCTTGAGGTTCATGACAGGCTTTCTCCATACTTGGTTCTTCTGATGCAGTCGGGCTCCCATGTCATTGTCAGTGACGGCACGCCAGAACTGCGGTTTGAGGGTACCACCCACGCCCAACATCGACTTACCGTTGACGATATACTGGTTGATGAAACCAGTTGTCTTATCAAAGGTGACAGATGAGGACTGGGGGTTAACAGGAACATCGTTGGATGCCGTCCACTCACCGACGACAGGCAGTTGGGCGTAGGCAACGGTCTGCCCCTTCTCCATCAGCGGCTCTGCCTTCTTCAGTTTGAAGTCGATGTTCAGCAGGTATTCCCCCATAGCGGAGAAATCACCCAGCGACAATGTCACGTCCGTAGTACCCTGCGGCTGGCAGTCGAGGTCATCCACTACCCCACGCTTCACTGGAATACCGTCACACAACAGGGTCCACTCCATATAGACATAATCCAAGGGTCGGAAGAAATTCTCATTACGGACACGGATGCGTCCTTGTTTGATATCGACAGCCTCTACCCATATGTTCTGGTACTCATAGCCCACCTCATACATCTGAGGGTTCGGCACACGGTCAGGACTGACGAGTCCGTTACAGTTGAAGTTATTGTCAGAGGGGTCGTAGTTGTTATAATCGCCACCATAGGTATAGATGGCACGACCCTCGGCATCCTTGCCATGCAGAGCCTGGTCAACGAAGTCCCAGATAAAACCACCCTGGAACTTAGGATACTTACGCACAAGGTCCCAATACTCCTTGAAGCCACCACTGCTATTACCCATCGCATGACTGTACTCACACTGGATGAGCGGTTTCTGTTTGGTGTCGTCCTTGGCATAGTCCTCACAATGCCATTGCGACATATACATCGGACAGAAGATGTCGGTATTGTCGCCACCATGTGCCTGTTCATACTGAACGGGACGACTCTGGTCCTGCTGCTTAATCCACTGATAAGCGGCAGTGAAGTTAGGACCGTTGACTGTCTCATTACCCATACTCCAGACGATGACGCTGGGGTGGTTGAAGTTTATGCTGACATTATGCTGGTTACGCTCCAGTATCTGACGGGCAAACTGAGGTTTCTTCGTCTCTGCATCATTGCCATAGCCAAAGCCATGACTCTCTTGGTTTGCCTCGGCGACAAGATAGATGCCATACTCGTCACACAGGTCATACCAGACAGGATCATCGGGATAGTGACAGGTACGTACGGCATTGATGTTAAAGCGCTTCATCAACTGGATATCCTGAATCATGCGCTCACGAGAGACGACATAGCCACCATCAGGGTCCATCTCATGACGGTTAGCACCCTTGATATAGATAGGCTGTCCGTTGACCAGCAACTGGGAGTTCTTGATCTCCACCTTACGGAAGCCCACCTTCTGAGTAATCACCTCACTGCCATAACGCACCACCAAGGTATAGAGGTAGGGAGTCTCCGCTGTCCACTTATGAGGTTTCCTCAACTGTATCTCAGCACCTGTAGCCACCTCCCTGCCCTCGGCATCACGCAGGGATATCTGTGGTGTTGCCTGCCCGATGGTCGTCAGTTTCACGGAGAGCGTACCATCCTCATAGTTATTAATCAGGTCAGGGGTGATACGGATATCCTGGATATGTATCTTTTGATCTTGCGCATAGAGATAGCAGGAGCGTCCTACGCCACTCAAACGCCAGAAGTCCTGGTCCTCGTCATAGGAGCCGTCGCACCAACGGAAAGTCTGGAAGGCGATCAGGTTATCACCAACATGCACATAGTTGGTGATATCGAACTCTGCGGCAACCTTCGAGTCCTCGGTATACCCCACATACTTGCCGTTGACCCATAGGTACATATTAGAGGTGACAGAACCGAAATGAGCGATGACCTGTTTCCCACTCCATCCGGCAGGGATGGTAATCGTCCGGCGATATGTTCCCACATGGTTGTCCTTCACTGGCACTTCTGGCGGATGATTCTGGAAATGTCCACGCCAAGCGAAACCGATGTTCACATACTCAGGGTCACCATAGCCGTTGAGTTCCCAGATGCCAGGCACGGGCATCGTCTTCCAGTTACTGTCATCATAGTCTTTCCCAAAACAATCGGTAGGACGCTGGTCGGCATGTTCTACCCACAGGAAACGCCACGTCCCATCTAATGACAATGTGTTAGAATGTTGGAAAGAGGTGTGTACGGGATAGCGGTTGACCTCATTCACCTGCAGGTCATGCCACTCCGTCATGGTCGGTAGTTGCTGGGCGGAAGCGGCAATAGTCCACATCACCAAGCATACGGTTGATAAAAGTCTATTCATAGGGTTTATTGGTTTTTAGTGAAAAACGCCACTGCAATGAATCTTGCAGCGGCGCCTTTATCAGGTTTAAATCTTACTTCTCGTCAAGAACAGGCTCCTCTGCGAAATCGAGGACGTTCTTCTTATTCGCCTGCATCCGCTCGTACTCCTCCTTGGAACCGACAATAATCTTCTCAAACTCACGAAGACCAGTACCTGCTGGTATCAAGTGGCCGGCAATCACATTCTCCTTCATACCCTCGAGTGTATCAACCTTACCACGGATGGCTGCCTCGTTAAGTACCTTCGTCGTCTCCTGGAAGGATGCGGCAGACATGAATGACTTGGTCTGTAGGGCAGCACGGGTAATACCCTGCAGAATCTGAGTAGAAGTAGCGGGCACAGCGTCACGCACCTGTACGATCTTCAAATCACGACGCTTCAGCATGGAGTTCTCGTCACGTAACTTACGGGCGGTGACAATCTGACCCTTCTGCAGGTTCTCGGAGTCACCGGCATCGATGACTACCTTCTTACCCCATATACGGTCGTTCTCCTCAGCGAAGTCGAGTTTGTCGACAATTTCCTGCTCGAGGAAGGAGGTGTCACCAGGCTCATTAATCTGTACCTTACGCATCATCTGACGCACGATAATCTCGAAGTGCTTATCGTTAATCTTCACACCCTGCAAGCGGTATACGTCCTGCACCTCGTTGACGATGTACTCCTGTACAGCCGTCGGACCCTTGATGGCAAGGATGTCGGCAGGCGTGATGACACCATCGGAAAGAGGCGTTCCAGCACGAACAGCGTCGTGCTCCTGTACCAGGATTTGCTTCGACAGGGATACGAGATATTTACGCTGCTCACCTGTCTTAGAGGTAACGATAATCTCACGGTTACCACGTTTCACCTTACCCATGGTAACCTCACCGTCAATCTCAGAGACAACAGCAGGGTTGGATGGGTTACGAGCCTCAAAGAGTTCGGTAACACGTGGCAGACCACCAGTGATATCACCACCCTTAGCAGCAGCACGTGGAATCTTCACGAGAGTCTCACCCGTCTTCACGGTCTGACCATCCTCGACAACGACGTGACCACCCACCGGGAAGTTATAGGTACCAATCACCTCACCGTCAGCACCTATGACATCACAGGTAGGTACTTTCGACTTATCTTTAGACTCTGTGACAATCTTCTCGGTCAAGCCAGTGGTATCATCCGTCTCAGCACGGAAAGTGATACCCTCGATGACATCGTGGAACTTCAAGGTACCAGCATACTCTGTAACAATCACGGCATTGAAAGGATCCCACTGGGCAACCTTATCACCCTTTTTCACAGTATCACCAGACTTGAAATACAGAGAAGATCCATAAGGAACATTCACAGTAGAGAGAACGATCTTGGTGTTAGGATCAACGAAGCGAGCCTCACCCAGACGGCTGACTACCATCTCGCACTCACGTCCGTCCTCATCGAATGGAACGGTACGTACCTCCTCGAGTTCCAATACGGAGTCGTTCTTAGCCACGATACTTGCATTGGCTGCCGCGTTGGCAGCGACACCACCAGCATGGAACGTACGGAGTGTCAACTGTGTACCTGGCTCACCAATAGCCTGTGCGGCGATGACACCGACAGCCTCGCCTTTCTGTACCATACGGCGTGTAGCGAGGTTACGTCCGTAACACTTCATGCAGACACCATGCTTCGACTCACAGGTGAGAACGGAACGGATCTCGACGCTCTCAATCGGTGAGTCTTCGATAATCTGCGCGATAGGCTCGGTAATCTCCTCACCAGCGGCAACAATCAACTCACCGGTAGAAGGATGTATGATATCATGTACAGAGACACGACCAAGGATACGCTCATAAAGGGTAGAGATGGTCTCATCACCATTCTTCAAGGCGGTGCATACCAAACCACGGAGCGTACCACAGTCTTCCTCATTAATAATCACGTCATGTGACACGTCCACCAGACGACGAGTCAGGTAACCAGCGTCGGCAGTCTTCATGGCGGTATCGGCAAGACCTTTACGGGCACCGTGAGTAGAGATAAAGTACTCCAGCACGGACATACCCTCCTTGAAGTTCGACAGAATCGGGTTCTCAATAATCTGTGCGCCCTCGGCACCTGCCTTCTGAGGCTTAGCCATCAGACCACGCATACCAGATAACTGACGAATTTGGTCCTTACTACCACGGGCACCTGAGTCAAGCATCATGAAGACGGCGTTGAAGCCCTGGTCAGCCTCGGTCATCTCCTTCATCAAGACATTACCTAAGTCATTATTAATATGTGTCCAGGTATCAATTACCTGATTATAACGCTCGTTATCGGTGATGAATCCCATGTTGTAGTTCTCAGTGATCTGCTGTACCTCGGCATTACCCTTCTCCACCAGTGCCTTCTTAGACTCTGGGATGATGATGTCGTCAAGGTTGAACGACAGACCAGCCTCGTATGCCATGCGGTAACCGAGGTTCTTGATACCATCCAGGAACTCACAAGCCTCAGCGAAACCTACGTTCTTAATCACATCAGCGATGATGTCACGCAGAGACTTCTTAGAGATGATGCGGTTAACATAGCCAACCTCCTTAGGAATGATGCCGTTCACGATGACACGACCAACAGAGGTCTCCACCATACGCTTCACAGGTTTGCCGTCAACGATATCGTCAACGACCACTTTCACCTGAGCATGCAAGTCGCACTTTCCCTCATTATGGGCAATGATAGCCTCCTCAGGACCATAGAAGGTGAGTCCCTCACCCTTGGCTCCCGGACGGATCTTAGAGATATAATAAAGTCCGAGTACCATATCCTGCGAAGGAACGGTGATAGGAGCACCATTAGCAGGATTCAGGATGTTGTGGCTTTGGAGCATCAGGATCTGCGCCTCCAGAATAGCCTCGTTGCTCAAAGGAAGGTGTACAGCCATCTGGTCACCATCGAAGTCAGCATTGAATGCCGTACATGCCAATGGGTGCAACTGAATAGCCTTACCCTCAATCAGTTTTGGCTGGAATGCCTGAATACCCAGACGGTGCAGTGTCGGTGCACGGTTGAGCAGTACAGGATGTCCCTTCATCACGTTCTCCAAGATATCCCAGATAACAGGCTCACGACGATCCACGATTTTCTTAGCCGACTTCACCGTCTTCACGATACCACGCTCAATGAGTTTGCGGATGATGAACGGCTTATATAGTTCGGCAGCCATCAGTTTAGGCAGACCGCACTCACCCATCTTCAATTCTGGACCTACTACGATAACCGAACGGGCTGAGTAGTCGACACGCTTACCTAACAAGTTCTGACGGAAACGTCCCTGCTTACCTTTCAGTGAGTCAGAGAGCGACTTCAACGGACGGTTGCTCTCGCTCTTGACTGCAGACGACTTACGGCTGTTGTCGAAGAGAGAGTCAACAGCCTCCTGCAACATACGCTTCTCATTACGGAGGATTACCTCAGGAGCCTTAATCTCCATCAGTCTCTTCAGACGGTTGTTACGAATGATGACACGACGATAGAGATCGTTCAGGTCCGAAGTGGCAAAACGTCCACCATCTAGTGGTACCAGTGGGCGTAACTCTGGAGGAGTCACAGGAATAATCTTCATCACCATCCACTCGGGGCGATTGATACCCTTCTCCACACTGGAACGGAAAGCCTCAACCACCTGCAGACGCTTCAATGCCTCATTCTTACGCTGCATGGAAGAGTCACTATTAGCACGGTCACGCAGTTCGTATGACAAAGAGTCCAAGTCAAGACGAATCAGAAGGTCATAGATAGCCTCAGCACCCATCTTGGCGATGAACTTATTAGGATCACTGTCATCAAGGTAGTCATTCTCTGCTGATATCTTATTGTCCACGATATCATTATACTCTTCCTCCGACAACAGATCGTACATATTAGAGCCAATGGCATCATTACCCTCAGCGTCCTTCTTGCCTGCCATAGCACCTGGCTGGATAACCACATAACGCTCATAGTAAATGATGGCATCGAGTTTCTTGGTAGGAAGACCAAGCAGATAACCTATCTTATTAGGCAGACTGCGGAAATACCAGATATGTGCAACAGGAACAACGAGTTCGATATGACCTGTACGCTCACGGCGAACCTTCTTCTCTGTTACCTCAACACCACAACGGTCGCAGACAATACCCTTGTAACGGATTCGCTTGTACTTACCGCAGGCACACTCATAGTCCTTAGTAGGACCGAAGATGCGCTCACAGAACAAACCATCCCGCTCTGGCTTGTATGTACGATAGTTGATGGTCTCAGGCTTGGTCACCTCACCACATGAGTTCTCAAGGATCTCTTCGGGCGAGGCAAGACCGATGGTAATCTTGGTAAAATTACTCTTTATCTTTGAATCTTTCTTGAAAGCCATATTTCAAATTTACCTTTTTACTTTTTTACCTTGTTTATTTCTCTCATTAGTCCATCTTGATACTGAGACCAAGACCCTTCAACTCATGCAGCAGCACGTTGAGTGACTCAGGAATACCAGGAGTAGGCATAGGCTCGCCCTTGACGATAGCCTCGTAAGCCTTAGAACGACCTACCACATCATCAGACTTAATAGTCAGGATTTCTTGCAGGACATGACTGGCGCCGAAGGCCTCCAATGCCCAGACCTCCATCTCTCCGAAACGCTGACCACCGAACTGTGCCTTACCGCCAAGTGGCTGCTGGGTAATCAAACTGTACGGACCGATAGAACGGGCATGCATCTTGTCCTCAACCATGTGACCGAGTTTCAAGAAGTAAGTGATACCTACTGTTGCCGGCTGGTCGAACTGCTCACCTGTCTCACCATCATACAGGTGGGTAGAGCAGAGACGTGGCAGACCTGCCTTGTCAGTCCACTCCGCAAGGTCTTCGAGTTTAGCACCATCAAAGATAGGAGTAGCGAACTTCACTCCAAGGCGCTTACCTGCTGCTCCGAGGATAGCCTCGAAAATCTGACCGAGGTTCATACGGGAAGGCACACCCAGCGGGTTCAGTACCAAGTCTACCGGACGACCATCCTCAAGAAATGGCATATCCTCCTGACGAACGACCTTGGAGACGATACCCTTGTTACCATGACGACCGGCGAGTTTGTCACCCACACCAATTTTACGCTTCTTGGCAACATATACCTTCGCCATCTGCAGGATACCTGAAGGCAACTCATCACCGATGGTGATAGCAAACTTCTTACGCTTCATCTCAGCATCGAGCAGTTTGAACTTCTTCATATAATTGATAATCAACTGGGCGATAAGTTGGTTCTTATGCTCATCGTTAGTCCAATTACTAATCTGGATGTCACCATACTCAAGATTCCTCAATGCAGTCATGGTGAATTTGCTACCCTTAGAGATAATCTCGGCACCTGTGTAATCCTTCACGCCCTGTGAAGTCTTACCCTTTGTCAAGGTGGCTAGTTTCTCTATCAAAATATCCTTCAGATCCTCAATCTTTGCCTCATGCTCCTCATCAATCTTGGCAAGCAGGATCTTATCCTGCTGCTTGGTAGCACGGGTCTTAGTGGCACGGGTGAAGAGTTTCTTGTCAATAATAACACCAGAGAGCGAAGGATTTGCCTTCAAAGAAGAATCTTTCACATCACCAGCCTTATCACCAAAGATGGCACGAAGTAACTTCTCCTCTGGTGAGGGATCGCTCTCTCCTTTTGGAGAAATCTTACCTATCAGGATATCACCTGGCTCAACACGGGCACCGACGCGGATAACACCATTCTCGTCAAGGTCCTTAGTAGCCTCCTCACTGACATTAGGGATGTCGGCAGTAAACTCCTCGGCACCACGTTTTGTCTCACGGACATCCAAAGAATACTCATCCACGTGTACTGAGGTTAGGATATCCTCACGGACAATACGCTCATTAAGCACAATAGCATCCTCATAGTTATAACCTTTCCAAGGCATATAGGCTACGAGCAAGTTGCGACCTAAGGCAAGTTCGCCATTCTCGGTAGCATAACCCTCTGTCAGGATATCCCCCTTCTTCACACGCTGTCCTTTCTCACAGATAGGACGAAGGTCTATCGTCATATTCTGGTTGGTACGACGGAATTTAGGAATACGATACTCCTTGAGGGCTGGCTCGAAACTAACGAACTCCTCATCTTCCGTACGATCATACAGAATACGGATTGTCGTAGCGTCAATATAGTCAATCACGCCATCACCCTCGGCAGTAATCATCGTACGAGAGTCTTCACACACCTGCTTCTCAATACCTGTTCCTACAATTGGAGCCTCGTTGTGAAGCAGTGGCACTGCCTGACGCATCATGTTAGATCCCATCAGTGCACGGTGGGCGTCATCATGCTCCAAGAAAGGAATCAGCGAGGCTGCAATAGAGGCAATCTGCTGTGGAGAGACATCAATCAAATCTACGTCTGAGGGAGGAACAACAGGGAAGTCAGCATCCTGACGGCACTTAACGACTGGACGGATAAACGTACCATCGTCGCGCAAAGGCGCATTACCCTGACCAATTACGTGGTCTTCCTCTTCCTCGGCGGTCAGATAAACAATATCATCGTTATTGAGATTGGCAATACCATTCTCCACCTTACGGTAAGGAGTCTCGATGAAACCAAGTTCATTAATCTTAGCATATACACACAGTGACGAGATCAGACCGATGTTAGGACCTTCAGGGCTCTCAATCGGGCAGAGACGTCCGTAGTGAGTGTAGTGTACGTCACGCACCTCGAAACCAGCACGCTCACGGGACAGACCTCCAGGACCCAGGGCTGAGAGACGACGCTTGTGGGTCACCTCGGCAAGTGGGTTGGTCTGGTCCATGAACTGTGACAAGGGGTTAGTGCCAAAGAACGAGTTGATCACACTGGATATCGTCTTGGCGTTAATCAGATCAGTAGGAGTGAACACCTCATTATCACGGACATTCATACGTTCACGGATGGTACGACTCATACGGGCAAGACCAATAGAGAACTGATTACTCAACTGCTCACCGACAGTGCGGACACGGCGGTTGGACAGGTGGTCGATATCATCGACCGTAGCCTTAGAGTTAACCAACTGAATCAGGTACTTGATAATCTCTATAATATCTTCCTTTGTCAGGACACGGACATCCATCTCTGTGTCCAGACCTAACTTCTTGTTGATACGGTAACGACCAACATCACCCAGGTCATAACGCTTGTCTGAGAAGAACAAGTTCTGAATGACCTCACGGGCACTGGCATCATCAGCAGGATCAGCATTACGCAACTGACGATATATGTATAATACGGCTTCTTTTTCGGAGTTGCTGGGGTCCTTCTGCAGTGTATTGAAGATAATAGAATAATCCTGAGCCACAGACTCATCCTTATGAACCAGAATTGTCTGGGCACCACTTTCCAGGATATCTTCCATATTCTCCTCGGTAATCTCAGTCTCACGCTCCATGATCACCTCGTTACGCTCGATAGAAACAACCTCACCAGTATCCTCATCCACGAAGTCCTCATTCCAACTCTTCAGTACACGGGCAGCCAGTTTGCGGCCCAAGGCTTTCTTCAGAGCGGTCTTATTGACCTTCACCTCCTCGGCAAGTTCGAATATCTCAAGGATGTCCTTATCGTTCTCGTAACCGATAGCACGGAGCAAGGTGGTTACGGGCAACTTCTTCTTACGATCGATATAGGCATACATGACATTGTTGATGTCCGTAGCGAACTCAATCCAAGAGCCCTTGAAAGGAATGATACGGGCACTGTAGAGCAGTGTTCCATTGGCATGAACGTTCTGTCCAAAGAACACACCTGGAGAACGGTGCAACTGTGATACGACTACTCGCTCAGCACCATTGATAACAAAAGTACCATTCGATGTCATATATGGAATCGGACCCAGGAAGACATCCTGAATCACAGTACCGAAATCCTCATGATCAGGGTCTGTACAATAAAGTTTCAACTTAGCCTTCAAGGGTACACTATAGGTCAGTCCACGCTCCAGACACTCATCTATCGTGTAGCGTGGAGGATCAATATAGTAATCCAAGAACTCAAGAACGAAATTATTACGTGTATCGGTGATAGGGAAGTTCTCTGCGAACACCTTATACAAGCCGTCATTCTTGCGTTCCTCAGGGGGAGTATCCAACTGCAGGAAGTCTTTGAATGACTTTAATTGCACATCGAGGAAATCCGGAAAGGGCATCGGATTCTTGACGCTGCCAAAGTTTACTCTGTTATCAATTACTTTTGAAGCCATATATATAAATTAATAATGTTTCCAGATATTCTAGATGGTTCTAGATTGCTCTAGATGGTTCTAGATTTTTCTAGATCTTCTAGAGGACTAGAGATACTAGAAATCATGAGACAAGAAAAGGTTAAGAACCTCCGACTGGGAAGTCCTTAACCATTTTATGATGGTTGTGTTTGAATTACTTCAACTCAACTACGGCACCAGCCTCTTCGATAGCCTTCTTCAGGTTCTCAGCCTCTGCCTTTGCCATACCCTCCTTGATAGTAGCAGGAGCACCATCAACGAGATCCTTTGCTTCCTTCAGACCAAGACCACAAGCCTCCTTAACGGCCTTAACGACCTGGAGTTTGTTTGCGCCTACTTCCTTCAGAACTACGTCGAAAGAAGTCTTCTCCTCAGCAGCCTCAGCGGCACCTGCAGCAGCAGGACCAGCAGCAACAGCAACGGCTGCAGCGGCGGGCTCAATTCCATACTCGTCCTTCAGGACTGTAGCTAACTCTTGTACTTCTTTAACTGAAAGGTTTACCAACTCTTCAGCAATAGCTTTAATATCTGCCATTTTATTTAAAATTTTAATGTTTTTAATGTTAATTGTTATACTTCTCGCTTATTTGTTACGCTCAGCGATAGCGTCAAGCAGTCCATGGATCTTACCACCAGCGTTCAGACCTGATACGACAGTCTTGATAGGAGACTGCAGCAAAGCCACAACATCTGCGATAAGTTCGTTCTTGCTCTTGATAGCAACCAGTTCCTCAAGTTTGTCAGCACCTACGAAGAAGCCCTCCTCAGCGTATGCAGCCTTCAGGGCGGGGATGCCTTCTTTCTTGTATTCCTTGAGCAACTTAGCAGGAACGTTTGCCTGATGAGTGAACATCATGGCAGTGTTTCCCTTCAAGCAGCCATAAAGTGGTTCGAAGTCAATCTCAGAAGCCTCAAAAGCCTTGTGTAGAAGTTTATTCTTCACAACGACCATCTTTACCTCATTCTTGAAGCACTTGCGACGAAGATTACTTGTCTGCTCAGCATTCAGTCCGGTAACATCTACCAGATAGAAATGAGGATACTCCTTCAGTTTCTCTCCGAGTTCTACAATAATAGTATCTTTTACTTCCTTTTTCATTTTACTAAACTTTTACGGAGTTATTCAACTGATTTAGGATCTACCTTAATACCTGCACTCATCGTGCTTGAGATAAAGATACTCTTAATGTATGTACCCTTGGCAGCAGCAGGTTTCAGTTTAATGATAGTCTGAATAAACTCCTTAGCATTCTCATAAATCTGATCAGCAGTGAAGGTTACCTTACCGATTGACGTATGCACGATACCTGCCTTGTCAACCTTAAAGTCAATCTTACCCTGCTTTACCTCTTTAACTGCCTTAGCAACGTCCATAGTAACAGTACCGCTCTTAGGGTTAGGCATCAGTCCACGAGGACCAAGCACACGGCCCAAAGGACCAAGTTTACCCATGCAAGAGGGCATTGTAATGATAACATCAACATCTGTCCAACCGCCCTTGATCTTGTTGATATACTCGTCAAGACCAACATAATCGGCACCTGCTTCCTTAGCAGCAGCTTCCTGGTCAGGAGTACAGAGAGCGAGCACGCGAGTCACCTTACCAGTTCCGTTCGGCAGCGATACGACACCACGAACCATCTGGTTGGCTTTACGCGGGTCAACGCCCAAGCGTACATCGATATCAAGTGAAGCCTCGAACTTTGTAGTGGTGATTTCCTTCACCAGTTCTGCGGCCTCCTTTAAAGAGTATGCTTTCCCTGCTTCAACCTTATCAGCTACCAACTTTTGATTTTTTGTCAGTTTACTCATTTTTCTAATTGAAGTTATTTGTTATTTACCAGGGAAGTCCCCTTTTACAGTGATACCCATACTTCTTGCTGTACCGGCAACCAATTTCATAGCCGACTCCACAGTGAAGCAGTTCAAGTCACTCATCTTATCCTCAGCGATTGCGCGTACCTGATCCCAGGTAACAGAAGCAACCTTCTTACGGTTAGGCTGAGCAGAGCCGCTCTTTACTTTAGCAGCCTCCATCAACTGGATTGCGGCAGGAGGAGTCTTAATAACGAAGCTAAAAGACTTGTCTGCATAGTAAGTGATAACGACTGGTAATACTTTACCTGCCTTGTCCTGGGTTCTGGCGTTGAACTCTTTGCAGAATCCCATAATATTGATACCCTTAGAACCAAGAGCAGGTCCTACTGGGGGAGAGGGATTCGCAGCGCCACCTTTAATCTGTAATTTGATTAATCCAGCAACTTCTTTAGCCATTTCTGTAAATAATTAATTTTGATTCTTTATATAAGCCTTGGGAGTGGAAGCCTCCTGCGACCGTATATATAGAACAGGCATACCGTAACTTACACCTTATTCTTTCTCTACTTGCGTGAACGCCAACTCTAAAGGAGTCTTACGTCCGAAAATCTTTACCATTACCTTCAACTTACGTTTCTCAGTATTCACCTCTTCGATGACACCACTGAAACCGCTAAACGGACCATCTATCACCTTTACTGTATCATCTACATTATAAGGGATATTAATCTCTGCATTCTCTATAGTAGTCTCCTCTGCAGTACCCAGAATACGATTAATCTCTGACTGGCGAACCACCTGAGGATTATCCATTCCACCTAAGAAGCCAAGAACATTCGGGATGAAACGAAGCATGTGAGCGACCTCACCCTGTAAACTTGCCTGAACGAGAACATAGCCTGGCAGGAAGAGTTTCTCCTTGATAACACGCTTACCGTTACGAAGCATGGCATATTTCTCAGTAGGAAGCAGAACATCTCCTACATGAGTATCGAGAACATCATTATGCTTCTTTGCAGCCTCGATGAACTCTTTCACTTTGCCTTCTTTTCCACTAACAGCACGCAGCACGTACCACTTCATACCTGTCTCAGACATCTTCTATTCTATGTACGTTTAAATAGTATAAATTGAACTCATGACGGCTTTGAATATTACATCCATCACCCATACCACTACTGCAATAATAAGAGAAGCAGTCAACACAAGAACTGCGCTTTGAGTCAGTTCTTTACGTGTCGGCCATGTCGTCTTATGCGCAAGTTCGTCATAACATGCCTTGCAATAATTAATAAATGTCTTTACGATATTCATATCTCTATTCTTTTCTTGCACGGGAAGGAGGACTCGAACCCACGACCCTCGGTTTTGGAGACCGATGCTCTACCAACTGAGCTATTCCCGTAAGTAAGCCCCCACCCATAAGCGGGGGCTTGGTTGTTTATCTTATAGGAACATAGTAACTATAGTGACTATAGGAACTATTTCCTATGAGAGGATTAGTCTTCGTAAACCTCTGTAATCTGACCAGAACCTACCGTGCGACCACCCTCACGGATAGCGAAGCGGAGACCTGGGTTCAGGGCTACTGCATAGATCAACTCAACAGTGATCTCTACGTTATCACCAGGCATAACCATCTCAACGCCAGCAGGCAGAGTGATCTCACCGGTGCAGTCCATTGTACGGAGGTAGAACTGAGGACGATACTTGTTTCCAAATGGAGTGTGACGACCACCCTCTTCCTTCTTCAGTACATAGATAGAAGCCTTAAACTTCTTGAAAGGCTTGATCTGACCTGGATGGCAAAGTACCATACCACGCTTGATCTCGTTCTTATCGATACCACGGAGCAGCAGACCTACGTTATCGCCAGCCTGACCCTCGTCAAGGATCTTACGGAACATCTCAACACCAGTTACAACAGACTTCTTATCCTCACCGAGACCGAGCAACTCAACTTCATCACCTACGTGGATAACACCAGTCTCGATACGACCAGTAGCAACAGTACCACGACCAGTAATTGAGAATACGTCCTCAACAGGCATCAAGAAAGGTTTGTCAGTTGCGCGAGGAGGCTCCTGAATCCATGTGTCACAAGTATCCATCAACTCCATCACCTTCTGTTCCCACTTCTCAACACCATTCAGTGCACCGAGGGCAGAACCACGGATGATAGGAGTATCATCCTCGAACTCATACTGAGCGAGAATCTCTTGAACCTCCATCTCAACGAGTTCCAGCATCTCCTCGTCATCAACCATATCACACTTGTTCAGGAATACAACCAGACGGGGAACGTTTACCTGACGAGCGAGCAGAACGTGCTCACGGGTCTGAGGCATAGGACCGTCAGTAGCAGCAACAACAAGGATAGCACCATCCATCTGAGCAGCACCAGTTAC
>DEJF01000001.1:11660-16744 GCA_002353225.1 Prevotella sp. UBA2755 | reverse complement strand
TGTCCCGGGCAGTCAACGTGAGCGTAGTGACGCTTAGCGGTCTCATACTCAACGTGAGCGGTGTTAATGGTGATACCACGCTCCTTCTCTTCAGGAGCATTATCAATCTGGTCGAAAGACTTAACCTCAGAAAGACCCTGCTTAGCCAGTACAGTGGTGATAGCAGCAGTCAGAGTTGTCTTACCATGGTCAACGTGACCGATAGTACCAATGTTTACGTGCGGTTTGGTGCGCACAAAATTCTCTTTAGCCATAGCTTTTCTTTGTTATAATTTATAAATGAATGATCGATTTAAATCCACGTTTTCATTAAGAGCTGTTACCGAGACTTGAACTCGGGACCTCTTCCTTACCAAGGAAGTGCTCTACCACTGAGCTATAACAGCGAGCAAGAGCGGAAAACGGGGCTCAAACCCGCGACCCCCAGCTTGGAAGGCTAGTGCTCTATCAACTGAGCTATTTCCGCATTTCTACTTCCTTTTGGAAGTGGGTGGTGATGGATTCGAACCACCGAAGTCGAAAGACAACAGATTTACAGTCTGCCCCATTTGGCCGCTCTGGAAACCACCCAATACGTTTTCTCTTTGCTCTTGAACCTGCACCCAGGCTCTTTTTTCGAGCCTTTAAAGTGACTGACTTCGTCTATCCTCGGGCTCTTTTTTCGAGCCTCTTGTCGGATTCGAACCAACGACCCCGAGATTACAAATCACGTGCTCTGGCCAACTGAGCTAAAGAGGCTTCACTAAGCATCCGCCCCCCGAATACGTTCGAAATGTCGGAAAGCGGATGCAAAGGTAGGCATTATTTTCGAAATACCAAAACTTTTCTCATTTTTTTTTATCTGTTACGCAATTTTTCCTTGTATTTTTGCAGTTGAACCTTCATAGAGTCCACGCAAAGATCGGTACTTTCCTCAAAAGTGTCACTGGTTTTCTCCACGAACAGGGTTGATCCGGGAACGGTGACGGTCATGCTTACCTCTTTATTTTGTGCAGTAGCCGGCTTCACTACCTTGCACTGCACCTCTACCTTTTGAATATCCTCAAAAGTTTTCTCCAACTTGGCGACCTTCTTGTCGATGAACGCCTGTAGTTTCTCAGTAGCGTCAAAATGAATTGACTGAATCTTAATTTCCATAGTTACCTCCTATTTTTATAAGGTTAGACTAAGCCCTTGGATGGGCATCTTTATACACTTTCTTCAGTTGCTCGAACGTGGTATGGGTATATATCTCTGTCGTTGCGACACTCTCATGCCCTAACAGTTTGCGCACGCTCTCCAGACCTGCCCCATTATTCAGCATCGCCGTAGCAAAGGAGTGGCGAAGCACATGGGGCGACCGTTTCTTTAGCGTCGTCACTTGCGACAGGTGTTCTCTCACTACCCTCGTCACCCTGGCGCGGGTAATACGTTGCCCGTCCTCTTGGGTGAACAACGCCTCCGTAGGTCCTCCCACCACCTGGTCACGCAAAGCGATATAGTCACGAAGTGCTTTCTCGACTTCGTCCCCGAAGGGAATGATACGCTGTTTGTTGCGCTTTCCCGTCACTTTCAACTGATGCGACACGAAATCAATGTCCATGCTATTAAGCCCTATCAGTTCGGCAAGGCGCATCCCCGTGCTATAGAATAATATTATTATTGTACGCGCGCGAATATCATTATACTCACTACCCCAATATTCTGGAGTGTCGATCAGTCTGTCGATCTCATTCTCCCTGACAAACTGAGGTAATGGCTTTTGTTTCTTGGGTCCTCTCACCACATGGGATGGGTCACGTTCCACCAGTCCATGTGACAAGGCAAAGCGAAAAAAAGAACGCACGGCACTCAAGTGTTGGTTCACTGATGATGCCATGTCGCCTTTATCCATCAAACTCTCCATCCAGTCACGGATGATGTCCGAGTCTACCGACTCCCAAGAGAGTTGACTATCTCGATTTTTGAAGTATGACTCGAAATCCCTAAGGCTCCGCTCATAACTTTGAACTGTGAGTTCTGAACGATTTCGCTCATACCGCAGGTAACTCAAGAATTTCTCAATCATAATTTCGTTGCTTATATGTTTTCGGCAACGAATTTACAAAGAAAATCGCAAACTACCAAAAAAAATCTGCTTTTTTTACTCTTCGGTAGCGCGAAGCTTCTGTACGTAAATAGCGTGCTCCATCTTGAGGCGCTTCAGTACAGAGGGCTTGTCAAACTGCTGACGACGACGAAGTTCCTTCACAACGCCTGTCTTCTCAAACTTTCTCTTGAACTTTTTAAGAGCCTTTTCAATGTTCTCGCCTTCTTTTACTGGTACAATAATCATGTCGTTTTTTTACTTTAATTTTTTAAGTTAAACTTCTCGTTTTGCGACTAAGCGGGTGCAAAATTACAACTAATTTATGAAATGCGCAAGTTTTTTTGCTATTTTTTAATCATAACATTATTATAATGCCGTTGTGGCTTGCCTCAACCATGCCGTCTCTGAGGGCTCCAAATAGGGTGACAACTTCGCATATACTGTTTCATGATACTGATTAAGCCATTCCTTCTCCTCATCGTTGAGCATCTCCTGAATGATTGGGCGCAGATCAATAGGACATAATGTCAAAGGCTCAAATTGAAGGAACTTTCCACTTTCCGTCTCCTCGGCAGGTATAATGAGCAAGGTATTTTCCGTACGGACACCAAAACGTCCTTCCAGATAGACACCGGGCTCATCTGTAACAGTCATACCGGCATGCAAGGGGGCTGGTCTCCACTCCATACGGATCTGGTGCGGTCCCTCATGCACATTGAGGAAAGCCCCTACCCCATGTCCGGTACCATGCAGATAGTTATAGCCAGCCTTCCACAAGTCTTTCCTGGCTATCGCATCCAACTGAGACCCACTGGCACCATCTGGGAAGTGGAGCAACTGCAACTGGATATGTCCTTTCAATACCAAGGTATAGACTTTTCGCTGCTCTTCCGTAAGGGGTCCTAACGCTATGGTACGAGTGATATCCGTCGTTCCATCCTGATATTGTGCGCCACTGTCCAGCAACAAGAACCCTTTTGGCTGCAAGACAGCATCCGTCTCAGGTGTCGCCTCATAGTGGACGATAGCACCATGCTCCTCATATCCAGCGATAGTATCGAAGGAGAGTCCTCGATAGTAAGGCTGTTCCGCACGTAAAGACTCCAACTTATCAGAGACAGACATCTCTGTCAGTCTATCTGTGAGGATCTGCTCATCGAGCCATTTCAAGAACTTGACCATTGCGATGCCGTCACGCAGCATCGCAGACCTAAAACCCAGGCGTTCCCTTTCGTTCTTAACGGCTTTCATTGCCGCAATGGGGGAAGTACCTCGCACAACGTTTCGTGTCACCTTCTGGAACAAGGTATAGCACACCTCATCCGGGTCCATCAAGATATTATACTCGAAATAGTCTTGCAGTCCTTTACCCACTTCCGCATAGTCAGCCACTTCCACACCCTGCTCTTTCAGGTATTGCCGCACCTCTCCGCTCACCTTCTCCTTATTTATAAATAAGGTCGCTTGATCCGAGGCGATAAGCAGATACGACACAAAGACGGGGTTACAATGCACATCCGAGCCTCGCAGGTTCAGTGTCCAAGCGATATCATCCAATGCGGACACCAGCATTCCGTCAGCATGCTGCTCATGCAACGCTTGACGGATACGTGTCAGTTTCGACCTTGTCTCTTCGCCAGCAAACTCCAACGGTTGTATCTCCACCTGATTCTGGGGGATGGCAGGACGGTCTTTCCATATCCTCGTCAGAGGATCGAAGTTAGTACGTACGGTGATACCCCCACGACGTTTCAGTTCCTCTTTCAGTTGCTCCATATCAGACACGGAAGTCAGCATGCCGTCGACTCCGATCTCCTTATCAGACATATCCGTCAACTCACGTCCCAACCACTCTGCGATGGTAGGAGTACCAGCCACCTTGAGTTTCATCAGTTGGAACTCCGTCCCTTTAAGTTGCTCTGCCGCTTGGATGAAATAACGCGAGTCCGTCCATAATGCCGCACTCTTGAGGGTCACCACAGCAGTACCTGCCGATCCTGTAAACCCACTGATCCACTCGCGACCCTTCCAATGGTCAGCCGTATACTCGCTGTTATGCGGGTCTGTCGTTGGGAAGATGAAAGCACTCAAATGCTCCCTTTGTAGTTCTTCCCTTAACCATGCCAATCGTTCCTCTATTTGTTTCATGGGAGCAAAGATAATACAAAATTTGCCACACAGAGTTAGCAAAGCCCATAGTTTTCAGAATAAATAACATATTTAATTGAGTTTTGAGAATTAAGAATTAAAAAATATTTGTAACTTTGCAACCATTCAAGAACAATTAAAACGTAAGTAATAAAACTATGGCATTTTTAACAAACGAGAAACTGACCATCGTCGGCGCTGCCGGTATGATTGGTTCAAACATGGCACAGTCGGCACTCATGATGGGTCTGACAAGTGAGATTTGTCTTTATGACGTATTCTCTCCAGAAGGTGTGGCAGAGGAGATGCGCCAGAGTGGTTTTGACAATGTGAACATCGTTGCCACCACTGATGCTGAGGAGGCTTTCAAGAACGCTAAGTACATCATCTCTTCTGGTGGTGCTCCCCGTAAGGCTGGTATGACCCGTGAGGACCTGCTTGCCGGCAACTGTAAGATTGCTGAGGAACTGGGACAGAACATCAAGAAGTATTGCCCAGATGTCAAGCACGTGGTGATTATCTTCAACCCTGCTGACCTGACTGGTCTGGTTACTTTGCTGTACTCTGGTCTGAAACCAGGACAGGTAACCACTCTCGCTGGTCTGGATACCACTCGCCTGCAGTCTGCCCTTGCCAAGAAGTTTGGTGTGATGCAGAATGAGATCACCGGTTGTGCTACATACGGTGGACATGGTGAGCAGATGGCAGTATTCGGCAGCCATGTAGAGATCAAGGGTCGCAAACTGACTGACATCATCGGCACTGCTGAGTTCCCCGCTGAGGAGTGGGAGCAGATGAAGGTGGACGTGACGAAGGGTGGTGCCAAGATCATCGAACTCCGTGGACGCAGTTCTTTCCAGAGCCCCTC
>DEJF01000001.1:11029-11576 GCA_002353225.1 Prevotella sp. UBA2755 | reverse complement strand
ATGAAGACCACCATGACTGCTGAGGGTGCTAAGTTTGAGGTTCCACAGGGTACTGCTGAGGAGAATGCTAAACTCGACCAGAGTTACGAGCACCTCTGCAAGATGCGTGACGAGTTGGTTACGTTGAACATCGTTCCTCCCGTTTCTGAGTGGAGCAAGATTAACCCGAACCTGTAATCGAGTTGTCACTTTCGATAGAAACAAAGGCGTTCGCAGTCGTGCGAGCGCCTTTTTTCGTTGCCGCTAAATAGGGGGGAAAACGGCGGATACGCTCAACCCCCGATGTCCATACCTTAGTGTGACGGGTTGCGAGCCCGAACCTTCGTCTTTCGTAGGCGGCGCCTTCGATCTCGAGGGTGCCGCCTTCACACATAGGAAGCGGCTCCTTCACAGGCAGGAGGTATGGGCTTCGGAACAAAACAAGTTGTTTTGTTCTCATAGAAGGCATCCCTATCATCGATTAAGATCATCCTTATCGGAACAAAACAACTTGTTTTGTTCATGGAGAAATCATGAGTGTTTTACACCGAAAGCACCTTTCCTTGTC
>DEJF01000001.1:0-10877 GCA_002353225.1 Prevotella sp. UBA2755 | reverse complement strand
AGTTTGTCGGTAGGAAACTATCTGGGAATCGCCGACTCTAAGTCAACAGATAAAAAAGTATAAAATGTAGCATGGTTATCCTCATAGTAAGCGACAATTATCGTATCTTTGCACGCAAAATCATAACATGAAATCTATGTGGATGTTACTATTTATGGGGCTGCCGCTGCTTGCCCTTGCTTATATCGGCTGGCACATCTGGTGCCTGCTCCCCTTGTCTGCCGTATGTAAAACGGTGGTCATCATCGTGATGATAGGGTGTTTTCTGCTCACCTTCGCCAACTTCTCGCGTTCGACAGACGGCATGCCCATGCCTGCTGCCATCTTCTGCTACGAGGTGGCGAACTCAAGTCTCATCATCCTGCTCTATCTGTTTATCCTCTTCCTGGTGCTCGACCTTGGAAGACTCGTCCGTCTCCTCCCGCGTACCTTATTATATAATAACTGGGCGACAGCAATAGGTATCGTCGTTCTCATGACGGTAGTCTTCACCTATGGCTATTTCCACTACAAGCATAAGTATCGTGAGGATATCCAGTTGACAACAGAGAAGCAGATGGCAAAGCCCTTGAAACTCGTCATGATGAGCGACCTGCACTTAGGTTACCATAACCGTCGGGAGGAACTGCACCGCTGGGTGGACATGATCAATGAGGAGCATGCTGATGCGATTCTGATAGCAGGTGACATCATCGATATGAGTATACGACCCTTGAAAGAGGAGAGAATGTTTGAGGAGTTCCAACGGCTCAACGCCCCTGTCTATGCGTGCTTGGGCAATCACGAGTACTATAGTGGGGAGCCTGATGCCCAGGAATTCTACGAGCAGGCTGGCATCCACCTCCTGCAAGACCGTTGTGCGACAGTCGGCGACCTCTGTATCGTAGGTCGTGACGACCGTACCAACCAGCATCGCAAGACCTTAGCAGATATCATGAAGCAAGCCGACCGCTCGAAATTCACGATATTGCTCGACCACCAGCCCTATCACTTGGAGCAGGCAGAGCGACAGAAAATAGACTTCCAGTTCAGTGGTCATACCCATCACGGACAGGTATGGCCCATCTCATGGGTCACAGAGAGTATCTATGAATGTGCCTTTGGTGCCCACCAAAGAGGTGACACACAATATTATGTCAGTTCGGGAATCGGTATCTGGGGTGGTAAGTTCCGCATCGGAACCCGCTCAGAATATATCGTAGCGACTATTTCTCACCAGTAAAACGGCACTCGGGATTCTCATCCATGTAGAATTTCGAGTAGGCGACATAGTGCTCCGCATTGTCTGTCTGACCAGGACGGGTGGGCTTGATATACTTGGCAGGTACCCCACCCCATATCTCGTTAGGTCCGATCTTCGTGTTCTGCAGTACCAAGGCACCAGCCGCTACGATGGCTCCCTCACCCACCTCACAACCGTCCAGCAACGTCGCACCCATACCAATCAGGGCATGGTCGTGAATCGTACAGGCATGGACGGTCACGTTATGTCCGATCGTCACATAGTTGCCGATATGCGTAGGTCCTGTCTCATGAGTCACATGGATGCAAGAGCCGTCCTGCACATTGGTACAGTTGCCTATCGTGATAGGAGCCACGTCACCACGCACCACCGCATTAAACCACACAGAACACTCGTCACCCATCGTCACATCACCCACGATGGTGGCGTTCTCACTAAAATAACAGTCCTTTCCCCATGTAGGAGTCAGACCACGATATGATTTGATTAAAGCCATCTCACTTACAATTTTACTTCTGAAAGTATCTTTTTGGTGGCACCTGTCATCTGCTCCACAAAAGCACCTGCCTTCTTACCAGCCTCAGCAATCGCCTCGTCACTACTGATAAAACGCTGCATGACAGACTCGAAGTCGGCAGCATCCTTGATCTCCAGACCTCCACCACAAGCCTTCAACCCTTGTGCCTCTTGGAACCTTTCGTTGTTAGGACCAAAGATAACGGGCATATCCCATACGGCTGCCTCTAACGTGTTATGGATACCCACACCAAAGCCTCCACCAATATAAGCGACATCCCCATAATGGTAGATGCTGGAGAGCAAGCCGAAACAGTCGATGATCAAGACATCAGCATCAGATGGATCAGAGTGCTCAGCGAGTTCCGTATAGCGAACCACCTTGCGTCCCTCCAACTTCTTCATAATCTGCTGCAGGTGATCCTCCCCAATCACATGAGGGGCAAGAATCATCTTCCAGTCTGGATGCGCATTCATATAGGGAATGAAGATATCCTCGTCTGGTTGCCAACTGCTGCCGGCAATAAACACTTTATGGTCTTTCACGAAACGCTCCACCACAGGCAACTGCTTGGCAGCCTCCTTGATCTGTAGTACACGATCGAAACGGGTATCCCCGACAATAGAGACATCGTTGATTCCAATCTTGGCAAGCAAGTCTTTGCTCACCTGATTCTGCACATAGAAATGGGTGAAGCACTTCAGCACATGAGCATACTGACGTCCATACCACTTGAAGAATATCTGGTCGGGACGGAAGATACTGCTCACACTATATACAGGCACCTGACGGTGCTTCAGGATATGCAGGTAATTATACCAGAACTCGTACTTGATGAAGAACGCCATCACAGGACGGATGGTACGCAGGAAACGACGTGCGTTGGTGATGGTATCCAATGGCAGGTAACAGATGATATCCGCTCCCTCATAATTCTTACGGACCTCATAACCTGAGGGCGAGAAGAATGTCAACAGTATCTTGTACTCCGGATGCTCCTTGCGCAACTGCTCCATCAAGGGGCGACCTTGCTCAAACTCTCCTAAGGAGGCGGCATGAAACCACACATACTGCGCCTTGGGGTCGACGTTCTCCCTCAGCACACGGATCGCGTCACGCTCTCCACGCCACATCTTCCGCACCTTATCGCTAAAGCGACTTACGATGGCTACACCTATCAGGTAGAGATATATTCCGAGGTTGTACATGCTCAGCCTAATATTTCGATGGCACGTTTCATTCGCTGGATTGTCTCTTCCTTACCTAAGAAAGCAGAGATGTCGAACATACCTGGTCCCTTGCCCTCGCCAACCAACGTCAGACGCCACGCATTCATGATGTTTCCGAGTTTGTACTCTTTCTGCTCTATCCACTGATGAACAATTTGCTCTTGGTTCTCCAAAGAGAAATCATCAATACCCTCCAATACTCCTATCAACTCTGTCAACTGTTGTGCCGAGTCTTCCTTCCAACGTTTCTTCGCTGTCTTCTCGTCATACTCCGTTGGAGCCTCGAAGAAGAACGAGCAGAGAGGCCATAACTCTTTGACGAAGGACACACGGTCTTTCATCATGGCAACGACCTGCAGGATACGCTCAGAGGAGTCCTTCACACCATGCTCACGACAGATGGGCTCAAACAAGGTGGCAATCTCCTCGGCTGATTTCTTCAGGATATACTCATGGTTAAACCAGATTCCTTTATCGTAGGCGAATTTGGCTCCTGCCTTCGAACACTTCGAGATATCGAACAACGGTACTAACTCTTCCAAGGTAAACAACTCCTGTTCCGTACCAGGATTCCATCCTAACAGGGCAAGGAAGTTGATGACTGCCTCTGGGAAATAACCGTCCTCACGATAGCCACGTGACACCTCACCCGTCTTGGGGTCTTTCCATTGTAAGGGGAATACGGGGAAACCTAAACGGTCACCGTCACGCTTCGACAACTTACCCTTTCCGTCTGGTTTCAAGAGCAAGGGCAGATGAGCAAACTGCGGCATGGTATCCTCCCAGCCAAAGGCACGATAGAGCATCACATGCAGGGGAGCGGAGGGCAACCACTCCTCACCACGGATCACATGGGAGATCTCCATCAGGTGGTCATCCACGATATTGGCAAGATGATAGGTCGGCAACTCGTCGGCACTCTTATACAGCACCTTGTCGTCTACAATATCACTCTTCACACGCACCTCACCACGAATCAGGTCGTTGACAAGAATCTCCTCACCGGGCTCTACCTTGAAGCGAACCACATACTGTTTGCCGTCGGCTATCCGCTGGTCTACCTCCTCTTGCGACAAGGTCAGCGAGTTACACATCTGCTGACGAGTGTGACAGTCGTACTGGAAGTTCTGTATCTCTGCACGCTTAGCCTCCAACTCCTGAGGTGTGTCGAAAGCGATATATGCCTTGCCTGCATCTAACAACTGCTTGACATATTTCTTATAGATATCACGACGCTCACTCTGACGGTAGGGACCTTTGTCACCTCCGAAGGAGACACCCTCGTCAAACTGAATACCCAGCCACTTGAAAGACTCGATGATATATTCCTCAGCACCTGGTACGAAACGGTTGGAGTCTGTATCCTCGATACGGAACACCAAATCACCACCATGCTGACGTGCGAACAAATAATTATACAATGCCGTACGTACTCCTCCGATATGCAAAGCACCCGTGGGACTCGGGGCGAAACGCACCCTTACTCTTCTATCTGCCATATTATTCTAATGGTATCATTTAAAAATTGGTGCAAATTTACACATTTTTTTTGATATATAAGACATTTTCTGTTATTTTCCGCATCTTTGAAACGAGTTTCTAAGATACTCACGCTCGAAAAAACTCAAGATTTTCTTGGTTTTTTGCTCACTTAATCGTATCTTTGAGAAAGGTCCCGAAGATACTCACGCTCGAAAAAACTCAAGATTTTCTTGGTTTTTTGCTCACTTAATCGTATCTTTGCATTCAGAGATGAACACGAACTTCAATATTAAAGAGGAACAGACATGGCGTAACTACGTGATGCGCGCCGTGCTGATTATCCTGTCTATCGGACTGATTGTGTGGGCAATGCCCCACGACAATCGTAGTTATTTCCATATCGAGAAAGGCAAGCCATGGAAGTATGCCGACTTCACGGCACCCTTTGACTTCCCCGTCTATAAGTCTGACGAGGCTATCCGTGCTGAGAAAGACAGTCTGATGAAATCCTATGAGCCTTACTACCAGTTCAACCAAGACAAGGAGGCTCAGATGGTCAGCAAGTTCAAGAAAGACTATGCGGAAGGTATTCCAGGACTGGGAGAGGAATACATCATGATTATCACCAACCGTCTGCACAGCCTGTACCAACAGGGTATCATGTCACCCACAGAGTACTCGGAGTTGCGCGCTGACACGGCAAGGATGATACGTGTCGTCAGCGGCAAACAGGCTAACAGCATTTCCATCATGGAGGTGTATTCGGCAAAGACTGCCTACGAACAACTGTTCCATGACGAGGCTCTTGCCCTGCAGCGTCCTATCCTTCAGAAATGCAACCTAAATGACTATATCACACCTAACCTGATTTATGATAAGGAGAGAAGCGAGACCAGCATCAATGACCTGATGTCAAGTATCGCACTGGCAAGCGGTGTGGTACAGAAAGGACAGAAGATCGTGGGACGAGGCGAGATCGTCACTGACAAGACATACCGTACCATGGAGTCGTTTATGAAAGAGAACGAGCGACTTCATCAGGACGACACACAAAACCAGTTCGCGCTTCTCGGACAGATTCTCTATGTCTCTATCCTTATCTTCGCCTTCACCTTCTACCTGAGTCTGTATCGCAATGAATATCTGGTGAAGTCGAGGAAGATCATGATGATTTATGCGCTGATCACGCTCTTCGCCATCCTGACGGCACTCTTCATGCGCAACACCTTTATTCATGTGTACATCCTGCCATACGCTATGGTACCGATCTTCGCCCGTGTGTTCATGGACTCCCGTACTGCCTTCATGGCACATGTCACGATGGTGCTTATCTGTGCCGTCATGCTCGTACACTCCTTCGAATTCGTCGTGGTCGAGACTGTGGGTGGACTGATGGCTATCAATTCTCTGAGGGAGTTATCCCAACGTTCCCAGTTGTTCAAGACCGCTATCTTCATCACCATTGCCATGATGGCTGTCAACCTGTCGTTCGACTGGATGCGCACAGACTCGTTGTCAAAGATAGATTATAGCACTTACAACTACCTGATTGTTAATGCTGTCGCCCTGTTGTTTGCCTATCCTCTCCTCTACCTCATCGAGAAGGCGTTCGGCTTCACCAGCGACATCACGCTAATCGAGTTATCTAACACCAATAACCAGTTGTTACGCCAGATGAGCGAGATAGCCCCTGGCACCTTCAACCACTCTATTCAGGTGGCTAATCTGGCTGGTGAGATAGCCAATAAGATTGGGGCTGAGGCTCAACTGGTACGTACTGGCGCCCTCTATCATGACATCGGTAAACTGACGAATCCTATCTATTTTACCGAAAACCAGTCGGGCATTAACCCTCATGAGATGCTGACGGAAATAGAGAGTGCACAGATGATCATCAGTCATGTGACGGAAGGACAGAAGATGGCGGACAAATACAACCTCCCCAAGGAGATCCGCGACTTCATCTCTACCCACCACGGACAGGGCAAGGCGAAGTTCTTCTATATCAAATATCATAAGGAGCATCCCGATGAGCCTGTTGACGACCTGCTGTTTACCTATCCAGGACCTAACCCGTTCACCCGTGAACAGGCTATCCTGATGATGGCTGACACGGTAGAGGCAGCATCACGCTCTCTGCCAGAATACACTGAGCAGGCTATCCGCGACCTCGTCAACCGTCTGATTGACACACAGGTCAGCGAGGGCTACTTCCGAGAGTGTCCTATCACTTTCCGTGACATCCAGTATGCCAAGACGGTACTCATCGAGAAATTGAAGACCATCTATCATACACGCATCAGTTATCCTTCGGAGAAATAACTAAAACACATTGCGCATTTAATAACGTTTTGTGCATCGCTTTTGTGCACAAAATGCACACTTTGTGCAATAAATGTGCAATATTTAGTTAATAATCTTTAATCTGTGTGCGTTTACAGAACAATCTATAAACATTTATTATACCTTTGCAGCCGATTTAAGAAAAATTAAATTAAAAAACGAATAGAGAAAGAAAATGAGAAAAGGTTTAATAGCATGTGCTGTTTTCATGATGACTACAGGAAGCGCCTGGGCAGGCGGTATCCTCACTAACACCAATCAGAGTGTCGACTTCCTTAGAAACCCCGCCCGTGATGCTGCCATCGGACTCGATGGTGTATATAGCAACCCCGCCGGTGTTGTTTTCATGCCTGAGGGCTTTCATCTCGGTATCAACTGGCAGTATGCTCACCAGACACGTACGATTACTTCGACAAACCCCGTATTTCAGATGGGACGCAAGAATAATGCCAACAGCCCCACTAAGATTTTCGAGGGTGTTGCCGATGCTCCTATCATCCCTTCCGTTCAGATTGCCTATAACATGGAGAACTGGAGTCTTCAGGCAAACCTGTCAGTACCTGGAGGTGGCGGCGCCTGTGAGTTTGATGACGGACTGGGCTCCTTCGAGAGCGTAGTTGGAAACATCGCGGCAATGCTGGCACCTATGGGCGCACAAGGCTACGATATGGACGGTTATATGAAAGGACGCCAATATTATTATGGTGTACAGATCGGCGCTGCCTGCAAGGTCACACCTAACCTCTCCCTCTATGGTGGTCTCCGTATGCTCTACGGTGATGCCACTTACAAGGCAAAGATCAGTAACATACAGGTAAAGACTGCCAATGGCTACATTGACTTTGGAAGTTATCTTCAGGCTGTCACTGCCGCCGGCTATGGTGAGCAGGTAGCCCCCCTGCAGAAATACGGTGATGGTGTCAACCTGCTGTGTAACCAGGCTGGTGTCGGCTTTGCTCCTATCGTAGGTATTGACTATAAGATCGGCAAGTTCAACTTTGCCGCCAAGTATGAGTTCCGCACGCAGATTCGCATGAAGAACGAGTCTACCGTCAACGAGGCAAGTGCGCTCGACGCAGTCAACAAATACAGGGACGGTGAGAAAGTCAATGAGGACATGCCTGCCCTGCTGACTATCGGTGTGCAATATAGTCCTATCGACATTGTACGCATCAACGCAGGATGGCACCACTTCTTCGACAAGGATGCCTCATGGTATAACCAGTCGCAAGACCTGTTGAAACATAACACCAACGAGTTTCTGTTAGGTGCTGAGTGGGACACCACAGAGAACCTGACTTTCTCCGCTGGTGGACAGATTACCCGCTATGGTAATACCGATGAGTACATCAACGACATGTCGTTCGTGGTCAACAGTTACAGCATTGGTTTCGGTTTCAGTTACAAGTTGTCCAAGAAGGTGGCTGTCAAGGCCGCTTACTTCCAGACATACTACGGTGACTACGACCGCACGAATGCTGACAACCCCCAGGTCAAGGATTCCTTCACCCGCACCAACCGCGTGTTTGGTGTAGGAGTACAGGTAGACTTCTAAGGGACGCTTACTTACAGGTAGTGACAGAGTGTGTTTTCATGGTCTGCCCCATCGTCTCCACCGTTGTGTCGACAGTAACAGACTTCACCCAGCCGTCATCCTGTAAGTCGTAAGTAGCGGTCTCCTTCATATCCATCTTCAGCATCCCGCTTTTCATCAGCGTGTCAATGTTCTGCTTGATCATATCAGCCTGATCGGGTGCTGCCTTCTCCACTTGAGCAATGATGAGCGCTTTCAGTTCGTCATTGCTCATATTCATTGACGAGTTAGTCACGATATTCTTGCCATTGACGAAATACATGCGTTTCATCTTCATATCCTGCTCGTTGACATAGTCTTCCTGAGCACCTGTCATCACAGTCTTGCCGTTCAGAGCCATCACACTGGTAGCATTCTGGAAGCCCTGCAGTATCTTCTCTTCCGTGACACCTTCCATCAACTGCTGCTTCAAAGGCTCCTTGGGGAGCATCTGTGACAATTGGGGAACAGCCTTATATAACTTCTCCACCAACTGGTCAGCCATCTTGTCGATTCTCGGCTTCAACTCATCATAGTTGACAATCTTCTCTGGTTTACCATCCTTATTGGTGGCAACACGCACATTGAGGTTCGTCATCATCTCAGCAGCACCACTCAGCAGTTGTCCGGCGATATTGTCAGGGGTAGCATCAGACTTAAACGCGGTAGTCTCAATGTCCACTACATAACCATCGGCAGTAGCCTCTGTCACTGTCATCTTCTGATCAGTAGTGATATTCACCTCCTTCTGTCCAGGGACAGCCGTGGTGGCAACAACGTTATACACTTTCGTCATCCCCTTCTCCATCTTGGGGGCGATCTTCATTTGAGCACTTGCAGCCATCGCTGCTGTCAGCATCACACTAAGGATAAAAAATTTCTTCATTCTTCTATTATATTAATAATGTTATAGGTCGAGGTTTTCATTTCTCACCGGCAAAGGTAAGACAAATTTAGTTAGTATGCAAGAAAAACGGTTCTCTTTTGTGTGCATCTCCACTTTGAAAACTTTTGAGAACCGCTTATAAGACTGTATTATCCTCCTCTTATCCCCTTACCCAAGCAGGCGATGAACGCCATCACCTTACCCTTTTCGTTTAGTCCGATGCCTGGGATCACAGTAAACCCCGTGGGCAACCGTTAGGTTCCTACCGAGAAACCTGTAGTTTCCTTACTGGAAACCATCGGTTTCCTCCGTTGGAACCGCCTTTTTACTCCATTCGGACTACTCATTAACTATATCCAAAGGGAGTTCTGGAATACGGGTTCAGGCGGTCCTGCCTGCTTGTATGACGATACAAAAACGGCGCTTTAATCTTAAAAAAGCAGACTTTTGGACAGAAATCTGCAAATCTGCCATAGAATCTGCAAATCCGTAACCACCAGTTACCCACTCACTTACACGAATTATTTGCAGATTTGCAGATATTTTGCGATTTTCAAAATCACATGTAGTATATTTGTCATTCGGATCTTCGGAATACTCTACGCATTGCTGCTTTTTGGGATATGAGAATGAATCCCAGTAAGTTGCAAAAAAGAATATGATTCTACATAGGTGAAGAATCATCGTGTCATCAACGACATCGCTTGTCAAAGTGAATCATTCTGACCCATCGCTTCCCAAAAAATGCCACCGCTCTTCTAAGAACGGTGGCACTTGTATCAACTGGAGCCAAACAAGGCTGCTCTACTCTACCCTTTTCATCGTCACGGTAAGTTCATAGTCCCCTTCTCCTGGATCGTAAAGGACAAGACGATCTTTCGTCACACTGACGACAGTAAGTGTTTCAACCAGTTTGGGATTATAGTTCTCAAGTGTCAAGGTTTCACCACTATATTTATAGGTCGTTGCGTTATCTTCAACCCAGTTGCCATTGGCATAACCATAACAAGTAAACTTATAGTCGGCGGTAAAGCGATAACGGACATAATCACAAACGTCTAACTCTTCAACTTTCTTTAAAGTAGAGGGATTAACATCCATGTCGAAATCCTTTTTTGTACCGTCATCAAGAACCGACCAGCCTTTGATGTGTATCATCTCCCAAAGACCTACCAGATTTGCAACATTAGCATCAGGGTTAGGATTTGGATCGTCCGTGCCAGAGGAACCTGACGAAGGACGAACCCTCCTTAACGTACTCTTCTCATAACGTGTTTTTGTAGAAGACTCTATCACCAGTATATCCCCGGAGACCGTTGCCTTCATGGTAGCATTACCCATTGTCAGGACACCATTACCATAGGTGTAATTCCCTTGTTTATCACCAGAAGCATAAGTTCCATCTGCATTGAAAATAATGATAGGACCAGTATCGCCATAGGTTTCATCGTAGGAATTGTCAGACGAACCTTCCCATCCTTCGCTACGTATCAGTTGCCAAGTTCCCACAATATCGTTACTGCCTGGTCCTGACGAACCACTATCATCATCACCACCACAAGCAGTAAAACACATTGGCATCAAAGCCAAAACCAATAAATAGA
>DEJF01000039.1 GCA_002353225.1 Prevotella sp. UBA2755 | reverse complement strand
TGCAAAACTATTTAGTTATCAGGTAGTTGCGAGTAACAACGAGGTGGCAACGGTGACAAGGAGAGGTGCTTTCAGTATAAAACACCCCTGATTTCTTCATTGACAAAACAAGTTGTTTTGTTCCGATTAGGATGATCTTAATCAATGATAGGGATGCCTTCTATGAGAACAAAACAACTTGTTTTGTTCCGAAGCCCATACCTTCGAAGGGAGGATGTGCCGCCTTCATGGGACGAATGAAGACAGTGGGGACTGGTACATGTGTTCGTAAGAAAATCCAAATATTATTTGGTTTTCTTCTCACTATTTCGTATCTTTGCAAACGATTATACTAAAACAACGAATATCGATATTTTGAAATTTAACAATGGAACAAGTCTTTAGTTACATTATTAGTCTTGGTGCCAGTGTGATGATGCCGATTTTGTTTACCATTATCGGGCTGTGCATCGGAATGAAGTTCGGCAAGTCGCTGAAGTCAGGTCTTTACGTGGGTGTCGGTTTTGTGGGTCTCGGTATCGTGACCGCCCTGCTGACCACTAATTTCGGTTCACCGCTGAGTGAGATTTCCAAACTCTATGATTTACAACTTGGAGTCTTTGACATGGGATGGCCCGCTGCGGCAGCCGTTGCCTATAATACGGCAGTAGGGGCGTTGATCATCCCTATCTGTCTGGGTGTGAACTTCCTGTTGCTTATCACAGGATGTACCCGCACGGTGAATATTGACCTGTGGAACTACTGGCATTTCGCCTTTATCGGTGCCGTCGCTTATTTCGTGATGGGGGAGAGTCTTGCCTGGGGTTACTTCGCCGCCATCGTCTGCTATATCATCACGTTGGTGATGGCAGACCTGACCGCAGATAAGTTTCAGGGCTATTATGAGGACATGGACGGTATCTCCATCCCACAGCCCTTCTGTCAGAGCTTTACGCTTTTTGCCATCGGCATCAACTGGTTGCTGGACAGGATTCCCGGTTTCTCGAAACTCGATATCGATGCGGAGGGACTGAAGAAGAAGTTCGGTGTGCTTGGTGAGCCTATCGTACTGGGTGTTATCGTCGGTGCGCTGATCGGTGCCGTGGCACAGCTGGACATCAAGAAAGTACTGTTCCTCGGTGTGACGATGGGTGCTGTGATGGAACTGATACCTCGTATCACGAAACTCTTCATCGACGGACTGAAACCCATCGCAGAGAAGACACAGGAGGTGGTGCAGAAGAAATGGGCTGGTAAGAAAGTGTATATCGGTATGTCACCGGCACTGGTCATCGGACATCCTACCACGCTTGTCGCCTCCCTGATACTGATACCGCTGGCACTGCTGATGGCTGTCGCCCTGCCCGGTAATGAGTTCCTGCCCCTTGCCTCGCTTGCCGGTATGTTCTATGTGTTCGTGATGGTACTGCCCTACACGAAAGGTAATGTGGTGAAGACCCTGATTGTCGGTATCGTCGCCGTAGGTATTGGTCTCTGGTTTGTCACAGACATGGCACCTGCCTTCACACAGGCAGCCCAGACCGTCTATGCCCAGACACAGGACCCTGCTGCCAAGATCCCCGAGGGCTTCCAGGCTGGTGCCCTTGACTTCGCATCCTCCCTCTTTGGCTGGGTCATCTACAAGTGTGTCAACAATCTCCAGTGGGTGGGTGCCGGTATCTTGACTATCATCACCATTGCGATGGTCATTTGGAACCGCCAGAGAATTAAAAAATTAGAAATTAGGTAATCGTCGTAGACGCTTTTACAAAGCGAAGCGACTAAAAGAATTAGAAATTAGAAATTAAATATGAAAAAGACAATTTTGACATTAATGCTTATGGGAATGATGACGGCTGTGTATGGCCAACAGAAAGTGAGTTTCCAGACAGCCTGTCATCCAGAGGACGTGAAGCACTACGATACGAAGACCTTGCGTGAGCGCTTCGTCATGGAGAAGGTGATGGTGGCTGACGAGATTAACCTGACGTATTCGCACTACGACCGTTTTATCTTCGGTGGTGCGATGCCTGTTACCAAGACTCTCAAGTTGGAGAACTTCCTGGAACTGGGACTGGATGTCGACCCTGGTATCAAGGAGAAGTATTTCCTCTATAACCGTGAGCTGGGCGTGGTGAACTGCGGTCAGGGCGACGGCGTGGTGATCGTCGACGGTAAGGAGTATGCCTTGGCACCGAAAGAGGCTCTCTATATCGGTCGTGGACATATCGGTAAGGACAAGGATGTGAACAAGGAGGTGCTGTTCCGCTCGAAGGATGCCGCCAAACCTGCCAAGTTCTATCTGAACTCTGCCACCGCTCATCAGCACTATAAGACACAGTGGGTGACCCTCGACGGTCGTAAGGGCTCGCTGAAGGCTGCTGTATGGGGACCTGTAGGCTCCCTGGAGGAGTGTAACAACCGTACGGTGTATAAGTTGATTGTCAACGATGTCCTGGAGGAAGGTCCCTGCCAGCTGCAACTTGGTCTGACACAGCTCAACCCGGGTGCCGCGTGGAACACGATGCCACCTCATACCCACGGTCGTCGTATCGAGGCATATTACTATTTCAACCTGCCCCAAGAGCAGACCATTGCCCATATCATGGGCGAGCCTCAGGAGAGCCGTGTGGTATGGTTGCATAACGAGCAGGCTATCATGTCACCGGAGTGGAGCATGCATGCTGCCGCAGGTACCTATTACTATACCTTTATCTGGGGTATGGCAGGTGAGAACCTCTACTATAACGACAAGGATAATATCCCCGTTATCGACATCAAATAGTCGTCATCTCGAAATATAGAAAACAATAAATATTATGACTCCTATTCAAACAACTAAAATGTCCAACTTCCGTTGGGTCATCTGTGCGTTGCTCTTCCTGGCAACGACAATTAACTACATGGACCGCCAGGTCTTATCATTAACTTGGAAGGACTTCATTGCCCCAGAGTTCCACTGGACAGATGGTGACTACGGTACGATAACAGGTCTGTTCTCACTGTTCTATGCTATCGCCAACCTCTTCGCAGGAAAGTTCATTGACTGGATGGGCACTAAGAAAGGTTACCTCATCGCTATCTTCGTATGGTCGTTAGGTGCTGTGCTGCATGCCGGTTGCGGTTGGGTGGCTATGACTGTTGAGGGGTACGACTCTATCGAGGCACTGCGTGCCGTACAGGCAGGCTCTGATGCTGCTGTCGCCATCGCTACCATCTCCGTATGGCTGTTCCTCTCCTGTCGTCTGATCCTTGCCGTTGGTGAGGCTGGTAACTTCCCTGCAGCCATCAAGGCTACCGCGGAGTATTTCCCCAAGAAAGACCGTGCGTTCTCCACCTCTATCTTCAATAGTGGTGCCTCCGTTGGTGCACTTGCCGCTCCCGCAACGATTCCCCTGTTGGCTCGTGCCTGGGGTTGGGAAATGGCGTTTATCATCATCGGTGCCCTCGGTTTCATCTGGATGGGTCTGTGGATGTGGCTCTATGAGAAACCCGCACAGAACAAACGTGTCAACCAGGCAGAGCTTAACTACATCGAGCAGGATAATGATATCGCTGAGGCTCAGAACCGTGATGCCGTGAAGGAGGAGAAGACGATACCGTTCCTGAAGTGTTTCACCTACAAGCAGACATGGTCGTTCCTCGTCGGTAAGTTCATGACGGACGGTGTATGGTGGTTCTTCCTGTTCTGGGCTCCTGCTTACTTCTCAGACCAGTATGGTTACACGTCAGACTCTGCGATGGGTATCGCACTGATCTTCACCCTCTATGCCATTGTGACGATTCTCTCCATCGGTGGTGGTTATCTGCCTACCTATTTCGTCGACAAGAAGGGAATGAACCCCTATCTGGGGCGTATGCGTGCCATGTTTATCTTCGCATGCTTCCCTGTATTGGGTCTTTTCGCACAGCCTATGGGAGCCTATAGCGCATGGTGGCCCGCTATCCTGATCGGTCTGCTCGGTGCTGGTCATCAGGCTTGGTCAGCAAACCTCTTCTCCACCATTGGTGATATGTTCCCCAAGTCTACTATCGGTACCATCGTCGGTTTAGGAACGATGGCAGGTGGTCTGGGTTCTATGAGTATCAACCTCGGTAGCGGTAAGTTCTTCGACTGGGCAGCTGCTCAGGGATCTGCTTTCACATTCTTCGGTTTCGAGGGAAAGCCTGCCGCTTACATGGTGGTGTTCTGCATCTGTGCAGTGGCATACCTGATTGGCTGGTGTATCATGAAGGCGCTTGTTCCAAAGTACAAGCCCATTATCGTGGAATAATAATAAGAAAATAGCCTTCTCCGAAAAAGGGAAGGCTATTTTTTTAAATGACTAATATCCTCTGACCGTCCAAGGCAGGAACCCCTGTCGTTTGAGGGTGTCTATCAGTCCCTCGCTCATAGCTTCATTATCCTTCCGTGTATAACGGATGTCCGTGAAGATCTGAGCGAGGGTCTCTTTTTGGTTGATACGTACGAACTCCAAGTTCTCTGGCAGGTGCTCCTTGGTCTCATAGTATTTGTCAATGTCCATCGCCAGATAGTCGGTGTAGGTCTCTTCGTGGACGAAACTCTCCAGTGGCAGACGGTCACTCTGTGGCGGTTCCTCGGCAGGCCATCCAACGGTCAGTGTGGCTACTGGCATGGTGAGCCGGGGCAGTTCCAGGATATCGATAATCTGCTGGGGCATATAGACGGTAGTCCCTAAGTAGCAATAGCCCAGTCCCTCCTCATCCATCAGGTTACAGAGCGTCTGTGTGTAGAGCAGGGCATCCGTTGCCGCATTGATAAAACTGAGGAAGTTGTCATAGCCAGGTTCTGCGTTTCTACAACGAGCCCATGTGGAGGTGCGGTTGAAGTCAGCGCATATCGTCAACACTACGGGAGCCTGTGTCACCATCGGTTGGTTGAAATGGGCAGGTGCCAGTTTTTGTTTCATCTCGTCCGAGCGAGTGACCACCACACTGTATAGTTGGAGGTTGCCCATGGTCTGTGTACGACTTGCCTCAGACAAGAGACGATTAAGGAGTTCTTGACTTACTTCCTTGTTGCTGTATTGGCGAATTGTTCGCCGTGTGGATAGATTCTTCATAGTGCAAAAGTACATAAAGTTTCCCAAACTGGAAAACTTTTCGTCCTAAAGTTTCTGAAAAGTTTTCCGAAATATAATTTGATATATCATATAAAGTTATTATCTTTGCACCAAATTAGTCAATAACTAAACATGGAATCGAAAGAAACATACACGTACGATGAGGCGTTTGAAGCCTCTTTGGCCTATTTTGGCGGTGACGAACTTGCTGCCCGTGTTTGGGTAAACAAGTATGCGATGAAAGACTCGTTTGGTAATATCTATGAGAAATCGCCTGAGCAGATGCACTGGCGTATCGCCAACGAGATTGCCCGTATAGAGCAAAAGTACAAGAATCCGTTGTCTGCCCAGAAGATTTTCGAATTGCTTGACCACTTCCGTTATATCGTGCCGGCAGGCAGTCCGATGACAGGTATCGGCAATAACTATCAAATCGCCTCACTGAGTAACTGCTTTGTGATAGGTCTGGATGGTGACGCAGACTCTTATGGCGCAGTGATGCGCATAGACGAGGAACAGGTACAGTTGATGAAACGCCGTGGTGGTGTGGGACATGACCTCAGTCATATCCGTCCGAAAGGCTCGCCTGTGAATAACTCCGCATTGACTTCCACAGGTTTGGTTCCTTTTATGGAGCGTTATAGTAATAGTACACGCGAAGTTGCCCAAGACGGTCGTCGTGGAGCCCTGATGCTGTCTGTTAGTATCAAGCACCCGGACTCAGAGGCATTTATTGATGCGAAGATGACAGAAGGAAGGGTCACTGGCGCTAATGTCAGTGTGAAAATCGATGATGCTTTTATGGAGGCGGCAGTTAACGATCAACCCTATGTTCAGCAGTTCCCTATTGATAGCAAAGACCCTGAGTGGAGGAAGGAGATCTCCGCAAAAGAACTTTGGGAGAAGATTGTGCATAACGCATGGAAGAGTGCGGAACCTGGCGTGCTGTTCTGGGATACTATCCTTCGTGAGAGTATTCCCGACTGCTATGCCGATCTGGGCTTCCGTACAGTGTCTACTAACCCCTGTGGTGAGATACCTCTCTGTCCTTATGACTCTTGTCGTCTGTTGAGTATTAATCTCTATTCTTATGTAGAAAAGCCTTTTACCAAGGAAGCGTATTTCAATCATGACCTTTTCAAGCAACATGTCGCTATAGCACAGCGTCTGATGGATGACATTGTAGATCTGGAACTGGAAAAGATAGACTTGATTCTGAAGAAGATTGACAGTGATCCGCAGTCAATGGAGGTAAAGGGTGCCGAGCGTCACTTGTGGGAGAAGATACAGAGGAAGAGTGGAATGGGCCGTCGTACGGGAGTGGGTATCACTGCCGAGGGCGATATGATTGCCGCTATGGGCTTGCGCTATGGTACACAAGAGGCTACAGATTTCTCTGTAGAAGTGCATAAGACTCTCGCATTGAATGCCTATCGCAGCAGTGTGGAGATGGCAAAGGAACGTGGCGCCTTCGAGGTGTTTGATGCCAATCGTGAGGCACAGAATCCGTTTATCTTGCGCTTGAAGGCTGCTGACGAGCAACTTTATCAGGATATGGTGAAGTTCGGTCGTCGTAATATTGCTTGTCTGACGATTGCTCCTACTGGTACAACTTCTCTGATGACACAGACCACCAGTGGTATTGAGCCTGTGTTCTTGCCTGTATATAAGCGTCGTCGTAAGGTGAACCCCAATGATACTGATGTGCATGTAGACTTTGTGGATGAAGTAGGAGACTCTTTTGAGGAGTATATCGTCTACCATCCAAAATTCTTGAAATGGATGCAGGTTAACGGGCTGGACACTACCCAGCGTTATACGCAAGAGGAGATTGACGAGTTGGTAGCGAAGTCACCTTATTATAAAGCAACAGCGAATGATGTCGACTGGCTGATGAAAGTGCGTATGCAGGGGGCTATCCAGAAGTGGGTTGACCACTCTATCAGTGTGACGGTCAATCTTCCCAATGATGTCGACGAGGCGTTGGTCAACCGTCTCTATGTGGAGGCATGGCGTTCGGGCTGCAAGGGATGTACTATCTATCGTGACGGTAGCCGTGCAGGAGTAATGGTGTCTGTCTCTAAGAAAGAAAAGAAAGAGGAGGATACCACTAAGGATAACAATATGGAGACAAAACCTGAGGCACCCTGTAAGCATCCGGAGGTTACGGAGGTTCGTCCGAAGGAACTGGAGTGTGACGTGGTTCGTTTCCAGAACAACAAGGAGAAATGGGTTGCTTTCGTTGGTTTGCTTGACGGATATCCCTATGAGATATTCACTGGTTTGCAGGATGATGACGAGGGTATTCTGTTGCCTAAGTCAGTCACCAAAGGTAAGATTATCAAGCAGGTGAATGAAGATGGTACCCGTCGTTACGACTTCCAGTTTGAGAACAAACGTGGTTACAAGACTACGGTAGAGGGACTGTCCGAGAAGTTCAACCCTGAGTATTGGAACTATGCCAAACTGATTTCAGGTGTGTTACGCTATCGGATGCCTATCGACCATGTCATCAAACTTGTCAGTTCGTTGCAGTTGAAGTCGGAAAGCATCAATACTTGGAAGGTCGGCGTTGAGCGCGCCTTGAAGAAATATATCCTTGACGGTACGGAGGCAAAGGGACAAAAATGTCCGAACTGCGGCAGTGAGAGCCTTGTCTACCAAGAAGGCTGTCTGATATGTAAGAACTGTGGTTCCTCAAGATGTGGATAAAACGATGAGAATGGTGTCCAGTTATATCTGTCTGAAGGAAGTCCGTTTCCATGCCTTTCATGGGGTGATGCCCCAAGAGAGGAGGGTGGGGGCGGACTTTCTCCTGTCGCTTCGTGTCGGCTATGACTTCTCTAAGGCGATGCGTACAGACGAGGTAGGGGACACCCTCAACTATGCGGAGGTCTGTCGTATCGTTAAAGAGGAGATGGATAAACCTTCTGCATTACTGGAGCATGTGGCAGGACGTATTGCCGACGCTATTTTCAGACAGTTTCCTGATGTGAGGAGTATCGACCTTGAACTAACGAAGCAGAACCCTCCGATGGGGGCTGATTGTGAGGGGGCTGGCGTGGAGTTACATTTAATAAATGATAAAACTCTGGAATAAGTAGGGGTTTTACGTGGAAAATGCGTAATTTTGCACCTTGAAAAGAAATGAAGAAGAATAGGATATTAGTTTTAATATGGGTAACAATGGTGTTTGCAGTAGTCTCTATGGCTGCAAACAAGAAGTTTACACTGGTGATTGACGCTGGTCATGGAGGACATGACGCAGGTGCTTTAGGGTCATTCTCCAAGGAGAAGAATATCAACCTAAATGTGGCGCTTGCCTTTGGACGCTATGTGGAGAACAACTGTCCAGACGTGAAAGTCATCTATACTCGTAAGACAGACGTGTTTATCCCCTTGCATACTCGTGCTGACATCGCCAACAGAAATAAGGCAGATCTCTTTGTGTCCATACATACCAATGCACTGCCTCGTGGACGAATAGCCAGAGGGCTGGAGACGTATACGTTGGGAATGCATCGTGCAGGTTCGAACTTAGAGGTGGCTAAGCGTGAGAACTCTGTTATCCTGATAGAGAAAGACTATAAACAGCGTTATGAGGGATTCGACCCCAACTCCAGTGAGAGTTATATCATGTTTGAGTTCATGCAGGACAAGAATATGGCGCAGAGTGTGGAACTTGCCAAATTCGTACAGAAACGGGTCTGTGCCGCTGCCCGTCGTCCTGACAAGGGGGTGAAACAGGCTGGATTCCTGGTACTGCGTGAGACCTCTATGCCGAGTTGTCTGATAGAGTTGGGCTTTATCACAACCTCTGATGAGGAGCAGATGCTGAACAGCAAGGATGGTATTGACCGTCTGGGGTACGGTATCTATCAGGCATTCCTCGATTATAAGCGTAAGTATGATGGCCGTATTACCGTTCCTTATCAGGCAGAGCAGAAGGAAGACATCAATATCCCTTCTGTCGTCCCACAGGAGGAACAGCCAGAGACGGTGAAGACGACAGTTCCTGTGAAGATACAGAAAGAGCCTGCTGTCCCGCCTGTGAATGTGGAGGTTGTCAAGGAGGAACAAGCACAGGTGCAGTCCCAAGACTCCACGTTGATCTTCAAGGTACAGATCATGGCAAGTGCCTCCCGGAAGAGAATCGGAAAGTCGAAACTTTACGGGCAGGAGGCGAAATATTATGAGGAAGGTGGTTTCTATAAATATACGGTTGGCGAGTCTGAGGATTATGATGAGATAGCCAAGATACGTGAGCGTCTGGTGGGCAACTTCCCAGAGGCTTTCGTTATTGCCTTTAGGGGTGGGCAGAAGGTGGACACACGCACTGCCATCCGTGAGTTCCGCTCTAATAAGAAAACAAAAGAATAAGAGATATGAAATTTACAAAAGAAGTACAGATAGCCCTTGTTGCCATTATTGCATTAGTTGTGCTTTACTTTGGTTTGAATTTTCTTAAGGGATTGAGTCTCTTCTCCTCAAACAATACTTATTGTCTTGCCTTTGAGGATGTCAGTGGTATGTCCAATTCCTCTCCTGTCTATGCCAATGGTTTTAAGGTCGGAGTGGTAGAGAATATCGTCTATGACTACGACAACCCTAAAAAGATTGTGGCGAAGATTGGTGTAGACAAGAATATGCGTATCCCCGTAGGTTCTCATGCGGAGTTGTCGAGCGACCTTCTTGGTAATATCAAGATTAACCTGGTGTTGTCAGACAACCCCTTGAAGTTTATCGCATTTGGCGACACCATCCCAGGCATGATAGAGAAAGGTATGATGGGCAAGGCTGCGGAACTGGTACCTGCCGTTGAGAAGATGATGCCGAAACTGGACTCCATTCTGACCAACCTGAACTTGTTGCTGGCTGACCCTGCACTTCGTAATACCCTACGTAATGTGGAAGGCATGACAGCGAATCTGAATCAGACGAGTAATGACTTGCGCAGACTCTCGGCAAGTCTGGGAAATGAAGTACCTTCGATGTTGAAGAAAGCGGATGGTGTATTGGACAATACTCAGCAACTGACTGCGAATCTTACGGCTGTTGACGTTGCCGCGATGACGGCGAAGGTCAACCAGACTCTTGCCAATGTGGAGGAGATGACCCGTAAACTCAATAGTAATGAGGGAACCTTGGGCTTGCTGATGCGTGATCCCAGCCTCTATTGGAACTTGAGTGCCACGGCTGCCGATGCGGACTCACTGCTTCGTGACCTGAAAGCCCATCCGAAACGCTATGTGCACTTCTCGGTTTTCGGTAAAAAAGACAAGTAAAGCAAAGTCTAATTTTTATTTTGTCTAAATAGGAGAGGCGGGTTGTAAAAATTTCCACTAGCCTTTCGGAACTCCTTGATATTAGTAATGTTTGGGGAAGTGAAAAGAAATAATACCGCACACGGCATGTCCAGTGTGCGGTTTTTTATAAGTTGCTGATAGGCAGAAACTTGTAATTTGACAATAGGGAAAAATCTTTAATTCTTTTAAATGTTCCCTAACCTCCCATAAATAAGTAAGTTACGTGGTATCGGATAATTTGCGAGAATAAATGCGAATTTGCATATATCAAAAAAAAGTACGAACTTTGCAATCGGAAACGAAAACTATATTCTTTAACAAGGTTAGTTTTAATAATAAATAAGTATAACGCCGCATGGAAAAAACTCCAAAGGCGCTTTGGGGCGACTGCCTTCATCTCATTAGGGAGAACGTCACAGAGCAGCAATATAAAACATGGTTTGCGCCCATCGTATTCGAGAAATACGATGCGGAGAAGCAGACGCTACTCATACAGGTGCCCAGTCGCTATGTGTATGAGTATCTGGAGCAATACTATGTGACGTTATTAAGTAAGGTGTTATGCCGCTGCTTTGGAAAGAATGTCCAACTCAACTATCGTATTGTGGTGGACAAGGCGCATCGACTGACTGTAGAGGAAGAGGGTAGTGAGCCTGTCAATATCGAGCGTCCTCAGGAGACTACTCGTGGCAACAAGGCGCCTACGACACTGGATGCCGCAGTTCCGCAGGATCTCAATCCGCAGTTGGATATTCACAAGACCTTCCAGACCTTCATTGAGGGCGACAGCAATAAGTTGCCGCGTACCGTAGGACTCTCTATCGCAGAGCATCCGGGTAAGTCGACGTTCAATCCCTTCTTTGTGTTTGGACCCTCAGGTTGTGGTAAGACACACCTTATCAATGCTATCGGTGTGAGGTGCAAGGAGATGTATCCACAGAAGCGTGTGCTCTATGTGTCGGCTCGTCTCTTCCAGGTGCAGTTCTCTGATGCCACGCGCCAGAACAGTGTCAATGACTTCATCCACTTCTATCAGACCATTGATGTCCTGATAGTCGATGATATCCAGGAGTGGGCGACAGCACCTAAGACGCTGGACACCTTCTTCCATATCTTCAACCACTTGTTCCGCAATGGCAAGCAGATCATTCTTGCCAGCGACCGTCCACCTGTGGACTTGCAGGGTATGAAGGACCGTCTGCTGACCCGTTTTGCCTGTGGACTGATTGCTGAGTTGGAGAAACCTAATGTGCAACTGTGTGTGGATATCCTGCATGCCAAGTGTAAGCGTGACGGCTTGAAGATCCCAGAGGATGTCATTCAGTTTATCGCAGAGACCGCTAATGGCTCTGTCCGTGACTTGGAGGGTGTGGTGAACTCGCTGATGGCTTACTCGATTGTCTATAACAGTAATGTGGACATGCGTCTTGCCGAGCGTGTCATCAAGCGTGCCGTGAAGGTCGACAACAAGCCGTTGACGGTAGATGATATCCTGGAGCGTGTCTGTGACCACTATAACGTATCCCAGCAGAACGTGTTCAGCAAGTCCCGTAAGCGTGACTATGTCATTGTGCGTCAGGTGTCGATGTACTTGGCTCAGAAGTACACGAAGATGCCTGCCTCCCGTATCGGACAACTGATAGGCGGTCGTGATCACTCGACAGTGATACACAGTTGCTCCACCATCGAGCAGCGTCTGAAGGTCGACAAGTCGTTCTCCGCGGAGTTAAGCAGTATAGAGAATTCTTTTAAATTAAAACAATAGTGAATAATGTAAGAAGAAAGGACGGTGAGATGCCGTCCTTTCTTTGTTTATTTCAGGATGATACCGCCATTGGGTTGCATCACCACTTTCGCTTGTCCTTTCTTGTCGACTTTCAGTTGCTTGAGTTCCGCATAGCCCTTGATATTATCAGTATAGTAACTGACGGTCTGTCCTTTCAGCATCGGCAACTGGAGGGTCAGTCTCCTCAGCGTCTTCTCGCCATTCAGTCCTGCGATATACCACTGGTTACCATGACGGCGGGCGAGGATGACATACTTGCCGGGATAGCCGTCGATAAAGCGGGTCTCGTCCCATGTGGTGGGCAGCGATTTGAGGAGGTCGAGTTCCGTCTTAGGCAGTTCCTTCAGGTTGTTAGGCTGGACAGCCATACACTGGACGGATGTCTGGACGGTAATGGCACAGGCAATCTCAAACATATCCGTTGTCTTACGGCGATGGCGACTCTTGTTGTCCTTGCTCATAAAACGGTTCATGATAGTACCTCCCCAGTCCATCGAGCCGACAGCATTGCGGCAGAAGGGATGCAGCGTGAGGTCGAAGGGCTCACGGATAGCGGCTCCCTCGTCGAAGAACACGTTCTCAGAGGCGAGCACAGCCTCACTTGCCACATAGTTGGGGTACAGACGCTCCCATCCGCGTGGCAGGGTACAGCCATGGAAGATCACCTGCAAACCGTATTTGTTGGCATCGCTGAGGATATCCTCATAGAGTCCGATGGTCTGTTGCTTGTCACCTCCGAAGAAGTCCACCTTGATACCCTTGATGCCGATGCTCTTCATCCATGCCATCTCCCGCTCACGGGCGATATTCGTGTTCATGCAGTTGAAGGGACCCTGAGGCGCGTTGTTGGCATGACCGTTGGAGTTATACCATAATAGCAGATGGACACCCTTCGACTGGGCATACTTCGACAACTCAGCGATCTTCTCGCGTCCGATATTCGTGTCCCACCAGGCATCCACCAGACAATACTCATATCCCATCTTAGCGGCAAGGTCGATGAAGGTCACCTGATCATTGTAATTACAACTCTCGTCCTGCCAGATAAGCCAACTCCATGTGTAGCGCCCCGGCTTATAGTCCTCAGAAGACTTGTAAAGCGGTTCCAGCGGATCGAAGGCGATTGTTGTCTCGACGATGGGTTTGAGGGTCTTGCCGATGGTGATGGTACGCCAAGGAGTACTTGCCGGCAGTGCGATACTTGCCGAGGTGGAGCCGATACCGTTGTTCTCCTCCTTCATGGGGTAGGCGATGGTATAGCCTTCACTCTCGTCGTAGTCGCTGAGATGCGAGCCTACGTATGCCGATGTGACACCCGTCTCACTGATGAGCACCCATCCCTTGTTGCCTACGTGGAAGAGTGCCGGGAACACATAACCGTGTCCGTATTGTGAGGACTGTGTCATGGGAGCGTCAGCGGAGTACACCTCCTCGTAACTGGGTTTCGTCTGTGCGAAGCCGATCATAGCGTCACTCTGTGGGGAGAGGAATGCCGTCGTCTCGTCAGGCAGTCGGAAAGCGGTCTTCTCCTCCTCGATGACGATGCTCCTCGTCTCGTTGCGCCATTGGCGAAGCACGGTATACTGGAAGGCGATGTCATGGTCGGCAACGAGGAAGGTCACCACCATCTGCTGACCGTGGGCGTTCTTGATCGTCATCTCCAGACGGTTCGCTTTGAAGTCGACATGCGATGTCTTGGTGCGTGTGATGTCATACTGTTTCTCCACCACGTCCTCTTTGTCCGACACGTAGGAGAGCCCTTCCGTGAAGTCGCCGAAGTTTGATTTGAGACCCAGCCGTGAGGGTTGCACCATCTCCACCCCGTCATACGTCACCGCATACGTGGCTTTACCATTCTCCACTCTCACCTCCACGACCGTCTTGCCGTCAGGTGAACTCACATTCTTGCTTTCCGCCATCATCATCAGCGGACAGCATGCCAATAGTAATAGTAGTTTTGTTCTCATATCTTAACACCTTGTTTTGGTTGCTTAATTGTATGATGGTGTCAAAGGTACACATTATAATTGTAACTACCAAACTTTTGTAGAATAAAAATCCCACGGATGTTAACACCTTCCTTTATCTTCTTGCCATGCTAAGCAAGGGCTAATGAGTTGTCAGGATAGGTGTCAAGAGCAGTCAGGATAGGTCTAAAGAGTAGACCGAATGGAGTAAAAGGCTGGTTCCCACGTAGGAAACCGATGGGTTCCAGTAAGGAAACCAGTGGTTTCTCGGTAGGAACCTAGTGGTTGCCCACAGAGCACATTTTGATCCCAGGCATTGAACAAAACGAAAAGGATAAGGCGCTGAGGTCTATACCCCATAGGTTATGCATGCTCAAAGTGCCTCAATAACATGAAAAATCCCATTATTGAGCGAAAATCTGCCAATCTGCCATAAAATCTGCAAATACGCATTTCTCTGTTACCCAGACTATTACACGTTTTATTTGCAGATTTGCAGATTTTTCGCGATTTAAAAAATCACATGTAATATCTTCATGTTGCCCCTCAATAGATCCTTATTATGTATTGGACTTGCAGGAATTGCTTGGTCGTGAAGTTGATTTGGTAGTGGAAGGGTCACTCCGTCCATATGCCGCAGAAACCGCTAACCGCGATAAATATTGATTTATGAGAGAAAGAGCGAGGGATAAGGGACGATTGGAGGACATCATTGAGTATTCCACTAACGTGACAATGCTCATAGAGGGTTATTCACTCGAAGCGCTGATTGCCGACAAACGCACTTACTATTCGGTAATGAAGAATATTGAGGTGGTGGGTGAGGCTGCCTATATGCTGACTAAGGCATTTAAAAAGTCGCACCCAAAGATTCCTTGGAAGGTGGTTCAAGGAATGCGACACGTTTTGGTTCACGACTATGCTACCATCGATGACAGAGAACTATTCAACACCGCTGACGACGGAGGAGATTGAGGGTCTGTAATATATAATTAATGAGGATGTGCCTATTTTGACACACCCTCCTTTTTATGTGGATAGGTAAATAAATCTACAGCAGGTTGTCCTTCTCAATATCCTTGAAGTACTTGTAGGTGGCGACCTTCAGTTCGTCGGTGGCAGGCTCGTCGGCAACGATGATGCCATGCTGGTGCATCTGCAGGGCGGAGATCGTCCACTCATGCGTCACGGCACCCTCGACGGCAGCCTTCAGGGCACGAGCCTTGTGGTGTCCGTTGACGAGAATCATCACCTCACGGGCATCCATCACCGTACCGACACCAACGGTCAGGGCGAGTTTGGGCACCTTGTTCACGTCATTGTCGAAGAAACGAGAGTTAGCGATGATGGTGTCTGTCGTCAGTGTCTTCACACGGGTACGGCTGGTCAGACTGGAGTACGGCTCGTTGAAAGCGATGTGTCCGTCAGGACCGATACCTCCGATGAAGAGGTCGATGCCGCCAGCCTCCTGGATCATCTCCTCATAATGGGCACACTCAGCAGCCAAGTCCTTGGCATTGCCGTTGAGGATATGGATGTTCTCCTTGGGACAGTCGATATGGTCGAACAAGTTGCGTGCCATGAAAGAGTGGTAACTCTCAGGATGGTCTTCCGGCAGGTTGACATACTCGTCCATGTTGAACGTCAGCACGTTCTTGAACGATACGCGTCCCTCTTTGTTAGCCTTGACCAAGCAAGCATACATACCCTCGGGTGAAGAGCCGGTAGGAAGACCCAGCACGAACGGCTTCTCTTTGGTGGGCTGGAAAGCGTTGATACGCTCAATCACGTGTTCCGCAGCCCATTGTGACATTTTCTGATAATCAGATTCAATAATTAATCTCATAAGTACAAAAAGTTAAGTTGTGTCTGTTTGCGTTGGCAAAGATAATAAAAATCTGACAAAATAAGTATGTAATATGTATTTTTTTTGTAACTTTGCACCTAATATATAATAAGGTATGAAAGAATTTGTGATTTCCGAAGTCAAGGCAGAGACTGCCGTGCTGGTGGGATTGATTACCCAGGAGCAGGACGAGGCGAAGACGAAGGAATACCTCGACGAGTTGGAGTTTCTTGCCGATACCGCTGGTGCCGTGACTGTGAAGCGTTTCACGCAGAAGGTGCAGGGTCCCAGTCAGGTGACCTATGTGGGCAAGGGAAAACTCGAGGAAATCAAGCAATATATCAAACAGCAGGAAGACGCTGCCGATGAGGACCCTACTGGTGAGACACAACCCGTGGGCATGGTCATCTTCGACGACGAGTTGTCGGCAAAGCAGATCCGTAATATCGAGGCGGAACTGAAGGTGAAGATCCTCGACCGCACCTCCCTGATCCTCGACATCTTCGCCATGCGTGCCCAGACAGCCGAGGCAAAGACACAGGTGGAGTTGGCGCAGTACCGCTATATGCTGCCCCGTCTGCAACGGCTCTGGACCCACTTGGAGCGTCAGGGCGGTGGCTCCGGCTCTGGTGGCGGAAAGGGTAGTGTGGGACTGCGTGGTCCCGGTGAGACACAGTTGGAGATGGACCGCCGTATCATCCTGCACCGTATCACCCTGCTGAAAGAGCGTCTCGTGGAGATTGACAAGCAGAAGACCACCCAGCGTAAGAACCGTGGTCGGCTGATCCGTGTCGCCCTCGTCGGGTATACCAATGTGGGTAAGTCGACGATGATGAACCTCTTGGCGAAGAGTGATGTCTTTGCGGAGAACAAACTCTTCGCCACCCTCGACACGACCGTGCGTAAGATGGTGATTGACAACCTGCCCTTCCTGCTTGCCGATACGGTAGGGTTTATCCGTAAACTGCCTACCGACCTGGTGGACTCCTTCAAGTCGACCCTCGATGAGGTGAGGGAGGCTGACTTATTGGTGCATGTGGTGGATATCTCACATCCCGACTTCGAGGAACAGATCACCGTGGTGGAGAAAACCCTTGCCGACCTCGGATGTGCCGACAAGCCCTCCATGCTGGTGTTCAACAAGATAGACGCTTATACGTGGACTCCTCAGGATGAGGACGACCTGACAGCGCCTACCAAGGAGAATATCTCCCTCGATGAGTTGAAGAAGACATGGATGGCTAAGATGCAAGGTGACTGTCTCTTTATCTCAGCACGTCAGAAGGAGAATATCGACGAGTTGCGCGAGGTTCTTTACAAGAAGGTTCGCGAACTCCATGTACAGAAATATCCCTATAACGATTTCCTGTACACTGTGGAAGAATAACCAAACTTACACAACACATATACTTATGAGAGATTACAGACAACTGACACAAGAGGAAATTGAGGTGCTCGAGCGCAATAGTTGCTGGGCAGAGGACTGGGATCGTGTGATGGTGGCAGAGGCGTTTAAGCCATACGGCTTCCATCGCGTAGTTTTTTATGGCGACATCCGGCTGGGCTCCTTCGACAAGCAGGTGGAGGTGACCAAGGGGTTCACCAAGCATGCGGGTATCAATGACGCTACCCTGCGCAACGTGACAGTGGGTGACAACTGCCTCATCGAGAAGATCGGCAATTTCATCAATAACTATACCATCGGTGACGACTGCTACATCTCCAATATCTCGACGATGGAGACCACAGAGGGTGCTACCTTTGGTGAGGGACATCTGGTGTCCGTGCTCAACGAGATGGGCGATGGTAATGTCATCCTCTTCCATGACCTCAACTCCCAACTTGCCGCCTTGATGGTGAAGCATTTCAAGGACAAGGTGCTGAAAGACAATATCACCCGTCTGATTAATGAGGAGATCCGTTTCACCCTGCCAGAGCGTGGTACGATCGGCAATGGTGTGAAGATTATCAATACCAAGGAGATTACCAATACCGTCATCAAGGACGACTGTGAGATTAACGGCGCTGCTCGCTTGAGCGACTGCACCATCATGTCGTCGAAGGATGCCTCTGTCTATATCGGCACAGGTGTTATCTGCGAGAACTCAATTATCTCGAACGGTTGCTCTATCACGAACTCTGTGAAGATGCAGGAGTGCTTTGTGGGTGAGGCTTGTCAGATCACCAACGGTTTTACTGCCGAGGCGAGTGTGTTCTTCGCCAACTCCTTCATGGCGAATGGTGAGGCATGTGCCGCCTTCTGCGGACCTTTCTCTGCTTCCCACCATAAGTCGAGTCTGCTGATAGGTGGTGAGTTCTCGTTCTATAACGCTGGTTCGAACACCAATTTCTCTAACCATGCCTATAAGATGGGACCGATGCACTATGGAACACTGGAGCGTGGCTCTAAGACTGCAAGTGGCGCCTACGTGCTGATGCCGGCGAAGATCGGTGCCTTCTCTGTCTGCTTCGGCAAACTGATGAACCACCCCGACATGCGCTGTCTGCCCTTCGCCTATCTGATGGCATACGGAGAGACGATGTATATCGTACCGGGACGTAACATCACGACGGTAGGACTCTATCGTGACATCAAGAAATGGCCCAAGCGTGACCGACGCGCTCCTTCCAGTCGTAAGAGTATCATCAACTTCGACTGGCTCTCTCCCTTCACGGTGGGCGAGATCGTACAGGGTAAGAAGATCCTGGAGGCTTTGCGCCAGGCTGGTGGTGATAACGTGTCATCCTACAACTACCACGAGTATATCATCAATGCCACATCACTGCGTAAGGGTATCAAATACTATGACATCGCCCTGCGTATCTATATGGGTGCCGTCCTGAAGCGTGCCGTGAAGGGCGGTTTCCTGGGAGTACCGAAGACTGATATAGGACTGGGTGACTGGAACGACCTGTCGGGACTCTTGCTGCCGGCAACGGAGGAGCAGCGGTTGATAGACGATATCAAGAATGGCAATGTCGAGAGTATCAAGGATATCCTCGACCGTTTCAGGGATATTGACGACCACTACCGGGAGTACCAGTGGGCATGGACCTATCGCATGATCCTCGATTACTACGGACTGGACGAGTTGACAGAGCCTGCCATGCAGCGCATCCGTGAGGACTATGTCCGTGCCCGTCGTGCCTGGATTGCCGAGATCCGCAAGGATGCCCAGAAGGAGTTTTCCATGGGTGACGTGGAGCAGGATGTCTTCGACGACTTTATATCGAAATTAGATCATGAAATAGATTATGAGGATTAAATTTTTTCTGACAGCATGCCTTGTCACTCTCGGCTTGAGTGCGCAGGCGAAGGACTACAAGTACCAGACGGTTGAGGGCGACCTGACAAAGACCCGTATCTATACCTTGGACAACGGTCTGAGGGTGTATCTCTCCGTGAATAAGGAGAAACCGCGTATCCAGACCTATATAGCCGTGCGTACGGGCTCGAAGAACGACCCTGCCGAGACAACGGGTCTTGCCCACTATCTGGAGCACTTGATGTTCAAGGGTACCAAGCAGTTCGGCACCAGTAACCCGGAGGCTGAGGCTCCGCTGTTGGATGAGATAACCCGCCGTTATGAGACTTATCGTAAACTGACTGACCCACAGGCTCGTAAGCAGGCTTATCATGAGATAGACAGTGTGTCCCAACTTGCCGCACAGTATAATATCCCTAATGAGTACGACAAGTTGATGGCGGCAATCGGTGCGCAGGGTACCAATGCATATACCTCCAACGATGTCACCTGCTATACGGAGGATATCCCCTCTAACGAGATAGAGAACTGGGCGAAGATACAGTCAGACCGTTTCCAGAACATGGTGATCCGTGGTTTCCATACCGAGTTGGAGGCTGTGTACGAGGAGTATAACATCGGTCTTTCCTCTGATATGCGCAAACTCTTTGAGGTGGCAAGCAAGATGCTATGGGCTAATCATCCTTATGGTAGCCAGACAACCATCGGTACTCAGGACCACCTGAAGAATCCTTCTATTGTCAATATCAAGAATTACTTCAATAAGTGGTATGTGCCGAATAATGTCGCTATCTGTATGGCTGGCGACTTTGACTTCGATCAGACGATAGCGATCATCGACAAGTATTTTAGCGGTTGGAAACCAGGTGCCGACATTCGTCAGCCCGTCTTTGCCCCACTGCCGCCGCTGACCTCTCCTAAGGACACGACGATTGTAGGTCAGGAAGCAGAGCAGATATGGGTGGCATGGCGCTCCAAACAGGCTAACTCCTTGCAGGCAGATACCTTGCAACTGATGGAGGATGTGCTGAGTAACGGTCGTGCGGGTCTCTTCGACCTTGACCTGAACCAGACGATGAAGGTACAGCGTGCTGGTGCTGGCTCAGAACTGATGCATGACCACGGCGGTTTCCTGTTGATGGGAAACCCCAAACAAGGACAGAGCCTTGACGAGGTGAAGAGCCTGATGATGGGTGAGATAGACAAATTGAAGAAGGGTGACTTCCCTGACAACCTCCTGCCCAGCATCATCAATAATAAGAAACGCCAGTATTATCAGCAGTTGGAGGACAACCGTAGCCGTGCCGACTTGTTTGTTGATGCCTTTATCAATGAGGTGGAATGGAAACAGGAGGTAGGCAAGATAGACCGTATCTCCAAGATTACCAAGCAGGAGATCATTGATTTCGCTAATCGGTTCTTTACTGACGGCTATATCGTGGTGTATAAGAAACAGGGTGTTGACTCCACACAGAAGAAAATTGACAAGCCTGCCATCACACCGATACCTGCTAACCGTGACATGATGAGCCAGTTCGTGAAGGATATCCAGAACTCCAAGGTAGAACCTATTCAGCCTAAGTTCGTGGACTTCAAGAAAGACCTCACCTTTGCGGAAACGAAGAGCAAACTGCCACTACTCTACGTGCAGAACAAAGAGAACGGACTGTTTGAATTGGAGTTCCGCTATGAATTTGGACGTGAGGCAGACAACCGCTATGGTGTAGCCAGAGAGTATATGAACTACCTCGGAACAGATAAGTTGACAAGTGCCGAGATCAAGCAGAAGTTCTATGAACTGGCATGCGACTGCTACGTCTATGTGGGTAATGATAACCTCACGGTGATGGTGTATGGTCTTAGTGAGAATATGCCTGCAGCCCTTGAACTGCTCGAGAATCTGTGGCAGAATGCGAAAGTCGACAAGGCGGCATACGAGCAGATGGTGGCAAAGATCCTGAAACAGCGTGCTGATGCCAAGAAAGACCAGCGCCGTTATTTCAACACCTTGTTCCAATATGGTACGTATGGAAAGCGTAATGCCAATACTGACATGATGAGCGAGCAACAGTTGAAAGAGACCGACCCGCAGGTGTTCATTGAGTTGATGAAGAACTTAAAGAACTTCAAACATAGTGTAGAGTACTATGGCCCGATGTCTGTCAGCGAGGTCTCCAATATTATCAGCAGAATCCATAAGACTACCACGCAACTGAAGGATGTGCCTCAGGGGAAGCCTTACGTGAAAGAACTCGCTACCAATAACGAGGTTTGGATCGCGCCTTATGATGCCAAGAACATTTACATGCGTATGTATCATAATGAGGGACGTAACTGGAGTCCTGACGAGACTGCTACCGTTTCGCTCTTCAACGAGTATTTTGGCGGTGGTATGAATGGGGTGGTGTTCCAAGAGTTACGTGAGGCTCGTGGTCTTGCCTATAATGCCTCTGCCTGGTATGGACGCCCTGATAAGACAGGTGAGAAAGAAAGTTACTTCACCCATATCATCACACAGAACGATAAGATGATGGATTGCATCAAGGAGTTCCATCATATCCTGAACGAGTTCCCCGCTAGTGAGAACGCCTTCAAGATTGCCAAGGAAGGACTTACCAAGCAACTTGCTTCCCTTCGTGTCACCAAGATGAATATCATCAGCCGTTGGCATAGTATGCAGAAAATAGGTCTTAACTATGACCTGAATGAGAAGATATACAATGCCCTGAAGGATGTCACGCTGCAGGATATCGTGAACTTCGAGAAGGCGAATATGGCGGACAAGGCATATCGTTATCTGATTCTTGGTGATGAGAAGGATCTCGATATGGAATCATTGGAGAAAATTGGACCGATCCGTCGGCTGACGACAGAGGAGGTCTTCGGATATTAATCACTAAATAAATACGATTTAAGACTATGGCAACAACACCGGAATTCAAGTATGCCCCTATGTTCCAAGTGGGCAAAGACGACACAGAGTACAGACTTCTTTCAAAGGAAGGCGTGACCACCGCTGAGTTTGAGGGAAAGGAAATAGTAAAGGTCTCCAAGGAGGCACTGACCTTGCTTGCCCAGCAGGCTTTCCATGATGTGGAGTTCATGTTGCGTCGTGAGCATAACCTGCAGGTGGCAAAGATTCTGAAAGACCCTGAGGCTTCTGAGAATGATAAGTATGTGGCACTACAGTTCCTGCGTAATGCAGAGGTGGCTGCCAAGGGCATCCTGCCTTTCTGTCAGGATACGGGTACAGCCATCATCCATGGTGAGAAGGGACAGCAGATATGGACTGGTTTCGAGGACGAGGAGGCACTCTCCCGTGGTGTCTATAATACCTTCACCCAGGATAACCTGCGCTATTCTCAGAACGCGCCGCTGAACATGTATGACGAGGTGAACACCCGTTGTAACCTGCCTGCCCAGATTGACATCGAGGCTACAGAGGGTGCCGAGTATCGCTTTGTCATGGTGGCTAAGGGTGGCGGCTCTGCCAACAAGACCTATTTCTATCCGATGACGAAGGCTACCATCCAGAACGAGGGTACACTGCTGCCTTTCTTGGTGGAGAAGATGAAGTCATTAGGAACAGCCGCCTGTCCTCCTTACCATATCGCCTTTGTGATTGGTGGTACTTCTGCGGAGAAGAACCTGTTGACTGTGAAACTCGCCTCTATCAAATACTACGATAACCTGCCGACGACAGGTGATGAGACGGGACGTGCTTTCCGTGATATTGACTTAGAGAACAAACTCCTTGAGGAGGCTCATAAGATTGGACTGGGTGCCCAGTTCGGTGGTAAGGCTCTGGCACACGATATCCGTGTCATCCGTCTTCCTCGTCATGGTGCCTCTTGTCCTATCGGTATGGGTGTCAGTTGTTCTGCCGACCGTAATATCAAGGCGAAGATCAACCGTGACGGTATCTGGCTGGAGAAGATGGACAGCAATCCTGCCGAGTTGATTCCTGCTGAGTATGCGAAGGCTGGCGAGGGCAACAATACGATTGTGATTGACCTGAACGAGGGTATTGATGCTGTTCGTAAGGAACTGTCTAAGTATCCTGTCTCTACCCGTGTCAACCTGAAGGGTACCATCATCGTGGCTCGTGATATCGCTCATGCCAAACTGAAGGCTCGTCTGGATGCAGGTGAGGATCTCCCACAGTATTTCAAGGATTATCCAGTGCTGTACGCTGGTCCTGCGAAGACACCAGAGGGTTATCCTTGTGGTTCGATGGGACCAACGACGGCAAACCGTATGGATCCTTACGTCGATGAGTTCCAGGATCATGGTGCTTCATTGGTAATGATAGCCAAGGGTAACCGTAGTCAGGTGGTTACGGATGCTTGTCAGAAGCACGGTGGTTTCTATCTGGGTTCAATCGGTGGTGTCGCTGCCGTACTCTCCCAGAGTTCTATTAAGAGTATCGAGTGCGTGGAGTATCCAGAACTTGGTATGGAGGCTATCTGGAAGATTGAGGTAGAGGACTTCCCTGCTTTCATCCTCGTTGATGACAAGGGCAATGATTTCTTCAAACAACTCAAGCCTTGGTGTCCGAATGCTAAATAAACGCAATATATTTACTGTCCTTCTGCTGTTGCTCGTCTTCCTGACGGCAACAGCAGAGGACGGTATTCGTGTTCGCAACTGTCGTCCGAATGGCAAGGCGCCAAAAGCGCTGAATCGCTCGATGCGTAGTGCCGGTAGCGTGAATCCTTATATCGGTGACCGCCGCCAGTTGGTGATTCTGGTCTCGTTTAACGACCTGTCGTTCAGTGAGACAGACCCATTACCAACGTGGGATAAGATATTTAACCAACCAGGATATTCTGAAGGCTCCTATCATGGTTCCGTGCATGATTATTTCTACGACCAGAGTGGCGGTCAGTTGAATCTCACATTCGACTTGTATCATGTGGAACTTAATGAGTCCATGATAAAGTATCGTAGTACTGCTACAGACGATGATAACTCCAAGTATCTGGTCGCTGATTTGGTGGAAGCGTTACAGAAAAGCGGTGTCGACTGGAGCCAGTATGACTGGGATGGTGATGATGAAGTCAATCAGGTACTTATCATCTTTGCTGGTCAGGGACAGAATGCTGGAGGTGGCTCTAACACCATCTGGCCGCACCAATGGTGGCTTAGTGAGCATGAAGATGGTGAAGCCCTTGAAGTGACGAGTGGAGGCAGGAGTTATTGGGTTGACTGTTATTGTTGTGTGCAGGAAATCTATCTGGACAACACCTATAGTTCTTTTGGTACTATCTGCCATGAGTACAGCCATTGCTTCGGATTGCCCGATTTCTATTATGGTGGTACGAAATATGTGGGACGTTGGGACCTGATGGATTATGGGAATAATAACGAGAAGGGATTTTGTCCTCCCAACTATTCCGCCCATGAGAAAATGTTGGTGGGATGGTCAACTCCTATAGAGTTGACCGATGCGGCTTCGATTAGCAATATGGATGAATCGCAAGCCTATATTATTCATAATGACGGTTGGTGGGATGAGTATTATATTATAGAGAATCGTCAACCGTCAATATGGGACCAGGCGTTGCCCAGCAGTGGGGTGGTGGTGTTCCATATCGACTATGACCAGAAGGCGTGGGATACCTATCCCAATACCTCTGGCTCTGTCAGATATTCCATTATCCCAGCCAACAATCTTTCGTATTATAATGATACAAACGCCAAGGGCTGGGCTTATCCTTATGGAGAGAACAACCAGTTGACGAATGAGTCGAAGCCTGCTGCATCCTTGCATAATACTAATTTGGATGGTGGGACACTGATGAACAAGCCGTTGACGAATATCACTATCACGGACGGACTCGCCTCGTTCGACTTCATGGGAGGGGCAACGGGACTCTTCGAGAAGAAAGTCTTGGGACAGCCCAAGATTCTCTTCGACCTCGGTCCTATATATATAATAAGGAACGCGCAAGGAGAAATCAAAAAAGTGATGAAGCATTAAACTTCATCACTTTTCTTTTTAGTTCCTGAATACCAATCCTTCCCCGAACTCATCGATGATAATCGGTTTCGAGCGGTCTACCTCGTCGGCAAGGATCTTACGCGACAGGTCGTTGAGCACCAGGTGTTGGATGGCTCGTTTGACAGGACGTGCGCCAAAGTCGGGGTCGTAACCTTCTTGGGCAAGATACTTGATAGCGGCATCGGTTGTCTGCAGTTGGATACCCTGTGGCTCCAGCATGTCCGTTACCCTCTTCATCTGCAAGCGTACCACATCGGCTATCTGCTCCTGTGTCAGTTGCTGGAAGGTGATGATCTCGTCGATACGGTTCAGGAACTCCGGACGCATCGTCATCCTCAGTTGCTCACGGGTAGCGTTCGAGGTCATGATGATGATGGTGTTCTTGAAATTTGCTGTCCGTCCCTTGTTGTCGGTCAACCGTCCGTCATCCAGCACTTGCAATAGGATATTGAACACGTCAGGGTGTGCTTTCTCTATCTCGTCGAAAAGGACGACAGAGTAGGGCTTACGGCGCACAGCCTCCGTCAACTGTCCACCCTCATCATAACCCACATAGCCCGGAGGTGCACCGATCAGTCTACTAACGGTATGCTTCTCCTGATACTCACTCATATCAATACGGGTCATCATCGTCTCGTCATTGAACAGGTACTCGGCAAGAGCCTTGGCAAGTTCCGTCTTACCGACACCCGTCGTACCGAGGAAGATAAACGAGGCGATAGGACGTTTCGGGTCTTGCAGTCCTGCACGGCTACGACGAACGGCATCGCTGACAGCGATGATCGCCTCGTCTTGTCCGATGACCCGCTTGTGCAGTTCCTCCTCCAGGTGGAGCAGTTTCTCCCGCTCACTCTGCATCATACGGGTGACAGGGATTCCCGTCCAACGGCTGACAACCTCGGCGATATCGTCAGCGGTGACCTCCTCACGCACCATGGCATTACCGTCCTGTGCGTTGGCAAGTTGTTGCTGGATGTTCTTGATGTCGTCTTCCAAAGCCTTTAGTTTCGAGTAGCGTATCTCAGCGACTTTGCCATAGTCTCCCTCACGCTCGGCACGCTCCGCCTCGTATTTGAGATGCTCCATCTCCTGCTTGTCCTGCTGGATTTTATTAACCAACTGGCGTTCACCTTCCCATTTGGCACGATACTGTTGCTCCTGCTCGCGGAGTTCTGCGATATCCTTGTCCAACTGGGCAATCTTCGGCTCATCACCTTCCCGTTTGATAGCCTCACGCTCAATCTCCAACTGGGCAAGTCTACGGGTAATCTCATCCAGTTCCTCTGGTACACTGTCACGCTCCATCCTCAACTTAGCGGCAGCCTCGTCCATCAGGTCGATCGCCTTGTCAGGGAGAAACCGCTCGGAGATATACCGCTCGGAGAGTTGGACGGCAGCGATACAGGCATCATCCTGGATACGTACCTTATGGTGGTTCTCGTAACGCTCTTTCAGACCACGCAGGATGGAGATGGCACTCAACTCGTCGGGCTCATCTACCATAACGGTCTGGAATCGGCGCTCCAATGCCTTGTCTTTCTCGAAATACTTCTGGTATTCGTTGAGTGTAGTGGCACCGATAGAACGTAACTCACCACGAGCCAACGCTGGTTTCAGGATGTTAGCGGCATCCATGGCACCCTCACCACCGCCGGCACCTACCAGTGTGTGAATCTCATCGATGAAGAGGATGATGCGTCCTTCGCTCTTCGTCACCTCGTTGATGACGGACTTCAGACGCTCCTCGAACTCACCTTTGTATTTCGCACCAGCCACCAGTGCACCCATATCGAGGGAGAAGAGTTGCTTGTCTTTCAGGTTCTCCGGCACATCCCCACGGACGATACGCTGGGCAAGTCCCTCAACGATGGCGGTCTTACCCGTACCAGGCTCACCGATTAAGATAGGGTTGTTCTTCGTACGACGGGAGAGGATCTGCAGTACCCGGCGGATCTCGTCGTCACGTCCGATGACGGGGTCGAGTTTTCCCTGACGGGCAAGGTCTACGAGGTTCTTGGCATATTTCTCCAGTGACTGGTAGTTGTCGTCAGCCGACTGCGACTGCACCTTCTGTCCCTGTCGCAACTCATGGATGGCGGCACGCAGGTCTTTCTCCGTGATACCGGCATCCTTCAGGATACGACCAGCCGTGGCACCATCCGTCAACAGAGCGAGTAGGATAGGCTCCACACTCACGAACTCGTCACCCATCTTCTGGGCATTGTCCTGTGCTTTGAGCAATACCTTATTACTGTCGCTCGACAGATAGGGTTCGCCACCCTGTACACGGGGCAGGTGTTGCAACTCCTGTCCGACGAGCATTTCTATCTGCTGACCGTTGACGCCGAGTTTCTGAAACAGAAAGTTCACGACATCCTTTGCCTTTGCCATCACACCAGCCAGCAAGTGTGTCGGCTCTATGGTCTGCTGACCATTACGCTGCGCAGTATTCACAGCCTCTTGCACTGCTTCCTGCGCCTTGATAGTGAATTTGTCAAATGTCATAGTTTTGTCCTCCTATTCTTTTATATGTTTCTGATCAAAGAGGGACAAACTCTGTGCCCGATACGAAAAACCGACAGAATGACGGATTAGGATGCCATTCTGTCGGTCTTGGATGCTCGTGACAAGTATCTTACTTGACAAACACTTTCTTGGTATTCATCTTCTTGTCACGTACAATATAAACGCCCTGAGGTAGTCCCTTGAGGTCAGTAGCATTGGCGCGTACTTTCCTTCCTTTAAGGTCGAAGACATCCACCGTCTCTTCCTGTTTGATGTTGTTGATGGCTGTGACATATTCATCCCATATATCCGCAAGAGCCTCGTCAATGGCTTCACGGGTAGCGACAGAATTGTCGCCGTTAAGGATGATATTCACTACAAGAACAATATCAGTTACATTGACTAACCCGTCTTCATTCACGTCAGCACCCTCGAAATAGAATCTTGACGTAGGTCTGCCTAAGATGTAGTTTACTATCTCCACGATGTCAGTAACGTTCACCAGTCCGTCACGGTTGGCATCACCCTTTATTGGCATAATGATGTTGAAGGTGTACTCCCTGCCATGACCGTTATAGTTAATCTTTGTCGGCATAACAGTAACCTTGGCGGTACCGGCTTCTACATTATTCGAATAAACGAGTTCGTAGTCGTTTTCGGTAATGATGTTCTTCTGTTTTCCGTTAATAGTAACCATATCGCTGACAACAATATACTTAGGATCAATCTCAATAGGTTTACCTGTGTATATCTGTGTGGGGATATTTACCTCAATCTTCGCTTTACTGATGTCACGTTGACTGATATTGAAGTTTACACCATTCGCACCATAGTAATACCAGTTTCCTTCGACAATCACACGGGCAGCACCGCCAGCATTGATATTGTTAGCGTAACTGATGGTATAGTAATTACTCTTAAGTTTGATGTTTCTACCATTGTTGTCTTTGATATATACAGCGGTCACTGTAGGCTTTTTCTCATTACCATCATATTCGAATGTCTGATTGCCAAGAGTAATAGTTACTCCCTTCGTGAAGTCAGCACACTTCTGGAAGTCGACAATAATCTGGTAGTGGTAACCCTCCTCATAGGGGAATGTGTAAGTGGTCTTCTTACTTGGGTTAGCAGACGGATTCGTTGCCGTTACTACGACCTTATCCTCAACAGAAGGAACTTGTGCCGCACGAGCAGTTGTACCATCGACGCTACGTATGATGGTGATGTTTTCAGGTTCAGCATAGAAACCGGGTTTTGGCTCAACGGTCAAAGTCTTCCTTCCGTTTTGTGGTTCAGAGAGGGTTACTGTACCGATAGAACCTGCTTTGCGGTCTTCGCCTTCCTCCTTATAGATAATAGCATCTAAATCCTTGTCTGTTTCGATGTTGCTGATACCCTCAATGCCCTTGCCGTCACCGAAGTTTGCATAGCAGCGATGAGCGGCAAGCATACCTTCGGTTGTCTGCACAAACTGATCATTCACAAGGATGAACTTCACCCCTTTGACATCCGCCAGATCCTTACTGTCCATGCTACCCACGAACAAATTCCTGTCAGGTGTGACACCCTCCAGTTTGGTGTTTGTAGGCATCGTCATACCATAGAAAGGACCAGCATTGGCAGTGTTAGTGCGGTACAGCAGCACTTCTGTGTTCTTTGGTATGAAGTTAACCTCTTCGGTAATCAGTTTCGTACTGCCTTGCTCATGTCCTGTTACGACGTAAGCAGTCAGTCCTTGTCCCTCGATGTCAAGGTTCTCATTCCAGTAGAACGTCGTCCATTGGTTACTGCCCTCGAAGGTAATGTCTATCTCTCGCTTCAGGGATCTGTACAAGATATCGAAAGTAGTCTGAACCTTACCCATATAGTTGCCCTTGAAAGTGACATCTACGTAAGCAGTTCCCTCATAGATGTTATTCGAATATTTCACATCATAGTCGTCAGACGTTAAGGTGTATTCACCATCCATGATAGTAAGTTCTGGTTGGATAGGACTACCTGTATACTCCTGATTGTCTATTGCCTTAATATTTGATTTGTAGAGTCTCTTAGGCTGAATCTCGAAGTACACATCCTTAAAGTCGTCGTAGTTTCTGATACCATGCAGTGCCAGTTTTGCTTTCTTTTCACTGGTGCTTGCAATGGTATTGTTGTCCCATTCAGCAATTTCATAATCATCGGTTGTGATGATATTGATAGTCTCCTCACCAACCGTGATAGTCTCAGTGACGGTAAACTCAGGTTTAATTGGGCTTCCGGTGTAGGTGAACGAATTCTGCTTGAACTCTACTTTCACGTTATCGCTATTGATAGAGCGTTTAGTGATGTTAAACGTTGCACCAATGAACTCACCGGAATAGTGCCCTTTACCCTTAATAACTACACTGGCTCCTCCAGCATTGAAGTTGTTTTGGTAAATGACCGCATAGTCAGTATTCTCAATAAGAGGAACTCCGTTGTAGATTACCGTAGGTATCGGTTTCCTCTCAGTACCGTTATATACGAAACTGGTCTCCGTAATGCTGACAGTGGGTCGCGTCTCTTTGTTCGTGAAGTTGACACACTTATGGAAGTTAACCGTAATCTGGTAGTGGTATCCCTCAGAATACTTATAGGTGTATTGGGTCTCGCCACTTGGGTCTGCCGTCTCGTCGACAGGTGTCAGTTCTACATGGCTACCGTCGATTTGCGGAGCGCGAGCGTCGTTCGCACTGGCACTGCTTACAACCTTAATGTCTTTCGCCTCAGCATAGAAGTTGGGGTTAGGTTTAATCGTCAGCGTAATCAATCCATTCTCATCAGGTGTTGAGGTCTCCGCAATACCACCAGCAGTACTTGGATTGCCTTCCTCCAGATAGATACGTGCATCAATCGCTTTTCCGATTGCCAGTTCAGCAACGTCGCTGATAGTGGCATTGATATAGCAATGGTTAGCAGCCAGCGTACCTTCGACAGCCTGTACAAACATATTGTCGAGCAGCACAAACTTGTTGCCACTGATCGTCTTGATGTCGATGCTTTCAAGTGTTCCACAGAATCTGCTGTCAGGCTTGATATTCTCACTCAGTTTGGTGTCTGAAGGCATTGTCTTTCCTATGAAGGCATCACTCTTGCTCTTATCCTCACGATACAGCAGGACAGGAACGTTTTCTGGGATAAAGTCTACCTCCTTAGGAGTAATATCCTTACCATTGAGACCGATGATGATGTATGCCTTTAGTCCGTCTGGTACAATAATGTTATTAGTATAGAAGAAGGTCGTCCACTCATTATCCTTGTCAAATGTGATGTTCAGAGGAACATCTTTGGCGACATGGTTGATGGTGAAGTTCGTCTCTGCCTTGCCAGTATAGTTGCCCTTGAAGGTGATGGTGGCAGTAGCCTTTCCATCCTCTACATTGTTCGTGTAGGTCACGTCATAGTCTGTTTCCGGATTCAACGTGATAGCGCCATCCTTAATAGTAAGGGCAGGAGTGATAGGACTACCATTCTCATTAATAGCCTCAATAGGATCAATGACGGCTTTTCCAGTGAGGTTCTTAGGTTGAATGGTGAAGGTCACCTCTTTCTTGCCTTGGTAGTTGTTACTTCCCTCAAGAGTGATGGTATACTCTCCAGCATCTTTAATCATCTCCTTAGAGCAGGTGAAGGTGTAGTCATCTTCTTTGATGATGTTCTCATTCTTCACGAGGTCTTTAATCTTCCACTCGACTTCATTGCCAGTATAGGTCAGAGTTGTCTTCTCGATACCCTCGATGACAGCCTTGTTGATGTCACGTCTGTTGATGTCGAAGTTCTTATTGACCTGTGTGGCATATTTACGGATACCGTTGATAAGAACATTTCCTTTGACTTCTGTACTTGGCAGGATATTGTTCTCGTAACTAATCACATAGTCTTCCTTCTCCTTCAACGTAACATCACCAATCTTTACCGTTACCGATGGTTTTTTCTCTGAATTGTCGTATTCGAAACTTGTCGGGTTCAGCGTAATGGTTGGCTTTGCCTCATTCAGTCTCGTACTCTTATGGAAGTTAACCTTTACCTGATAGGTATAGTCAGAGGAATAAGGATAGGTGAAGAGGTACGTTGTGGTATAGTTCTCGTGGTCCGTCCTCTTACCTGCGTTCACCTTTATATTCTCACCACCAACCTGAGGAGCACGTCCCTTTTCTGCGTTAGTGCTTCGTACGACCGTGATATCATTGGCTTCTACATACCAGCCATTGTTTGCCGTGACGGTCAGCGTGGTGGTCGTTCCGTTGGTTGACTTGCTGGCTTTTCCGATGATGTTTGCCTGTTGCGGTGTCGCATTATCTTCCAGAATGACGATGTCCATAGTTGGATTACCGATAGTCAGGGTGTTAATGCCCTCAGCAGGTGCGCTTACAGCAAGGTAGCATCGGTTAGCACCCAAGGCTCCCTCGGTTGTCTGCACAAATTCGTTATTCAGCAGGATGAACTTAGCCTTGTCAGTGTCAACGGTCTTGATATTTGCAATACCTTCCAACGATCCTTTAAAGAGATCGGTGTTTGGAACGGTCGATTCATCAAGACGCTTGGTCGAGCAGGTCTTGACACTGAATGTAGTATTCGTTCCACTCATGCGACGTAGCAGTACAGGAGTGTTCTGAGGGATAAAGTCTACAGGTGCAGTATTCAGTGTTGACCCCTCAATGCCTGTGACTACGAAAGCCTCTACCTCCTCAGGCAGTGACAGGTTCTTGTCGTAATAGTAGGTCGTCCATTCATTCTTGTTGTCGAAGTTAATGGTATGTTCCTCTTCAACTTCTAAAATCTTGAATGTCTTCTTGACATTCTCGCCAGCGTAGTTGCCCTTGAAGTTAACGATGGCGGTAGCCTCTCCAGCATCAGTGTTGTTGGAGTAATCCACCTCGTAGTCCGTTCCTTTCACCAGCGTGATAGCACCATTCTTGACGGTGATGTCTGGGGTGATTGCCTTACCAGTGTAATGCTGATCGGGAATAGCATCAATCTTGTCAGCGGTCATCATCATGGCGACAATATCGAAATTGAATACTCTCTCACCTGTGTAATTACCACCTTGTTTGTTCTTAATGGTGACAGTCGCAGTTCCTGCATTCAGGTTATTACTGTAGGTAACTGTGATATCATTCTCATTGATGATACTCTTCTTGACACCTTCTACTTCAATGTCGTCAGAGACATTCACTTCAATAGCCTTGCTGGTATAGACAATCTGAGGAGTAGCATCCGCAGGAGTATGTCCTTCAATCCATGCTTGACCTTCCTGACCACTGATAGTCAGTTCACTGATATTACGTGGCTTGATCTCAAACGAATTCTGAGAAAGTTCGTTGATATACTTGCGAATACCGGTGACAGTGACTTTCTTTCCTGTTCCTGCATTGATGTAATCGTCATCAGGATAGGAGAGTACATAGTCAATATCCTTCTTCAATGTCGTTTGTCCGTCAAATGTCGTAACAGTAGGCTCTACTTTTTGCTCCAGTCCGTTATAGACGGTCTCAGCAAAAGTAATCTTAGGATGTTTGCCGCTTTCTGTAATACTTATAGCCTTGTGGAAGTTGACGGTAATCTGATACTGATAAGCCGCATTGTACTCATAAGAGTAGTAGTAAGTAGACAAATGTTTCTCGTCTTCTTTGATACTATCAAGTTTTACTGTCAAATGGTCGATTTGTGGTATGTCGACACTTTGTGCACGTGCTGTCTCTGCTTCAACATAGCGGGCAATACTGATGTCGTCTTCCGCTTCTACATAGTATCCCTTATTCGGCTTGACAGCCAGTTTTACTTTTCCATTTTCGGGAGCAAATGGGATGGCGCTACCGATTGAGACAGTAGTTTTCTTTCCGTCTTCTTGATAGATAATCTCTTTGACGCTGCCATTGCTTTCAATAGCCAGTTCGTTGACTCCCTCGATGGGTTCTGTCACGACAAGATAGCAGCGGTTAGCAGCGAGTTCTCCATTCGCAGTCTGCACGAACTTGCCATTGACCAGAACGAACTTCGTTCCGCTGATGGTGGCGATGTCCTGTCCCTTATCTGTTCCTTGGAAGAGTGGTGATGGTTGAATGCTCTCTTGGAGTTTCTTGTTAGAGCAAGTATTAACAGTGAACTCTTTTTTAGAACCACTGATTCGGTGCAGTAATACAGGAGTGTTCTTGGGGATGAAGTCCACTTCCGTTGCTTTTACTTTCACATCGCTAATACCAGTCACAACGTATGCTTTTATAGCATCGTCCAGTGACAGGTTCTTGGTAGCATAGTAAGTCGTCCATTCATTGTCGCTGTCGAAACTGATAGTGAGCGACTCTACCGTTTCTGAGATATTAAATGTCTTCTTGACATTCTCGCCAGCGTAGTTGCCCTTGAAGTTAACGATAGCGGTAGCCACTCCAGCATTTGTGTTGTCAGAGTAGTTAACCTCATAGTCTGTTCCTTTCACCAAAGTGATGTCGCCATACTTAATGGTGAGGTCAGGTGTGATCTCCTTGCCAGTATACGGCTGGTCGTCTATATCTGTGATATCCTCGGCAGTCATTGTCTTGGCAACAATCTCAAATCCGAGTGTTCTGCTTCCTGTATAGTTGCTACCGTCTTTCTTACTTGTGATAGTGACAGTGGCATTTCCTTTATTCTGGTTATTGCTATAGGAAACGGTGATGTCCTTGTCAGCGAGAATGCTCTTTGTTTCACCAGCAGCATTTACTACATCAGTAATATTCAGTTCGATGTCAGAACCAGTGAATACTACCTGAGGCTTTTCGTCAGCAGGAGTATGTCCCTCAATCCATGTCTGACCATCCTTGCCATTGATCGTCAGTTCACTGATATTACGTGGCTTGATCTCAAACGAATTCTGAGACAGTTCGTTGACATACTTGCGGATGCCATTGACTTTGACGGTCTTTCCTGTTCCTGCATTGATGTAATCGTCACCAGGATAGGAGAGTACATAGTCAATATCCTTCTTCAATGTCGTTTGTCCGTCAAATGTCGTAACAGTAGGCTCTACTTTCTGCTCCAGTCCGTTATAGACGGTCTCAGCAAAAGTAATCTTAGGATGTTTGCCGCTTTCTGTAATACTTATAGCCTTGTGGAAGTTGACGGTAATCTGATACTGGCAATTCTTCTCTGACTGGTAAGTGAACTCATACGTTGTGGTAAGGTCTTCTTTGTCAGTAATCTTTCCAGCCTTAACAGTTACCTTTCCGTCATCAATCTTCTGAGCACGTGCGGATTCTGCATTCGCGTTCTTGATGACAGTGATGTCCTCGGTACCATTGATATAGTAGCCCTTCTTGGGCTTAACGGTCAGTGTCACCGTTCCGTCTTTTACAGTAGTGCTTGCGGTACCAATGTTTGCCGTAGTGGACTTGCCTTCCTCTTGATAGATAATCTCATTACCAGTATTCTTAATGGTCAGTTCACTGACCCCCATGTTCTTAGCCTCTTCATCACTGATGACGAGGTAGCAACGGTTGGCGGCAAGTGTGCCCTCTGCTGCCTGAACGAACTTGCCATTGACCAGCACGAACGTGGTTCCGCTGATGGTCTTGATGTCCACGCCTTCCTCTGTTCCCTTGAAGATATTGGCAGGAGTAACATTTGTCGTAGCACTATAGTTCGTCGTAAGATTGAAGTTTTTCTCTCCACTCTCGCTGTAGAGCAGTACTGGTGTGTTCTTGGGAATGAAGTTCACTTCTTCTGTCTGCACTTCCTTTCCATTGAGACCAGTAACGACGTATGCCTTCAGACTACCGTCAGTAGGCAGTGCGACATTCTCCTTATAGTAATAGGTGGTCCATTGGTTGTCTGGATTCTCGAAGTTCACAGATACTGTCTGTCCGTGATCTCCGATGATGAACTTCTTCTCCACCACACCGGCGTAGTTACCCTTGAAGGTGACTTTAGCCGTAGCCTCTCCGGCATTGACGTTGTTGATGTATTCTACGTCATAGTCTGTTTCTTCTACGATCGTATTGTCAAGATAACTGATAGTGAGAGCAGGCTTCACCTCATTACCGGTATAAGTCTGCTGAGGAACATCCTTGATGTTTTCAGCAGTCATCGTCTTAGGAACGATGTTGAAGGTGATGGACTTACTATTAGTATAGTTGTCTTTACCGCTGATGGTGACGGTAGCCGTACCAGCATTGATGTTTTGCTTATATTCAATAGAGTATTCATCGGTGGTGATGATATCCTCCTCGTTGACTACATCAGTAATGGTGAGTTCAGGAGTAATTTCCTTGCCCGTGAATGTTTGGGCTTCGATAGCCCCTACAGTTACATTCTTAATGTCACGTTGCGAGATATTGAACTCGCTGTAGGTTCCATTGGCATATTTGCGAATACCATTGACGTTGACCTTACCTTTTCCTGTGTTGACATTATTCTCATAACTTACGACATAGTCGACATCCTTTGTCAGAACATCTTCTCCAATCTTGACCGTTACCTCAGGAGTCTTCTCCGACTTGTCGTATACGTAACTGGTCGGATTGAGTGTGATGGTCGGCTTTGCCTCCTTCAGTTTGGTACTCTTATGGAAGTTCACTGTTACCTGATACTGGTAGTCTGATGAATATGGGTAGGTGAAGAGGTACGTTGTGCTGTAGTCTTTGTTGGTAGTGATCTCCCCGGATGTCAGTGTCACATTATTGCCATTTACTTGTGGAGCACGTCCTTTATTTGCGTTGGCACTTCTTACGACAGTGATGTCTTTGGCTTCCGCATACCAGCCATTGTTAGCCTTGACGGTCAGCGTGGCTTTGTCGTTGTCTGTAGCCTTGTTGACAGTTCCGATTGCACTTGATTGTTGAGGTGTTACATTTTCTTCCAGGATGATGATTCCGTCTGATGGCTTACCGATAGTCAGGGTATTGACACCAGTGGGCGGTGTACCTAAAGTAATGTAACAGCGACCAGCACCTAATGTCCCCTCTGTTGCTTGAACGAACTGACCGTTGAGCAGGATAAACTTAGTATTGTTTGCGTCAGCGGTAGAAATATCAGTGCTTTCCAATGAGCCCTTGAAGATGCTATTAGGAGTGATTGATGCGACAAGGCTCTTTGTAGAGCAGGTCATGACATTAAATGTCGTATTCGTTCCGCTCTTGCGATGCAACAGTACAGGAGTATTCTGAGGAATGAATTCCACAGATGTGGTGTTCAGTGTTGCCCCTTCAATACCAGTGACCACGAAAGCCTCCAGTTCATTTGTCAGTGACAGGTTCTTAGCGGAGTAATAGGTTGTCCATTCATTGGCACTGTCGAAGTTGATTGTAACTGTCTCTTCGGCTTCTGTGATCTTAAATGTCTTAGTGATAGTACCCGAATAGTTACCAAGGAAAGTAATAGTTGCAGTAGCCTCTCCAGCGTTGGTGTTGTTGGAGTATGTTACCGTATAGTCCTTATCCGCTCCTTCCATCAATGTGACATTATTGTACTTGATGGTAAGGGTAGGCTCTATCTTATTACCAGTGTATGACTGGTCTGGGATATCATTGATGGTGACATCATTACTTGTCAACGGCTTTCGCAGGATTTCGAAGTTGATTGTCCTTTCACCATCTTTGTAGTTAACACCTTTGCTCTTGACAGTAGCAGTGGCAGTGCCTACAGCGGTATTATTGCTATAAGTGACGGTAATCTCTTTGCTTAAATTGTCATTAGCAAGCAGATCAAGTTCCTGATCCTGATTCTCCGCATCCTTGTACGTAACGATATCCGTAAAGTTCAGTTCCATGGCAGAGCCAGAGAAGTACACCTGATGAGGATTGGCAGTGTCAAGACCATTGCCGTCTTTCCATATCTGTCCATCTTTAGCGGCGGGTTTGATGTTGCTGATGTCACGCTGATTGATAGTAAATGAATTATTAGACAAGTCTTCACAATACTTGCGGATACCATAAACAGTGACTTTCTTGCCTGTTCCAGTCTTGGTATAGTCGTCACCCGGATAAATGAGCACGTAGTCTTCACCCTCTTTCAGTATGTTCTCGCCATAAGCAACGGTTGGCTTCGCTTTCTGCTCCAGTCCGTTGTAGGTTGGGTTCGTAAAGGTGATAGTAGGTTTGGACGATTGGAAACTTGTTGCCTCTTGCAGTTTGACAACAATCTGATACTGGTAGGCTGCATTATAATCGTATGTGAACGTGTATGTTGAGGAATAGTCATCATTGTTGACGATATCACCAGCAGTAACATTCATCTTGCCACCATCAATGTCAATTTGCTGGGCACGGGCAGAGCCAGTATTAGCATTACGGATGATAGTGATGTCATCTGCAGTCACGTAATAACCATTCTTAGGAGTAACAGTAAGTGTACCCTTAGTGTTCTCTACGGCAGTTCCAATATTTGTATTTACATTACCTAAATTATCTAATATGGTAATGGCGTTCATGTCCTTGTTGATGTCCAGGGTTGTGACATTCATGTTGGTAGCATCTTCGCCACTAACGACAAGATAGCAGCGATTGGCAGCAATTTCTCCTCCCTTAGTTTGTACGAACTGACCATTAAGTAGGACAAATACTTTTGTATCTGCTGTGGTGTTGACTGTTTGAGCATCCTCAGAACCTTTGAAAAGGCTGCCATTTGGCGTGATATCTCCAGGAAGTGTGGCACTATAATTTGTCGTGAGACTGAAATCCTTAGTTCCACTCTCGCTATAGAGCAGCACTGGCGTATTCTTTGGAATGAAGTTAACCTCTGCGATATTCACTTTACCGCTATTGATATCAGTCACGACGTATGCCTTCAACCCATCAACTAATGCGAGGTTCTCCTTATAGTAATAGGTAGTCCATTGGTTGTCAGGGTTGTCAAACTCTACATGGATAGCCTGGTCGTGATCCAGGATGATAAATTTCTTCTCGAAGGTACCTTTATAGTTGCCTTTGAAGGTGAAGGTAGCCGTTGCCTCACCAGCGTAGATGTTATTGTTGTAAGTGATATCATAATCTGTACCCTCCACAAGGGTGATATCACCATACTTGATGGTAGGTTTGGGCTCAACATCAGATCCTGTGAAAGGCTGAGAGTTAATTTTAATATCTTCAGCAGTCATTTCCTTTTTTTCAATAGCAAAAGAAATGTTTCGTATGCCTTTGTAATTGCCCTTACCTGTAATGGTGATTTTAACCTGATTAGTAACATCTTTATAGTTTTCGTCATTATAGGTGATCTCATAATCACTTTCCTTGATGACATCTGTAGAGTTAATGACATCTGTAATCGTTAGACTTGGCTTAATGTCACTACCTGTATAGGTGAAGGTATAGGGTGCAGTCTTTTCAGGAATGACGGCAGAGACGTTGCTAATGTCGCGTCGGGTAATGTTGAAGTTCTTGTTGAAAACATTCATGTATTTACCCTTACCAGTGATGATCACTTTAGCCGTGGTCGAAACATTCGTGTTAGCACCTTCTTCTGTTGGGTAACTAACCGTGAAGTCTTTGCCATTTGTCAAAGTGACATCATCACAGATAACTTCTGAAATCTCGGGCTCATACTTGGTGCCATTGAATTCGTAAGTATCGCTAACAGTATCTCCTACTTTGATCTTTGCAGAAACTGTATGATTGTTTCCATCAGCGATATCAATACGTTTCCGGAAGTCAATCGTCACCTCATATACAGCATTTGCAATAGGTGTAAAGGTATATGTGGTAGTACCATGTGGATCAGCGTTTGCGTCATCGGCAGTAAATGATATGGTGGTGTCATCTATTGCCATAGCAGCACGTGCACTGTTTGCAGTGGTATTACGCTTGATGGTGATATTCTCAGCAGTGACGTAATAGTTATTCTCAGGACTAACCGTTAATTTCATCTTATCACCAGCAGTCGACAAACTGGCTTCGCCCAGATTGTAATTGACACGTTTACCTTCATCTAAATGGATGAAAGTATTGTTTCCTGTGTCCGTAAGATAGATGGTTGACGGCTGAGCACCTGATCCATTATTCAGCACCAAATAGCAGCGGAAAGCAGGTAGGGATCCTTGATGCGCCTTTACGAACTTGTCACCGTCTAATACATATTTGTCGCCTGAAATGGAAGAGATATTTGATATTCCATTTGGGGTACCGACAAGATATTCCTTAAACACTATGTTTTTATCCGCCTCAATGGTTGAGTTTTTGGGAATTTGGTAATACTCTGGCAAACTTGTATTGCCAGAGCGCTCTAAGAGTATGGGCTTGTTTGCATGGATGTAACTCAATTCTTGTGTTTCAATGCTGGTCCCGCTAACTCCAGTTATAGTATATGCCTTCAGAATCTTATTGGACGACTCATCAACAGGAAGTGCAAGATTCATAGGGGAGTAATAAGTTCCCCATGTGCTCTCTCCGAAATCGATGTCAAGTTTCTTATAAACATTGGTGTAGTCGTTTGCAATAGCATCTGAAAAAGTTGCCGAACTTGGCAGATAAAGGTTGGTTAGCGCAGGAGTGAAACTATTATAGTTAAATGCATCCTTTCCGATACTTGTCACACCTTCTGGTAAAGTAATATTAGTGGTTAGAGTACAATTCTTAAAAGCACTGGCACCAATCGTCAAGGCTGTATAAGAACTTGCAAAAGTCACAGTGGCAAGGCTATTACATCCAGAGAAAGCACTGCCTCCAATTGAGGTAAGTGATTCAGGCAGGTTGATGCTTGTAAGTCTGGCACATCCTTGGAATGCTTGCTCACCGATAGTCTTGACACCATTAGGAATAGTGATAGTCTTGACACCACTCTCAAAGAAAGCATTCTTACCTATTGTTTCTAACTGACTTCCACTATTAATGGTAACTGCAAGACCATTATCTTTTCCTGCATATTGGAAAGCACTTTGCTCAATGGTCGTCACAGAAGTAGGTATGGTAATGCTTGTGAGTGCTTTGTGATTGTTAAAAGCATCCATGCCAATAGTAGTCACGGCATTTGGAATAGTATAACTGTTACCCTTCTTAATCGGATAACTGATCAGTTTTTTACTCTCTCTGTCAAAAAGGACACCGTCCACTACCGAGAAACTGGTGTTGGCGGCATCAATTTTGAAAGCTTTCAAACTATTATTAACAAAAGAAGTATTACTGATAGTCCTGATGGTTTTAGGGAGATCTATCGATTTCGAATCACCAACTCCATAGAATGCGTTGTTGGCAATCGTAGTGACACTGATACCACATATAGTCTCCAAGACGGTTAGGTCCCCATCCGCAGTGTTAGCGTTGTAGCCACTGCCGCTGCTTCCGTCTCCCACAGCGAAGTAGTTAGTGTCACCACTCCATTGCCCGTTATGCTTATACGCAATACCCTTACAGATGATGATAAGTGGAGTCTTTACTTCTGAACTCACAAAATCAATGTTTAGGGTTTTAAGTAAAGTGGGGTTGTTGATAGTCAATGTTTGTAACGCACCACAGTTCTTGAATGCGTCTTTGCTGATACTGGTTACATTACTTCCAATTACTATCGTCTTAACATTTGTGTAGGCACTAAAGGTGTTGTCATCAATAGTGGTGAGTCCACCCGTATTCATGGTTGATAGGGATGAACACCCTGTGAATGCATTATTGGCAATAGTTGTAACGCTGTTGGGTATAGACAGGGAGGTTAAACTCGTACAATCCTTAAACGCATTATCCCCAATGGCTGTAACGTTGATGTTATAAATGGAACTCTCGATAGTGTATGTGGATTCTGCTTCAGTATAGCCTGTAACTGCAAAAGAGTCACCACTTCCCCAGGAACTACCAGTATGTGTGTACTTTAGATTATTATAAACAAATGTAACACCTGCTGGTAGGTTGTAGATAGCAGTATTATCAGCAGAAGGTAAAGTGCTTCCTTTGAAAGTCAAAGTAGCCAACGATGTACATCCGCTAAATGCATCATTTGCTATACTGTTTACCACATAAGTGTTTTCTGCTTCCGTGAACGTAGCCAAAATGGTTACTGCGGTAACATTATCAACACTCTTGACGGTAGCAGTGCCAGTGCTCGTAGTGTACTCATAGGTCACATTATCTTTTACGTATTCATCCGCCCATGCACTAAGGGGCAACAAGGTTAGTAACGTAAATAATACTAAGGTAATCTTTTTCATATTGCGTTATTTTTTTTGTTACGTAATTGGGTATATTCGGTGCAAAGTTACTATATTTTTTTAAAATATAGTGGGTTTTTGTTGAAAAAGTGATATTGGAAGGGGTTGAGGGGGATTATAGAAGAGTGGATAAGACATACCCGGATAGTTTCCTACCGACAAACTGGTCGTTTGTTACCGACTAACGGTGGGTTTGTTACCGAGAAACTCTGTCCTTCTCTCACGCGCGTGCGCGCACTATAAGTT
>DEJF01000005.1:35371-41260 GCA_002353225.1 Prevotella sp. UBA2755 | reverse complement strand
CGTTTCTGGGAGGAGCCTATCACCATGCCGGACGATGTGATTCCCGCAACCAATATCTATGACATGCGTATCACGAAGCATGAGGATGGTTGGATCTATGGCGTGTTCTGCGCTGAGCGTCATGATGACTCACAGCCTGGTAACCTGAGTGCCGCAACGGCAACGGCAGGTATCGCACGTACCAAGGACCTGAAGACATGGGAGCGTCTGCCAGACCTGAAGACGAAGAGTCAGCAGCGTAACGTGGTGCTGCATCCTGAGTTCGTCAACGGTAAGTATGCGTTCTATACCCGTCCACAGGATGGTTTCATCGATACTGGTTCAGGCGGCGGTATCGGTTGGGCATTGGTTGATGACATTACCCATGCCGAGGTAAAAGAAGAGAAAATCATTAATGCCCGTCATTATCATACGATTACTGAGGTGAAGAACGGTGAGGGACCGCATCCTATCAAAACCAAGAAGGGATGGCTGCACCTTGCGCATGGTGTTCGCGCCACTGCTGACGGACTGCGCTATGTATTATATATGTATATGACATCCTTGGAAGACCCCACGAAAGTGATTGCACAGCCTGGCGGATTCTTCTTGGTACCTACAGGTGACGAGTATCTGGGTGACGTGATGAACGTAGCCTTTGCCAATGGCTGGATTGCCGACGAGGACGGACGCGTGTTTATCTATTACGCCTCTGCCGACACCCGTATGCATGTCGCTACCTCAACCATCGACAAACTGGTGGACTACTGTATGAACACCCCAGAGGACGGACTTTATACGGCAGCCTCCGTCGAGACCATTAAGAAACTTATAGCAAAGAATAAACAAAATGGCTAAATCAAAATTATCAGAGAAAATAGGTTACGGCTTTGGTGATATGTCGTCCAGTATGTTCTGGAAGATATTCTCCTACTACCTGCCGTTCTTCTACAGTAATATCTTCGGATTGTCACTGATCGACGCTGGTGTACTGGTGCTTGTCACCCGTATCTGGGATGCTGTCAGCGACCCGATGATGGGTATTATCTCCGACCGTACCAATACGAAGTGGGGTAAGTATCGTCCATACTTGTTATGGGTGGCTCCTTTCTTCTCCATCTGCGGTATCCTGTTGTTTACCACACCGGATCTGGCGTATGGCGGAAAACTGATATGGGCGTATGTCACCTATATCCTGATGATGACGGTCTATACGGGAATCAACGTGCCTTACGGTGCTATGCTGGGCGTGATGACTGACGATACGAACGAGAAGACCGTGTTCTCCTCCTTCCGTATGTTCTTCGCATACGGTGGCTCGTTCATCTCCCTGTTCCTCTGGGAGCCCCTGTGTAATGTGATGGGAGGTTATAACTCTCCACAGGGTTGGTTCTGGGCAATGGTAATGATAGCAGCGGCATGCTTTGTGATGTTTATCCTCTGCTTCCTGATGACGAAGGAGCATCTGAAGACGATGTCTACCGTCAGTGTGGGTAGCGATTTCAAGGCACTGCTCTCTAACAAGCCTTGGTGGTTGCTCATCGGTGCTGCCTTGTGCTTCAACCTGTTCAATACCGTGCGTGGTGCTACTGTTGCCTACTTCTTCCAGGATATCATTGGTGCGGATGTCAATCTGGTATTCTTCGGACTGGTGTTCGCGTTCTATGCAGGACTGTTCCTGGGTGTGGGTGAGGTGTCAAACATGGTGGGTGTCGCCTCTTGTGTCTCTATCTCCAGTCATCTGGGTAAGAAGACCACCTTTATTCTTGTGAATGCCTCTCTGGTGGTATTGAGCGTATTGTTCTATTTCATCCCCTGTACACCGACAGGTTATTGGATGATGCTCATCTTCCAGATACTGATATCCATCCTGACGGGTATCATGTCTCCACTGGTATGGAGTATGTATGCTGACGTGAGTGACTATGCTGAGTTGAAGTTCAAGACAGCTTCTACAGGTCTGATCTTCTCATCCAGTTCTATGGCTCAGAAGTTTGGTGGTGCCATCGGTGGTGCCGCAGTGCTCTGGCTGCTCGACGGTTTTGGCTATATCACGGACGCTGCCCAACTTGCTCAGGGTGTTGCCCAGCCTGCAGAGGCTTTGAGTTGCTTGCGCTGGCTGATGAGTTTCATCCCTGCGTGTGTCGCCCTCTTGTCTATGTGTGTGGTATGGTTCTACCCATTGACTACTGAGCGTATCCATGCCATTAATGCGGAACTGAAGCAAATACGTGCTATTGAAGACTAAAGGATTTAAGTAATCGTCGCAAGACGCTTCTACAAAGCGAAGCGACTAAAAGAATGGAGTAATGGAAGAATTGAAGAATATTCAAACCATGAAGAAAGAGATGCGGGATGTTGTGGAGAACAACATCCTGCGCTTTTGGATGGAGAAGATGGTGGACCGTGAGAATGGCGGATTCTACGGAAGGATTGATGCTGACGAGGTATTGCATAAGGATGCCGAGAAAGGAGCCATCCTTAATGCTCGTATCTTGTGGTCGTTCTCTGCCGCCTATAGGGTATTGGGTAATCCTGAATACTTGAAGATGGCAACCTATGCCAAGGACTACTTCATCGAGCATTTTATAGATAAGGAGTATGGTGGTGTCTACTGGAGTCTGGATGATAAGGGGAACCCCCTGAACACCCGCAAGCAGTTCTATGCCATCGGCTTTGCCATCTACGGTATGTCGGAGTATGCCCGTGCCACTGGTGACCGTGAGGCACTGGACTGTGCCCTGCAACTTTTTGACTGCATCGAGGAGCATGCCTTGGATCCTGTCTATAACGGATATATCGAGGCGAAGACCCGTGACTGGCAGCCCATCGCCGACATGCGTCTGTCGGAACTGGATGCCAATTTCCCCAAGTCGCAGAACACGCACCTGCATATTATAGAGCCTTATGCTAACCTATACCGTTGTCTGTGTGAACTTCATCATGCCGAGTCGTGCGACTATGTACCCGTACTGGGCTCCGTACTCTCTGTCGGTGTGTCAGTCCCTCAGGATACCATTGACAGGGTGGGGGCGGCTCTGCGTAATATCATCGGCATCTTCACCGATAAGATACTGAACCCTGAGACCCATCATCTCGACTTGTTCTTTGAGATGGATTGGACTCGTGGCGCAGGACATCTGGAGAGTTACGGTCACGACATTGAGTGCTCATGGCTAATGCATGAGGCTGCCCTCGTCCTCGGTGATCCTTATGTCCTGGAGAAGGTGGAGCCCATCGTGCAAATGGTGGCGAAGGCTTCAGATAAGGGATTACGCCCTGATGGCTCTATGATACATGAGGCTAATCTCGATACTGGTCATGTGGATGATGATCTGCATTGGTGGGTACAGGCGGAGAATGTCGTTGGCTGGATGAATATTTATCAGTATTTCGGTGATAAGGATGCGCTTCAGCATGGTATTCGCTGTTGGCAGTATATCAAGGACAACCTGATAGACTGGGAGAACGGTGAGTGGCATTGGAGCCGCCATCCTGACGGAACACTGAATACGGTGGACGACAAGGCTGGTTTCTGGAAGTGTCCTTATCATAACAGCCGTATGTGTTTGGAGATCATTGAAAGGGAGTTTTAAGATATGCGGAAAGTATTCTTCGTCCTTTGCCTGTTCGGGGTGGTGTTAACGACCTCTGCCGCAAATGACCGTCCGCAGTTTGGTGAGAAACCCAAACTGGTGGTAGGTATCGTGGTAGACCAGATGCGCTGGGACTATCTCTCTATATATTTTAATAGGTACACGCGTAATGGGTTCCGACGGATGATAGATGAGGGGTATAGTTATGACAACTGCCTGATCAACTATATTCCAACGGTGACAGCGATAGGTCATACCAGTGCCTATACTGGTACCACACCCGCCTTTCATGGTATTTGTGGTAACACTTTCTTTATTGACGGAAAGCGTACTTATTGTTGTGCGGACAGTACCGTACAGACGGTGGGAACGGATAATAAGCGAGTGGGGATGATGTCACCCCGTAACCTGCTTTCCACCACGATAGGTGACCAGTTGCGCCTGCATACGGACTTCCGCTCAAAAGTCATCGGGGTGTCCTATAAGGACCGCGCCGCTATCTTCCCGGCAGGGCATGCAGCGAATGCCGCATATTGGCTCGACCTTAAAAACGGACAGTTCGTCACCAGTACCTACTATATGCAGGAACTTCCCCAGTGGGCTAAGGATGTCAATAGGCAGATGACTCAGAACAAGGAACTGAAGAGACTCGGTGTTGATGTCGGCTTGTCTCCACTGACTGGTGTGCTGATTACAGACATGGCTATCGCCGCAGTCAAGGGGGAGCAACTGGGAAAGGGCGAGGAGACAGATATGCTTTGTGTCAGTTACTCCCATACAGATGTTATCGGACATAAATGGAGTACCCGTGGCGAGCATACCGATGAGGCATATCTGGAACTGGACAAAGAGTTGGCACGCCTCTTTAATGCACTGGATGAGCAAGTGGGAAAAGGTAATTATATCGCTTTCCTGACTGCTGACCATGGAGCCGCCCATAATTTTCAGTTCATGAAAGATCACCAGTTACATGCAGGTAAATGGATCTCCGAAGATCTGCGAAAGGACTTGGATAAGTATGTTGTTGCAAAGTTGGGGAATACGAAACCCGTGATTCTCGGAATCTTGGATTATCGTTTCTTCTTAGACAAGGAAGGCATACGCCAGCAAGGTCTTGACTATCAGCGTGTGAAAGAGGTGATTGTCGAATATCTCCAGCAAAGTCCTCACCTCTCTTTCGTTGTGGATTGTGAGAAGATGACGACCTCCTCACTACCTCCAGTGATTCGTGACCGTATGCTGTTAGGCTATAACTATCACCGTGGGGGAGAGATATTCGTTGTCCCTGAGCCAGGCTATTATGAGTTTGGCCCTTGGTCTTCTCCAGTGGGAACTACACATGGAGAGTGGAATCCCTATGATGCCCATATCCCCTTACTGTTCTATGGATGGCATATCCCACATGGCAGTCATGCACAAGAAGTTCACATTACTGATATCGCCCCGACGGTCTGTTCGTTGCTGCATATTCAACAGCCGAACGCTTGTATAGGTGACATTTTGCCATTTGATTAAGTGTTGCAAAAACAATTTCTACAATAAAGTGCTGATATATTGGAATTTATTATGTACCTTTGCCGACGGAATGTTAAGGAATGATTAACCAACACCTGCAAAGACGATGAATATAGGCAAGCACATTGAGGAAATCCTCAGGAAGCAGGGGAAATCTGCAGCCTGGTTGGCAACGCAAATCCCTTGCGAGCGCACGAATGTTTATAACATTTTCAAGCGCAAAAGTCTGGACGTACGTTTATTGATGCGTATCAGCGTTATTTTGGATTACGACTTCTTTAAGGAACTGTCCGAAGAAGCATTTCCTAAAAACAAATAATTTAAGCCGTTGCCTGTAAAAGGTAACGGCTTTTATTTTTGCATAAAGTTTTTTACTTTTATTCCTTTTCTTTGCAAAGAATTTTGTACCTTTGCACTCAAATTGAATTCAATATATTTTAATTTATGAACTTTACTTTGTTAATTACCGTCTTACTGACGGCTATTACATTGGTGGTGGCGGCTTACGTAGTAGCCAAGTTGATAGGACCGAGGTCCTACGCGAAGGTGAAAGGTGAGCCGTATGAGAGTGGTATCCCTACACGCGGTAGTTCATGGCTTCCTGTGTCGGTGGGATTCTACCTGTTTGCCATCTTGTTCCTCATGTTTGATGTGGAGACTGTATTCCTCTATCCATGGGCAGTCGTCGTGAAGGAGTTTGGTGCTGCGGCATTGCTGAGTATTGGCTTCTTCTTGGTCGTATTAGTATTCGGGCTTGCGTATGCCTGGAAGAAAGGAGCGTTAGAATGGAAGTAAGAAA
>DEJF01000005.1:34870-35346 GCA_002353225.1 Prevotella sp. UBA2755 | reverse complement strand
CCGCACATCAAGAGTATTCCCTATGACGAGTGGAATGACAATGCCTCTTTGGAGAAACTGGTTGACGAACTTCACGAGGGTGGAGTTAATGTCGTGACAGGGACACTGGACCAGTTGATAAACTGGGGACGTGCTAATTCTCTCTGGTCGCTGACATTTGCCACCTCATGCTGTGGCATTGAGTTCATGGCATGTGGATGTGCCCGTTACGACTTTGCCCGTTTCGGTTTTGAGGTTACCCGTAACTCCCCTCGTCAAGCAGACCTGATTATGTGTGCTGGTACTATCACACACAAGATGGCACCAGCATTGAAGCGTCTTTATGATGAGATGGCTGAGCCTAAGTATGTGATCGCCGTTGGTGGTTGTGCGATCAGTGGAGGTCCCTTCAAGTCAAGTTATCATGTGGTGAAAGGTATAGAGGAAATCGTACCTGTTGATGTGTTTATCCCTGGTTGCCCACCACGCCCCGAGGC
>DEJF01000005.1:28043-34843 GCA_002353225.1 Prevotella sp. UBA2755 | reverse complement strand
AAGGTGAAGATTGAGAAATTCTTCGGTGGCGCTAACCACAAGCAGAGTAGGGAGGAACGTGAACTTGGAGTGTCTAATGAGGAGTTGACGGCACGTCGTCTTGGTGACCATCGTAGGGAGCCTATCGTGGTGACGGATGTACCTCAGGAATTTGTTGATGAACTAAAGAATGAAAAGGAGGCTGCCGTATGAAATTAGAATTCTTATCATTCGATTTCGACAAGTTCGCCTCTGAGATGCAGAACTTGAAAGACAAGAAGCATTTTGACTATCTTGTTACCATCGTTGGTGAGGACTTCGGTGCGGAAGAAGGCTTGGGATGTATTTATATCTTAGAGAACACAGAGACTCATGAGCGTTGCTCGGTGAAGATGATGGCTAAGACACAGGTTTGTGGCGATGGCATGTCATCTAACGGCACAGGGGAGACTGATGGTCAGTTGATTCCGTATATTCCTACGGTATCGAATATATGGCGTGTCGCCGACCTGTTGGAACGTGAGGTATATGATTTTTATGGTATCGTGTTCCTTGGGCATCCTGACATGCGCCGTCTTTTCCTGAGAAGTGACTTTAAAGGCTATCCTTTCCGTAAAGACTGGAAGTTCAATGATCAATACACTTTGGATGATGATATTGAGCCGGATTATGGTTTAGAGTATTATATTGACAAGGACGGTTATCTGCAGTCGAAGCAAAACCGCCTCTTTACTACCGATGACTATGTGATAAACATCGGTCCCCAGCACCCTGCAACCCATGGAGTGCTTCGTTTGCAGACCATTCTGAACGGTGAGACGGTGAAACGTATCTATCCGCACCTTGGCTATATCCATCGTGCTATAGAGAAGATGTGGGAAGGTATGTCCTATCCTCAGACGCTCGCCTTGACGGACCGTCTGAACTATCTGGGTGCTATGCAGCACCGCCATGCACTGGTGGGCGTCATCGAGGAAGGCCTGGGTGTGGAACTGACTGACCGTATCAAGTACATCCGTACCATTATGGATGAGTTGCAGCGTCTTGACTCCCACCTGCTCTATACCTCTTGTGTCGGACAGGATCTGGGTGCCCTGACAGCAATGCTTTATGGTATGCGTGACCGTGAACACGTACTCAACTGTATGGAAGAGACCACGGGTGGACGACTGATACAGAACTACTACCGTATTGGTGGTTTGCAGGACGACATTGATCCTAACTTCGTGAAGAATGTAAAGGACCTTGTGAAGTATCTGCGTCCGACAATCCAGGAGTATATGGATGTGTTTGGTGATAACGTTATCACTCATAACCGTCTGGAGAACTGTGGCCCGATGAGTCTGGAGGATTGTATCAACTATGCGGTGACGGGTCCTGCTGGACGTGCTTCTGGTTGGAAGAACGACGTACGCAAGAACCATCCATACGATATGTATGACAAAGTGGAGTGGGAGCAGTGTACACTCAACGGCTGTGACTCTATGGATCGCTATCTCGTGCACATTAACGAGATGTATCAGAGCCTGAACATCATCGAGCAACTCATTGACAATATTCCCGAGGGTGACTTCTATGTGAAGCAGAAACCCATCATCAAGGTGCCCGAGGGGCAGTGGTACTATTCTGTCGAGGGTGTGGCTGGTGAGTTTGGCGTTTATCTTGACTCTCGTGGCGACAAGAGCCCGTATCGTATGAAGATGCGCCCCATGGGTCTCTCACTGGTGGGTGCTTTCGATCCGATGCTGCGCGGTCAGAAGATAGCCGACCTTATCGCTACCTGTGCCGCTATTGATGTAGTTATCCCTGATATTGACAGATAAAAGCGTTTAGGATTATGTTTGATTTTAGTATTGTTACACAATGGTTCGACGCTCTCCTGAGAGATACCTTAGGCTTGGGAGATTTTCTGTCGATATTGATTGAGTGCGTGCTGGTCGGTGTCGCTATCCTTGTCGGATATGCGCTGATAGCCATCGTACTGATATTTATGGAGCGTAAGGTCTGCGCCTATTTCCAGTGCCGTCTTGGTCCGATGCGTGTAGGTCCTTGGGGCTTGCTGCAGGTGTTTGCCGATGTACTGAAGATGCTTATCAAGGAGATTTTCTTCGTTGACCGTGCTGACAAACTGCTCTATGCTATTGCTCCTCTTCTGGTTATTGGTGGTTCCGTAGGTGCTTTCTCGTTCCTGCCATGGAACAAAGGTGCTACGGTGCTCGATTTCAATGTGGGTGTGTTCCTGCTGACTGCTATCTCCTCGATAGGTGTCGTAGGTATCTTCCTCGCTGGATGGGGTTCTAACAATAAGTATTCTGTAGTATCGGCAATGCGTGCAGCAGTGCAGATGATTTCCTATGAGTTGTCACTCTGCCTCTGTCTTATCACTGCCGTCATCCTGACAGGTACGATGCAGATGTCTGGTATTGTGGAGGCTCAGACGGGTCCTTGGAAGTGGCTTATATTTCAAGGTCACATCCCTGCCCTCATTGCTTTCTTCGTGTTCCTTATTGCTGGTAATGCCGAGGCTAACCGTGGTCCGTTTGATATGGCGGAGGCTGAGAGTGAGTTGACGGCTGGTCACCACACCGAGTATTCGGGAATGGGCTTCGGCTTCTTCTATCTTGCAGAGTTCCTTAATCTGTTTATCATTGCCGGTATTGCCGCTACGGTGTTCCTCGGTGGCTGGGCTCCCGTCAACATTGGCATTGAGGCTTTCGATGCTGTGATGAACTATATCCCAGGCATTGTGTGGTTCATGGGTAAGGCATTCTTCCTGGTCTGGATTCTGATGTGGATTAAGTGGACGTTCCCACGTCTGCGTATTGACCAGATTCTGACTCTTGAATGGAAGTATTTGATGCCGCTTGGATTGTTCAACCTGGTGTTGATGACTATCGTGGTGGCTTTGGGCTGGTATCTATAGTAACTATAATACCTATAGTAACTATATAAATATAAGATAAAAATGGAAGAAAATAAATCATATTTCGGAGAAATCGGACATGCCCTGAAGACCCTTGCCACTGGTATGGGAGTTACTTGGAAAGAGTATTTCAAGGACTTCTTCACCAACAAGTCGACGGAGCAGTATCCCGAAAACCGCAAGACAACGCTGCATGTCGCAAAGCGTCATCGTGGACGCTTGGTGTTTAAGCGTAATGAGGATGGTTCTTATAAATGTACGGCATGTACGCTGTGTGAGAAGTCTTGTCCTAATGGCACCATCAAGATTATTTCCCACATGCAGGAAGACCCTGAGACGGGAAAGAAAAAGAAGGTGTTGGATGACTATTTGTACGATTTAGGCGACTGTATGTTCTGCCAGTTGTGTACCAATGCTTGTAATTTCGATGCCATTGAGTTTACCAATGACTTCGAGAATGCGGTGTTCGACCGTAGCAAATTGGTGCTTCATCTTGACAAAGAAGTCTATCAGGGCGGTGCTCTGCCTAACCTGATTGAGGGTGGTGCAGACTTGACGATTGGTAAGTTTAATACTAAAACGAAGTAAGGACTATGGCAAATTTAGTAATGTTTTGCATCCTCGCTGTCATCATCATCGCCTCAGCCGTGATGTGTGTGATGACGAAGCGGATCATGAGAGCCGTGACGTTTATGTTGTTTGTGCTCTTGGGAGTAGCAGGTCTTTACTTCCTGCTGGATTATACATATTTAGGAGCAGCCCAGATATCTGTCTATGCTGGTGGCATGACCATGCTTTTTGTGTTCGCCATTCAGTTAGTCAGCAAACGTACCCTGCAAGGATTGGAAGCGCGTATCAAGGCAAGTCGTATTGTGAGCGGCGGGCTGTTGGCGCTGATCAGTTGTGTGGTCGTTATTCTGGTGTTGCTGAAGAATCAGTTTATGTACACGGCAAATGCAATGCCTGACGTAGAGGTTCCGATGAAACAGATCGGTTTTGCTTTGGTTGGATCGGGTAAGTATCAGTATGTACTTCCCTTTGAGTTTATCTCATTATTCCTGCTTGCCTGTATCATTGGCGCATTAGTTGTATCAAAAAAGGAGGAGGAATAAGTGATGGTACCAGTAGAATGTTATTTTGTGCTTAGCGCACTATTGTTCTTCATCGGTGTGTACGGTTTTGTTACCCGTCGCAATCTGATTGCCATGCTCATCTCTGTTGAGTTGGTACTCAATGCCGTTGATATTAATTTCGCAGCCTTTAACCGCTTGCTCTTCCCTGGCTCTATGGAGGGAATGTTCATGACGCTCTTCGCTATTGGAGTATGTGCGGCTGAGTCGGCTGTGGCTATTGCAATTATCATCAATGTCTATCGCAACTTCAAGAGCGATAGTGTTGACAGTATTAAGAATATGAAATGGTAAATGGTTATGGAGATATATAGTTATTCATTTCTAATCCTTCTGCTGCCGGCACTGTCTTTTGTTATTCTTGCCTTGGCAGGTATGAAGATGTCCCACAAGACAGCGGGACTGATTGGTACGACCTCTTTGGGACTTGTTACGGTGTTGTCTTATCTGACGGCGTTCAGTTATTTTACGGCTCCCCGTCTTGCTGATGGCACTTTCGCGACAGTTGTTCCTTATAACTTCACATGGCTGCCTCTGGGCAATCTGCATTTTGATATGGGTATCCTGCTGGATCCTATCTCTGTGATGATGCTGATTGTCATCTCTACTGTCAGCCTGATGGTACATATCTATTCCTTCGGCTATATGCATGGCGAGAAGGGCTTCCAGCGTTACTATGCGTTCTTGAGCCTGTTCACCATGTCTATGTTAGGACTGGTAGTGGCTACCAATATCTTCCAGATGTACACTTTCTGGGAGTTGGTGGGTGTGTCATCTTATTTGTTGATTGGATTCTACTATCCGTTGAAGCCTGCGATTGCCGCTTCTAAGAAAGCGTTTATCGTGACACGTTTCGCGGATATGTTCTTCCTCATCGGTATTCTGCTCTTTGGTTATTATACTGACTCGTTCAGTTTCTCCTTCGCAGGAGATATCCAGATGGGTGTAGGAACGACTCCGTTCATTGAGGGTAATGCGGCAAAGGCTATCGCAGCAGGTGGCTTCATCTTGCCTACAGCCTTGGTACTGATGTTCATCGGTGGTGCTGGTAAGAGTGCGATGTTCCCATTGCATATCTGGCTGCCCGACGCTATGGAGGGTCCGACTCCTGTATCTGCATTGATTCACGCTGCTACGATGGTTGTTGCTGGTGTGTTCCAGATTGCCCGTATGTTCCCCTTGTGGATTGAGTATGCTCAGCCACAGTTGAGCATCGTGGTCTGGGTTGGTGTGTTTACCGCCTTCTATGCCGCTGCCGTTGCCTGTGCTCAGAGTGACATCAAGCGTGTGCTTGCTTTCTCGACGATCTCACAGATCGCGTTTATGATGGTAGCACTGGGCGTTAGTCTGCCTGGTGAGCATGCCGTGCTTGACAACCATGCTCAGTTAGGCTTCATGGCTGGTATGTTCCACTTGTTCACCCACGCGATGTTCAAGGCATGTCTGTTCTTGGGTGCTGGTTGTATCATCCATGCCGTTCACTCTAATGAGATGGCATTGATGGGAGGCTTGCGTAAGTATATGCCGATTACGCATATCACGTTCCTGATCTCCTGTCTGGCGATTGCCGGTATTCCCTTCTTCTCTGGATTCAGTTCGAAGGATGAGATTATCACGGCATGTTTTGCCTACAGTCCAGTTGTGGGATGGATCATGACGGGTATTGCCGCTATGACTGCTTTCTATATGTTCCGTTTGTACTACGGTATCTTCTGGGGTACCGAGAACAAGGAGGCACATGAGCACCACACTCCCCATGAGGCTCCTGCTACCATGACTATTCCGTTGATTGTACTTTGCGTGATTACGATGGGTGTAGGTATCTATACCACCATCGCAGGCTTCGCAGAGTGGGGTGGCTCGTTTGGTCAGTTCGTATCTGCCGCAGGTACTAACTACACCATCCACTTTGACACTCAGATTGCCATGACCTCTACGGTCATCGCCATCCTGAGCATTTGTCTTGCCACCTATATATATAAAGGTGAGAGCCAGCCGATTGCCGACCGTCTGTATAAGCAGTTCCCGCGTCTGCATCGTGCCGCCTATAAGCGTTTCTATCAGGATGAGATATGGCAGTATGTCACTCATCGTATCATCTTCCGTTGTATCTCTAAGCCGATAGCATGGTTCGACCGTCATGTTGTTGACGGCACCTTCAATTTCATGGCATGGGGTGCTAACGAGGCTGGTGAGTCGCTTCGTCCTTGGCAGAGTGGTGATGTGCGTCTGTATGCCGTATGGTTCCTGACGGGCACCGTCGCATTAACGCTCATACTGCTTGCAATATAAATTAGTAATTAGTAATGAGTAATTAGTAATTATGATTAGTTTAAGCGTTTCAAACAGCCGTTCACGTTCAGCCGCAGCATTTCGCAGTTGTGGTAATCATAATTGCTCATTATTAATTGCTCATTACTCATTTAAAAGATAATATTTATGAGTATATTAACATTATTCGTAATAATTCCGGCACTAATGCTGTTAGGTCTCTGGCTTGCCAAGAGCCTCAACCAGGTGCGCGGTGTGATGGTGGCTGGTGCCTCGTGCTTACTCGCCCTGTCTGTTTGGCTGACCATCTATTTCATCCAGCAGCGTGCGGCAGGCAATACTGACGTGATGCTGCTGACGGCATCTACACCTTGGTTTAAGCCTTTGAACATCGCTTATTCGGTAGGTGTTGACGGTATCTCCGTAGTGATGCTGCTGTTGTCGAGTATTATCGTGTTCACAGGCACGTTTGCCTCATGGCAGTTGAAGCCGATGAC
>DEJF01000005.1:10715-28038 GCA_002353225.1 Prevotella sp. UBA2755 | reverse complement strand
AAGGAGTATTTCCTTTGGTTCACCCTGCTATCCACGGGTGTGTATGGCTTCTTTATCTGCACCGACATGTTCACCATGTTCATGTTCTATGAGGTGGCGCTGATTCCTATGTATCTGTTGATTGGTGTTTGGGGTAGTGGTAACAAGGAATATGCCGCTATGAAGTTGACCCTCATGCTGATGGGAGGCTCAGCCCTCTTGATCCTCGGTATCCTGGGTATCTATTATTATAGTGGTGCCACCACGATGAATGTCAATGCCATTGCCGCCATGCATAATATCCCTGTGGAGACACAGAAGGTGTTCTTCCCCTTTATCTTTATCGGTTTTGGTGTGCTGGGTGCTTTATTCCCCTTCCACACATGGTCACCTGACGGTCATGCCTCGGCACCTACGGCAGTGTCTATGCTGCATGCCGGTGTGCTGATGAAACTGGGAGGCTACGGCTGTTTCCGTGTGGCTATGTACCTGTTGCCGGATGCCGCTAACGAACTTGCATGGATATTCCTGATATTGACGACGATCTCTGTGGTATACGGTGCTTTCTCCGCTTGTGTGCAGACCGACTTGAAGTATATCAATGCGTACTCCTCGGTTTCTCACTGCGGACTGGTGCTCTTTGCCTTGCTGATGATGACGAAGACATCCTGCACAGGTGCTATCCTGCAGATGTTGTCTCACGGTTTGATGACGGCACTCTTCTTCGCCCTCATCGGTATGATCTATGGTCGTACCCATACCCGTGACATCCGCTACTTGGACGGACTGATGAAGATTATGCCGTTCCTTGCCGTAGGCTATGTGGTGGCAGGTCTCGCCAACCTCGGCTTGCCTGGCTTCTCAGGCTTCATCGCTGAGATGACCATCTTTGTGGGCTCTTTCGAGAATGCCGACACCTTCCATCGTATGGCAACGATTATCGCATGTACGTCTATCGTTGTGACGGCTGTCTATATCCTCCGTGTGGTAGGTAAGATCCTCTATGGTGAGGTGAAGAACGAGCATTATCTGGAGTTGACGGATGCTACATGGGATGAGCGCGTGGCTGTTATCTGTCTCATCGCTTGTGTGGCAGGTCTCGGCCTGTTCCCCTTGTGGGCAAGCAATGTCATCTCAGATGCCGTAGGACCTATTTTGGCTAACATCATTTAAAATTGAAGAATTGAAAAATTGAAGTTATTATTATGAATTACGGACAATTCTTACATATGATTCCGGAGGCAACTCTCACTGTGATTCTGATTCTTGTCTTCTTTGCCGACTTGCTTTGCAGTCGTGACCGTTGTGTGAAGATGAAGACTATGCGCACGTTTGTCTCTTTGTTGATGTGTGCCCAGATAGTGGCATGTGCCCTTGCCGTGCCGACATCCGCTTTCGGCGGGTTGTATGTCGTGTCGCAGGCGGCTAATGTGATGAAGGTGATTCTGACGTTAGGAACACTGATCGTGATTATCATGGCTCAGCCCTGGCTCAAGAATGACGCAAGCAATAAGGTAGGGGAGTTCTACGAGTTGGTTATCTCAACTCTCTTGGGAATGTATATCATGATATCCAGTGGTAATTTCCTGATGTTCTTCCTCGGATTGGAGATGGCAAGTGTGCCAATGGCATGTCTTGTCGCTTTCGATAAACTGAAGAGAAACTCTGCGGAAGGTGCCGCTAAGTATATTATCACCGCTACATTCTCCAGTGGTGTGATGTTGTATGGTATTTCGTTCGTCTATGGTGCTACAGGTACCTTGTACTTCGATGACACTATGCAGCGTATCGCCTTCTTCTCTCAGTTCAAGAGCCAGATGCCGATGCTAATCATGGGACTGGTATTCTTCTTCAGTGGACTGGGTTTCAAACTCTCTCTTGTCCCCTTCCATTTCTGGACGGCAGACACCTATCAGGGAGCACCGACCCCCGTTACTGGCTACCTGAGTGTAGTATCCAAGGGTGCGGCAGCCTTTGCGCTGATGGTGATCCTGATGAAGGTCTTTGCTCCACTTACTGAGTATTGGGAATATATGCTCTATATCGTCATCGTACTGAGTATCACGATTGCCAACCTCTTTGCCATCCGTCAGTCGGAGTTGAAGCGCTTCATGGCGTTCAGTTCTATCTCTCAGGCTGGTTACATCATGCTTGCCGTCATTGGCAGCAGTCAGATGGGTATGGCTTCCCTGATGTACTATGTCTTGGTTTATGTAGTGGCTAATATGGCTGTGTTCACGGTGATTAGCGCAGTGGAGCATAGTGGTGTGCCGACACCCAATGGCAAAACACTAACAGCGATGTCCTGCTACGATGGTCTCTATCAGACCAACCCGAAACTTGCCTTCCTGATGACACTTGCCTTGTTCTCACTGGCTGGCATCCCGCCATTCGCTGGTATGTTCTCGAAGTTCTTCGTGTTCATGGCAGCAGCACAGCAGGGCTCGTTCTGGGCATACTTCGTGGTATTCATCGCCTTGATCAACACCGTTGTGTCCCTTTACTACTATCTGTTGATCGTGAAGGCTATGTATATTAAGTCTACGGAGAATCCTCTGCCAGCCTTCAAGACTGATGTCAACACACGTATTGCCCTTGCCGTATGTACCGCAGGCATCGTGCTCTTCGGCATCTGTTCTTGCGTCTATGACTGGCTGTTCAATGCCTCGGTCATGTGACAGGCAATGAGTCTCTGACAACAAAACAACTTGTTTTGTCCTTAAGGGAGATATCTCCATTCATGTAAAAGATATCTTCTTTCGGAACAAAACAAGTTGTTTTGTATTTGCTCGAATTCTTGATATAAGTCATCTAAATGCCTCTTTTTTGCCGTTTGTGTGCGGAAACAGATACATCGGAGCGTATTTCTTCTTACCTTTGCAGCGCAATTCAGAAAGAGTTGCATTAAACAAGAAATAGGATAATTATTAATTTAAAAAGGTAAAAAGAATTATGAAAAAGATTTTGATGACCCTCGTTGCAGTAGCAATGGCAACAACAATGAACGCTCAGTGGTATGTTGGTGGTACCGTAGGTTACAACTACACTAAGGACAAGAACACCGATGTAACCTCTAACACTTTCAAACTCCTTCCTGAGGTAGGTTACAACCTGAATGAGAAGTGGGCTGTAGGTATGAAGATTGGTTACGGTTATACCAAATATGATGAGAGTAAGGCTCATGAGTTCGTTGTAAATCCATACGCTCGTTATACCTTTGCTAAACTTGACAAGGTAAACTTCTTCGCTGATGGTGGTTTTGAGTACAACTACGTGAAGGTAGGTGATGAGAAGGCTAACGGTTTTGGTATCAATATCAAGCCGGGTGTTGCTGTAAACCTCAACGACAAAATTAGTTTCGTGGCTCATATCGGTGAGTTCGGCTGGGCTTCAGCAAAGGCTAAGAACGCTAAGTCAGTACAGTCTGTTGCTCTCGGTGTAGACCTCACATCAGTTGACTTCGGTTTGTATTTCAACCTCTAATAAAAAGGGAAAAGCATTATATTTAAATAAATTTCCTATGAGGGGACACGTCTTCGGATGTGTCCCTTTTTACTTTTTTTCTCTTCCAAAAAGTTAAAAACACAATGTTTTGGTTGGTTTTTAAAATATTTTATATATCTTTGCCCATAAATATAGTGTTATTTTACTAAAGACTTAAAACATAATCTTTATGAGGAATATAATTAGATTGATAGTTTTGGCTCTCTGTAGTCTTAGCGTAGTTGCCAAAGCGCAGACGAAGGAGGATTACGATGTCGTCAAACTCGACACGGCGAATCATGCCTATCGCCAAGGGCAGTTGTTAGTCAAATTTAAGGACAGTAGTTCTATTAATGTACGTAACAGAGCGTTCGGTAAGGTTTCCGCAAACCGCCACCGTGTACAGTCATTGATTGATGAGTTGGGAGTAGAGGAGATGGAACAACTCATGCCAAAAGGTGGTGTCGCCAGCAGACGCGGAGCCTCTACAGTGCGTACACTTAATGGTAAGGTCATAGAGGACCGAGATCTCACCAACCTCTATCTTGTCAAGTTGGATAAGAAAAAGTCTGTCAAGGAGGTTGCACAGGCATTCAAGGAGTTGGATGAGGTGGAGTTTGCCGAACCCAACTATATCGTATATGCCTTAGGTTCAACAACTTCTATTCCCAGTGCGTTGCCTCAGCAGGTACCCTATCAGCCAGTGAGCACCTCAAGGGCAGCCACCTATAACGACCCTTATTACTCTCAGCAATGGGGACCTGGTGTTGTTAGGTTGCCAGAATTCTGGGCTGTCAACAATAAGAATGTCCTGGGTCGTCGTCCCGTCATTGCCATATTGGATACGGGTGTCGACCTCGAACATCCTGACTTGAAGGATAATATATGGATCAACGAGAAAGAAGCCAATGGTGCTGATGGTGCCGATGACGACCTGAACGGTTACGTTGACGACCTCCACGGATGGGACTGTGTGAATCAGTCAGGACGCATAGGCGACTGGAATGGACACGGTACCCATTGTGCCGGTATTGCCGCTGCTGTGGCAAATAATGGCATCGGTGTTGTTGGTGCCAACCCCGACGCGCAAATCATGGCAGTTACCGTGCTCCAGAGTGACGGTATCGGTGACGTAGGCACCATCATCCGAGGTCTGGAATACTGTCTGACCCATGATGTCGATGTTATCTCTATGAGTCTTGGTAGTTACGGCTATTCCAAGGCGGAGGAGTTGGCTCTTGGCAAGTGCTACCATAATAGTGTCATCGTTGCCGCCGCTGGTAATGACGGGCTCTGTATATATCCCGGACACAGTTGTTGCTCGAAACCCATGTATCCTGGTGCATTTACCTTTGTTCTGGGTGTAGAGGCGAGCAAGGACTATTCCGGCGTATGCTATAGTTCCTGTGGCTATGGTGAGGCTCCCTACAAAGCGAACCCATGGCGTGCATGTTTCAGTAACCTCGATGACGATAATCCTATTTATACCGACCTTAAAATCTTCGATGAAGAGAAACTCTATAACTATGAGTTGTTAGTTCCCGGAACAAATATTATAAGTACCTATCCCGGTGGACGCTATAAGGTGATGAACGGAACCTCTATGGCTACCCCGTTGGCGGCAGGTGCCATCTCACGCCTTTTGCAAATGAAGGAGTACAGTAGCAAGGAACTGCTATTCGGCGACCTCATCGCTACAGCCAATGCTGACTCTAAGGTGATGGACATCATGGCAGCCTATAACATAACCGATGCCGACCGCAAGCCGACATTGTGGTTTGTCAGTTATGAGATGAGTGACGTAGAGGGAGGTGACGGTGACGGACGTTTCGATGCCGGTGAGATTATCGAGTTGTATCCGATCCTTCGTAACTCTTGGGGTGAGGCTGTTGGTATCAAGTGCTCTCTTTCCACCAGCGATAACGAGGATCCTGAGATTATCGAGGTGATAGAAAATAACATTGACTTCGGACGTACCCTGAACAGTTACGGCAAGGAGAAGAGTGTCAATCCTATCCGTTTCAAAATTAACGAGAACTGTGTCGATGGTCGTCATATCAGACTCACACTCAGCAGTAACTGTGAGAATGGTACGGGTGAGACCATCCATCAGGATATTGTCATCACCGCTGAGAACGGAGAGGAACTGGGTGGTATCTTTGCGTCCAACAAGACTTTGGAGGCTGGCAAGCACTATATTGTCAACAAGTCAATCGCCATCCCCAATGGTATCACACTGACCATCGAGCCTGGAGTTACCTTGAAGTTACACGATGGCGCCATCATTCAGGTTGCCGAGCGTGGACGTATCAGAGCCATAGGTACCGCTGACAAGCCGATCATCATCACCAAGGGCGACCTGAGTCAGGGTAATATCCCGACGCTTGCTTTTAACAACTACTGTGTGTTTGAGTTCTGCCAGTTCAAGATGCTTGCTACCTCGTTGCCTAATCTGATTACAGGCGGAAGATTCACGGACTGTCTCTTCAAAGACTGTGTAATGGGAAGAGGTCTCGGTCCCACAGGTATGGCGGGTGCCACCACTACCCGTTGTAATATTGTGGATTGTACAGGTGATCATGGATATGAATACGGAAACACCCATAAGAATACCAATATCATCGGAAATATTGCCACTGCTCTTGGTGGCTATTACCCGGCAAGCAATACCCAGTGGACGGATGTCAACGGCTGTAATGTCTATGGAAACTACAACAACTACTTTAAATGCTATGCCAATATCCATTGCACCGAAACAGGACTGAACCCGACAGTGACTTACTATGATAATCCTTCCTATTTGGGAACAGCCAAGGAGGATATTGCCCGTAAGACTGTGATTGACTATTACCACGAGGTCAACGACGATGACCTGTACACCACCTTTGCCGCTGTCGATATCACCAACATGCTGAAGCAGCCCAGCAGTGAGGCACACGGTATTGTATGGAAGATTTTAGTGAATGGAAAAGACGCGCAGGATGAGTATGACGAGATTCCTCCCCTTGGGGTCGGTACCCATAAGGTTGATGTATATTTCAACCGTCCGATGGACACCAGCATACAGCCCAATCTCTCTATGGGTGTGCGTCCTCCTTATACACAGACCTTTATCAATGAGGAACCCTCATGGAATGAGGACGGAACAGTATATACCGCCTACGTCACTATTACGGCGAAGAGTGCCTTCGATGGTATCAACCGCTTCTACGTGGCTGACGCACAGGATTTAGACCATTTCGTCATCCCTACCGAGAATAGTCGCTTCAACGTACCTGTCGGTGCGGCAGGCAGTAAGAGTGCAGGATTCATGGCAGAGCCAGGCGTGGGACTCGTCAAACTGTCTTGGGAGTCTGTTGATCCTGAGGAGGTGGAGGATGTGATGGGCTATAACATGTACCGTTACACCATGAATGACGACGGTGTTGCATCCGACACTATCCTTGTCAATGAGGAAATCATTGAGAGCAAGGACAATGAGGTGATAGAAGAGATGGCGTTCACCGACTACAATGTCACTCCAGGCACCACCTATTATTATTATTACCGTGCCCTGCGTTCTACGCTCGACTCTTCTGAGCCGTCCATGAATGTGGCAGCCACACCGCTGTCTTCCTCTCAGGGTGATGCTAATGGCGACCTGAACGTGACCGTCAATGACGTAGTGACGATTATTGACTATCTCACCAACCAGAAGCCCAAGCCGTTCATCTTTGAGGCTGCCGACATCAATGGTGACGGTGCACTGAACATCCTTGACGTGGTGGCTACCATCAATATCATTTTGGGCAATACCGCATCCCACGAGATGGTTCAGAGCATACCTACCGCCAAGTTAACGGTAGAGAACGGAATCCTGTATCTTGACACTCCTGTGGAGTTAGGCGGTGTACAACTTAGTCTGAACGCTCCTGAGGAAGTGTGCTTCGTACCACAGAAGCCTCTTGAGAACAGAGAGTTCGTGAACTACAAGGACAATGAGGGTCTGACAGACCAGTTGATGTCGTTCTCTGTGGCAGGACATTCCATCCCAGCCGGACGACATGCCATTGTCTATATTGGTGATGCCTCCTTGGTTGATGTCGTGCTGAGTGACAAATGGGGACGTCCCGTGAATGTCGAGTATAGTTCTGTGACAGGCATCGTGAATGTAAATAATAAGATGACTGACAGTAGAAGTGAGATCTATGACCTCAGCGGTCGCCGTGTCACGAAACCTTCTAAGGGAATATATATCGTTAACGGAAAGAAAGTAGTTTATTAATACATGCCTATGCTACGTTTGCGGCGATATGTAGTTATGCTGTGTACGGCACTGTCATCGATGATGACAGTGTCCGTAGCCGCTCAGAGCACTTTGTCACTCACCTCCGCATCAGGTCATCCGGGGGATGAGGTGGAAGTGAGTGTGATGCTGAGCAATGCGCAGTCTGCCACAGCCATGCAGATCAATATTCCCCATACACCGTATGTGAGTTATGTGAACGGCTCTGCCGTGCTGAATAAACAACGGGTGTCTGCCTCTCACAATATCACTGTCTCTGACAACGACAACCTGTTGAGTATCTATGTCTACGACATGTCACTAAACACCTTTAAGGAGGGAACAGATGCCTTTATAACCTTCCGTCTGAAGTTGGATAAGGAACCGGGCAGTTACAGTCTCAATCCAGAGGTGGTACTGAGCGATATCTCCGGCAATCCCTTATCCGTCAGTGCGACAGGAGGTAAAGTGACCATCCTTGGTCCGAAGATAGCACTGGGTGCTACGGAGGTGGACTATGGCAGTGTGCCCATCCGCAGTACCCATAAAAAGACGCTGGTTGTCAGCAATACTGGAAATGAGACACTGACAATCACTGGTGTCCAGAGCGCATCTACGCTTTTCAAGGCAAGTCCAACAACCATGACCGTTGAGGCAGGACAGCAGCAGACGTTGACGATAGAATACAGTCCTCAGACAAGTGGAACAGATGCCACAGATATCACCTTGACATCCAATGCGGTGAACGGCAATCAGGTTATTCATGTCACTGCGACTCCTTTCTCTGTGAACACCCTGACGGTGGCAGATGCCTCTGGACAGGCTGGAGAGCAGGTGACAGTCACTGTCAGTATGCAGAATATGGAGGCGATAGTAGCCGCACAATGCTGCTTTACTTTGCCTGACGCACTGAACTATGTGGAGGGAAGTGCCATCCTCTCCGCAAGAGCATCAAAAGGTTCCCACCAGTTGTCGGCAACGGAGAAAGACGGAAAACTGTCCTTTTACATCCATTCTTCAAATAACACGGTCTTGTCTGGCAATGCCGGAGACTTGTTTACGTTCAAACTCCTGTTGAATGGCAGTGGAGGCAACTATCTGCTACAGCCGGAGGAGGTCATACTGAGCAATGCAGGTGGTATTGATATGACTTCTGATGTGAAAGGTGGTAGTATCCGTATTGCTGCCCCGAAGTTAGTATGTACCACAGCACTGGACTACGGAAGAGTTCCTATGGAAGAAGTCATCAAAAAGCGTTTTACAGTAAGTAACGGTGGTGAGTCACCACTGACTATCCAACGCATCGACTTCTCCGACGAGGAGTTCAGCCTTGCTGATTCCAAGTTGCCCACCATAGCGGCAGGCAAGGCGGTTGAGATAGAAGTATGCTATCGTCCTTCAGGACCTGGCACTTTCGAGGGTGTCATGCAGATATACAGCAACGATCCGCAGAATCCCATGCAGACTGTGGAGATAAAGGGCGATACCTACTATACCAATGAGATAACACTGAACGGACAGGTGGTGAGCGGCAATACGAATCAGTATGCACTGACGATTTCCTTGGAGAACACACTGCCCATAGTCGCCATGCAGTTCGACATCCATTGGATTACCGGCATGGCTCCTGTTAAGGAGATGGCTTCTATGTCTGCACGTGCCTCGGGGCATCAGGTAGATATCACAAAACTATCTGACGACACCTACCGTGTGTATCTCTATGCGCTGAATAACGCACCGATAAACCCAGGCAAGGGTCCGGTGGCTACTCTTATATATAATAAGGTGGACGGTAAGGTTGACTATAACCAAACCGTCATTACTGCTAATCAGGTGATCCTGAGTACCAAAGACAGTCAGAACGGTGCCTCATCGGCAACAGCCGACTTCCATATAGGCAGTCTGACGGGAATTCTCGGTGATGCTAATAACGACGGACAGGTGAATGTCACCGACGTTGTCTGCATCATCAATGCATTGTTGGAGATTGACTCTTCCCAGTTCGTCGAGTCGCAGGCTGACATGAATCAGGACAAAAGGATTACCATCACCGATGTGGTGGAAGTCATACAAGTGATCTTGCAACAACAATAAAATAACATAAAAAGAATCTATTATGAAAAAGCGACTACTATCTACTGCGTGGCTGATGATTTTGTCAGCAGTCTATGTCATCACAGCGATGGCACAAACAGTGACGGTACAGGTTAACTCCTCTGGTGGTCTTTGGGATGCCTTGGATGCACAGGGTATCACAGACTTCACCACAGTAAAGAACCTGACGGTGACAGGTACGATGGGCAGTAACGACTTCCTGCTCATCAAAAACCAGATGACGAATCTGGAGAGTTTGGATATCTCTGGAACAGATGTAACGGAGATACCCAGTCAAGCGTTCAGCAACAGAGAGAATCTGAAAAGGGTGTGTCTGCCCCAAGGCATTACTCGTTTTGGTTACGATTCTTTTTCTAATTGCCAGAACTTAGCGTATGTTTCCTTTGGCAATCAGACAGCCGTAAAAGGAAAGATTGTATTTCCGTCCAGTTTGAAATATGTGGAGTCCAGTGCTTTCTGGAATAACACCTCACTGACACATCTGGATTTTACCGCATGTTCCAAGTTGGAGTGTTTAGATGGTTCTGCTTTCCAAAGTTTGTGTAACCTGAAAGAAGTACTATTTCCCGTTCAAGGTAATATACGTTTAGGGTGGAATTGCTTTTATGTTGATGAGACATGGGACGAGACCACGCAGCAGAATGTCTATAAAGGCTTGGAGAATATGACATTGACCAAAGCAGTGACATATTTAGAACAAGGTTCTTTACCAATATCATTGAAGACGCTGTACGTAGAGTCTTCAACTCCCCCAAGTTGTAGCGAATCTGTTTTTAATACTTTTACAGAGAAAAACGTTTCTCTCCCGACAGTCTATATCCCGAAAGGCTCTAAGCGCAACTATGCCGTCGCTGACGGATGGAGCAATGTCTATCAGAAGATGCAGGAGACGGGCTTCCAGTTGGCACTCACAGGCTTCGGTACTGTACAGAAGGGCGGTCAAGGGTATTCCAACGGTGATGTGTTCTTTGTTACAGCAGCCGGTGCCACCACGATGAAGACTGTGCCGGTTTCGGGGAATGAACTGCTTTCCGTTAAGTTGGACGGAACGGCAGTAAGCGTTGCTGCTGACGGTACTTTCACCATACCGGCAGGGACAACCTCTGGTATGTTGGCGGTGGCATTTACGTCTAACCCTATTACTATAGACAATGCGAATGGTGGCGAACTGAAAGACAAGGTCATCGCTTCCGGTATTGATCTAAGTGTTCTGATTGCTATGAAGGTGACAGGTACAATGGCAACTAAGGACTGGACGTACATACGTAACAATATGCCTATGTTGGAAGTGCTGGACATCAGTGAGACAGATCTGACCAGTATTCCAGAGCAGGCTTTGAGGGAGCATCAGAAACTCACAACGATTCATCTGCCATCGACTTTGACTACTATAAACAATGAGGCATTCTTCAATTGTCCACAACTGACCACAGTGGAGGGCTTTGATAACATTCAGGAAATTGGTGCTAATGCTTTTTACAATTGTAAGAAGTTGAATCACTTCCCGTTCACCGATGGGATTAAGAGTATTCGGTCAAGTGCTTTCCAGGATTGTACTTCCTTACCGACCGAGTTGGTGCTGAAAGCCACACTCGCCAATTGGGAGTCCTACGCCTTCAATGGAAGTTCAGTTCGTAGTTTCGACCTGAGCCAGTGTACATTGGGCAGTGCGTCAGATATACCAGGTTTATCATATAACCCCTTCGGTGAGTGTACTTCCCTGCTGTTGCCCGAGAAAGGAATTTATAGTTTGGGTTGGTCATTTTTAAACAATTCTAAACTGAAGGAACTCCGCATACCTACTGCAGTGTCTAACATATATGGAAACGAAGTGTTGCCATCAACACTGGAGCGCCTTTATGTCAGTGCAGCCACTCCTATACAGACCGAATATCCCTTTAATAGTCTTGACTTCGATATCTGCATGCTCTATATCCCTATGGGGTCTGCCGACGCCTATAGCGAGGCTAAGGGATGGAGTAGTTTCACCAAGATACAAGAGCAGGGCTTTAAAGTGGTCATCACGGGTTATGGTACCGTGCAGATAGGCAGTCAGACGTATTCCGACGGTGATGTGTTCTTTGCTACTACAGGCAGTGCCACCACGCTGAAGGCTGTATCGGATCCTGACGGTGAATTGCTGTCTGTAACGCTCGACGGTAATGCCGTGAGTGTTGCTGCTGACGGTACCTTCACCATCCCTGCGGGAACAATATCAGGCACCATCAATGTTGGGTTTACAGCCAACATGCTGACGGTCAACAATCCTAATGGTGGTGAACTGAAGGAAATCATTACCGCTTTGGGCAGGAATCCTCGTGAAATCCATAATCTAAAAGTAACAGGAAAGATGACGGCAAAGGACTGGAGTTATGTGAGAAACAGTCTGACGATATTGGAGGATTTTGACATCAGTGAGACAGATCTGACCAGTATTCCGGAACAGGCTCTGAAAGAGCATCAGAAACTCACAACGATTCATCTGCCATCGACAGTGACTATTATTAACAGTGAGGCATTCCTCGGTTGTCCACAACTGACCACAGTGGAGGGCTATGACAACATTCAGGAAATCGGTGCTAATGCTTTTAACTCATGTAAGAAGTTGAATCACTTCCCGTTCACCAATGGGATTAAGAATATTCGGTCAGGTGCTTTCCTGGAATGTACATCCTTGCCAACTGAATTGGTGTTGAAAGCCACCCTCGCCGATTGGCAGAACGATGCTTTCAGAGAAAGTTCTGTGCGCAGTTTCGACCTGAGCCAGTGTACATTGGGCACTTCGTCGGAACAACCAACTCTGACATATAACTCCTTCGGTGAGTGTACCTCCCTGCTGTTGCCTGAGAAAGGATATTATAGTTTGGGTCAGGAAGCCTTTAGAAATTCTAAACTTACAGAACTCCGCATACCTTCCGTTGTGTCTGGTATATGGGGATATGATGTGTTACCTTCAACATTGGAACGCTTATATGTAAGTACTGTCACTCCTATAGAGGTAGATAATAATGATGCCTTTAAGAATATTCCCGACGAATGTGCGCTTTTTGTTCCGGTTGGCTCTACCAGTATTTACGAGGAAAGTGATGGCTGGTTGAAATTCACCAATATCAAGGAATATGGTTTGCAGGTGACAGTCGGAGAACAAGGAAAGGTTCGTGCTGTTGGGCAAACACTGATGGGATCCTCCATCTTCTTCCCAACAGGTGATAATGCCACTTTCGAGATTCAGCCGAATGAGGGTTGGCATGCTGACGCTGTGACGTTAGACGGTACGGCTATTCCATTTGCCGACAACCAGTTTACGCTGAACACCCTACAACTGAATGGAAAACTGAATATCTCCTTCGCCATCAATCAGTTCAATTTACAATTACAGATTACTGGTAATGGTAAGGTGAAACTCGGCTCTTTGGAATGCACTGCCAATCAGACCATGGTTGTTGACAGTCTATCCACGATGAGTTTCACTTTGGAGCCGACAACAGGTCAGGCGGTAAGCAGCATCACCTTCAATGGACAGGAGAGTGCGGTGCAGAATGGTGGTACGAGTTATGTGACACCTGCCATCACCAAGAACTCTACGTTGGCAATCGCCTTCGGTGCTGGCGGTGCCAGTGGTAATGCCGTTACCTATACTGTCACCACAGGAGAGAATGGTGCCGTGGAGTATAAGAACACCACCTTACTCTCTTCCACGACCGTTCAAGTGTCTAAGGGACAAGATGCTGTATTTGAAATTAAACCGGATCAGGACTATGTGGTGGATGTCGTGAAACTTAACGGTCAGGATGTCACCAGTGAATTAGGCACCAATGGTCTGTTGACGGTGAAAGACGTGCAGGCGGATGCCACTATCGAAGTCACATTCCGTGTAAACGGTGAGTTGATCGTAGAATTGGAGAATGCCGGAACACTTACGAATGTGTTGACAGAGACCCAGAAGAAGAATGTGACGAAACTGACTATCAAGGGAGATATCTCTGATCAGGATTTCTTCACCATGCGTGATGAGATGCCGGAACTGACGGACATAGACCTCTGGGAGGCAAAAACAGAAAGTGTTCCTGATTATGCTTTCTGCATGTCGTCAAGTTATGAGGGTCACTCCGTTGGCTTGATGACGCTGACCAGCATCCGTCTTCCAAAGAACATCCGTTACATTAACTATTGGGCTTTTGCCGGGTGCTCGAATCTGAAGGAGGTTAACTTCACGGAATTGACGAACCTGGAGAGTCTGGGTTACTACTCCTTCCAAGCCACATCCTTGCAGAACATTGACTTGAGTAATACTAAGTTGAAAGAAGTGAATGAGGCTTTTGGTTATATCAAGGACTTGGGTAACATCAAGTTCCCTGCAACCCTGACAAGTTTAGGCAGTGTGTTCAGTCAAAGTTCCCTGACAGAGATCGACCTCTCCAACTGCACTAATCTGAAATCGCTGGAAAGCACTTTCAGCAACTGTAAGAATTTGGTGAAGGTGACGTTGCCGGAAGGACTGACATCCATTAACTATGCCTTTGAAGGTTGCGAGAACCTGACTACCGTGAACTTACCCAAGAGTCTGCAGGTGATAGGAAACAGTGCTTTCAATAATACAAAAATCCAGAAGGTAGACTTGAGTGGACTCACGGAACTGAAGAGTATCGGTTCTTACGCTTTCTCTTATTGTAAGGAACTGACTGCCATTGACCTCTCAAAGACACAAATACAAAGCATTCCTGGTTGGACCTTTGCATATTGTGACGCTCTTGAGAGTGCGAAACTGCCTAAGACTGTGGAGACAATCGGTGAATATGCTTTTTGCGGTGATAATAAGTTGGCAGGTATCTTGGAGTTAGGACCTCAATTTAAGAGCATAGGTCAAAGTGCCTTTAGCGGTACTCAGATCTCTATTATCAAGAGTGAGGCTACTACACCTCCTACACTGAACAGCAGTTCTATGCCAGAGACATGGGAGACTGCTTTCGTACCGGAAGGATACTATGATGCCTATAAGTCCGCTCCTGTCTGGATGGACAAGACCATCCTCGACAAGGAGGTACATGCTGAGGTCAATGTGACCAGCGCAGGCAATCTTGCCATTGACATCTATGAGCAGACAGGTCTTGTACCTGCCACCATCACCCACCTGAAGGTGAGTGGTACGCTGGGCGCACAGGACTTCGCTATCTTACGCTCTAACATGCCATTGCTCTACGACCTGGATATGACGGATGCAAATGTAAGTATCATTACCGAGAATGCCTTCCTTGACAAGAAGGTGCTGATGAATGTCAAACTGCCTGCATCGCTGTTGCGTATCGAGCAGAATGCTTTCCGTGGCTGCTCTGCATTGAGGGGCTCACTGGCACTGCCTACAGGTCTGAAGTTCATCGGCTATGCTGCCTTCCAGGGATGTAACTCATTGGAAGAGGTGGTACTGAACGAGAACTTAGAGGTGATCCAGGGCTTTGCTTTCGAGGGATGCTCGGCACTGGCTCAGGAGATTACACTACCCGTCAACTTCCAGTCATTAGGTGAGAGTTGCTTTGCTAATTGTACCAGTCTGTATGGTACCGTGAAGTTCAACCGTGACTTCTATATGTTCATGGGTACGGAGGGCTACGGCTCCTCTGCAGGATCCAGTTTCCAGAACTGCTCGAAGATTGAGACGGTAGACATGTCGGCACCCGACTTCCTCGATGAGATACCATTCCATACCTTCGACGGATGTACCGCATTGAAGACAGTTCTGTTACCGCCTATCTGCGACCGTATCGATGACTCAGCATTCGCTAACTGTACGAGTCTTGACGGCATTGAGTTCCCCAACACATTGAGGGTTCTTAACTATGCTGCCTTCCAGAACTGTACGTCACTGACATCAGTTAACCTGAGCGACTGTGAGGAACTCGGTACCATCGAGCCGTATGCCTTCTCTGGATGTACGAGTCTTGAGACGGTTTATCTGCCCAAGGCGATGAACTGGATTCGTGACTATGCGTTTGCCGAGTGCCGTCAACTGACAAACCTCACCGTTGAGGCATTGCAGCCTGCTGATCTTGGTGAATATGTATTCCGTTATGTACGAACCGACCAGTGCGTACTCTCTATTCCGACGGGTACCTTCTACGACTACATGTCGGCTCCACAGTGGGGTGCTTTCGTGGAGATGCGTAAGAATATCGATGTCACCGTTGGAGAGGGTGCTAACCTCTACTTCAAGAGTGGAGACAATGAGGTTGCCGCTCGTGCCTTCAACCGTGCTCCTGCTGCAGAAATGATAAGTGGTGCCAAGGTGAAGGACGGCTCCAGCCTGTATGTGAAGGAGAACGATAATGCCATCTTCCAGATGAAGCCTGATGAGAACGTAAAGATTGAAAAGGTGCTTTATAACGGAAAGGACGTTACTGCTGAGTTGGTGGACGGTACATACACGACACCTAACATTACCGATGCCTCTTCCTTCGAGGTACAGGTGAAGGTGACTGGCGAGATTCACGTCAAGGAACTTCGTATGCTCGACCAGGAACTGGCAGTAAAGATGGGTGAGCCTCGTCAACTGAAGTACGCCGTCTATCCGAATAATGCCACTAACAAGAACATCAAGTGGAGCAGTAGCAACAAGGATGTGGCTACCGTTGACAGCAAGGGTGTTGTGACAGGTGTGGCTGCCGGACGTGCGGAGATCACTGCTACGACAGAGGATGGCGGTCTGGTAGAGAAGAGCCAGATTATCGTTGTCTCCAACAACTACTGGATTGTGATGGACGACAATGTGGAGGACTTCATTGACAACAATGTACCAATGAATCTCGTACTCCATAACGAGAGTGACGCACGTGACATACAGTTTGATGTTTACATGCCTGAGGGTGTTACCATGAGTGACAACTACAATGGCGACTTTGGCATCACATTGGGTGAGCGAGCCGGCAACCACAGAGTTTCTGCCGCACGCATCTCTGACCAGGTTGTACGTGTCATCGTTTATTCACAGGATGGTATCAGTTTCAATGAGAATGACGGTGTACTGCTTACACTGCCGTTCCTTACTGGTTCTGAGGTGGGCAACTTCAATGTGACTATCAAGAACATCCATATCTCTGGTCCGAACATGGCTGACTTCGTGGCATCTGACCATACTATCCACTTTAATTTGAAGGACTATCCGCTTGGCGACAGCAATGGTAGTGGCGATATCACCATTACGGATGCCGTGAATACAGTGGATCATCTGTTGGAGCAGTGGACAGAACGCTTCTATAAGAAGGCTGGTGATGTCAATAAGGACGACCAGATTACGATAGCCGATGTGACAGGTACTGTGGATATCGTTCTGGAGCGTACGACAGTCAATAGGGCTGCTTCCCTCGATGTCAATGAGAATGCTCAGGGCAGAATCTACATGAATGACATGAGAATGACAGCAGGAACACAGAACACGATAGGACTCAAGGTGGAGAATGCTGACAATTTCATCGCCTTCCAGTGTGACGT
>DEJF01000005.1:0-10613 GCA_002353225.1 Prevotella sp. UBA2755 | reverse complement strand
GTGATGTCTCCGCAGAACGAGAGCATCAAACTCCTTGAGAATGGCATCATCAACCTGACGGTAGAGACGGAAGAGGGCATGACAGACAGCAGCATGATTGATATCCGTGACATTCGTTTCGTAAGAAATATTGGAAACAGCGAGTATCTGGCTCCTGATGCTTCTGCTACCGTTACCTTCGGTGACGTTACCGGTATTGACGGTGTTCAGGTCGAGGGTGAGGCATTTGATGTCTACAATCTCCGTGGACAGAAGGTTCGCTCCAACGTGACGAACTTCAATGGTCTGCAGAAGGGTGTTTATATTGTCAATGGCAAGAAGGTCATGATTAAATAATGATAAATGATGATGATGATGAGAATTGATAATATCCGTAACTTGCAAGCATCTCCGCTCTGGAGATGTCTGCAAGTTGCACTCTTGTTTTTCGCTTTCCAGTTATTTCCCATCTCCTCCTCATGGGGTGCGGATGGAGACGGTCTGATAGTGCCTAAACTGAAGATCGTCCCTGGGACAGTTCAGAAACTGGCGGTAGAACTGCAGAACAGTGAGGAATATACGGCTTTTCAGGCAGACTTTTATTTTCCTGAAGGCATCTCACCAGTCAAAAATGCGGATGGTACTTACGCAGTCAGTCTGTCTTCAAGGAAAGAGGATCATTCCATTTCTGCCAATGTTGTCAGTGACGGCGGTCTGAGAATCGCTGCTTACTCTATGAGCAACTCCAGTTTTAAGGGTAACTCTGGTGATCTCATTTATATTGATATTGTCTCGGAGTCCACATACGAGGGAGAGGGGACAATAGAAGTGAAGGATATCTTGTTTACCAGGACAAGTGACCGTAAGGAGATTGCTTTTGATAATACGACAGGTACTGTTAACACGAAAGAAACACTTAAGGGTGACGCCAATGGTGACGGAAAGGTGAATGTGACGGATATCGTGGAGATGGTGAACCATATTCTCGGTAGTGAGTCGGATAAGTTCCTCTTCGATGCCGCTGATGTGAATGAGGATGGTAAGGTCAACGTGACGGATATCGTGATGGTGGTTAATATCATCCTGGGCAATTCCTCTCGTGAATTAAGTGATATAGAAGGTGTAAATAATATTTTAGATTAATTTCCAGTTTAGGGGGCATGTCTTCTGATGTGTCCCCTATTTTCTTGTTAGCATTGCAATTTTTCTCCTTTTTATTTGTGTATATCAGAAATAATCTCTATCTTTGCATTAAGTTATGAAATATTAATAGTAATGTTAAATATTAAAATGAGTTGTAAAATGAAAAAGTTATTGTTTATTGGTGTGTTGCTTGCTATGGCTTGCGGCATGCAGGCTGAGAATGTTCTGACTGCTTCAGACATCGTAGTGAAACCCGGCGAGGAAGGCACTATTGAGATCGCAATGACGAATTCTGATCCAATTTCAGGATTCGAGTTCTCTCTTACTTTGCCAGAGGGTCTTTCTATTCCAACAGAGATGAATGAAGATGAAGAGGAAGTTCTGGCTGTAACGCTTTCACGTGGTAAGAGTAAACATACTCTGGAGATTGCAGAGCAATCAACGAAAGGTGTTTACAAGTTACTCTCTTATTCTTCTTCTAATCAGACCTACAAGGAAAGTTCTGGTACTATTGTTACCGTTAAGGTAAAGGCTACTGCTGATTTCGCTGGTGGTACTGCTACTATTAGTGGAATTACACTTTCTACCGCTGAGGCTGTTCAGTTTACTCCTGCTGATGTTGAATTTAAAATTGGCAACACTACAGGTATCAACGAGATCTCTGCTGAGAAGCCTGCTACTGTTTATGACTTGAAGGGTAACCAGGTTCGCAAGAACGCTACATCTGTAGAGGGTCTGTCTAAGGGTGTTTATATCATCAACAATAAGAAAGTGATTGTTAAATAATAACCAATAGCCTATAAACAAGATTTACTTCATAATGAGGGGGCGCATCTTCGGATGTGCCCCTTTTCTCGTTAACAAAAGGGTAGTTTCTTACCGACAAACTACCCTTTTGTCGGTAGGAAACTACCGCTCTGTTACCTCTCCAGTTCGGCTTTCAGGAACTTAGGTGTGTAGCCCTTCTTACTCTTGGCGATCTCCTCGGGAGTACCAGTGGAAAGGACGGTACCGCCGTTGCGTCCGCCCTCTGGTCCCATATCGATGATATAGTCAGCGAGTTTGATGACATCGAGGTTATGCTCGATGATGATGACGGTATTACCACGGTCTACGAGTTTCTGCAGTACGTCCATAAGGATACGGATGTCCTCGAAATGCAGACCGGTAGTAGGCTCGTCAAGGATATAAAGGGTCTTTCCGGTATCGCGTTTCGACAGTTCTGTGGCAAGTTTCACACGCTGGCTCTCCCCACCACTGAGGGTGGTGGAGGGCTGTCCGAGTTTGATATATCCCAATCCCACCTCCTGTATCGTCTTGATCTTACGCAGGATATCAGGGACGTTCTCGAAGAACTCCACCGCTTGGTTAATCGTCATGTCAAGCACATCAGCGATAGACTTGCCCTTGAAACGTACCTCTAAGGTCTCCCGATTATACCGTTTACCATGACACTCCTCGCATGGCACCTGTATGTCTGGCAGGAAATTCATCTCGATCGTCTTATACCCGTTACCACCACAGGTCTCACAACGACCACCTTTCACATTGAACGAGAAGCGTCCGGGTTTGTAGCCACGGATCTGCGCCTCCGGCAGATTGACGAACAGCGAGCGGATATCTGAGAAGACACCCGTATAGGTGGCAGGGTTAGAGCGTGGGGTACGACCAATAGGACTCTGGTCGACATTCACCACCTTATCTATATATTCCAGTCCCTCGATACTGTCATAGGGCATCGGAGCCTGCAGCGAGCGGTAGAAATGCTTGGAGAGGATGGGGTAGAGTGTCTCGTTGATGAGGGTCGACTTACCAGAGCCGCTGACTCCTGTGACGAGAATCAGTTTTCCCAACGGAAACTCCACATCGATATTTTTCAGGTTATTACCACGACAGCCACGCAGCCACAGACTCTTGCCGTTGCCGTTGCGTCGTGATGGTGGCATCTCGATATTCCGTTCTCCACTCAGATATTGTGCGGTAATGGTCTTAGCCTTCATCATCTCGTCGACGGTACCTTGGAACACCACCTCGCCACCTTTGCGTCCAGCCTTAGGACCGATATCCACGATATAGTCGGCATTGAGCATCATGTCACGGTCGTGTTCCACCACGATGACGGTATTGCCGAGGTCACGCAGTTCTTTGAGGGAACGGATCAGTCGGTCGTTGTCCCGCTGGTGCAGTCCGATACTGGGCTCATCGAGGATATACAGCACGTTGACGAGTTGCGAGCCGATCTGGGTGGCAAGACGGATACGCTGGCTCTCACCGCCCGAGAGCGATGCAGACTGGCGGTTGAGGGCAAGGTAGTCGAGCCCCACCTCCAACAGGAAGTCGAGTCGGGTACGTATCTCCTTCAGTATCTCAGCAGCAATCTGCTGTTGCTGGTGGTCCATGTGATCCTCCACCTTGTCCAGCCATTCACGCAGTTCCGTGAGGTCCATATTGGCAAGTTCCGAGATGTTCTTGTCCCAGATACGATAGGACAGTGCCTCGCGATGGAGCCGTTGTCCATGGCACTCAGGGCACTCACACTCCGCCAGAAACTGGTCAGCCCATTTCAGTCCACTGGTACTCTCATCGTTCTCCATCACATTCCGCAGGTATTTCACCACACCGTCGAAACTCACGAAGTAGTCGCTGGACGTGTGTACCAGTTCCTTGTCGATGCGGATCGTCTCCAACGAGCCATACAGAATCTCATTGAGTGCTTCCTCAGGGATGTCCTGAACAGGTGTCTTGATGGTACACTCATATTTCTTCAGGATGGCGTCGATCTGCCAGAAGATCATCTGGTTCTTGTATTTCCCCAAGGGAACGACGGCACCGTCATGGATGCTCAGTTTGCGGTTAGGAATCACCTTCTCCAGGTCTATCTCGTTGATATAGCCCAAGCCCTTACAACGAGGACAGGCTCCCTGTGGGGAGTTAAACGAGAAAGTGTTAGGGGCTGGGTCGCTATACGAGATCCCCGTGGTAGGACACATCAGTCGTTTGGAGAAATGCTTCACGGCTCCCGTCTCATAATCCATGATCATGAGCAGTCCCTCCCCTTGTTTCATGGCGATCTGGATGCTCTTCTTGAGGCGTTCATCTATAGTGCCTATAGGGTTAATAGCCTTCACGGCAAGGCGGTCGATGACCACCTCGATGTCATGGTTCTTATAGCGGTCGACCTTCATGCCACGGGTGATCTCCTTCACCTCGCCGTCCACACGGACATGGAGATAGCCCTTACGGCGCATGCTCTCAAAGAGTTCCCGATAATGACCCTTACGGCTTCTCACGACAGGCGCAAGAATCAGAATCTTCTTACCCGCATAGTCATGGGTCACCATGTCCATCACTTTCTCCTCCGTATATTTCACCATCGGCTCACCAGTCATATAACTGTAAGCCTTGCCGGCACGGGCGAAGAGCAGTCGCATATAGTCGTAGACCTCCGTTGTGGTACCTACGGTAGAACGCGGATTCTTATTGGTCGTCTTCTGTTCAATACTGATGACAGGAGAGAGTCCAGTGATCTTGTCCACGTCAGGACGCTCCATACCTCCTAAGAAGTTACGGGCGTAGGCAGAGAAAGTCTCGATATAACGGCGTTGTCCCTCGGCGAAGATAGTGTCGAAGGCAAGGGATGACTTACCCGAGCCACTGAGACCCGTGATGACGGTCAGTGACTGACGGGGGATCTCCACGTCCACATTCTTCAGGTTGTGGACCCTGGCACCCCATACGTTGATTTTCTGGTCACTGCTCATTGGCGCCAGTCACCTCATTATATTTGCGTAACAGGTTAACGTCTCTTCTGATGTCATACTCCTTGCCGTCACCGCCTTTGGCACGGACACGGACGAAGTAGACACCATCCTTTACGGGTTTGCCCTTATAGGTACCGTCCCATCCCTTATCAGGATCCGTCCAGTCTGTCCAGGTATACAGGCACTGTCCCCAGCGGTTGAAGATCATCCCCCTGAACTCCACGATGTTCTGGTAGGTGGATTTCGCCTGGTACTTGTCATTTATATCATCATTGTTGGGAGAGAACGCGTTAGGCATCTCCAGTTTACTTGCCTGTAACGCCGTACTGTCTACCGCCGTGCTGTCAGTCATCTCATCGTCATCGTCATCATCGTCAACGACAGCGAAGGAAGGCATTGCCACAAGGGCTAAAAGCAAAAGAAAAGCATATAAAATCGTTTTCATACTGCAAAATTACGAAATTTCTTTTGTTCTGCCCTCGATTTTTAGTAATTTTGCAGCATAAATAACAAAAAAGTGATTTATGAAGCGATTATTCAGATATGTGACACTGTTGCTTTTCATGGTGTTGACGACCGAGACGGCACTTGCCCAGCAGCCTAAGATACGGCAGCAGCATGAGGTGAAACGCAAGGAGACCATCTTCGGTATCTCCCGTATGTATGGCATTACCATTCAGGAACTCATCGATGTGAATCCTGAGATGAACATGCCGGGGTATGAGTTGAAGAAGGGTACCATTATCAATATCCCTTGGTCGAAGAACGAGCCGCAGGCTCCTACTAATGATGTGCCGACACCCAATAGTCAGCAGCCGGCAGCCCCTGTCAAGGCAGAGGGCGTGGATGTCAGGAACCGTGAGATACGTGTGGGTTTCATGCTTCCCTTACATAAGATCAACGGTGACGGCAAGCGTATGCTGGAGTATTATCGTGGTTTCCTGATGGCATGCGACAGTCTGCGTGCCAATGGTATCTCCACCGATATCCGTGCGTGGAATGTCGCGGAGGACACCGATATCAACACCTTCCTGCAAGACCCGAAGGCTGTGGCGTGTGACGTGATTATCGGTCCGTTGTACTCCAAGATGGTGAAGCCTCTCGCTGATTTCGCCACCCAACATGATATCCGGGTGTTCATCCCGTTCTCTATCAATAGTCATGAGATCCTCGTCAACCGTAACCTGATGCAGGTATACCAGCCCCAGACGGAGCAGAACGAGTCTATCATAGAGCATTTCATGGAGCGTTTCAGTGATACCCATCCCGTATTTATCGACTGTAACGACACGACCAGTCAGAAGGGTATCTTTACTTTTGGCTTGCGCCGTCGTTTAGAGGCAAAGGGTATCGACTATAAGATTACCAACCTGACCTCCAGTGACGCGATGTTCTTCAAGTCGTTCAGTCCTGCCAAGCGTAACATGGTGATCCTGAACACAGGACGCTCCAAGGAACTGAATGCCGCCATGGCGAAACTCAACGGACTGCGTCTGTCGCATCCCGAACTGCGTATCAGTGTGTTCGGTTATACCGACTGGTTGATGTACACCCGTCATCAGTTGGAGAACTTCTATAAGTTCGACACCTATATCCCGGCACCGTTCTATACCAACCTGCAGTCACCGCAGACGGAGCGTATCATGCTGAAATACCGTTGGAACTTCCATACGGACATGATGAATGCCCTGCCTCGCTTTGCCATCACGGGCTTCGACCATGCCTATTTCCTCCTGAAAGGTATTCATATCTATGGCAAGAACTTCTCGGGAGGGGCAGGAATGGTAGGCTATAAGGCTATCCAGACACCTTTGCACTTCGAGAGAATCGGTAATGGCGGACTGAAGAATAAGAGTATGCTGTTTGTGCATTACCTGCCGGAGCGTAAAACGGAAACGATCTATTTCTAATGCGGAAGATGAAGAGACGATTACTGTTTTACCTTTTTGTCTTCCTGCCTTTCATCGCCAAGGCACAGGTGGGGGAGTACCGCACCGACTTTGCCGTTGGTGTGAACGGTGGTTATATATTAAGTAAGGTGGGCTTCACCCCCGACGTGCCCCAGTCGATGTTAGGTGGCATGACGGCAGGTGTCACTTTCCGCTATACCTGTGAGAAGTATTTCAAGAGCATCTGTGCCATCGTCGCTGAGGTGAATATCGCACAGGTGGGATGGAAGGAGAAGATTCAAGGAATGGATAACCAGCCCCTGTATTATGAGGGCAGTGATGTCGCCCTGCATTATGAGCGTAAGATGACCTACCTGCAGATTCCCATTCTCGCCCGTTTAGGATGGGGCAGGGAGCGCAAGGGCTTGCAGGGTTTCTTCCAGGTGGGTCCGCAGATCGGTATCTTCCTGGGTGAGTCGACGAATACGAATCTGGTAGACGGTCAGTCGCCCACCGAGGAGCGCAGTTCGAATATCGTGAAGCAGGAGTCGATGCCCGTCGAGAAGAAGTTCGAGTACGGTATCACCGGTGGTGCCGGCATCGAGTTCTCCGTGCCTAAGGTAGGGCATTTCCTGTTGGAGGGCCGTTACTACTACGGTTTGGGGAATATCTATGGCAATACGAAGAGCGACTATTTCGGTAAGTCGAACTTCGGACAGATTGTCATCAAGGCGACCTACCTCTTTGACCTTATCAAGACTAAAAACGATAAAATAAAATAATACTATGTTTGAAGGACAACCGAAAGGATTATTCGCGCTGGCTCTCGCCAATACGGGAGAGCGCTTTGGTTATTACACCATGCTCGCAGTGTTCGCACTGTTTCTGAGGGCTAACTATGGATTGTCACCTGCTCTTGCCGGTACCATCTACAGTGCTTTCCTCATGTTTGTGTATTTCTTCCCTTTGTTTGGTGGTATGCTTGCCGACAAGTTCGGCTTCGGCAAGATGGTGACCACGGGTATCATCATCATGTTCGCAGGTTATCTGCTGCTGAGTGTCCCCTTGGGCGGTGACACCTTTGCCCTTGTGGTGATGCTTGCCGCGCTGTTGCTGATAGGTTTCGGCACAGGTCTGTTCAAGGGTAACCTGCAGGTGATGGTGGGCGACCTCTATAACGATCCGCAGTATAAGGACAAGCGTGACGCTGGTTTCTCTATCTTCTACATGGCGATCAATATTGGTGCGTTGTTTGCTCCTACTGCCGCCATCAAGATCAAGGAGTATGCGGAGACCACGTTAGGTTATAGCAGTAATGATGCCTATCACTTCTCCTTTGCCGTGGCTTGTGCGTCACTGATCCTGTCTATCGCCATCTATTATATCTTCCGCTCAACTTTCCGTCATACGGAGGGTGGTACGAAGAAGGCGGCGCAGGCTGCTGATACCGCCGTCGAGGAGTTGTCGAAGGAGGAGACCAAGCAGCGTATTGTCGCTCTGTGTCTTGTCTTTGCCGTGGTGATCTTCTTCTGGATGGCTTTCCATCAGAACGGTCTGTCATTGACTTACTTCGCTGACGAGTTCACGGCTAACTCCGCTTCCGGCTTGCAGGCGATGTGTTTTGACGTATGGAACCTTGTCGCTGTCATCTTCATTGTCTATGGTTTGTTCTCTGTCTTCCAGTCGAAGACCAGCAAAGGTCGCATCATCTCTCTTGTGGTGATTGCCCTTGCCGTCTGCTTCCTCTGCTTACAGTATGACAGTGAGACGATCGTGAAGGTGTCAGCACCTATCTTCCAGCAGTTCAACCCCTTCTATGTGGTGGCATTGACTCCAGTGTCCATGGCTATCTTTGGTGCGTTGGCTGCCAAGGGTAAGGAGCCTTCCGCTCCCCGTAAGATCGCCTACGGTATGATTGTCGCCGCTATCGCTTATGCTCTGATGGCATTCGGATCACTTGGTCTGCCCATGCCACAGACAGAGATGGGTGCCGATGGCAATCCTGTTGCCGTGCATGTGGCTGATGTGACACCTAACCTGTTGATTACCGTTTACCTCGTCCTGACCTTTGGTGAGTTGCTGTTGTCACCCATGGGTATCTCTTTCGTGTCGAAGGTGGCTCCTCCCAAGTACAAGGGTATGATGATGGGTGGCTGGTTTGTTGCCACCGCCATTGGTAATCAACTGGTGGTTGTCGGTGGACTGCTGTGGGGTGCCGTTCCCCTCTGGCTCTGCTGGAGTGTGTTCCTCGCTGTCTGTCTGATAGCCGCTGTCTTCATGTTTGTCATGATGAAACGCTTGGAGAAGGTTTGCTGATTTGTAATTAGTAATTAGTAATGAGTAATGAGTAATTATGATTACCTTTATTGGCAGGTTGCAGCCAGTGAGTAAAGCACTTAGAAGGGCTTGCGTGGTATTCATCATTACTAATTGCTCATTACTCATTACTCATGATTCGTCGGCACAGACGCTGACACTTGTAGAACTGAATTGCGAGAATCTCTTTGATTGTCGTCACGATACGTTGAAGCAGGACACCGAGTGGTTGCCTGCTTCAATGCGTCATTGGACTCCCTCCCGTTACTGGCGGAAGGTCAATGGTATCGGACAGACTATCCTCTCTTGTCAGGAGGAGGGCGTGCCCGACCTCGTCGCTTTGGTCGAGGTGGAGAACGACTCGTGTCTCTTAGACCTCACTCGTAAGTCGCTGTTGCGCCATGCGGGGTATCAGTATATCATGACGGAGTCACCCGATGTGCGTGGCATTGATGTCGCCTTGCTCTATCAGCCTTTTAAGTTTCGTCCCCTGTGTTACGACTATTTAGCGATTGAGCCTTTGGAGGGGATGCGTCCCACCCGTGATATCCTCTATGTCGAGGGGGAGTATATCACGGGTGACACCCTGCATGTCTTCGTGGTGCATGCCCCCAGTCGCTTTGGGGGAGAGCGGGCGACACGTCCTAATCGTCAGTTGGTTGCCGATCGATTGGTGCAGACTATCCGGCAGTTACCACCCGATGCGAAGGTCATCGTCGTGGGTGACTTCAATGATGACGCTGAGGCTCCTGCCTTGCGTTATCTGGAGCGTCATGCGTTGCGGAACATCACTCGTGAGGCACAAGGGACGCATGGTGCTGAGGGTACCTATCGTTACCAGGGCGGGTGGGGGAGCATCGACCATGTCTTTGTCTGTCCTTGGTTGCTCGACCATATCAAGCAAGTCTATATCAACGACACCCCTTTCCTGTTGGAAGAGGATACGAAATACGGAGGTGTCAAACCCCTCCGCACATATCAAGGACCGCGTTACCTCCAAGGTTTCAGCGACCACCTCCCTTTAGTCGTCCGTTTCCGGTTGTGAGATGTTTTCGTGGTTAATTGCAAGAAAAACAGGGGATTATTTGTTTTTCTCGTTTATTCTTCGTACCTTTGCCCTCAACACCCCTTAGTGGGTAGTAACTTTTGTGGGTAAATAGAAGAGAAGCGCATGCTTTGTCTTGTTCTATCGAAATCTGGAAAATTTCAAATGGCGACAAGATGGCATAGTGAGTCTCTCACGCGATAGCGTGGGATTTTTGTATCACTATATCTTTCGCCATAGGTATTCCAGAACCTCGATAGAAGAGATATAGAGTTACGTTAATTCTACGCTCTTTTTGTGTATCCAGTTATACATAAGAGATGACTCAGTAGACAGAAATAGAAGAATACTTCATTTGTTTTTGGATGCCTGTTCATCTTCGTGAGAAGCCAAGGCATCAGAAGTTAATATTATAAAGTAAATAGTTTGAAACGCCACTGCTTCGCGACGGAGCGGTGGCGCTTGTTTCGTGATGGATGC
>DEJF01000059.1 GCA_002353225.1 Prevotella sp. UBA2755 | reverse complement strand
CGTCCGTTCCATGACTGATGGCTGTACCCAGGCATCCAGTATTTGTTGTTGTAACTATAGAGGGGCCCCCTCCCTTCCTCTCCTGATGAGGGGAGGAGTTTTGTCCAACCGTCACCTTGCACATTCAACTTATAGAAATAACCACCAAACGAAGCCGATAGCAGGTTGAGGGAGTCGATGTCATAACTGGCATTGATATCCCCAAAATGGATGCCCCCGGGACTGCTGCCCTCACTATGGGAAAGCAGTTTATTACCTGTCTGTAGAAAGGTACGCTCTACGTCATTGATATTCTCCGTCTCTCGTCTCGACATCCCACCATAACCATAATTGGCAGACAGTAGTAGTTTGCCGACCTGTCCAGTCAGGGAGGTATAGAGGTTAGGATGATTCAAGGTGTTGTAATACAGGTTGACGACACCCGTCACCCCATCAAGTTTCGAACCGTCCATCATCACGATATTCAGGATAGCGTCCACGCCCTCTGCATCCTCACGGGCACCGGGGTCGGTGATGACCTCAATACGCTTGACCATCGACGCAGGCATTGCCTTCAACACCTCCTTAGCGTTTTTTGTCAGACTGGGGTCATAATGTCCGTTCTTGTAGATCTTGAAACTGCTATTACCCTTCACCTTGATATTATCATCGCCATCGACCGTCACCATAGGAACCTTGCGCAGCATATCCATCACAGTCTGTGTCTTCGACTCCTCGTCACCCTGCACGTCATAACCGATACGGTCTATCTCCTGCTTGATGAGTTGGCGTTGCGCCTTCACCTCGATACCTTCCAGTTCCTGATCCCAGGTGATGGAGTCGCTTTCCACTTTCAGACTGTCCGTCTGAGCCATAGCGATCCCTGCTTTCGCTGCCATCAAGAGCGAAAGACATACTGTTTTCCAATATTTCATATCGTATTACTTTTTGAGTCGTTCGATGCTCATGTCAAACAACTGCTGTATAAATTCGTCCTTTGTATGCTTCTTCAGTTTCACGATTTCTGTCGCCACCATGTTCTTCTCCACGTCCTCCAATGACTTGGCATCCTTACAGAGTTTGTATATCTGTGTGGCATAACTGTTGGCTGCCGCTCCATCGGGATTCTTCAAGAAGAAGTTCTTGTAGGTGTTAAACTCTGAGAGCCATGTCTCGGACGACTTTTTGTCAGAATCGGGGAAGAAACTGCCGAATGCAAAATTGTTACCATTGACTGTGATGGTTCTTGAATTCTTTTTATCTTGGCGGTACTTCAACGTTGTTGCGTATGTCTTGACGATGCGCCCTAAGATATGATTTTTGTTCTCTGCCCATTCTAAAGCATAGGCATAGCGATGCTGATGTTGAGAGTCGTTGGGGTCAAGGAAGCAGGCATAGATCCATTGAGATCCTTCCATCAGACCAATGGCGACACCTCCTTTATTACTGTCTCCAACAGCGAGAGAGACAAAGTCCTCGCTATTACCTTTTCTTCCAGTATTCACACTGTAGGCTTTAGCCTCATCTTTCTGGAACGCTTTTCGGATATCCTCAATCAGACTCCTGCCCAATTTGTCGGGAAGTATAAAGTCGTAGGTATCTTCTAAACCCTCCATCTGACCAGTATCAGGATCTTTCTCTATACTATGCCTTGAACTTGCTTCCTTTTGAAGTTTACTGTTCCTCAGGGCATCAAATGCCTGTTGGATGTGCTGTTGTGCAAATGCAGCCGAGGGCAGCATCATTAGCATACCTGTGATAAGAATGTTTTTACTCTTCATATGCGAAATATTCTTTTGGTTCTTCTACATAAATAACGGTTCCGTCTTCCAGTGACACTGGAACAAAGCCTGCCGCTGTCAACTGGACATGGGCTATCTCCTGCTTTGCTTGTTCTATCTGTTGTCTGACAGCCTGTTGCTCTTGCTCCATCTCCGCCATCAGTGTATAAGCCTTGTCATAGTCATGGATGGTGGGTTCTGGCTTGCGCAGCCGTGGACGTTTCTGTTTAGCAGGCAGTTGCTTGCGCAGTGCGGTGGTATCGGGCAAGGGTTGCTCGTTGGGAGCCTCGGGGCGTAGCACTGTGGTAGTATCTGCCTTTGCTGTCAAGGGGGTGGGCTGCTGGGATGGTTGCCATAACATGGCAACAGACAGGACTGCCGTTACTACCACAGCGGCGGCGCTCCATCCTATCCAGCGCTTCCTGTGTTTCTGGGGTTTCATACCTTCCAGTTCCGCGAACAGCAGGCGATACTCCTCCCACTCCGCAGGCACGTTGCCTTGAGTGAAATACTGGTTAAGGATATCCTCCTCTTCCAGTGTCGTCGTACCGTCCATGAACTTGGTCAGCAGACTGTGGATGTATTCCTTGGTGTATTGTCTCATATCTTATTCCTTCTTTTGATGTCTTCTAATAAGGACCGTCGCGCTCGTGCCAGCAGTGTACTGACTGAGGTAATCTCAATGTCCAACAGACGGGCTATCTCCTCATGGCTGCGTCGCTCCACTTGTCGCATATATAATAAGGTGCGTTGGGTGGTAGGCAGTTGCTCCAGTTTCCTGGTCAGCCATTCTTCATTCTCTTTCGTCTCCAAGAGTTCCTGAGGACTGAGAGTCAGCAGTGTGACGCACTCCGCTTTCAGTGGTTCCATCGATCGTCGCCGTTGGTGGTTTCTTACCATGTGACGGGTCATCAGTGTCACCAGAGCCTCCACCGACTGGTAGCCGTCCAGTTCGTCGCGCATCTGCCACAGGTGGAGCATCACATCCTGTGCGATGTCCTCTGCTTCCTCATTGCCCGCCCCACTGCTCCGTCCTACGCTCAAGGACTTCTGATGCCATGTGCGGGCTTGTTGTTCAAATGCGCCTTTGTCCATTTTATCTCATTCTCATTTATAAGACACACAATGTCTCCAAAACCAAACAGGAATTAGTAAACCTTAACAAATTCGTTGCAAAAGTAGTAAGAGATGATGAGACTACCTAAAAAATAGACTGACATTTGTCTGACAAATCAATAAATATCCTCCCCACAAAAGAATTGTCAGACAAATGTCAGGGAATTTATTCCTTTGTCATCACCCGTTTTCATAATTTTGCAGGAAAAACGGATATGGATATCAGACGATTTACATGGTTGGCATTACTGATCATCATAGTCAGTGCAATAGCCGTCTTGTCGCAAGGGCATCAGGAAGAACCAACATTCCAAGAGAAGTTGGAAGAGGCAATCAAATATAGTCGCAGCAAAACCTATCATGATTCCTATTACGACTATGAGGTGAAATATCCTGCGTTCTTTGAGCAAGTCCCAGACTCCCTTATTGACGAGGAAGGTGCCAGTCTGTTCCGCTGTGGGAATGTCGAACTGTCGGCACAGGTCGTTCCCAACAGCGACAGTCTTAACATGCAAGAGGGTATGCACTACTTTTCCGCTCTTTATCATGCAACATGTCAGTCGCAAACCGCTCATTCTTTTATCTTGTCCGGACCACTCTATATCAACAATAGTCGGATACCTAACTACTGGTTTTATAGCAAGTATGTTCGTCATCGCAAATTCTGGTTTGTGCAGACACTGACCTATCCAGACAGTTGTGCCAAGGCGGTGGCTCCACTCATCCACCAGATAGATGACTGGACTGTGTGGGAAAAACCTATATAAAGTTAAATAGTACAAACAGATGAAGTTGTTTAGAAACAAAATTGTACTTTTGCCCTATCAAATCAATAACCAATATGAAACACCAATATGTCATCGTGCTCTTCGCACTGATTATCACCTCCAGTATGGTCAGTTTTACCAGTTACAGGGCAACGGAGCATGAAGTAAACGAGGATATGAGTCAGGCACTTGCACTTGCCCTGGATGAACAGCAGTCGGACGTGATCAGTGCCGATACTATTCAGGTATTCAACCGTTATTTACAGATAGAGGCATTACGTGGGAATGCGTTATTGGCGGTAGACACCCGACAGGGGTTCCGCCTTCGTCCTCAATGTTCGATGGCAACCATCTTCGCACTCTCCGACCAGCGTCCTGCTATGGCGTTGTGGATGGTGACGATGCTGTGGGGGCTGTTCTGTCTCTGGCAACGCAGGAAACAAGTCCCTATGATCTGTGGCTATGGCGGATTGGTCTATTCAGAAACCGATCAACGCTTTTTCGGTCTGAAGGGTGAGCAAGTAAAACTGACCCCGATGCAGCAGCAACTGATGGAGATGTTCTATATGTCGCCCTCCCATCTGCTGACAAAGACAGAGATCTGTGATGCTCTATGGCCTAAGAAAGAGGATGCCAGCGAGACGCTCTACACCCTTATCCGCCGACTGAAACCCATTATTGAGCAACATACAAAACTGAAAATAACGTCTGACCATGGTCGTGCCTATGAACTGAAAATCAAATGATAATAATTGTTTTATTGTCTTTTTGCAGGATAATTTCTGTTATTTTCTGTTGTAAATCAATGATATATCTTTGAAAATGAGTATCTTTGCACCGTATTAATACAAAAAGAATATGAAAATAGCATTAATCGGCTATGGTAAAATGGGTAAGATGATTGAACAGATCGCCCTTGACCGTGGCCATGAAATCGTGAGTATCATTGATATTGACAATCAGAAGGACTTCGACAGCGATGCCTTTAAGAGTGCTGATGTCGCCATCGAGTTTACGGCTCCTCAGGCTGCCTATGGTAACTATCTGAAGGCATGGGAGAAAGGTGTGAAAGTTGTATCGGGCAGTACGGGTTGGATGAAAGAGCATGGTGATGAGGTGCGGAAGGCTTGTACGGAAGAGGGGAAGACATTGTTCTGGGCTTCTAACTTCAGTATCGGTGTTGCCATTTTCTCTGCCGTCAATCGTTATCTGGCAAAGATCATGAACCAGTTCCCACAATATGACGTGGAGTTGGAGGAGACCCACCACGTCCATAAACTCGATCATCCCAGTGGTACGGCAATCACCCTCGCAGAAGAGATTGTTGCCAACCTCGACCGTAAAGAGGGATGGGCAGAGGAGACGACAGATCCTAAACTGCTACGCATCGATGATATCCGTCGTGGAGAGGTACCTGGTATTCATACCATCCGCTATGACTCGGATGCAGACCTGATTACCATTAGCCATGATGCCCATAGTCGTAAAGGCTTTGCCTTAGGTGCTGTGCTCGCTGCCGAATTTACCAAGGAACATAAGGGACTGCTTACCATTAGTGATATGTTTAAATTCTGAGTAATCTGATCATCATGGAAAAAAAGAAAAAACTGAATATGAAGGTCCAATGGACCAAATTCATCATCGTATTAGTGCTCTACCTGTTGTTCCTTTACTGGGTTAAGTCCTGGTGGGGTCTGCTGGTAGTACCATTCATCTATGATGTATATATCACCAAGAAGATTCGTTGGCAGTGGTGGAAGGACGCAGAAGGTCCCATCAAGTTTGTGATGTCGTGGGTTGATGCCTTGGTGTTCGCCCTCGTTGCTGTCTATTTCATCAACCTGTTCTTCTTCCAGAACTATGTGATTCCCTCATCGTCACTGGAGAAATCACTGTTGACAGGCGATTATCTGTTTGTGTCAAAGGTTAGTTATGGTCCACGTATCCCTGAGACACCGCTGACGATGCCGTTGACGCAGCATACATTGCCCTTGTTCCAATGCAAGAGTTATATCGAGTGGCCCCATTGGGACTACCGCCGTGTAAAGGGACTCGGCAAGGTGGAACTGAATGATATCGTCGTGTTCAACTATCCTGCAGGTGATACGCTCTGCAGTGCTCCCCAGTATCAGCCTTATGACTTCTATCAGATGTGTTACACACTGGGGTATCAGATGTACCCGCAGCGTCCTGATCCTGACTCACTCACCATAGAGCAGCGTCGTCAGTATTTTGATTTCATTTACCAGTCAGGACGAAGTGAGATCGTACGCAACCAGGCAGAATACGGTTTGATAGACACCCGTCCAACAGACCGCCGTGAGAACTACGTGAAGCGTTGTGTGGGACTGCCCGGGCAGACCTTACAGATTAAGGATCATATCATCTATATCAACGGTAAGGCAAACAAAGAACCGGATCATGTTCAATATACTTATAAGGTGAAACTCCGTGAGCGTCTGGACGACGATGTCATGAAAGACTTAGGGATTACCATGGAAGATTTGACTTCACTGAATACTGCCGGCTATATGCCGCTGACCAAGTTTGCCGTGTCAGAACTTAAACGCCGTGGACTGGCGGAAAGTATTGAGTTGAATACTGAGGCAAGCGACTTGGACATCTATCCACTCAACGGCAATCTGCACTGGACACGTGACAACTACGGTCCTATCTGGATCCCGGCAAAGGGCAAGAGCATTCAATTGACAATGGAGAATCTACCTATCTATGAGCGCCCGATCCGTACCTATGAGGGGAATACCTTGGAGATAAAGGATGGTAAGATCCTGATTAATGGAAAAGTTGCCACCTCCTATACCTTCAAACTCGACTACTACTGGATGATGGGTGACAACCGTCATAACTCTCTTGACTCCCGTTACTGGGGTTTTGTACCAGAAGACCATATCGTGGGTAAGCCCATCTTCATCTGGTGGAGCAGTGATCCTGACCGTCATGGATTCTCTGGTATCCGTTGGAACAGATTGTTCCGTTTTGTAGACAACATCAAATAACAGAGATGTCAGACTGGCTGAAGTTCGTGATAGCACTTGCAACAGCGTTTGTGCTGGTGCTTGCTTTCCGTGCTTTGGCTTTCTCTGTCTATACGGTAGAGGGTAAGGGACTGCAACCGCTCTACATCCATGGCGACCGCCTGTTGGTGAATCGCTGGAGTTATGGCTTGCGGGTGGACGGTAATGGGATGCTGCCCTATAGCCGGATGCTCCGTAAACCTGTCAATAAGGGAGACATTGTGGTTTTCGACTTACCTGGTGACTCTGTCTCTGGTGAGTTTATCGCCCGCTGTAAGGCGGTGCCAGGCGATACCCTCCGGCTGAAAGATGGACTGGTGGTAGTTCCCGGACTGAAGAATTGTGCGGATGCCGACTACTACTGGATGGAGTCTATCCATCCCAAGAATCTCGCAGACTCCCGCCACTTTGGGTTTATCTCCGAGAAAAACATCATTGGCAGGGTCGTCGGCATCCTCTATAGCCATGATGACAGCAAGAATATCTTGGAGGGTTATCGTAAGGAAAGGATGTTCCAATGACTACCGCACTCCTGCAGACTACCTATTTCGGACCCGTCCAGTGGTATCAGAAACTGGCTCGCTATGACCATTGTCTTATCGAGCAATACGACTCGTACCAGAAACAGACCTACCGTAACCGCTGCGTCATCGCCACGGCAAACGGGCTGCAAGCATTGACTGTGCCGGTAGAGCATGCCAATAAACAGCCAACAGCCAACAGCCAACTCATAAAAGACCTACGTATCAGCGACCATAACCAATGGCGCCGTGTCCATTGGAATGCCCTGCAGAGTGCTTATAGTGAAAGCCCGTTCTTCGAGTATTATGCGGATGATATCCGTCCGTTCTTTGAGCAGAGATACGACTATCTGATAGACTTCAATGAGGCTATCCGTCAGAAGATGTGTGAACTCATTGATATCTATCCTAAGGTAGACTATACCACGGAGTATCTGCCAACGTTCAACACTCAACACTCAACTCAACATGATTTCCGTGAGGTGATTCACGCCAAGCATCCCCTACCCGATGCCGACTTCCAACCTCGTCCCTATTGGCAGGTGTTCCAACACCGTTATGGGTTCCAGTCCAACCTTTCCATCCTCGACCTCCTCTTCTGTATGGGACCAGAATCTATATTCTATTTGTAGCGTCAGTTCAGGATAAGAAAGTCCTGTCTCGGGGATTCCCTCCTGTGATTCCCGGATAGTTTCCTAC
>DEJF01000046.1 GCA_002353225.1 Prevotella sp. UBA2755 | reverse complement strand
CACCAGGGGAAGTTAGAGGGGTCTGGGGTCTCGGAATTTTACTAACCCAAACCGTCAACCCTCAATATCGGTTCTCCCCCTCAACAGGGGGAGTTAGAGAGGGTCTCAATGATGAAGAAAGAGACTTGGAAGATGGTGATTCAACTCGTAGTGAGTATCCTCACCGCCATTGCGACAACCTTGGGAGTAACGTCCTGTATGTAACAATAAGCCCTGCCGGTTCGGTGGGGCTTATTTTATGGACAAGGCAAAAGATGGGCTTTGTTCTGCCTTAAAATTGATATTTTTTGACTTTTTCTTGCGCGTGATGATGCAAGGCATCTCTCCGGACGAAAGGCTTGAAACCACCACTTTAGGGGTGACCTTGTGCATGTACCTAAACACTAAGAAAAACAGGATTTTATGCGCTCTGTTATAGATAATTAGACAGTTTTGTATTAAAATAGTTAAATATAGTTAACACCCCCCCCAATTTCTTGTATATGCGAACATTATTATTACCTTTGTGTTCTAAATATTCAACACAAAATGGTTAATCAACCTAAAAAAGTGTTGTAAACAGGATGAAACGAATGAACAAAATAGCGAAGTTAGCCTGTCTGACAACGTTCTTGTTGGGCTCGCTGCAACTGGAGGCACAGAATGTGACTATCAGCAACAACCTGTTGTATGACGCATGGCTGACCCCGAACCTCCGTGTGGGTTTACGACTGGCACCCCATTGGTCAGTAGGTGTGACAGGAGGTTACCGTCCTTGGCCTACCGACGACCACAAGTCGAAGAAATGGAAGCACCTGTTAGTGTCTCCCTCGGTGCGTTACTGGACGGATTCCGTGAATGTGCATCATTTCTTCGGTGTCAACCTCATCTATGCGCATTACAACATCGCAGAGGTGAAATTCCCCTTCGGTCTCTATAAGGGTTTCCGCAACGAGCGCCGCCAGGGTGACCTTGGTGCCTTGGGCGCATTCTACGGTTATTCATGGCCCTTGGGCCGCCATTGGAATATCGAGGCACTGGTGGGTGCCGCTGTCGGCTATACCAAGTACGACCGTTATGAGTGCGGTGAGTGCGGTTCGAAGATCGGTGAGAAGAACAGGTGGTTCGTCATCCCCCAGGCAGCCTTGAACATCGTGTTCAACCTGCCGGGTCGCCCGAAGAAAGCCGCTCAGCCCGTGGAGCCGATTCAGACCACGACCATTCCTGCTGTCGTCCAGACACATCCAGCCGTCAAGACTGATAGCGTACAGGTGGTCACCAAGCCGGAGTCTGTGGAGCCTGCTATCCAACGGCTCGCCAAGGAGTATCCCGTTCTTGCCAATATCTCCGAGTACAAGCCCTACGACTGCAGTCAGGTGCTGCGCCGTGACAATCGAGCATTGTTCGTGTACTTCCCCATGGCGAAGACCGACATCCGTCCCGAGTGGCGTGACAACCAGCAGACCCTCGACCAGATTATCGATGCTACGAAGAAACTGCTCGCCCTGGATGACACCAGACTCTGTAAGATACAGATTGTGGGACTCGCCTCCTTCGATGGTAGTGTGAAACTCAATGCGAAGATTGCCGAGGGACGTGCCGAGGCACTGAAGAAATACATCCAGGACCGTCTTGCCGTCAGCGACGATCAGTTTGAGGTATCCTATGGCGGTGAGGACTGGGCAGACTTCCGCGACCAGATCGAGGAGGCGATTGCCAATGGTAGCAGTAAGAGTGCCGAACTCCGGAAGGTTCTGGAGATTATCGACAATGAACCGGACCTCGCCCGTCGTGAGCAGAAGATCCGCAAGTTGCACTATGGGCATACCTATCAGTACATCAAGGAGCACCTTCTTGCCGACCAGCGTAACTCCGGCTACCTGAGGGTGTACTATGACTATAAGAAATGAGCATGAATGAATAAAAAACAATAATTATTGACATAATCGATTATGAAGAAACTAAACAAATTTGCTTTTGCCGGTGCGATAGCACTGCTGAGCGTGACGGGATTCACAGCATGCTCCTCGGGTGACGAGACAGTGGCTGACCCCAATCCGACCTTTGATGGTAACAGTGTGAAGACACAGTTCACCATCTCCCTGCCGGAAAACATCAAGATGCGCATGGCTTCGGCTACAGTGCAGGAGAGTGGTTTCCGTGGTATTGACCAAATCAAACTGGTTCCTTACACTTCGACAAGTGCTATTGCAGCCAGTTCTACTGCTAACGCACCGCTCATCGCCCTGTCGTCTATCAGTGCTTTTGACAATGCGGCAAGTCACTCAAAGGTATATGCAGATGTCGCCCTTGCGGTAGGCACCAATCATTTCCTGTTCTACGGAAAGGCAATCGACAACACTGCGGATGCCGCCATTGAGAGTGCCGCTGACAAATTCAATTTCGGCACACTGAAGGTGGAAGGACTCTCCGGAAAACCGACACTTGGCGATGTGAAGTTCACTCCAGTATCTATCTATGGGGATGGAACAACAGCCGAGAAAACCGCTATCAACGCAGGTAAGACGGTGGGTACTAACCTGATCGCAGCCCTGAACGCCGTGGCTGATGCCGCACCGACTGAAGCCTTATCAGATGGGTTAAAGCCAAAGTTCAAGGAGGTGACTGCAACAGAAAATGCCACCATCAACGCATTATGGAATAACTTCAAGGAGATAACGACAGGTTCCTCCAAGAACATAGAGTGGGTTTTCAAAGAACTCTATATGAACCTGGACGGTCTTGTCACCACAGCAGCGCAGAACACGGTTCCTGACGGCTATAAGATGGCAACGGCAATCCGTGCGGCACTTGATACCTACGTGGAGGCGACTGTGACAAATGGTGTGACGACAGCAGTGACCCTGAAGGATGACTATACCGGCTATCCCGCCAGTGTCAACCTTCCTGACGGTGCCGTACGTGTCACCTATGACGCTACAGAGAAAAAATTCGTGGCATCTACCCAGATGGCTTACGCTACCAACATGAATATTGCGACATTGGAGAATTATGTTTACCCAGCCAACCTGCAGTATTTTGTGAACAGCGCCGTGAAGACTGCTAACAGTGTGATGTCACCAGGTTATGGTGATAAGACATGGGACGCCATCTTAAATGAGTATATCGATGGTACGGCAGTGTCTTCCGAGACCCGTTCCGTTGCCATCAACGACCCGGTACAGTACGGTGTCGGCAGACTGGATGCTACGGTGAAAGGACTGAAGGGCTCCAGTGAGGAAGGCAATAAGTATTACGACTATACAGGAACAGAGGTTGACGTGACCAACGGCTTCGAGTTGACGGGTATCCTCATCGGCGGTCAGAAGACGGTTGGTTGGAATTACGCTGTCAAAGGAACTGATGCCTATACCATCTACGACAAGACGATGTCAGAGCCTTCTTCCATGACGGTGAAGAGAGGAACAGCCACTGCTACCAACTACACCTTGGTGCTCCAGACTGGTGAGACAGCGGCGGAGAAGACCGTGAATATCGCCCTGGAGTTCGTGAACAACTGTCCAGACTTCGTCGGTGCAAACGGTGAGATTATCCCGAATGGCGCGACATTCTACCTGGTAGGTGCGCTGAAGACCTCAGAGGCTACCAATACGGACGCCGATGCTGTTGCCGACGCCAAGGACCGTATCTTCACCCAGGACTTTAAGACCATCGCCAACTTCACCATCAAACCCGGAAGTCCTACCACTGGTGATGACGACCATAATGATGACGGTCTCGGCACGGCGACGAAGGGACTTCCCGACCTGCGTAACACACAGATGGAGTTGGGACTCTCCGTTGATCTCCAGTGGAAGCCCGGTCTGAATTTTGACGTAGAAATTTAATGCGAGTGATGAGGAGAACGTGGAGTTATATCGTCATGCTATGGGTGGCTTTGCTGCCCATGGCATGCTCGACCATTGACGACGACCTGAGCGACTGTCCGCCCGTAGGACCTACGCCCCCGGAACCGTCGACAGAGGATGAGTATGAGTTGAACTATGAACTGCGGCTGGTGACGAATATCACCACGGAAATCAATACGCAACTCAATACGACGACAGATGTCAATGTCGCCAATGCCCTGCGTACTCATCTGCAGAATATCTTCACCGACTTCGCCCATGATGTCGACCTCTCGTTCTACGACACGGAGAACCAGCAGGAGCGTCTGAGCCACGACCAGCATGTGATGGATGCCAGCGAGCAGAGTTATACCCTGTATCTGCCGATGCGGGAGTATATGCACCTTGCCGTCGCCAATGTCCAGGACAATAAGGTGGCAGGACTTCAGGACGACGACCGTTGTCCTACCTCCCAACTCGCCTTGACCGTGGAGAAGAAAGACACGATAGACTCACAGTCTACAGGACTCTTCACGGCGCGTCAGCCGATGAAGGTGCTGGAGGGTGTCGACCAGACATTCCATGTGAGACTGTATATGGCTAATAGTGCCGTGGCACTGGTGATTGACCCACGAGGACATGACTACAAGGATATCAAGGTGTACTCCACTGGTTTTGCCTCTAATTTCCTGATTAACGACAGTACCTATACCTATTCGGAGAAATCACCGATTGTCCGTACGACCCGACTCGATACGGAGGGTGGTAACCTCTGTTTCTGCTCCGTCAACTTCCCGTCAAAGGATGAGGAAGGGATGAAGACCGTCATTGAGAAGGATTTCGAGGATGGCGACTCGGGACAGACCTTCTGGCAGTTCCGTTGCTATGTCACTAATGCGGACGGTACCATCACGGAGTCTATCCTGAACATCAGGAAAATGCTCAGTGCCGGACAGTTTACGATCATCAAGGCATATTACGGTGATAGCGGTGATGTGCGTACCGACGATACGGAAGTAGGTGTCAGTGTGACCCTCGACTGGTCTGACGGTGGTCAGCACGACATTGATATCTGATGCCCCTAAATTTTATGGTATGAGAAGACATAACATCATCTTTTGGCTGTTCAGTCTGTGCGCGGTAGTCCTATCGTGTACGACGGATGATGCTGTGTCCGAGAATACTGGGGAGAAGCGTTATGAGTTTGTGCTGAGTGTCGGTCATCAGGGCAGTATGCGTATGGCTACCGACATCGTGCAGTCGGAAGGGACTTTCAGAGGTATCCAGAAATTATGGGTGATTCCTTTCAACACCCCTGACGCGACAGCCGTGACGAGCAGTTCCTTCCCACTGATCTCCGTGGTCATGGGTTCCGAGACCAACAAGGTGACTCGTACGGATAATGAGAAATTCTATTATTTCGCACATTGTTCCTTGAAGGAGACGACCAACCGGGTACTCGTCTATGGACAGGCAGCACCTGTCACTGGCTATACCGACAATGACAAGAACGGCATACTGGTAACAGGTGTGGGAGAAGAATACATCAAACCCAGTGATATCCACTTCAGTCTGCAATCCATCTGTGAGACAGACGACCCCGCGAATGATGTCTTTGAACCGGCGCGGGACTTGGCTGCTTACCTGACGGCGATTGCCAATACTGAGGAGTGGAGCACTACGACAGACTCACAGATGAAGGGACTCTATCTGGACTTTATCAATGCCGATACGGAAGGGACTGGACTGATGGGCGGTTCCGCTGCCCATATCACCGCTTATGTCGATGAGTTGAGAACACAACTGAATACTATCAAGGAGGCTACCGGAACCAGTGACGCCGTGAAGAGTCTCTGTACAAACATCATCGCTGTGATAGAGAATACGGAGAACGCCTCCTGCCTGTCCAATAACTATCCTGGCTCCTTGGGACTTCCCGATGGTGCCGCTGCCGTCCGATGGACAGGCTCGGAGTTTGAGGTACGTACCCGGACGACGACACTCGACAACATCAACGGCATCAACCGCTATACCTATCCTGCCGAGTTATGGTATTATGCCAACAGTGCTATCATGACCTCCAGGACGGAAGTGGGGGAGTCGAAATATCAGACGGATGCCTGGTCGCTGCTGCTGAGTTACTATAACCAGAGTGAGATCTCGGTGGAGACGAAGTCGGTGGCGGTGGAAGACCCTCTGCAGTATGGTGTGGGTCATCTCCAGATGACATTGAAGAGCATAACGGGTACCCTGAAGGATGCTAAGGACCAAGACGTGGAAGATGGCGATGCTGCCCATCTGCCGCTGACAGGTATGATTGTCGGTGGACAGCATACGGTGGGCTTTGACTTTACTCCCCAGGGTGTTCTGAGTGATGTGGATGGCGTGTTTATCTACGACACCACCGTCAGCAGTGAGGTGACCGATGGGGCTGACGCCGGGGATCAGACGATTAACACATTGGTCCTCCAGTCGTATGACGACGAGACAGTGCCTGTTGTGCTGGAGTTCACGAATAACACGGGTCATAAGTTCTATGGTATGGACGGTGTCATCTATCCTGGTACGAAATTCTATCTCATCGCCCAACTCGACCCTAAAGGAAAAGGGACGGGTGACTATGCCAACCGTGTGTTCACACAGGATTACACCACAGCGGTGACGATGAGGGTCACCTCCCTGGCAAAAGCCTATTCCTGTATGCCTGACCTGTTGGAGGCTCGTCTGGAGATTGGTGTGCAGATCATTGACCAGTGGGTACAATCCACGACGACGACGGTGAAACTGTAAGGATTGAAGAATTGAAGAATTGAAGTAATCGTCGCAAGACGCTTTTACAAAGCGAAGCAACTAAAAGAAATGTAAATGAGAAATGAAGTAATGATATACAGCAAGGAGATGGTATGGCAGGCTACGTGGAAACGCAGCCTCGTATCGCTTTTCTCATTTCTCATTATTTTATTTTTGCTGACAGCCTGCAGCTCTTCTGATGACGAACAGACGGAAGAGACGCGGCAACCCATGCTGAGTGTCTATGTGTACTCACCGGAGCATCCGCTCCTGATCCGCTCGGATGTGGGTAATGTCAATTCGTCATACGAGGAGAGTAAGATTACGCGGCTGCAGGTGTGGGTCTTTGAAAACGGAACAGGAGACAAGGTAGCTTATCTCGATACCGAGGAGACTTCCCTGTTGAGCGTCGGTGAGGGGGCTGTCTACCAGATTCCCGTCAGTGACGTGTTCTCGCAGAGTAAGCCGAACGTCGATGTCTATGTCATGGCGAATATCCCTGCTGATGGCTATGGGAATACACTCAACGGAGAAAGTACACGTAATGATGTTCGTAATGCAGTCATTCCTGCAGGCTATTTCGGTCTGACGAACCCTACTACTGTCGTTCCTGATAAGGGACTTCCCATGGTTGGTGTGCTGACCGACCAGCCGGTGACGGGTGATGCCCCGGTATTGCGAATCGGCACATCCTCCGCTATTGCTACAGCCCGTCTGGAGCGCGCGGTCTCCAAGGTACGCTTTGTCTTCGGCAGGACCTCAGGACCGGTACTGAAGATCACTGGTATAACGATGAATGCGACGATGATTCCCGAGCAGGAACACCTGATTCCGAGGACTTCGACTTTGACATACAATAGTGCTGCTGCACCGTTGTTTACCGGCNNAGGATAGTCCTGTCGAGGTTCCGGAGACATCAGACCCGACGCTGTTTATCTATGACGGACGAGAGGCACAAGAGTATGAGGACCTGCTCGACCAGTATGTCACGAGTGAGCCGGCGGAACTGGCACAGATAGGACCTTTCTATCTGCGTGAGTCTGACAAGCAACTGGAAGGTAAGGTGTCCTATCAGATTGATGATGTTGTAAAAGAACCGATGGCATTCAGAATGGAGCGCGCTGGCGACTTCCGTCGCAACCACACTTGGATCGTCTATGCTTACTACGTGGGTGGAGCTTACCTGCAGATGAGCGCCATCTATGTCAAGGATTGGAAAACTGGAAATGAAAAAGACCATGCGATATATAACTGGTAATTATAAATATGTGATGTTGGCTGTCGGCTGTTGGTTGCTGACTGCCTGTTCTTCCTCTTCGGAGCAGACCGAGACGAGGACAAGCAGTCCGTTACAGGTTACCGCCTATACCACCAATTACCATGGAAACGATAAGATGCGCGCTGTCGCGGACGGCTATTCCGCATATACCCCTGACCATGACGTGGCTATCGGGTTGTTCCCTATTCAGATATATCCTTCCGAGGATGTACCCGACGCTGCCAAGCTTATCCGTTATAGTAATGGACTCTGGCATACCCAGGTGGTGGTAGAGGAAAACTCCAGATATATCATCTATGGCTATATGCCCATGAAAGCGCCTATAACGGGAGCGGTGGACTATTCGGGTCAGACGTTGACACTCTCCAGTGTTCCTGCCGTCATGGCGGATGATATCTGTTTCGTGACAGGTGTCAAGGATGGTACCGCGGAGGCTGCTGGCGACTTGAGTGAGGGTGTCTTCGCTTATACCGGGAAGAGTACCGACAACTATGTCTGTCTGTTGATGGATCATCTCTATGTCGCCCTCAAGTTCCGTTTTTCCATCAGTGCAAGTTATTCCGCCCTTCGCACCATCAGACTGAAGTCAATGACCTTGTCGTCGAACTATCAGAATGTGACGGCAACGGTCGGGCTGGGTAGTGTTCCTGCTACCGTCACCTATACACCGGTGACTGGGACGACAACATCGTCCACGACCTTCTTTGAGGATGCGGGCGGCAAGGACATCAGCAACTCCGAGGATGTGACAGCCATCAGTGGCTATACCTGTTGCTTCGCTCCCATCCATAGTCAGGTGCTCACGCTGGTCAGTGTCTATGATGTGTACGACAGGTATGATAACCTGATCCGTCAGGACTGTACGTCAACCAACGTGCTGCCGTCTTTGGAGACACTGGAGGCGGTGCGTGGTGACATGGTGACCCTCAACCTGAACGTCAACCCCACCTATTTGTATCAATTGTCAGATCAGGACTTGGATAACCTGATTGAAATAAAATAAAAAGAAGAAAGGCTTAAAGCGTTGAAGATAAAAAAGACCATCATCAGTGCAGTACTGCTGCTTGCCGCCACGACGGCTCAGGCGCAGATCAAGATAGGCGGTAACGTCTATGGTGGAGGTAATGTCGGTAAGACAGGTGGTAAGACCTCTGTGACAATTCATGCCGGTGACCTGAATAATGTCTATGGCGGTGCCCGTCAGGCGGATGTCGACGGTTCTGCCTTCGTCCATATCGACGGTGAGCATATGAGCGGCGACATTTTAATCAACCGCGTCTATGGTGGTAATGATATCTCTGGAACCATCGGTGCTACAACTGATATTCCAGCGGAGATGGTTGAGGCAACAGCAAACAATATCACTGAGGCAAATGCCTTCCTGCTCACCACGCCGGAGCGGACGGTGACGACGGGAACGGGAGAGGGCGCTACCACCTCTCAGCCCTATAATATCTTTATCGGACAGTTGTTCGGTGGCGGTAATGGCGACTATGACTATACTTCCGAGAAGTTGTCCGACAACACAACTCCCAATCCTTATCACGGAAAGACGGCACCAGAGTTGGGCAAGGTTTATCTGGAACTGCGTGGCGGAACTTTCGGCTATGTCTATGGTGGTGGTAATAATGCCACGATTACAGGGAAGACCGATATCTGTATCGACAATAGTTCCACACCGGCGACTCAGTCTAACGGTTTGAAACTGACCTTTGCGGAAGCAGGCAGTACGGTCGGTGTCACAAAGTTGGAGAACATCGGTGCCAGTAGTGCGGACAATCCCCATGATGCCCGTCTGATGGCGATGGGCATTAACCTGTCAACCTATCAGCCAGGATATCAGTTCCTTCGTGTCTTCGGTGGTAATAACAAGGCAGATATGCGCATTACACCGACCTGGCATCTTAACAGCGGTTCCATTATCAACCTCTACAGTGGTGGTAATGAGGGACGCATGACGAGTCCCAAAGGTTTGTTGTTGGAGATTCCTGAAACTTCCACGATCTCTGCGGAGAATGTCTATGGTGGTTGCCGAAAGGCAGACGTATTCCCCTCGCAGGACGGTACGACACTTGCCACAGCGGTGGACAACCTCGCCGGTTATAACTTCCCGGATGATCTTGCCGCCCGTGTCCTTGTCCGCGGTGGTGATGTCAACAATGTCTATGGTGGCAACGATATCTCCGGTAAGGTGTATTTCGGTAATGCCGTAGGTGTCTATGCCGATATCCGAGGTGATATCTATGGCGGTGGTAACGGCTCTTATTCCTATACCGATAATCCTGATCTTGCTGATGACATCATTTGGGGAGACTATTACTATGATAAGGGTTCTTCCTCCATCGATGCCCTGAACGCTTTCCGTCCGAATGCCGAGCAGGTGTCTATCCGTGTGGCAGGAAAGGCGGATGATACTACGGTGATCGGTGGTGCCATCTATGTGGGTGGCAACAGTGCCACACTGATACCCGACCCTAACAAGGAGAATCCTCTTCTGGAGTTGAAGATCGGCTCGTATGTCATCGCTGACAGGGTGTTCATGGGTAACAATGGTGAGAATATGGTGGATGCCTCTGCGAATGGCGTGCTGGCAAGATACCATGGTAATGTGCTCAATGCTGATAAGCAGGAGAAGAAATTCAGCACAATCGACCTTACCGATCCGACTGTCTTTGCCAAATACATGGAGGCGTGTGCCATGAGTTTGCGTCCCCAGATTGTTTTTGATAATGAAGAAAACAATGACCCCGCGACCTATGTTGA
>DEJF01000038.1:35161-35321 GCA_002353225.1 Prevotella sp. UBA2755 | reverse complement strand
ATGCCGAACGAGAGCGGGTCTCCAGAAAGGAGGTGTTCCAGCCGCACCTTCCGGTACGGCTACCTTGTTACGACTTAGCCCCAATCACCTGTTTCACCCTAGGCCGACCCTCGCGGTCACGGACTTCAGGCGCCCCAGGCTTTCATGGCTTGACGGGCGG
>DEJF01000038.1:29441-35007 GCA_002353225.1 Prevotella sp. UBA2755 | reverse complement strand
TTGACGTCATCCCCACCTTCCTCGCACCTTACGGTGGCAGTGTCCGCAGAGTGCCCGGCATCACCCGATGGCAACTACGGAGAGGGGTTGCGCTCGTTATGGCACTTAAGCCGACACCTCACGGCACGAGCTGACGACAACCATGCAGCACCTCCACCGGCGCCCCGAAGGGCCTCAACATCTCTGTATCGTTCGCCGGCAGTTCAAGCCCGGGTAAGGTTCCTCGCGTATCATCGAATTAAACCACATGTTCCTCCGCTTGTGCGGGCCCCCGTCAATTCCTTTGAGTTTCACCGTTGCCGGCGTACTCCCCAGGTGGGATGCTTAACGCTTTCGCTTGGCCGCTCACAGTGTATCGCAAACAGCGGGCATCCATCGTTTACCGTGCGGACTACCAGGGTATCTAATCCTGTTCGATACCCGCACCTTCGAGCTTTAGCGTCAGTAAAGGCCTCGTCAGCTGCCTTCGCAATCGGGGTTCTTCGTGATATCTAAGCATTTCACCGCTACACCACGAATTCCGCTGACGTCGGACTCACTCAAGGCTCCCAGTTCGCGACGCACTTCGGACGGTTGAGCCGCCGCATTTCACGTCACGCTTAAAAGCCCGCCTGCGCTCCCTTTAAACCCAATAAATCCGGATAACGCCCGGACCTTCCGTATTACCGCGGCTGCTGGCACGGAATTAGCCGGTCCTTATTCATAAGGTACATGCAATACCCCACGCGTGGAGCACGTTATTCCCTTATAAAAGAGGTTTACAACCCATAGGGCAGTCGTCCCTCACGCTACTTGGCTGGTTCAGAGTTGCCTCCATTGACCAATATTCCTCACTGCTGCCTCCCGTAGGAGTTTGGACCGTGTCTCAGTTCCAATGTGGGGGACCTTCCTCTCAGAACCCCTACTGATCGCGGGCTCGGTGGGCCGTTACCCCGCCGACTACCTAATCAGACGCATCCCCATCCCATAGCGATGAATCTTTGCTTCAAATCTGATGTCATCATTGAAGAACATAGGGAATTAATCCGACTTTCGCCGGGCTGTGCCCTACTATGGGGAAGGTTGGATACGCGTTACTCACCCGTGCGCCGGTCGCCATCAAGGTTTGCAAGCAAACCCCATGCTGCCCCTCGACTTGCATGTGTTAAGCCTGTAGCTAGCGTTCATCCTGAGCCAGGATCAAACTCTCCACTGTATAAATATCTCTCATCCAATAGGATTTCGTCTGTCACAGAACACGCTCTCTCATCGTCATCCGGTAGAACAAGTATGGATCTTCATCTGGCACCTTTGTCTCATTGACGGTTCGTTAAAGTTTTACCCGAATACCCTCCGAGAAGGGCATCCGCTTCTTGTACTACTACTTCTCTGTTTTATGTAAGACTTCTCAAAGAACTCCTTCTGCGCTGACGGGTCTCCCCGAAAGCGGATGCAAAGGTACGACATTTTTCCGAATCACCAAATATTTTTGCGATATTTTTTCAGAAAACATCGAAAAAAAGTTCATCACGTTGATTTAGGTCAACCCAAAGACAGGGGTACACCTTATTATATTATATATAGGGACTCCCTTCCCGGACCTCACCCTTTGAAGCCTTGAGGCTACTCTCGTTCGAAAGTAAAAGTAAAAAAGTTCCTCTTTTGTTTTGTACTTTACTCGCTTCTTTGTATCTTTGCAACTGACTCGAAGTAGCCCGAAAGGGACAGCGGGTCGAATTTTTGTTGGTAAAAGGACGTTTACGAACGTTGTCTTCTGTGTGTGAATCTCGCAAATTCCAATGTACAAGAAGAAACGCAACTGGAACGTCCACTTTGGGTGTATTGTACCCTGTTCGCACAATTCTGTGAACAGTCTCAATATATCACGACGTGGGCTATCTCGAGTTGCTTATCCTTGTACAAGGCGATGCGAGAGCCCACACACGGGATAAGCGAGAGTAGAGCACCCACGTCTTTCCGTATGACATATTAACCGCCAAATCCGGGTTACTATAGGCATAAAAAATAGTGCGTATGGACAATCTTGTTTATCATTACACTACACTCGAAGCATTAGAAGGAATTGTCAAAGACAATATTTGTCTATGGGCAACTCGTTATGATCATCTAAACGATCCGCATGAGCAAATATGGGCAAGAAATACAGTAATGGACTACTGTAATCAACAACCATATATAAATTTTTCGCCTGAGCAAAATCTTGAGAAATGGTTTGCTAAAGACACTTTTGTATTAAGCCTTTGTGATATTCCTGATTATCGAAATATGTGGCGGTTATATTGTAACGATGGAAAAGGCATTTGTTTAACATTAGATGGCGAAGTTCTTTCAGAAGTAAGTCATAAGAATTCTCGAAATGACCCTCAACACACTTATGATATATTTGAAAGTGTTTTGTATTCATCTAAAAAGGACATTAATAATTCTATTGAATATTGGCGACAGAAAGGTGTGTTTAATCATAATCCCAATGAACCGATTGATGAACTGATGAACCTTTGTGCCTTCATAAAAGATGAGGATTTTGATATAGAAAATGAAATTCGTTACGTAAGGATAAAGGAATTATCTCATATAAATGCATTTTATAATCCAGATATAGAGGGTGCTGTTGAATACAAATTCAAAATGGACGATACAGGTGTGATGTATAGAATACGGGGGGATACTGAAATAATACCATATATTGAGTTGAGTTTCCCTGCTAAGACATTAAAGTCCATAACAATTGGTTATCAATACAAATATAATGAAGTTGAACCTTTTATTCGCAATATTTTAAATAAATACGGTAACCGATATAAAGACGTAGAGATAAAAAGTTCAGACCTCTACTAACGGTACTCTTTTAAAATAGACTCATATACTAATAAAAATCTTAAAAAATAAACAAAATGAAACAGTTTAACATTACATTTCTGCTCACTGTGCTCATGAGCATGGTTGGAGCAAAGGCTTTAGCCTACGACATTGCTGTAGAGAATGAGGACGGAATTACGCTCTACTACAATTACATTAATGGTGGCAAGGAGTTGGAAGTAACCAATGGTTCTATTATAGATGCAGAAATAGTTAAAATTCCAGAATCAGTGACATATATGGATAGAACAAGAACTGTAACTGCTATTTCTGCTTTTGCATTTTCTGACAATTCATATATTACTTCTGTCATTATCCCAAGTGGAGTTACGATAATACATCATCATAGTTTTTACCATTGTTCTAGCCTCAAAAGTATTGATATACCTGACAATGTAATAGAAATTGGAGATGGAGCCTTCAATGGCTGCACAAATCTGGCATCAATCAGCATTGGAAGTGGGCTTAAGAGAATAGGTATAGAAAATGAAGAAAGGACAAGTACCTGGGGTGTTTTTAATTATTGCAATAATCTCAAAAAGGTAATCATAAAAGACCTTGCTGCATATTGTAGTATTGAAATGGATAATATTGGGGATTCTCCATTCCAATATGGAGCCAAACTGTATGATGAAAAAGATACCGAAATCACAAATCTGGAAATACCAAAAGATGTAACAACTATAGGTAGTTATATATTTGGTAGTTATAATGGTCCAGGTGCCGCTATCACGTCTTTGACTATGCACGATAAGGTAGAGGAAATTGGCAAAGAAGCATTCTATCATTGCGAAAGTTTATTGTCTGTCAATATTGGTAATGGGGTAAAAACAATCGGGGATTGGGCTTTCTCCTTCACAAATCTACAAAAAATTACTATCGGAACAGGTGTTAAGTATATTGGAAAAGCGGCTTTTCAAGGAGTTCACGTTCAATCAATAACAATACCTGACAATGTGCTGAAAATATATGCCTATGCTTTCTGTCACTGTGAAAATCTTGAGGAAGTGTCAATAGGCAATGGCGTTACTTCTATCGGATCTGCAGCATTTGTAAACTGTTCAAGTCTAAAGTCAATCAGCATTCCTGAAAGCACAATCTCAATTGGGAGTGAAGCATTTAAGGATTGCACCTCACTAACCACCGCATCAATTCCTGCAAGCACAATCTCAATTGGGAGTGAAGCATTTAAGAATTGCACCTCACTAACCACCGTATCAATTCCGAACAATGGCAACTTAGAAAGAATAGGTGAAGGAGCATTTTTGGGAAGCGGAATCACATCAATAGTTATTCCGTACAAGGTGACCACTATATCTGACTTTGCGCTTAATGTGAATTCACTTTCTGAGGTCAAATCATATTTAGAAGTACCTATTACAATTTCATCAGATGTGTTTAGCAAAAACACATATTATAATGCGTCACTTTATGTCCCAAAGGGAACTTTGGACAATTACAAGCAAACTGATATCTGGAAAGACTTCGTCTGGGCAGAAGAAGGGGATTATACCAGCGGAATTAATCCCGTGCAAAGTGTAAAGTCATGTAAGTCCTTCTTGTATTCTATTGATGGAAAGAGGATAGAAGGACATTCCAAGGGGATTAGGATTATACAACTTAGTAACGGGACTACAAAGAAAGTTCTCGTAAAATAAGAAGTGATGGACAAAATTATTAAAACATTAAATTTCCTGCTCAGCATTCTTGCTGTATGCCTGAGTGTCAGCGTTGCGTCCAATCAGTGTTGCATAAATGTTTCAAGCACGGTGCTGGCTCTGGTTGGTGTCTGCGCAACACTAATAGTCGGTGTGAGTGTAATAGATACTATAGCCCTGTACAGCACCCTTCAGAAGGTAGAAAAGAAAATGACAGAACAGAACAAGAGGCTGGACGAACTGGGGAAACTGGATACCGAGATTCGAAAGATGAAGAAGCAAACCAACATTCTATTCCATCACACATGGGGGTTAGCATTAGAAAAAGAACAGCCTTATGCTGCCTTTGCAGAGTATTGGAAAGCCTTTGTGCGAGCAGCTGAGAGCGATGACATCAAACGAGCCAAATCCTGCTTATCCAATGCCGAAAATGTCGTTAAAGATATTACGCAGCGAAAACTTGGTAGAGGACAATTGGATGCACCTGATTACGGACAGACACCCTTTATTGTCCCTGATGAGATTAAAGACACACCGGTCTATGTCGCCTTTAGCGATAAGGTGGATGCTTTACTAACCAATATAAAACAGACTATGTAGGGAATTTGCCACTGATGTTGCTAACAAATTAAAGGAATGTGGAATGCTTCTCTTGATTCACTTCTGAACAGCAGGAAACCGTTCCGCTTTTTAGTCTCTTAAATTCCCGATGCAGGAAAATAGATTAGTGATGAACTATTTTTAGTGAGTGATTTTCTCAATACAAAATCCAAAAACAAAGAAATCCTGCTATCCCTGCTACAATGTGGCTGAAATGCCGATAAATAAAGGGCGGAGCCTGTAGCACGATCAAGATTTATCCTGCTACAATGGTGCTACAACCCTGCTACCCTTACAGGAGGCATCCCCATCATCAATCAGAGGCATCGGTTGGTATTGTTAAAGCAAGGCACGATTTGAACTCAAAGACGGCTGGCAGGGCAACGACTCTGCCAGTCGTTTTGTTGGTGACAGTTTCCTACCGACAAACTGGTCGTTTGTTACCGACT
>DEJF01000038.1:19377-29355 GCA_002353225.1 Prevotella sp. UBA2755 | reverse complement strand
CAGGCAGTTGCGAGTAACAACGAAGCGGCAACGGTGACAAGGATGTCCCTGTTAAAAGTAAATTCACTGTATTTACTGAGTAAATTCAGTGAATTTAGTGAGTAAATACAGTGAATTTACTGAGATAAGTGCCACTGGAATAAAAAGCACCCAATAGGCGCATTTAGCGAAGGGGGGAAAATTATCATGAGACGTAGCGTCATCCTTTTTTCCAAAAAAGAAGGGGAAAAGTTTGGTGATATGCAGGAAATTGTATAATTTTGCACCGCATTTTGAATAAATATACCAAACATGAAAGTAAAGAATGACCGATTGGAGGCCCTGCGGATGATTATCTCCAGTCAGGAGTTAGGTAGTCAGGAAGAACTCCTAAGTGCTTTAAAAAAGGAAGGTTTCCAGTTGACCCAGGCGACGCTCAGTCGTGACCTGAAGCAACTGAAAGTTGCCAAGGCGGCATCGATGCGTGGTAATTATGTATATGTATTACCCAACGACACGATGTACAAGCGTGTCAGTACGCCCCACAGTGTCCGTGAGATGATGCAGGTACCTGGTTTTCTGAGCATTAACTTCTCAGGTAACATGGGAGTTATCAAGACCCGTCCGGGGTATGCGAGCAGTATTGCGTATAATATAGACAACAACCATATAGAAGAGATTATCGGAACCATCGCAGGTGACGACACCATCTTTATTGTCATCAAACAAGGTGTCAGCAAAGAGGAGGTCATCAGTGCCCTGAGTAAAGTGGTTCCTAATATGAGATAAACCCCTTCCCCTCACGAGGGAGGGGAGAATAATAAAATAATATAATAGAGACTGATTGATAGTGAAATGACTGAAGAAAAAGAGATAAAAGTATTGGTTGCAGGACCAGAGCATGAAGCATACGTGGACACCATCCTGCAGACCATTGCGGACGCTGCTAAGGTACGTGGCACAGGTATTGCCAAGCGTACCCATGAGTATCTCGCCACCAAGATGAAGGAGGCGAAGGCAGTGATTGCCCTGTGTGGTGACCGTTTTGCCGGTTTCAGTTATATCGAGACCTGGGGCAACAAGCAGTATGTGACCACGAGTGGTTTGATAGTGCATCCTGACTTCCGGGGACTGGGTGTGGCAAAGAAGATCAAGGACATGACGTTCTCCCTTGCCCGTACCCGCTGGCCCCATGCCAAGATCTTCTCGTTGACGAGTGGTGCCGCCGTGATGAAGATGAACACCGAACTGGGATACCAGCCCGTGACCTTCGCCGACCTGACAGACGACGAGGCATTCTGGCGGGGCTGTGAGGGGTGTGTCAATGTGGACGTGCTGCACCGTACCGGTCGTAAATATTGTATCTGCACTGCGATGCTTTACGACCCCGAGGAGCATCTGCCTGCCAAGATCCCAGAGGATGTGATTGAGCGGATTAAGAAATTAGACGACCCCACCCCGACCCTCCCAAGGGAGGGGGAATAGATGGAAATGTATAACAATAATAATAACAAGATAAACAGCAAGATAATGAGCAAGAAAGTAGTAGTAGCATTTTCAGGAGGTCTTGACACCTCCTACACTGTGATGAAACTGACGCAGGACGGCTGGGATGTCTATGCCGCCTGTGCCAATACCGGCGGATTCAGCGCCGAGCAGTTGAAAACCAACGAGGAGAACGCCTATAAGTTGGGCGCCAAGGCATACGTCACCCTCGACGTGACCCATGAGTATTACGAGAAGTCGTTGAAATACATGATCTTCGGTAATGTGCTCCGTAACAACTGCTATCCCATCTCCGTCAGTTCCGAGCGTATCTTCCAGGCAATTGCCATTGCCCGTTATGCCAAGGAGATCGGTGCCGATGCCATCGCCCATGGCAGTACAGGAGCCGGTAACGACCAGATCCGTTTCGACATGACCTTCCTCGTGATGGCACCAGGCGTGGAGATTATCACCCTGACCCGTGACAAGAAACTGACCCGTAAAGAAGAGGTGGACTATCTGAACGAGCATGGATTCTTTGCCGACTTCACCAAGTTGAAGTATTCTTATAATGTAGGTATCTGGGGTACCAGTATCTGTGGCGGTGAGTTACTCGACCCCACGCAGGGACTGCCCGAGGAAGCCTATCTGAAGCATGTCACCAACCCCGAGAAGGAGTCGTTGCTGAAGATCCAGTTTGAGAAAGGTGAGATAGTTGCCGTCAATGGCGAGCAGTTCGACGACAAGGTGAAAGCGATCCAGAAGATCGAGGAGATTGGTGCCTCCTATGCTATCGGTCGTGACACCAATGTCGGCGACACTATCATCGGTATCAAGGGACGTGTTGGTTTTGAGGCAGCCGCTCCCAAACTCATCATCGAGGCACACCGTCTGTTGGAGAAGTCAACGCTCAGCAAGTGGCAGCAATACTGGAAGGATCAGGTGGCAAACTGGTATGGTATGTTCCTGCATGAGAGCCAGTATTTAGAGCCCGTGATGCCCGATATCGAGGCGATGCTGACCAGCAGTCAGCGTAACGTGACAGGTACTGCTATCCTGAAACTGCGTCCCTATGGTTTTGAGACCGTTGGTATCGACTCTGCGAACGACCTGACGAAGTCGAAGTTAGGAGAGTATGGTGAGACCCAGACGGGATGGACTGCCGACGAGGCGAAGGGCTTTATCAAGGTTAGTTCCACCCCACTTCGTGTTTACTACGGAATCCACAAGGACGAGAAGAGATGATTAAAATAGGTATATTAGGAGCAGCAGGCTATACAGGCGGAGAACTCATCCGTCTGTTGCTGAACCATCCCGAGGCGGAGATAGTCTTCGCCAACTCAGAGAGTAATGCCGGTAATCTGGTGAGTGACGTGCATGAGGGACTCATCGGTGACACCGACCTGCGGTTTACCGACCAGATGCCCTTCGACCAAGTTGATGTCGTCTTCTTCTGTTTCGGACATGGTAAGAGCGAGGCTTTCCTGAAGGAGCATAGCATCCCTGCCCACGTGAAGATTATCGACTTGGCACAAGACTTCCGCATCAAGGGCGACCATGACTATGTGTATGGTCTGCCGGAGATCAACAAGACAGCCATCCAGCAGGCACAGCACGTTGCCAACCCTGGTTGTTTTGCCACCTGCATCCAACTGGCACTATTGCCAGCCGCCAAGTCAGGACTGTTGCAAGAGGATGTAGCCGTTAATGCTATCACTGGGTCTACCGGTGCCGGACAGAAACCCGGTGCCACCACCCATTTCTCATGGCGTAACAACAACCTGAGCATCTACAAGCCCTTCACCCACCAGCACCTTGCCGAGATCAAGCAGTCGCTGATACAGGTACAGGGCAGTCTGGAGGCAAGCATCGACTTCATTCCCTATCGTGGTGACTTCGCACGAGGCATCTTCTGTACTGCCGTCATCAAGACCCAAGCATCAGGAGAGGATGTCATAGCGGCTTACAAGGACTTCTACAAAGATGCCGCCTTCACCCATTATAGTGACCAGTCATTAGACCTGAAACAGGTGGTGAACACCAACAAGGCACTGGTACACATCGATGCCTTTGAGGGAAAGATCCTGGTTACCTCCTGCATCGACAACCTGCTGAAAGGTGCCGTCGGACAGGCTGTACAGAACATGAACCTGATGTTCGGCATCGACGAGACAGCAGGCTTGAGACTGAAAGCCTCCGCTTTCTAAATAAAAAAGACAGAAAAAGTGCGGAATATCGGATATTTACCGTAACTTTGCATCGTTTATAAAATACACAACATGAAACTATTTGACGTATATCCCCTGTTCGACGTGAACATCGTAAAGGGACAGGGTTGTAAGGTATGGGACGACAAAGGACAGGAATACCTTGACCTGTATGGCGGTCATGCCGTCATCAGTATCGGGCATTCCCATCCTCATTATATTCAGCAAGTAACGGAGCAACTGAATAAGATCGGGTTCTACTCCAACTCCGTCATTAATAAGTTGCAGGTGGAACTTGCCGAGCGATTAGGACGCATCTCCGGCTACGACGACTACCAGTTGTTTCTTATCAATAGCGGTGCCGAAGCAAATGAGAACGCCTTGAAACTCGCCTCCTTCACCAATGGACGTACCCGTGTGCTCTCCGCCGAGAAAGCTTTCCACGGACGTACCTCCCTCGCTGTGGAGGTGACTAATAATCCGAAGATCATCGCTCCGATCAACCATAACGGTCATGTGACCTATCTGCCGCTGAACGACCTGCCCGCATGGGAGAAGGAGTTGCAGAAGGGGGATGTCTGTGCCGTTATCTTAGAGTGCATCCAGGGTGTCGGTGGTATCAAACTTGCCACCAAGGAGTTTGCCCAAGGACTGCAGAAACTCTGTAAGGAGCATAATACCGTCCTGATCTGTGACGAGATACAATGCGGTTATGGACGAAGCGGTAAGTTCTTCGCCCACCAGTGGTTAGGTATCAAGCCCGATATCATCACCGTGGCAAAGGGTATCGCCAATGGTTTCCCGATGGGTGCGGTACTCATCAGTCCCGACTTCGAACCCGTCTATGGTCAGTTAGGAACCACTTTTGGTGGTAACCATCTTGCTTGTGCCGCAGCCCTTGCCGTGCTGGACGTGTTTGAGGAAGAGCATCTCGTGGAGAATGCTAATGAGGTAGGTAATTACTTGATGGAGGGACTGCGTTCTTTGTGTAGTTGTGGCACAACGACGCACATCACGGATATCAGGGGACGTGGTCTGATGATTGGTATTGACCTTGACATTCCCTATAAGGACGTGCGCCAGCCCCTCATCTATCAGGAGCACTGCTTCACAGGCTGTGCCGGCACTAATATCCTGCGTCTGCTGCCACCACTTTGTCTGACCAAAGCCGAGGCAGACCTGTTTATCGAGAAACTCAAGAAAGTATTAGTATCATTATGAAGATAGCAATGATCGGCGCCGGTGCCATGGGTGGCGCGACGGTGGAAGGACTCATCAAGGGTGAGCGTTTCAAGAACGAGGACATCACAGTATCAGACCCCTCCCAACAAGTATTGGAGAGATTCACCCGACAAGGGGTGTCTGTCACGACCGACAACCAGATGGCGGCACATGATGCTGACATCGTCTGTGTCTGTGTGAAACCCTGGTTAGTAGAGCAAGTATTGACAGGTATCAAGGATGTGCTGAATCCTCAGAAGCAGATCCTCATCGTCATCGCCGCTGGTGTATCGTCAGCAAAGATCAAGGAGTGGCTGCCCGACTGTCCGCCCCTGTTCCTGATGATTCCCAATATCGCCATCGCCCAACTTGCCTCGATGACCTTTATCGTTCCGTGTGTTGCTGTGACACAGCAGCAGACAGAACTGGTAAAGGATATCTTCGATGAGATGGGACAAACCATCATCACCGATGAGCAGCACCTCGCCGCAGGCACTACCCTCGCCTCTTGCGGTATTGCCTATGCTATGCGCTATATCCGTGCCGCCTCTGAGGGAGGTGTGGAGTTAGGTTTCAAAGCCGATGATGCCAAACAGATCGTGATGCAGACCATGAAAGGTGCCGTAGAGTTGTTACAGGCAAGCGGTCTGCACCCGGAAGCAGCCATCGACTTGGTAACGACCCCAGGTGGTGTCACCATCAAGGGACTCAACGAGATGGAGCATGCCGGTTTCACCTCTGCCGTCATCCGTGGGCTGAAAGCAGGAGCGAAGTGAGTCGAGAGTTGAAAGTTGAAAGATTAGAATTAAGAGATATGGACGAACAACTAAGACAGATTGGGGAACGATTACGTGGACTGCGTGACGTACTTGACATTCCCGTCAGTGAGATGGCAGAAACGATTGGCATCTCCGCAGAGAAATATGAGAAGATAGAGGCTGGTGAGTCGGACATCACCATCTCCAACCTCATGAAGATAGCCCATAAGTATGGCATCTCGGCAGAGGAGTTGATGTTTGCCGAGGCAGCCCACATGAAATCCTACTTTGTAGTGCGCAAAGGACAAGGCATGAGTGTGGAGCGTACCAAAGCATACAAATACCAAAGCCTCGTCAGTGGCTTTGTCGATCATAAGGCAGATGTCTTCATCGTCACTGTTGAGCCCAAACCCGGTGCCCGTACCATTTACAAGAACACCCATGCCGGACAGGAGTTCAATCTGGTACTGGAGGGAGCCATGGAACTGTACATCGGTGGTAAGACTATTGTCCTTGAAGAAGGCGACAGTATCTATTTCGACTCCACTAAACCCCATGGCATGCTTGCCATTGGCAACAAGGCGGTGAAGTTCCTCGCATTTACAGTAGAATAACACCAAGGCTATGATAGAAAGATTTTTAAAGCAGACACATTTTGAGTCTGTAGAGGACTATAATCAGCATCTGGAGTTTATCATCCCAGAGAACTTCAACTTCGCCTATGATGTGATGGACGAATGGGCAAAGGTGAAGCCCGACGGACTTGCCCTGCTCTGGACAAACGACTTAGGAGACGAGATACGTACCACCTTCGCAGAATTGAAGGAGCAGACCGATCAGGCAGCCTCCTACTTGCAGTCGTTAGGTATTGGCAAGAACGACCCGGTGATGCTGATTCTGAAACGCCGTTATGAATGGTGGGTTGTCATGCTCGCCCTGCATAAGATCGGTGCTATCGTCATCCCTGCCACCCACATGCTGACGAAGCATGATATTGTCTATCGCAATACCCGTGCAAGTGTCAAGGCGATTATCTGTGTCGATGACACCTATGTGACAGAGCAGATACGTCTTGCCATGCCTGAGAGTCCGACGGTGAAGACATTGATTACCGTCACGGACCATGGGAAACCCATTCCTGAGGGATTCCACGACTGGCAGGCTGAATGGAAACAAGCCCCGAAGTTTGTCAAACCCTCATTTGTCAATACCAATGAGGACACCATGCTGATGTACTTCACCAGTGGTACCAGTGGTGAGCCTAAGATGGTAGCCCATGACTACCTCTATGCGATGGGACATCTGACAACAGGTGTGTTCTGGCATAACCTGCATGAGGGTTCCCTGCACCTGACTGTAGCCGACACGGGATGGGGCAAGGCTGTATGGGGTAAGTTCTACGGACAATGGTTCGCTGGAGCCACCGTCTTTGTATTTGACCATGAGAAGTTCAATGCGGACACCCTGCTCCACCAGATAGAGAAATATCACGTCACCTCCTTCTGTGCGCCTCCTACCATCTACCGCTTCATGATTCGTGAGGACCTGTCGAGATACGACCTCTCGTCGCTCGAATACTGTACCACGGCAGGTGAGGCGCTGAACCCCGCCGTCTTTGACAAGTTCAAGGAGAAGACAGGTATCCAGATGATGGAGGGTTTCGGACAGACGGAGACCACTATGACACTGGGCACCTTCCCATGGATGAAGCCCAAACCCGGAAGTATGGGAATCCCCAATGCCCAATATCACATCGACCTCATCCGTGCTGACGGTACCCCTTGTGAGGATGGTGAGAAGGGAGAGATTGTTGTCCGAGTAGGTGACAAGAAGCCTATCGGACTCTTTAAAGAGTATTACCGTGACCCTGAGTTGACTAAGGAGGCATGGCACGATGGTATCTACCATACTGGTGATATGGCATGGCGTGACGAGGACGGCTATTACTGGTTTGAGGGACGTATTGACGATGTCATCAAGTCGAGTGGCTACCGCATCGGACCGTTTGAGGTGGAGAGTGCCCTCATGACCCACCCCGCTGTGGTGGAATGTGCCATCACTGGTGTCCCCGATGATATTCGAGGCATGGTGGTAAAGGCTACCGTTGTCTTAGGCAAGGAGTGGAAAGACAAGGCAGGTGATGACTTGGTCAAGGAGTTGCAGCAACATGTCAAGAAAGAGACGGCTCCCTATAAATACCCCCGTATCGTCGAGTTCGTCGATGAACTGCCCAAGACTATCAGTGGTAAGATCCGCCGAGTAGAGATTCGTAATAAAGACAAGAAGCAATGAGACAGCGTATCGTAGTGAAGGTAGGTTCCAACGTACTGACACGTCCTGATGGCAAACTCGATGTCACCCGTATGTCGGCATTGGTCGACCAGATTGCCTGGCTGCGTCAGCAAGACTATGAGGTGATACTGGTATCCTCTGGTGCAATGGCATCTGGGCGAGGAGAACTGAAAGTCGACCATGACATGGATTCTGTAGAGCAGCGACAACTCTTCTCCGCGCTTGGTCAGGCGAAACTCATTGGACTTTATTACGACTTGTTCAGGGAATATCACATGCATGTAGGACAAGTGCTCACCATGAAGGAGAATTTCGAACCTGGTGAGCAGTACGAAAACCAACGTGCCTGTATGACCGTCATGTTGGAGAATGACGTATTACCTATTGTCAACGAGAATGACACTGTCAGTGTCACTGAGTTGATGTTTACCGATAATGACGAGTTGTCAGGACTTATCGCACGTATGATGAATGCCGACACACTGGTCCTGCTCTCCAATATTGATGGTATTTACACTGGACATCCCGATGACCCAGCATCGCAACTGATTCGTAATGTAGAGCCAGGTACAGATCTCAGTCAGTATATTCAAGCAGAGAAGAGTGCTTTTGGACGCGGGGGGATGCATTCCAAATATATGACGGCATGTAAGATTTCCCAAGACGGTATCCGTGTCATTATTGCCAATGGCGAGCGTGACAATATCCTGATTGACTTGGTACAACATCCGCAAGAAATACCACACACTGAATTTTTAGCCAAACAACTATGAATCTGACAGAAGCCTTTAAAAATGTCAAAGCTGCAAGTAAAGGACTTGCACGACTCACTGACACACAACGAAACGAGATTCTTCTCGCTGTTGCTGATGCTATCGTGGACTACAAAGAACGTATCCTTGCTGCCAATGAGAAAGACTTGGCGAAGATGGATCCCAAGAATCCCCTTTATGACCGTCTGCAACTAACAGAGAAACGGCTCGATGATATTGCTGACGACATGCGCAATGTCGCCTCACTACCTAGTCCCTTAGGACATGTTACGAAAAAAAAGACACTGCCAAACGGTTTGCGACTTTGTCGGGTATCCGTTCCCTTTGGAGTGATCGGCATGATTTATGAGGCACGCCCTAATGTAACCTACGACGTGTTCTCGCTTTGTTTTAAAAGCGGTAATGCCTGTGTATTGAAAGGGGGCAGCGATGCAGACCTGTCGAATCAGGCATCTGTGGAACTGATTCATGAGGTCTTGGAACGTTTTGATGTGAACCCCGATGTCGTTACCTTATTGCCTGCCACCCACGAGGCTACTGGCGAGATGCTGAATGCCGTCGGATATATTGACCTTTGTATCCCGAGAGGCGGTCGCCGTCTGATTGACTTTGTCCGTGACACGGCCCGTATTCCCGTCATCGAGACAGGAGCAGGCGTTGTCAATACCTATTTCGACAAGGACGGTGATTTAGAGATGGGCAAGGCGATTATCTGCAATGCCAAGACACGACGTGTCAGTGTCTGCAATGCCCTCGACTGTCTCATCATCCATGAGAAACGATTAGGTGACTTATTCGACTTGGTAAAGCCGCTATTAGACTATAAAGTAACTATCTATGCAGACGCTCCAGCCTACCAGTTGTTGGCAGGGCATTATCCCGACATCTTATTACGTCCTGCCACCGCCGACTCTTTCGGCACAGAGTTTATGGACTATAAGATGGCGATTAAGACCGTCACTTCTTTAAAAGAAGCCTTGAAGCATATCGACCAATACGGCTCTGGACATAGTGAGGCGATTATCACACAGAATGAGGAGAACGCAAGAAAATTCCAGCAACAGGTGGATGCCGCCTGTGTCTATTGGAATGCGCCCACCTCTTTCACAGACGGTGCCCAGTTCGGACTGGGTGCCGAGATTGGAATCTCCACCCAGAAACTCGGACCGCGCGGTCCTATGGCATTAGAGGAGATTACCACCTATAAATGGCTCATTGAGGGCGAGGGACAAACCCGCCCCTAATTCGGAATAACGAAATATC
>DEJF01000038.1:7214-19324 GCA_002353225.1 Prevotella sp. UBA2755 | reverse complement strand
GAGGCACAAGAGATTAAGAACGACCGTTTTAAGTATCAGCATCTGGGTAAGAACAAAACCCTGATGATGATATTCTTCAATAACTCCCTGCGTACCCGTCTGTCCACCCAGAAGGCTGCAATGAACCTTGGCATGAACGTTATTGTACTTGACGTCAATGCAGGAGCATGGAAATTAGAGACAGAACGTGGGGTCATCATGGACGGTGACAAGAGTGAGCATTTGTTGGAGGCAATCCCCGTCATGGGCTGTTATTGCGACATGATAGGTGTTCGCTCGTTTGCCGGACTGACTGACCGTGAGTACGACTATGCGGAGACTGTTCTGAACCAGTTTATCAAGTATAGCGGCAAGCCTGTCTTCGCTATGGAAACGGCTACCGTACATCCCCTTCAGGCATTTGCAGACCTGATTACAATTGAGGAATACAAAACAATAAAGCGACCGAAGGTCGTACTGACATGGGCTCCTCATTGCCGTGCCCTGCCACAGGCTGTTCCCAACTCTTTCGCCCAGTGGATGAATGCCGCTGATGTCGACTTCGTCATCACTCATCCTGAGGGATATGAACTCGACCCGAAGTTCGTAGGAAACGCACGTGTAGAGTACGACCAGAAAAAGGCTTTCGAGAGTGCCGACTTCATCTATGCCAAGAACTGGAGTAACCCCGGTGTGACGAATCCTGCCGACTATGGTAAGATTACCTCCAAGGATATGTCTTGGACCGTTGACACAGAACACATGTCATGGACCAACAATGGTAAGTTCATGCACTGCCTGCCCGTCCGCCGAGGACTTATCGTGACGGATGATGTCATAGAAAGTGCCAACAGCATCGTCATCCCAGAGGCGGCAAACCGTGAGATCTCTTGTTCAGTGGTTATTAAACGTATGTTGGAATCATTATGATTTCTTTTGAATGCGACTACAATAATGGGGCTCATCCGAAAGTTCTGGAGAACCTAATCAAATACAACGGAGCCAAGCCCACTCCCTATGGTTTCGATGAATTCTCTGAAAGGGCAAAAGACCGTATCCGAGAGACATGTGGTATGCCCGACGCACAGATTTTCTTCCTGACAGGAGGGACACAGACGAATGCGACAACCATTGATTCAATGCTCTATCAATATGAGGGTGTCATCTGTGTGGAGACGGGACATATCAATGTCCATGAGTGCGGAGCCGTGGAGTTTACCGAGCATAAAATCATCACACTGCCTGGTGACAATGGCAAGATGAATCCGAAGGTGCTGGATAAATACCTGGACGATTTCATGCATGACGGCAATAACGCCCATGCCGTATTCCCCGGACTGGTATATATCACCTTCCCGACAGAGTTAGGAACCATTTATACTGCCAAGGAACTGGATGAGATATACCGGGTATGCCAACATTATGAGATACCTCTTTATATTGACGGTGCCCGTTTGGGATATGGGCTGATGGCAGAGGGGAACGACATCACCCTCCCCTATCTTGCCCGTCATTGTGATGTCTTCTATATAGGAGGAACGAAGATCGGAGCCCTGTGCGGTGAGGCTGTCGTATTCACCAACCGCCGTGCCCATAAGCATTTCTTCTCTATCCAGAAACAGCATGGTGCAGTTATCGCCAAGGGTGCTCTCATCGGTCTGCAGTTTGAGGCGTTATTTACGGACGACCTCTATTTCAATCTCTCCCGCCATGCCATTGAGATGGCAATGAAGATGAAAGCCATCTTCCAGCAGAAAGGTGTTGAGTTCTTTATCGACTCACCTACCAACCAGCAGTTTGTCATCCTGCCGGATGCCGTGGTAGAGGAGCTTTCCAAAACAATAGAGTTCACCCATTGGGGACAAGCCCCGGGACACCGCACCATCTGCCGTTTCGTGACCAGCTGGGCAACCACGGAAGAGGAACTGGAAGTATTGGAAAAAACGCTGAATGATGCGCACTAAACTATCTAAAATACCATACACATGGCTGACAGCCCTCCTATGGGCTGTCGGCTGTTTTGTATTCTTCCAAGGATACTATTCCTATCATTTCTTCTACAAGGAACAGAACCAGCTATTCCTATGGACGAGTAACTACTTTTTCTCCTATTTCGACAAACCAGCCTGGCTTGCCTGCTGGGTAGGTGATTTCCTGACACAGTTTTACTATTATCTCTATGCGGGAAGCACCATCCTGACAGTCTCCCTGCTCCTGTTGATGGGTACTCTTTACGCTGCCTTGCGGAAGACAGGACTGAAAAAAGGATGGGCATCCGCTATTGCTGTCGCACTGACGACCCTCGAGGCTATATGCCATCTCCGCTATGACTTCGGGTTAAGTTCCACCTATGCGGTAATAGGAGCCACCCTGCTCTTTTGCCATACACCACGGAAGAATTTCTGGACAGTCATCCTCACACCACTTGCCTATTGGTTGTTTGGCTATGGTGCATGGCTTTACCTTCTCCTCACTGCCATCAGAAACTGGAAATGGGCATTACCCTCTGGTATCATCACCATTGTTATGGTATATCTGCTGAAAGGAGCTTTCCTCCTCACCACAGAACAGCTCTACAGCTATCCTGGCATCGGCAAACTGACAATGCCGAACTGGTATCTGGAGAAACAGTTTCAGGTCGACGACGAGTATTACTTCGGTAATTGGAATAAAGTGGTGAGGCTCGTGGAAGAAGAGGAAAGTCCGACTCCTGAGATGCTGTTCTTCTATAACCTGGTGAAAGCCCAACAAGGACTATTACCTGAGGTGTTGCTCAACTATCAGCCCAACGTCTTGGGCACATTCTATCAGATAGGTCCTGACACCCCCATGCTGATTATCAAGAATATGAATGAGCTGTACTATGCCCTTGGTGACATGACGTTCTGTGAGCGTGCTGCCCTGATGGCATGTGTCTTCTCACCCAATAACCGCAATAACCGCATGATCAAGCGCCTGGCTGAGTGCAGCCTCATCAAGGGCGATACCGCTGCCGCACAGAAATACTTAGGGCTGCTGGAGCACACGTTTGTCTGGAGCAACTGGGCGAAGAATGCCACGCAGACCAAATACTATACAGAGAAAGCTCAATTCATGAACCGGCAGGACACCATCGACATCTCCGACAATGCCCATGCCATTATGATGCAACTGCTCGACTCGAATCCCAAGAATGAGGTGGCACTCGACTATATCCTGTGCAGTACGCTTTTATTGAAAGATGTGAAAAGTTTCAAGCGCGACTATGACCGTTACTGCTCGGAATCCCCTCGTATCCGCAGACTCTATCAGGAGGCTCTATGCATCTGGCTGGCAGCCTCAGAGGCTTCTGAGGAGGACTGGCAACAGTATATCAAGGATCCGAATGTCCTCCAAGGATTTATGCAGTATAACCAACAACGCGGTAGTGTGCGGTTCAAGAACACCTACTGGTATTATTATGATAAAGGAAAGGCACCTAAGATATGAAATACCTACACACATTTCTCTCCCTCATCACCCTACTTGTCCTCTTCGCCTGTACGCCGACCCCTTCAAAGGTCACCAAGAGCGAGACATTACCCCCTATCTATCCTGACTATGCTGATGTGACGATTCCTGTCAATATCGCCCCGCTAAACTTCCTGGTCAGGGATGACATCGAGGCGGTTCAGGTGACGGCAGGACAACTGACGGTGAATGCCAATGGCAATGAGGTGTGCTTTGATGAGGACGACTGGCGAGAACTCCTTGAGAGCAACCATGATATTGAGGTAACGGTGACGACGCTGAAAGACGGCAAATGGACGGAATACCGTTCTTTTCACTGGCAGGTTGTCAAGGACAAGGTAGACCCCTTCCTCACCTACCGCCTCATCGAACCAGACTATGAGGTATGGAACAACCTGCAGATTAAACAGCGCTGCGTGGAGGACTTCGAGGAGAAGGCACTCTGTGACTACCACCTCGCCAACAACCAGTGTATGAACTGCCATGCTACAGGTAGTCAGAATCCCAACCTCTCCATGATGTATGTCCGTGGTCCCAAGGGTGGCGCTATCCTAAACCAAAACGGCAAGTTACGTAAACTCGCCATCAAGACCAGTGATATGATCAGCGGCTCTGTCTATTACGGTTTTTCTCCTTCGGGACGGTATATCACCTTCTCTACGAATATTATCTACCCAGCTTTCCACAGCAATGCCGGCAAACGGTTGGAAGTGTACGATACGAAGTCGGATGTCTATGCCGCTGACCTGCAGGAGAACCGCATCATCCGTTCTCCCCTGTTGAGCGACAGTCTTACTTTCGAGACCTTCCCCACCTTCTCACCTGATGGCAAATACATTTACTATTGTGCTGCCAAGCATGTGGAACTGCCCATGGAACTGAAACAACTGCAATATGCTCTGGTGCGTATTCCCTTTGATGAGAAGACAGGAAAGATCGGTAACAAGGTAGACACCTTATTTAATAAAAGGAGTGTCTGCCACCCCCGTATCTCACCCGACGGCAGATACCTGGTCTATACCGTTGCCGACTATGGCACCTTCCCTATCTGGCATCAGGAGTCTGACCTGCAGATGATGGACCTGAAAACAGGACGTATCGATACGATGACGGTGGTCAACAGTCCACGAAGCGACACGTACCATTCCTGGTCGAGCAACTCCCGCTGGCTGGTCTTTGCCTCCAAGCGTGACAATGGGCTCTATGGCAAACCGTATTTCTGTTATATCGACCGCAACGGGAAGCCCCACAAGCCTTTCGTATTACCACAGGAGTCGCCTACCTTCTATGACGAGACCCTCAAATCATTCAATGCTCCAGAACTCTCCAAAGGCGACATTCCCTTTGACGCTGTTGATGTGGAACGATTACTAAAGCAAGAGGCAGAACCTTTCCGTTAGGTCCTGCCTCTTACCTTGTCATGGTCTTACCTTCGTACCCACCCGCTTATCGCTTATCACTTCGGAAGCGGCTTCACGCGCCCTAAAGTCCACCTTCTGTTTCGTGAAATCAGGCGTATTAAAGGAATAGACACTCTCGTCATAATACTCCTTCGGATGCCGCTGAGGTAGCATAAACGGTTTTGTAAACCTTCCCTTGTCATCCACAGAGGCAAAATAGAGACGGGAATAAAGACCATCATCCCTTCGACTGGTAAACACTATCCAGTGGGAGTTGACATTCCAGTTATGGTAACTGTCTGCCCTCGGACTATTGATCTCTCTCAATGGACGTGCCTCCCCGGTCTTCAAATCCAACAACCACTGTTCACTCTCCTCATGCCAGATAGAGAAATAGCCATAGTCTATTAAAGTGAAGAGGATATACTTGCCATCATAGGAAGGACGCGGCCATGTCACACTCTTCCCCATTGACACAGCGTTAAACAAGGTGTCCACATGGTCACCAAATGTTCCTTTCCCGGGGTCAAAGGCAATCTTACAGAGATTGTATTTCTCGTCTTTGTATTGAGTTTGGTCACTATGTTGCTTACTGGTTATATAATACAACGTCTTTCCGTCAGGAGAGAACACTGGAGAGTTCTCCATCCAATCCTTAGTCTGCAACAACGTGTCCGTCAGGATCTCATGGGTAGTAGGAACATAAACAAACACATCTGAGGAGAGGTCTTTCACCTCAATACGCTCTTTCTCTACAATATGATATCCCTGACGTGTCTGGTTCGTGGAGAAGGCGCAATACCTACCACTGGGGTGCCAGTAAGGATATACCATTGAACCGCCCAACAGGTCGTTCTTTGCCTTCAGCCATTCCCTCTTACCATCTATCTGTATCATCGTGGCACCATGATCGCCTCGAACGTGGAACACGAAACGACTGGGGTCTGTACGGTTGGACATGTGACAGTTCAGACACTGACCCGGAACCTGACGGTTATCAAAGATTGCCGCCTCCTCGAAGTTGGACAAGTCACGCTGGTATAACCCCATGTGACTGTATACCTCATAGCCTGGGGCGATACGACGATAAGTCACACCCCACTCCTCTAAGGCATAAGGACTCACATATATCTTAAAGTCCTGATACTGCAACCATTTACCCCCTTTACGGACACAGACGGTAACTGTCAACTCACCACCTTTGTTCTGCTCTGTCAACTGATGCCACTCGTCAATATCAAAGTCGGCATACTCACCATTGGCATGCAACGCACCACCCTTACTTCCTGTCACCTTCGCATCGACCCTGTCGATGTCCTCTCCGATGACATTGAAGTTCAGTGGGGCAATACCCACAGGGATTGTCACCCCTATATAATCAGGATAGATAGCAGGCTGCTGTTTCACCATCACTGCATCGGCAGGTTCCTGCCGGCATCCTACCAAACCTAACAGACCTACCACACCTGCCAACCCTATCAAAGAAATCTTCCTCATCTCTTACCCATAAAATAATACCATGCTGTATTCTTATATTGTCTTAGTTGTGGAGCATCCTTACCCCCACTCGAATAAATATTGGCAAAGTCACTGAAACTTCTCATAACCATCTCGTTGATATACCCTTGCGGAGGACGCTGGTTTCGCTGTGCACAGGCAAAGACTACCGCTTCCTGACAACTACGAGGGCGATAGCCGAGATGCAACCCGTCAACATATATCATGTAGTTCATAAACCTGTTGATGTCACGGTCGAGAAGCGGAGCGGCAAGCAAGTATTGTAATGCAAGACCGTTGCGCTGGTTCTGCATCACTAACTGACCGAATATCTTATCCAGTTCCTGCTCACTAAACATAAAGTCGTCCTTGAGACGCGACTGACGCAACCGACCATAGACGGGATGCTCGTTGATGGCTTTCTCATCCCCCAACAAGAGCATGGTCCGCTTAGCCCACTTACTATATCCTAATGTCTTTTCCAACAACTGAAGATATTTACGTGCCACGGCATATTCTCCGTTTACCAGATTGGTCTCCGCCAGCCGCTTCACGGCACGACTACTCTTGGCATAATTAGGGATTGCCTCCATCATCTCAAAGGCAAGCCGCTGAGCAGTATTCACCAATCCCAAATGCCAATAAACCTCACCTGTCAGCATGGTAGAAGAGAAATTACGCTCAAATGACGGAGCCAGTCCCTGACTCCCGTTTTGGTAATAGTCAAAAAGACGTTCCCCTAACTGTCCCTTCATGCCCAGGGCGAGATTAGTGGCGCATACTGTCATCGGCAGATCAGGAGTCTTCTTGTCTGCCTTGGCGATGATAGCATCCCAGTTCTGACAACGGACCAGATAGTCATATTCCATCGCATCATACTTTCGGGTATCATAGAAGGAGGGGCGTAGCAGAAGGAATGCGGCAATGACAATGATTGCCTCACCGAAGCCCACCCATCGTATTTTCTTAAAGGAGGGTACCCAATAAAGGGAGACTGGTATCAGCACACACAATACCATAGTGATAAGCAACATTAGGTAATAGACTTCCACAAAGCGGTAGTAGTCTATTCCATAGAACAAACGGAACAGAGGATAAGGGACGAGCCATGAACTTGCCAAGATACATGCTAACGCATAGATGACTGAAAGCGCACCTGTCAACAACCCTGTCCATTTTGAGTCTATCGTCTGGAACTGGCGTATCACGACCCATGCGGCAAATAGCAGTACGACAGGTCCCGCAAGCCAGTAAAGGACTGGTATTAATAATATAATGAGGTATGTATGAAGCCGTTTCCCTGTCATTTCATATACCCACATCGTCGCCAAGGCGAGTATCAGGGCAATAGCGAATGTCAATAGCACACTCTCGTCACCCAGCATCAACCACAGGGACAGGACAGGTATGAAACTAAGGGCATAATGTCCACTTGCCGTTTCACTGACCGCCACCATCAACCGCCATACCAGTCGCTGGATCATCACAAAAACGACAGCAAGCACCAGGGCACCCAATGCATGGTTGACATAGAACTGAGTTAGAAACTCCCCCACACAATGGGCAAAGCCATCAGGGACAGACAGCAACTGCCACACATAGTCACCATCCATCAGAAACATCTGATACTGTTCCTGATACGACAGCATCACCGGACAGACAAGCCACCAGCATAAGAAGACGACCACCCCGAACAACAGTGTCGTCCCTATCTTCCAATATTTACTTAACAGGTTCATTGGTATCAGCATCTATCTCTATGGTTGTACCATCTGGCATCTTCCGTTGGTAGGTATGTGGGAACATCCCTTTCAGGAAACTGCCCAGAATCGTTCCTTCCATATTGGCTGCCATAGCACGTGTTCTGTTCTTATAAGCGACATGTATCTTCTGCGCCTGCTCCTTGACTTTGGCAGCCTCAATGGTATCATTCTGCTTGACATTGGCATTCACCAACCGCATCAAGGCACCATATTCGCGCTGATGCTTCTCTGTCAGTTCCTTCCATACCTGCAAGGAATCATTCTGGGGCGTACCTACTGCACTGCTAATCGTGTCTATCGTCACCATAATATCTCCCGGCTCGGCGACAACTATCAGAGGCTGCGTCCCAAAGCGGTAGTGATAGTCCAGCAGAATCTTGTATATCTGCATGGAATCGGGAGTAAACTCAAACTTGCCGTCCTTGATCTCGATGCTGTCAACAGTCTCTGCCGTGGCAGGACCACTGAAGGGCACCAGGAAGATGCGCTTACCCTCATACTGCTCACCCACCACTGTTCCGTGGATCTTGCAGACCTTACTCTCTTGACATGCTACAAACACCATGGCAGCAACCGCCATCATACTGAAAAAAAGAATCTTTCTCATAACATTTTCGTCTTCTATGCCGCGACCAAGTCGCAGCCCTTTTTACTTAATCTTCACTTTCACACGCTCATTCCCAAACACCTGCCGGATAGCCTCACGGGCATCGAATTCGACCTTCACCTTGGTGAAATCGGGGACGTTATACGAGTCGAACATCTCACGATAGAACTTCTGGGGGTTCTTCTGCGGCAACAGGAAGGGTTTGGTGACATGCCCCTTGTCGTCGACAGAGGCGAAGAAGAGCTGTGCATACATGCCATTCTCCCGCTTCGAGGCGAACACAAACCAATGACTGTCGCTCGACCAGTTATGGTAACTCTCCGACTGATGGCTGTTCACCTCCTTCAAAGGACGTGTCTCACCGGTCTTCAAGTCCATCAGCCAGAGGTCGGCATCGGGCTGGAAGACGGGGAAATTACTGCGACTGGTCACATTATACATCATCCACCGGCCGTCATAAGAGGGACGTGCCAGCGTATAGCTGCGGTCATCACGGGACCCGTTGAGCAGGGTGTCCACCTCATGGGTAAACTGTCCTTTCTCCGCATCAAAACCGATACGGCAGATGCTGCACTTCACCTTCATATACTCGGCAGGGACATTACATGCTTTCGAGGTACTATAGAACAGGTGCTTCCCATCATGCGAGAAGGCGGGGAATATCTCCAGGTCGGTCTCTGTCATCAACTCGGGGGCGAGGATGAGTTCGTCCTTACTCACGTCGAGCAGTACCACATTGCTGAAGTTATGATAGCCCTCGATACGCTGTCCTGTACCCACAAAGAAACTCTGGTGGACAGCATTGGTGGCATAGGCACAGTAGTTGCCGGAGGGATGCCAGTAGGCATATGACCCTGCCGCCTTCGTCGAGTCGGTCTTGGTATCATACCATTTCTGCTTGCCGTCTGTCTGCACCAGCGTACCACCTCCCTCACCACGGATCTGAAGGGTGAAACGGGAGGGGTCTGTGCGGTTGGGGGTATGACAGTTCATACAACGACCGGGCACTGCCGACTCCTGCAGCATGGCATATTCGTCGAAGGTATGGATGTCACGCTGGTACATGCCGATATTACCTCCTACCTCATAGCCGGGGGCAATACGGCGATAGGTCACACCCCAGTCGTCCAAGGCATAGGGACTGACATAAATCTTAAAGTCCTGATACTGCAACCACTTGCCGTCCTTGCGGACACAGACGGTGACGGTCAGCTCACCGCCTTTGTTCTGCTCCGTCAACTGGTGCCACTCCTCCATATCGAAGTCAGCATAGTCCCCATTGGCACGCAAGGAACCACCCTTGCTGCCCTTCACCTGTGCATCGACCCTGTCGATACCCTCTCCGATGACATTGAAGTTCAGCGGTGCCATCCCCGCAGGAACAGTCACACCGATATAATCAGGATAGATAGCAGGCTGCTGCTTCACCATCTGCACATCAGTAGGTTCCTGCCGGCAACCTACCAGCCCTACCAAACCTACCAGCCCTACCAAACCTATCAAAAGAAATCTCTTCATCGCTGCATCATCCTTTTAACATAAGCACCATACATCGAACCAGGCAGGTTACCTTGTTTCTGGATACACTGCACGGCATCCTGATAACCTACCGGCATATAACGGTAGCCACCATACTGCTCTGCCCATGACATATACTGCATGACACCTTGTATATTGCCTCGCAACAGCAGTTCGCCGATGAAATAGTCAAGTGCCATCTTATTGTCATGGTTTTCATTGAACAGCAATCCGAAAATCTTGTCTTTCTCCGAATGACTGTACAGGAAATTCTCCTTGAAACGGATCTGTCGCAACCGCCCTAACTGCGGATGGGCATTGATACGCTGCTCACGGGTCTTGGCATCTGCCGTCACCACACGACGTGCCTCCTCTGCCCAACCGCGATAGAACAGGCTCTTCTCCAACAGGTCGATATGCTTCAGGGCGGGTTTATAATGGCCATTCACCAGCATGCACTCAACGATACGCTTGGTACAGCGGCCGCTTTTCTTTCCGTTGAGGATACTCTCCTGGATGTCGAACATATAACGTTGGGCGGAGTTGACGAGTCCTAAGCGGTAGTATGCCTCCGCAGAAGGGAGGTTACTCGTCAGGTCACGCATCCTTGGCATGATGAGGGCATCGTCACCACTCTGGTAGAAGTCGAACATCCGCTCGGCAAGCAAGCGCTTCTGCGAGAGGGCGAGGTTGACACTGTTCGACCAGAAAGGGGTGCGCACTGTCCGCTCCCCTGCCCGCTTGATAATCTTGTCCCATTGCTCATGGCGTATCTGATAGTCCTGCCATATCAGCTCATAGGTGTCTTTGTCATAGCCTTTCTGATAGGCAAACCATCCTAATAAGAACAACAGAACCACCTGCCAACCATACCAGACAACCCTACCATACCTACCTTCCCTACCATACCTACCTTCCCTACAACACCTGCCAATCCCCACCATCACGGCTGTCACCACAGGTATCAGCCACTGCAGCACAGGGATTTCCATCGGCACACGGAAATAGGTCATCGAGAGGGTGATCATCGTCATGGGCCACTGCACGAGTATCATAGCGGAAATGAACACCATGACGGCTCCGACATACAACAGTTCCCAACTCCATTTCCAACCATATAGAGCCACACGCAGCATGGCATACAGCCACACCATCGGACCCAGCAACCAATAAATGATAGGAATCAAAAGAATGTCCCCTAACATCCCTACCTTCCCTACCAAACCTACTCTCCCTACAAAACCTACCAACCCTACCACAACCACCATTGCCACCAAATACGACAGCAACACACTTACATTACCCATGAACCACCATAACAGCACCACAGGTACGAAACTCAGCAGATAAATAGCAGAAGGTATTAAGGAAGCGAATAACCGTTGCAACACCATATAGAGAATGGCTACCAATACAGCACCTGCCCAGGGATAGTAATAGAACTGCGTGATGAACTCGCCCAGCCAGTCGGCAAGGCCTCCTGCCACACTCACACGCTCCCGGAAATAGTCGGTCGTCCACAAGAACAACTGATACTGCTCCTGGTACGATAGGGCATGCGGATACCCTATTCCCCAGAACAGCAACACCCCGATATCCATCAGTATCGTGAGTCCCCATTTCCAGTATCGTGTTAGCAGCATAGTCATAATCCTTGCAAAGGTACTAACACTTTTTGAACCTACCAAATTATTTACGAAAAAACAAAACAGCCTCGTTGTTCCAATGCCTGGAATAACCTGTTCCAATGCTTGGGAGAATGAATCCGGATAATGGGAAGCAAATGTTCCATGGGGTGGAACAAAATGTTCCATGGCATGGAACAAAGTGTTCCATAGGGTGGAACAAACAGGAAGG
>DEJF01000038.1:0-7166 GCA_002353225.1 Prevotella sp. UBA2755 | reverse complement strand
CAACGATTTTTCGTCCTTGTCACACGTAATTCACTGATTATCAACCATTGTTGCAAGGTGGCAACGGTAACAAGGGTTTAAAAAATACATGTAAGAGAAAACCGCCCCGCATCGGATGAGGATGCGGGGCGGTAGAATTATGAACCATAAGCTATCATCATTTTGATTATTCAAGAGTTCGATTAACATAACGAATTCCTTCTTTTCGAACTACTCGAATTTTTCGAGCAGTTCCATTCTTTTCTAACTCGTCTGTCTTATATATCTCCTTAATATGATACGTTATCGTATGTTCTTTCACTGAAAATAGTTCCGCCATCTGAGCCTGTGTCAGCCACACCGTCTCATCGCCCATACGGACTTCCAGCCGGATTGTTTCATCTGGCTGATACATTACAATTTCACATAAAGACTATTCTTTCTGTTCCATGAAGTTATAGTTGACACTTTCATGTCGAACTTTTAAGGGGTTATGTTTCTTAGGCACAAAGTTACAGAGAAAAATCCAAACTTCCAAACTTTCCCAGAAAAACTTACGGGAAAGGAAAACAAAACCGCCCCACATCTTCATGGATGCGGGGCGGTAGATTATTAAGAGAGATGATTACTTTTTAGCTTTGAATGCCCACCAAGTAGCTTCACCCCAACTGCCAGTACCTTCGGCAGCATAGATCAGTTTCAGGTGATCTCCGTCCAACTGTATAATCTCAAAGTCAGTAGGTTTGGTGCCACCACCATTGATTTTGAATGGGAAGAGGATAGAACCAGCATCTGTATGAAGAGTTCCATAAGCCCATTTAGACTGACTTCCATCAATCGAAGGAATCGTCTTTTCACCATTACCCCAGTTCAGAATCTCAAACTTACCAGACCGGATCTCCTTGTCTGAAGCATCGTACGATTTAACGGTACCTGCATTCCAGTCGAAAGTCATGTAAGCATTGGGATCTTCCTCACCGGTTACTTCGCCAGTGTCAGAGTGCTGCAACTGACCGGCTAAGTCTGCAGGAGGACATGCGAACCAGATACCACCGGTCCAGTCCTCACCGGCAGCGTAGCCGACGTTACCCCAAGTACCGCCATCAGCACGGAACTCGGTATCCCAAGTCCATGATTTTGTCGAATAGTTGGAGATAGAACCTTCAGCATCAGATGCGCTCTTGAAAGCCCACCAAGTTGCCTCACCCCAACCGCCAGTACCTTCTGCGGCATAGATCAGCTTAAGATGGTTGGCATCAAGCTGGATGATCTCAAAATCTGTTGGCTTATAACCACCACCATTGATTTTGAATGGGAACAGAATAGCACCCTCCGTTGTTTTTAAGGTACCATACGACCACTTTGCTTGTGAACCGTCGATAGAGGCGTGGCTCTTCTCACCTGTCCATCCTTCTACAGAGTATTTTCCCTTACGGATCTGGTTTCCGCCCTTGTCGAAACAAAGCACATTACCATCATCATACATCACCATTGTAGCGTCAGGGTCTTCCTCACCAATAGCAGCGCCAATGTCAGAGTGCTGCAACTGACCGGTTAAGTCTGCGGGAGGACAAGCGAACCAGATACCACTGGTCCAGTCTTCACCGGCAGCGTAACCAACGTTACCCCAAGTACCACCATCAGCACGGAACTCGGTATCCCATTTCCATACTTTAGAACCGTAAGCATCACTTGCCAAAAGACGCATCTCTGCAGAGAGCTCTGATGGAACATATACTGTGAAGGTCCTTGTTCCCGAAATCTCAGAGCCATCATAGTTCATCGACTTGATGTAGATGGTCTGCTCTGCGGGATTACCACGCTTAGGCACAATCTTAAACTTACCAGCAGAAGCACCTGCCACTAACACATTCTTTGCCCCCTCAGCGTCCAGCTGATAAATCTCAACCACACGTGAGGGATTCGTGGAGAATTTGAAATAGTTACCATCCGCAGCCTCAGTAGTGTAATTCTCGTCGCTATACTGAGTAATAGTAAGCCCATTGACCAATGTCTCGGCAGTCACGTTGCTACCTGGAGAACTGATGTCGTCCTTAGACGGACTACATGCAGTGAGCAGTCCAAAAGCCGCAACAGCGCAAAATACTATTTTTTTCATATTTTATTTCTGTTTTTGTTTTTATCATTATTTACCAACCACCATACTCTGACTCAGATGTCGTCCATCCTTCATTCTGAGTAATGTAACCAAGGGAAATCTGGTTATCAGGAATCTTTTGGAAACCAGCAGTAGCGTTATAACGGGCAGCATAGCCACCATTATGTGCCTTATTGGTATCGCTTGCGCCAGATGTACGGATAGGCTGGTTCTCCTGCTTAGCCAATGCGGTAGCTGCAATATGCCAACGACGGAGGTCGTTCCAGCGAATACCTTCGGTAGCCAGCTCCCAACGGCGCTCATTCTGGAGAGCAGCAAGAGAATAGCTACTGATAGCGGGCAAGCCAGCACGCTGACGTACCTTGTTAATACCTTGAACATCCTCCTTCAACTCTGACTGCATCAGCAGAACGTCAGCAAAGCGGATGAGAACAAGATCGTGGATGTTACCTGTCTGCATCAGGTTATCATTAATCCAACCATCTGCACCATACATTACCTGTTCAAACACAGGAGCATAAGATCCGTCTTCTTTCTTACAACTGATTGCAGAGATCTTCTTACCGAAGTAATCCGTTTCCTGAATGAAGTCAGCCCAAGAGGCACCACCTGTTTGGTAAGCTGGCATATTATTCACATTCTCGATCGTTGCGTCACGACGCATATCGGAAGGCTCGGCAGCAACCCAGTCATTATAGAGGTTTGGTGCTACAGGACCTGCACCCCATCCTTGTCCGAATGGGAAGGTGTTAGCGTAATCTTGTCCACCACGAACACCGAAGTGAAGGGCATAACCATTACCATATCCAATCGTAGTGCTCCATGATGCCAACTTGTTGAACTTGATGGCGAACATGGACTCTGGGTTAACGACACTGGCACTTGACTGATCATCCTCAACCCATTTCAAACCCTGTCCCTTTGTATAGGGATAGTCCTCTACGACTAAGCGATTGGTGTAAGCCCACAAGTTACGAAAGTCGGGTACCAAGCTGTAACCTGATTTATTTACACAATCATCAATCAATTCAATAACCATCTGCTTGGTCAGTGTAGTACCATTAGGCAACTCCACACTGGTCAATGGGTTATAGCTTGTGCTGGTTAAGTCTGAGACAGACTCTCCATTTCCATAGAAGCCTGTGTAGAACAACCATGCACGACCGAGCATTGCCTCTGCAGTGTATTTGTCGACGTGACCATCGCTCTTACGTACTGAAGGCATAGTGGTAGCTGCTTCATAAAGATCCTGAAGGATTTGTCCCCATAATACCTTTACGTCGCCTGGTGAGGTAATGGCACCAGAAGGCTCTGTCAGCAAGGGCACATTTCCATACATAGAAGCCAGCTCATAATAATAGAACGCACGAAGGAACTTTGCCTCACCTAAGTCCTGAGCCTTCACCTCATCAGAAAGATTCAGATTTGGAAGCGCTTGTATCAGTGTGTTGGCACGGTTGATACCTTGGTAGCGCTGCTCATAGAAATTATTTGTCATGTTCTGACCATTATTCAGAATCATGTCCATCGACTGCATCAGCTTATCATTGGCACCACCGCCACCTAACTGGTCATCACTCGCCAGCATGGCATAGTAGAGGAACGACTCCTGAGGATTGGCATTGACGGCATTAAGGTTCTCGTAGATACCTGCCAATGTCGCAACGGCATCATCTTCAGTCACAGGGAAGTTCGATGTCGAAGTCTGTGTTACATTTTCTGCATCTAATGAGCAAGCTGAGAAACCCAGCGTCATAAGTGCCGCAGAAAGGATATATGTTATTTTTTTCATTGCTCTATATTTTTAGAATTTAAGATTTACACCAAACAGATAGGTACGAGGTTGTGGATAGTTACCCACATCAACACCAGTTACCCAAGGCTCGCTATCGCTGAGAGCCTTACCATTCTCAGGATCCATTCCCTTATACTTGGTGATGGTGAAGAGGTTCTGGGCTGCGAAATAGAGACGGAGTTGCTGGAAAGGACAGCCTTTCCAGATGTGCTTGAAGTCATAACCGATAGTCATATTCTGCAGGCGGAAGTAGCTGGCGTCATCCACAAAGATGTCGGAAATGTTCTGCCAGTTAGCACCACGGTTACCTGGCTGCAGTTTCGGATAACGGTTGCTGGTACCCTCACCATTCCAGTACTCATATACCTCAGTGGTATAGTTCTCGTACTGTCCGTCAGTGAACTTACGATATGAGCGGGCTACATCCTGACCTAAAGCGGCATAACCTGTCAAGTTGAAATCGAAGCCTTTCCAGTCGAAACCGAGGGTTACACCCATCGTCACTTTTGGATGAGGACTACCAATTTCTGTCTTATCATCGGTATTGATGACACCATCTCCATTGACATCCACAAACTTCAAGTCACCAGGAGCAATACCATTGCCCTGAAGTGAGTTAACTGCATCACCGCCGCAATTCTTTGCAAGATAAGACTCCAAGTCGCTCGTATTCTGGATCACACCAGCGGTCTTATAACCATAGAAGAATCCAATGGGGTGTCCTACCTCCATACGTGCCATGGTACCTGTGCTCTGAGCAAGATTGTCGTTACCACCATTAATATGATCAGCGCCATTAATCTCAGTAACCTCATTCTTATTAACAGCCATGTTCCATCCTACGTTGTAGTTGAAATCCTTGCCAATCTTATCACGCCAGTTCAAGGCAAGCTCAACACCGGTATTCTTGACGGTACCTGCATTCTTCCAATAGTTGGCAAAACCAGAAGTTGGAACTGTCGGAACGTATAGCAGCAAGTCCTTCGTCTTCTTTTTATACCAGTCGAAAGTCACACCAAGGCGACCACCGAGGAAACGGGCATCCAAACCGATGTTCCACTGCTCAGAGGTCTCCCAAGTCAGGTCCTCATTAGCAAGACGCGTAGGACTTGCACCAGAGGTATAACTGTCTTTTGTGTTACCGAAAGAATAGTTAGAGTATGCGTCATAAGCGAATGTTGCCTGATAACCAAAAGCATCACCGATGTTCTTGTTACCGTTCTGTCCCCAACCGGCACGGAGCTTCAAGAAGTCAAGCCATGAGGAAGTTTTTTGCATAAACTTCTCGTTGGTGATGACCCAACCTGCGGAGAATGAGGGGAAGGTACCCCAGCGGTGACCCTTGGCAAAGTTTGACGAGCCATCAGCACGGATGATAGCAGTGAACATGTAGGTCTCATTGTAGTCGTAGTTGATACGTCCGAAGTAAGACATGCTGCGAGAGTCTCCATAAGGATAACCGTCAACAACACCCTTTCCTTGCTTAGCGTCAGTTGGAACCAGTCCTACATATCCTTGATACATATTGTGGAATGTACTGCCGTATACAGTAGCACTCAGTGACTCACCAAAACCTGGACGTGACTCACCATACTCTGTACCTGCCAATATGTCGAAGTGATGATCCTTCAAGTTGAACTTATAGCTCAAGGTGTGGGTCATACCCCAACCCCAACCAAGTCCTTGATTTTGGGTGATTGCCTCCTGACTTGCATCACGCTTGGCACCTTGGTCATTGATATAATAGGCAGGGAGGTATGAACGCCATGAATAGGAGTTCTGGTTGTAGTTCACCTGAGCACGATATATCAAATTCTTAATGGGTTGAATCTCAAAATAACCCACGGCGTTCAAGTTGAAATTCTTACTCTTGTTGTTAGCACTCTGACCACACATCATCTGATAAATGGGGTTTGAGCTATAAGAGTTGAATGCAAACATACCATCGGTTCCAAAATTAGCCAAGTCATCATGACCAAAGTATTCTCCATTTGCGTTATAGATAGGAATCAAAGGATTGGCACGGAGCATGTTTGACAGTTCGTTAACATACTGTCCCCAAACCTGCAAACCTTGGTTCTGCTTGTGACTGAAGTAAACGTTCTCACCAACCTTGATGACATCATAGTCACCGCCCTTGCTCTTGAGCAGTACATGCTCAGAATTCAAACGGAAAGTGAAACGGCGGTAGTCTGATTTTGCCATATTACCGAACACACCATCCTGATACTGATAGCCAATACCAGAGGAGAACTTAGAGTATTCAGAGCCTCCGGCAACGTTGATGGCATGACTTGTTGTGACGGCATTCTTATTACGGATGGCATCCAACCAGTCTGTACCGGGATTCTGTCCACTCTGGTAGGCTTGCAAAACGTCTTCGTCAACGAAACGCTTCCAGTCATAAGTGCTCTGTCCTGAGTTGAATGCCACAAGATCCTGAATTTCCATATACTGTTTAGCATTCAGCAACTGAGGCATACGATAAACGTTAGACCAACCGATATTACCATCATAGCTGATACTTACCTTACCTGCTTTACCCTGTTTGGTGGTAATCAAGATAACACCATTGGCACCGTTAGAACCGTAGATGGCTGCGGAGGCAGCGTCCTTCAGTACGTCGATACGCTCAATGTCGGCAGGGTTCAGGTTATTGATATCACCACCTGTCACACCGTCAATAACGTAGATAGGCTTGGTGTCGCTGTTGGTACCAGCACCACGGATGGCTACCTTAAAGCCGTCACCTGGCTGACCAGAAACAGCCTGAATCGTTACACCAGGACTCTGGCTCTGAAGAGCACCGAGGACCTGTGTGGTGTTCAACTTGGCGATGTCCTCACCTTTTACTTCTACAGTGGCACCAGTAACCAGTTTTTTCTTCTGGACACCGTAACCCACTACGACAACCTCATCCAGCATGGCGTTGTCCTCCTGCAGGGTGATGTTGAAATTAGCCTGATTGCCTACTGCCACCTCCTGAGTGGTGTAGCCGATGTAAGAGATGACCAAGGTTGCACCTGGTTTCACGTTAAGTGTAAAGTTACCGTCGAAATCAGTAACGACACCATTGGTCGTTCCTTTCTCAACAACACTTGCACCAATCACGGGACCCTGTGAGTCACTGACGATACCCGTGACCTTCTTCGTTGTCTGCTGAACAGCCTCCACCGATGCCTCGGGGTTAGCGGCCATTACAGGTGAGTACACGCCCAACAAAGAGCACGCACCCATCAGCAGCGCTGTCTTTCTGATTTTTTGATTCATACT
>DEJF01000036.1:70149-70421 GCA_002353225.1 Prevotella sp. UBA2755 | reverse complement strand
GATACTTTATTCCACCCTATGGAACAAGTTGTTCCACCCCATGGAACAAAGTGTTCCACCCCATGGAACAAACAGGAAGGTGCCGCCTCCGTAGGTCGAAGCCTTAGGCTTTCTTCGAAGAAAGTAAAAATTAATACAGATTTATTTTGTCTTTTCTCCGAATAATGTTATCTTTGCAAAAAGTATTTTTTTATGAACTAAACAAGTATTACTATGAAGAAAAAGTTTATTTGCGCCGTTTGTGGATATATCTATGAAGGCGATGAAGCACC
>DEJF01000036.1:39403-70099 GCA_002353225.1 Prevotella sp. UBA2755 | reverse complement strand
GATGCTGACATGACTTACGCTACTGTTCATAAGATTGGTGACGGTAAGCCCGAGGGTGTCAGTGAGGAGATGATCCAGGACCTGCGTAACCATTTCAATGGAGAGTGTGGTGAGGTAGGTATGTATCTCGCGATGGCTCGTCAGGCAGACCGTGAGGGCTATCCTGAGATTGCCGAGGCTTTCAAGCGTTATGCTTTCGAGGAGGCAGACCATGCTTCCCGCTTCGCTGAGTTGTTGGGTGAGTGCGTTTGGGATACCAAGACCAACTTGGAGAAGCGTGCTGCCGCAGAGGCTGGTGCTTGCGAGGATAAGTTCCGTATTGCCAAGAATGCCAAGGCTGCTGGTTTCGACGCGATCCACGACACTGTTCACGAGATGGCTAAGGACGAGGCTCGCCATGGTGCAGGCTTTGCTGGTTTGTTGAAGAGATATTTTGGTAAATAAAAGCAATAAAATAACAAGGAGTCCGTTTCTTTTTCAGATGAAACGGATTCCTTTATTACTACTCATCCTGTCTACGTTGTTCGTAGGCTGTTCTGACAACGATAAGTTCTCGTCAGACGCATCCGCTGTGTTAGACTTTTCCATCGACAGTTTGGCGATGGATACCGTCTTTACTCAGACATCCACCCGTACCTACGACTTCTGGGTATATAATAAAGGTAATTCGGGTATCCGCATTAACGAGGTCCGTCTTACTCATCCTTCCTCTTCCCGTTTCCGTGTGAATGTGGATGGTAATTATGTCGATTCCGTAGCCTATGACTTTGAGGTCCGCAAGGGGGACTCCATCCGTGTCTTTGTGGAACTGACGGCTCCTGATACCCAGCAAGACACTCCCCAGCGGATAGAGGATATGCTGGTCTTCAAGTTGGAGAACGGAAGGGAGCAGCCTCTCAAACTCAGTGCTTATAGTTGGAAAGCGATATCCTATGATGAGGAACTCGTTGTCGATGGCGATATGACCATTGACGAGCGTCAGCCCATCGTTTTCAAGAAAGGAATCGTCGTGAACAAGGATGCCACCTTGACGCTCTCCCATGCCCAACTCTATTTCCACGATGGTGCAGGCATCGATGTTCAAGGTACTATCCAGGCAGACAGTTGTCTGTTCCGTGGTGACCGTCTTGACCGCATGTTCTCCTATCTGCCCTACGATCGTGTCAGTGGTCAATGGAAGGGTATCTTCATTCATGAGGATTCCAAGGATAATGTATTTCAGGATTGTGAGGTGAGGAGCAGTTACACAGGTATTGCCTGTGCCCAGAAGTCTTCTGTCTCCCTGCTTCGATGCACGATTCATAATTGCAAGGGAACAGGATTAGAACTCAACGAGTCGACAGCATCTGTGGATAGTTGCAGGATAACCAATACGTTGGGCGATTGTCTGAATGTGATAGGTTCCTCCGTGAATATCAATCATAGCACCTTAGCCCAGTTCTATCCCTTCTCCGCAGACAGAGGTGTTGCCTTGCGCTTCGATGCCGAGAGTAACGTTATCTGTGACAACACCCTTGTTACGGGTTATGAGGAAGACGTGATCATGGGTGATGGTGTGGATTATTACTTTGAGAATTGCATTCTAAGGACCTTAGAGCCAGGAGATACAGAAGAGTTTGTCGATGTGATATGGGAAACTCCAAAGAGTGAGATACAAGGTGAGAAACACTTCGTCACCTTTGACACCGACAACCTGTTCTATAATTTCACTATCAAGGAAGAAAGTCCCGCTTATCAGAAGAAGATAGGTGACCTTAGAAATCTGTGAAACTAAGGGGCATTAAATCCTTAATACCTTTTATAATATAAATATGTTTTGTACCATACAGGAGTATTCGTATGGGGCGACGGAACCGTGTCTCTGACTCGATGATTACTTGTCGGCAGATGCCACAGGGGCTGATAGGGTCTTCTTGTAGTTCACCGTCAGTGCCACGTGCAGCAATGGCGATCGTCTTGATAGGGGTGTCAGGGTACTGGGCTCCAGCCGCGTAGATTGCCGACCGTTCCGCGCAGATACCGGCAGGATAAGATACGTTCTCCTGATTACAGCCCATCACCGTCTTCCCGTTATCCAGAAGGACAGCCGCACCGACATGGAAATGGGAATATGGCGCATAGGAACGTGCCGTTGCCTCGATGGCATCATTCACCAAAGCCTGTTCTTCAGTTGCCAATTCTTCCTTTTGTACCACGCAGATAGTAGATTTGAGCACTAACTCTTTCATAATCTTTTACTTTTTGTTGCAAATATAATTATTTTTCCTTATTTTTGCAACATAAATTGATAAATGTTCATGAAAAAGATAATTCTTGCCGGGCTGTTGGTGTGTATGTCGTCTGTTCCTATGATGGCGCAGATGAAATGGAGCCAGCAATATCAGCAGTATTTTGATCAATATAAGGATTATGCCATTGAGCAGATGAGACGTTACCATATACCAGCGAGTATCACCTTGGCACAGGGTGTCTTGGAGTCGGCTGCCGGCAAGAGCGAATTGACAGTTAAAGGTAATAATCATTTTGGGATAAAGTGTCATGGATGGACGGGACGAGCAGTCTATCATGATGACGATGAGCGTAATGAGTGCTTCCGTGCCTACGATAATGCCTATGACAGTTATGAGGACCATTCCAAATTCTTAAGTACCAGCAACAGGTATAGTTCGCTGTTTAAGTTAAAACTAAATGATTATAAAGGATGGGCTTATGGACTGAAGGCCTGTGGCTATGCTACCAACCCCCGTTATGCTATTCAGTTGATAGACATTATCCAACTCTATAAACTCTATGAGTATGACGACAGGAAGTCGTCGAAATCGAAATCCTCCGCTTATCAGATGGGAGAATATCGGGTTTACGAGTTTAATAAGAACTATTATGTTATTGCTAAGGCAGGTGACTCCTATCGGAAGATTGGCGACATCTATGACGTGTCCTACAAGAAACTGGCAAAGTATAATGAGAATGACAGGAATGCCGTCTTAGAGGAAGGCGATTTCGTCTGGTTGCAGAAGAAACGTCGCCATGCTCCCAAAGAATACAAGAAGCGTCCCCATGTTGTGAAGGACGGTGAGTCGATGTATACGATAGCGCAACGATACGGTATTCGATTGAAGTATCTCTATAAGATGAATGACCTGACACCTGATTACCAGATCAAGGTCGGTGATGTCCTGCGGATAAGATGACAATAAGTAAATGATATAGTTATGAGGAAGAGTTTCTACGTATTAGCAGTGATGGCACTTCTGGCAATAGTCGGATGTAACCGCTTTCGCCTGAAGACAGACCATAGTAAGCAAATGGAGCAGGTGCGTATCCCCGTTGATACAGCACAGAAGAATGATATCAAAGAAACGACGACGAATGACGATTGGGAAGATGAGCCCTTGTTGGAGATACCTGATATTCCAGGAGAGGCAGGAGGTCATCCTGACGCATCAGAGGCAGAGCGTATGTTCCGTGAAGGCTATTAATAGAAACTGTCAGTCCTTCAGCAAGTCCTCTAAGAATTTGTCTAAGTCCTGGTCAAGACCTGCCATCAGTTCTTGGTCGATAATCACGGTCTCGTCATCTACCAAGTATAGTTCGGCGAGATGCTCATGGTCATCATCTTCCAAGACAAAGGAGTAGGGTTTTAGGATGGACATCTTCTCGATGGTGTCTTTTTGTTTATTGAGAACAGAACGGAGCACAACAGCCACATCCTCATAGAATCTGTCATCTTTGTTGTCTATCCATTGCTCGATGATGCATCTGGTAATCTCATTGTCATCATCGTCAAATGCCACTAACTCACCTGTATCCTGTGTCACTCTCAGGTGAATATCTGTCAAGATACCTGTTTCGTCATTGGTGGGAAACTTGTCTGCCACCTTGCGGATAGCGCGTTCAATTTGAAGAAGTGTTTGCTCTGTTGCTTTCATCGTTATATTGTTAAGACGTTACAAAAGTAATTAAAAGAAAGGATAACTGCAAACGATTACGAATATTTTTCAAAAATATTTTCTCTTATACATATTTTATTCGCTTTTTTGTCGTACCTTTGCATTTGCTAAGTCGAGATTGCAAACTATGAATAACAGAATTCGTCATGAAGGGATCATTGACAGCATAGAAGAAGGATGTGTTCATGTACGTATCCTCCAGACCTCTGCATGTGCCGTATGCAAGGTGGCTGGCTATTGCAATGCTGCAGAGGCTAAAGAGAAAATAGTTGATGTGTTCGAGACTGATGCTTCAGCCATGAAGGTAGGTGACGCTGTGACGGTGTCGACCTCTGGTGATGTGGCAGCCCGTGCCTTGCTATGGGCATTTGGCTTCCCGTTTCTCCTGATGATTGCCGTCTTAGTATTTGTATTATGGCGGACAGGTGATGAAGGGTTGGCTGCGTTAAGCGGACTGCTGTCGTTAGTACCATACTACGGACTACTGTTCCTGTTGCGTCATCGGATGCGTAGGAAGATGGCATTTATCATTGAATAAACAAATATAACTAAAACAAATACAAGAGATTATGAATTTTATTTTGATTGCAGTCGCAGTATTAGGTGGCATCGGTTTGATAGCCGCTATCGTACTGTATGTCTGCTCCAAGAAATTCGCTGTCTACGAGGATCCCCGTATTGCACAGGTGACGGAAGTGTTGCCCGGCGCTAACTGCGGAGGATGTGGCTTCGCCGGCTGTGGCGGTCTTGCTGACGCACTGGTAAAGGGTGCTGACGCAGGAAGCCTTGACGGTTTGAAATGCCCCGTTGGTGGACAGGAAGTGATGGGTAAGGTGGCTGATCTGTTGGGAATGGCAATCGCCAATGGTGAGCCGATGGTGGCTGTCGTTCGTTGTAATGGTACCTGTGCTCTCCGTCCGAAGATTGCCGAGTACAGTGGCTTGCGCTCTTGTGCAGCGATGAATGCCTGTGGTGCCGGTGAGACGGCATGTGGCTTCGGCTGTCTGGGATGTGGCGACTGTGTTGCCGCTTGCCAGTTTGATGCCATCCACATGAACCCCGAGACAGGATTACCAGAGGTTGACGAGGAGAAGTGTACCTCATGTGGCGCTTGTGTGAAGGCTTGTCCGCGTCACATCATCGAACTGCGTAAGAAGGGTCCGAAGGGTAGGAGAGTCTTTGTGTCTTGTGTCAACAAGGACAAAGGACCTGTTGCCATGAAGGCTTGTAAGGCTGCTTGTATCGGTTGTGGTAAGTGTGAGAAAGAGTGTAAGTTTGGCGCCATCACGATGGAGGGAAATGTCTCTTACATCGACTTCAACAAGTGCCGTCTGTGTAAGAAGTGTGTGGAGGCTTGTCCTACAAAGGCTATCCATGCTGTCAACTTCCCGGCTCCTAAACCCAAGCCAGTGGATAGTGCTCCGAATACTCCGAGTACTCCGAATACTCCGAATGATTCTAGTAACCCTAAAGTAGAAAAGGAGGAACAAGCATGAACGTAAGAACATTCCGTATTGGTGGTATTCACCCCGAAGAGAATAAACTGACCCATGAGGTAGAGACCAAGGTTGCCGCTCTTCCCAAGCAGGCGATCTTCCCATTGAGCCAGCATATCGGTGCTCCAGCCAAGCCTGTTGTCGCTAAGGGTGACAAGGTGAAGGTGGGTACGATGATTGCCGAGGCTGGTGGTTTTGTCTCTGCTCCTATTTTCTCATCCGTCAGTGGTACTGTGTTTAAGATTGACACCGCGATAGATGCTACCGGTTATCGCAAGCCCGTTATTATTATTAATGTGGAAGGCGACGAGTGGGAAGAGTCTATCGACCGTTCCGATAAGTTGGAGACTGTTGAGGCACATCCTGAGTTGACACCAGAGGAGATCGTCAGCCGTATCAAGGACGCTGGTGTCGTTGGTATGGGTGGTGCTTGTTTCCCCACTTTCATCAAACTGACTCCTCCGCCAACGGCAAAGGCTGAGTGTGTGATTATCAATGCCGTAGAGTGTGAGCCTTATATCACAGCCGACTATCGCCTGATGATGGAGCATGCCGATGAGATACTGATTGGATTGGAGTTGCTGATGAAGGGTGCCAAGGTGACCACTGGTTATATTGGTATTGAGACCAACAAACCCAAGGCTATCGAGTTGCTTGCCCAGAAGTGTGCGGAGAAGTTTAACGGCTCAGCCTATCAGGTAGAGGTCGTTCCTTTGAAGCAGCGTTATCCACAGGGTGGTGAGAAACAACTGGTGGATGCCGTCATCCGTCGTCAGGTGCCAGCACCTCCTGCTATCCCAGTGAATGTAGGTGCTATCGTGCAGAACGTAGGTACAGCCTTCGCTGTCTATGAGGCAGTGATGAAGCGTAAGCCACTCTTCGAGCGTTATACCACCGTGACTGGTAAGCGTCTTGCCAACCCCGGCAACTTCCTCGTTCGTATGGGAACGCCGATGAAGGACCTGATTGATGCCTGTGGCGGAATGCCCGAGGGCGATAACAAGTTACTGGCTGGTGGTCCGATGATGGGTAAGGCACTGACCTCCGTTGAGGTGCCTATCTGTAAGGGAACGAACTCCGTAACGATTATCTCCGGTGACGAGGCTGTCCGCAAGGAACCACAACCCTGTATCCGTTGTGCGAAGTGTGTCAGTGTCTGTCCGATGGGTTTGGAGCCTTATCTGCTCGCCAAACTTGCCGCTGTACAGAACTGGGAGCGCTCAGAGCAGGAGGATGTGGTCAGTTGTATTGAGTGTGGCTCTTGCCAGTTCACTTGTCCTGCCCATCGTCCGTTGCTCGACAACATCCGTATGGGTAAGTCAACAGTAATGGGAATTATTAGAAATAGAAACGCAAAGAAATAACTATGAGTAAGTTGATTGTATCATTATCGCCCCATGCACATGGAACCGACACGGTGGAGCGTAACATGTACGGTGTCATCATCGCCCTGCTGCCTGCGCTGCTCGTCTCGTTCTATTTCTTCGGCATTGGCTCTGCCATTGTCTGTGCTACGAGTGTCGCTGCCTGCGTCCTCTTCGAGTGGGCTATCAATAAGTTTATGCTGAAGAACGAGCGCACCACCATCTGTGACGGCTCTGCCGTGCTGACAGGTCTGCTGCTTGGTTTCAACCTCCCCAGCAACCTCCCCATCTGGATTATCATCATCGGTGCGCTATTCGCCATCGGTGTGGGTAAGATGACATTCGGTGGTCTGGGTAATAACCTCTTCAATCCTGCGTTGGTGGGACGTGCAGCCCTGCTGGTCGCTTTCCCTGCGCAGATGACGACATGGCCGAAGGTGGGACAACTCACCAGTTATCTCGATGCGGAGACGGGTGCCACACCACTTGCCATCATGAAGCAGGCGATCAAGAGTGGTGATGCTTCCGTGCTTGACCAACTGCCTGACTCTATGAGTCTCTTCCTCGGTAATCATCCCGACGGTGCTGGAGCGATGGGTGAGATCTGTGCCCTTGCACTGCTGCTTGGCTTGGTATATATGCTCTGGAAGAAGATCATCACCTGGCACATCCCCGTCAGCATCATCGCTACGGTCTTCGTGTTCTCAGGACTGATGCATCTTGCCAATCCTATCTATGCTGATCCTATCAGTGTCATCCTCTCGGGTGGTCTGATGCTCGGTGCTATCTTCATGGCTACCGACTATGTCACCTCACCGATGACTCCGAAGGGACAGATTATCTACGGTGTTGCTATCGGCTTCCTCACCGTCGTCATCCGTAACTGGGGTGCCTACCCAGAGGGTATGTCGTTCGCCATTCTGATTATGAATGCGTTCACACCGCTGATTAATACTTATGTGAAACCCAAGCGCTTCGGTGAAGTGCCTGCCAAAAAGTAAGAGGAGGAAAGACGTATGAAGAAACTTGAATCATCTTTAACGAATATGGCGTTGGTACTCACAGGAGTAGCCGTCATCATGGGTGGTATCCTTGCCTTCGTCAACCACTTGACCGAAGGACCTATCAACGAACAGAAGTCGAAGGCTCTTGCCGACGGTATCAAAGCCGTCATGGTATGCAACGACCTCGTTGTCGCCAAGACAGATACCGTCAAGCAGAATGATGCCAAAGGTAAGGAACTCACCTATATTATCTATCAGATACAGGATGCCCAGAAGAAAGACCTTGGTGCCGCTGTCGAGAGTACCACGGGTGGCTTTGGTGGTGACCTGAAGGTACTGGTCGGTTTCGACCCCGAGGGCAAGATTCTCGGCTATACCTTGCTGGAACATGCGGAGACACCGGGACTGGGTGCCAAGGCAGACAAATGGTTCCAGAAAGGAGAGAAGGGTGATATCATCGGTAAGGATCCGAAAGAGCCCCTTGCCGTATCGAAAGACGGTGGACAGGTGGATGCCATCACAGCCTCTACCATTACCAGCCGTGCTTTCCTCTTGGCGATTAATAATGCTTACAACGCTTACAAGGCGACACCTGCTGATGCTGCCACGGGCGCTACCGAACAAAATAAGGAGGATTAAGGTATGAACTATATAGATATTATAAAGAATGGTATCGTCAAGGAGAACCCTACGTTCGTCTTGATGCTCGGTATGTGTCCTACACTTGCCACCACTACCTCTGCTATGAATGGTATGTCGATGGGACTTGCCACCATGGCGGTACTGATCTGTACCAACTTCGTGATCTCTTGTCTGAAGAGCATCACCCCTGATAAGGTGCGCATCCCTGTATTTATCGTGGTGATTGCCGCCTTCGTGACCATCCTGCAACTTGTCATCAAGGCTTTCCTGCCTGACATTGACGCGGCATTAGGATTGTTCATCCCACTGATCGTGGTGAACTGTATCATCCTGGGGCGTGCCGAGGCCTTTGCGGCAAAGAACAGTCCTGTAGCCTCTCTGTTTGATGGTATCGGTATCGGACTTGGTTTCACCATCGGTCTGACACTGTTAGGTATCTGTCGTGAACTGCTGGGCTCCGGCTCTATCTTCGGTATCACACTGGTGCCAGAGACCTATAACATCCTGCTCTTCGTGTTGCCTCCGGGTGCATTCATCACCCTTGGCTTCCTGATTGCTATTGTCAATAAACTTAGAAAGGCATAAATTATGGAGTACATACTGATATTTATCTCGGCTATCTTTGTGAACAACATCGTGTTGTCACAATTCTTAGGCATCTGTCCGTTCTTGGGTGTCTCTAAGAAAGTGGACACCTCACTGGGTATGTCCGCAGCAGTGGCTTTCGTGTTGACCCTTGCCACCATCGTGACATGGCTGGTACAGAAATATGTGCTCGACGCTTTCGGCTTGCAGTATCTGCAGACCATCGCCTTCATCCTCGTCATTGCCTCACTGGTGCAGATGGTGGAGATCATATTGAAGAAGGTGTCACCGGCACTCTATCAGGCATTAGGTATCTTCCTGCCCCTGATTACCACCAACTGTGCCGTCTTAGGTGTTGCCATCCTCGTGATTCAGAAAGACTTCGATCTGTTGCAGTCTGTCGTCTATGCCTTCTCAACGGCAATCGGTTTCGGACTTGCCCTGACCGTCTTCGCTGGTATGCGTGAGCAACTCGAACTGGTGAACATCCCTAAGGGAATGCGTGGCATGGCAATCGTCATGCTCTCCGCTGGTCTGCTCAGTCTCGCCTTCATGGGCTTCTCTGGAGTAGACGGTGGACTGCGCACTTTATTCGGACTCGATTAAAATGAACTATTAATAGGAGAGGGGAGACCTGCCGTTCGTGCAAGCCTCCCCTTTTTTATTATAGACGGTCTACTTGTATGCGTTACGGTTTACAACCATACTGCCATGTTAAATGCTTATGATTAGATAGTTACTTTAATATAATAAGGTGTATAAAGCCCATTTATTGTGTATGGCATGCATTTTTTAAGACTTTATTTCCTTTGAGAACAAAACAAGTTGTTTTGTTCTTAAAGCCTATATTACTCTGTTATTTCATCCCCAGTGAATGTCATGATTATCCATACAGAACACTGTGTTTACTCATACCGCATGGAGCGAGCGGGATGAATGCGTGAGACAAGGAAAGAGGGCGCGATTAAGACAAAGAGGGTTACAAGGAGTGTCGCCACGTTGAGTAACACGATGAGTGGGATATTCAGTTCCATCGGTGCTGTGGTGACATAGTAGTTCGCAGGATCGAGTTTGATGAATCCTGTGTGCTGTTGCAAGAGAATGAAACCGATACCGATGATATTACCCCAGAGCATGCCCTGACCTATGATGAAGGCGGCAAACCAGAGGAAGGTATGGCGTACACTCTTGTTGCGGGCACCGAGTGCTTTCAGCAAACCGATCATCTGGGTACGCTCCAAGATGATGATAAGCAGTCCGCTAATCATCGTGAAGCCAGCCACACATACCATCAAGACAAGGATTATCCACACGTTGATGTCAAGCAGAGACAGCCACGAGAATACTTGCGGATAGGTCTCCTGCACGGTATGGGAGGTGAGTATCTCACCGTTATGGTCGGTATGGCGGTTGACTTTCTCCACAACCAAGTTGGCAGTAGCCTGTAACTGGTCGAAATCGCTGACCAGTAACTCCGCGCCGCTGCACTGGTCTTGCTCCCATTTGTTGAGTTTCACAGGTAGCGGAAGGTCCGTGAAGCATAGTGACTCGTCAAACTGGGTCATATTCGTCTCGTAGATGGCAGCCACAGTGAACTTTCGCGCACGTACATTATTATAGTCTATGAAGTAGGCAAACACACGGTCGCCAGCCTTCAGTCCGAGTTTATTGGCTATCATACGGGAGATGAGCAACTCATTGGAACTCTTCGTGGACGAGAACCGCGGCATCTTGCCTTCGACGAGATTCTGTTGAAGGAAATGGGTGTCGTAATCCTCGCCAATACCTTTGATGGCTATTCCTAAGAAGTCATTGTCTGTCTTGAGGATACCCTGTGTGATGGCATAACGTCCCACATGGCGGACACCGTCAATGCCTTGCAGCACCTTCATCAGGGAGTCATCGATGCAGACAGGGTAGGGTGTTGCCGATTGGGAGGCAATGAAACTCTCGACCTGTATATGACTGCCAAAGCCGACTACCTTGTCACGGATGGTATGCTTAAAGCCCATCACCACACTCACAGTGATAATCATCACGGCAAGTCCGATGGCAACACCGATGGTGGCTATACGGATAGCAGGACGGCTCACCTTACGATGGTCGCCATCATCGGAATAAATCCTGTGGGCAAGGAAAAACGGAAGACTCATTTTCTTCCGGGATATGCCTCAAGGGCTTTCTGCAAGACAATGAGCGCACGCTCAAGGTCCTCTTTCTTCAGCACGTAGGCAATACGTACCTGATCAATACCAGCGCCAGGTGTGGTATAGAAACCGGCGGCAGGAGCCATCATCACCGTCTCACCCTCGTACTCGAAATCGGCAAGACACCAGCGGCAGAACTTCTCGGCATCGTCGACAGGCAGTTTCGCTACCGTATAGAACGCTCCCATCGGAATAGGAGAGTAAACGCCGGGGATGCGGTTGAGTCCGTCAATCAGGCACTTACGACGCTCCACATACTCATCGTAGACATCCCGATAATAGTCCTCCGGTGCATCCAACGAAGCCTCAGCGACAATCTGTCCGATAAGAGGAGGTGACAGGCGAGCCTGACAGAACTTCATCACAGCCTTGCGTACCTCCACATTCTTCGTGATCAGGGCACCGATACGGATGCCGCACTCGGAATAGCGCTTTGACACAGAGTCAATCAGAATCACATTCTGCTCAATACCCTCCAAGTGACAGGCGGAGATATAGGGGGAACCAGTGTAGATATACTCACGATATACCTCGTCGGAGAAGAGATACAGGTCGTATTTCTTCACGAGGTCACGAATCTGCTGCATCTCACGACGGGTATAGAGATAACCCGTAGGGTTGTTGGGGTTGCAGATCATGATGGCACGGGTACGGTCGTTGATCAGTTCCTCAAACTTCTCTACTTTCGGAAGAGAAAAGCCTTCCTCAATAGTGGTGGCGATGGTACGGATCTTCGCACCCGCCGAGATGGCAAACGCCATATAGTTGGCATAGGCAGGCTCTGGCACGATGATCTCGTCACCTGGATTCAAGCACGAGAGGAAAGCGAAGAGTACCGCCTCACTACCGCCCGACGTGATGATGATGTCGTCGGCAGTCACATTAATATTATATTTCGCATAGTAACTGACCAGTTTCTCCCGATAACTCAGGTAACCTTGTGAAGGAGAGTATTCGAGGATGTTACGGTCAATCGTCTTCAGGGCATCGAGTCCTACCTGTGGTGTAGGCAGGTCAGGTTGTCCAATGTTCAGATGGTACACATGTGTACCACGTTTTTTTGCGGCAGCGGCAAGTGGAGCAAGTTTCCGAATCGGTGATTCTGGCATCTCCAGACCGCGAACAGATATTTCCGGCATTGTTGTCTAATTTACGTAAATCGACTGCAAAGTTAGTGTAAATCATGTGAAATACAAAATATTTTTTGCGTTTTTCAGAATTTATGCTTACTTTTGCGCATCCAAACAAACCGAGATTATGAATTACGAGGAACTATTGGCATCTAGAAAAGACGGTAAACACAACAAGACCCGTCTGCCGATTGGCGACTATTATCGCCAGCAGATAGAAGGGAAGTACCGTAGTGTGGTGGATGTCGCACAAGAACTGAACAGCAACATCAAATTCAGTGAGGCATTGAGGAGAGAGTGTGAGCAGAACGCATCCCTGACGAATCAGCATATCCTGCATTTCCGTCCGCAGTCGGAAGGTCGTGATATTGTCCGTCTGGAAATGGAGCAGGGACAGTATCAGCCCTTGCAACAGGTGTTGAACGACAACCCGTCCATCGTTGCCGAGCCGCATTTCATCGAGGAGTTCACCCGCCAGTTGCTGGAGTCTGCCGCCTATCTCCATTCTCAGGGTGTCTTTGGGGTATGTTATTCCCCTCAGACCGTATTCCTTCGTAAGGGGGATAATGCTGTCATGTTGTCGCATGTCGGCTCCCACTATATCTCGATGAGTGACCCGTCCCAACTCTATCATGACGGATTGGAGGAGTATGTGGCTCCCGAGGTGATGGGTAAGGGTACCATAGATAACCGTTGTGATATCTATTCTATCGGACGACTCTTACAGAAAGTCTTCGACCAGTCGGATATGCCCTTGGAGTTACGTAAGGTGGTGAAAAGGGCAGTCAGCGAGTCGCCAGAGGACCGTTACAGTACACCGGAGGAGATGCTGGGCAGCATCAACCGTAAGCGTAACACCTACCGTTCCTTGATGACGGCGATTATTGCGGTTGCTATCGCAGGACTGGTGATAGCCCTCTATTTCGACATGATGCCGGAAAGTAATCCTGTGGAGTTTGTTAAACCTGCTCCCCGTCAGGCTACTGACGACCTGATAGACGATGGCTTTAATCCCGAGGAACTGGGTGTGACGAATGATGGTGACTCCTTAGTCGCTGCTGAGCAGAAGTCGCAGGAGGAGTATCAGGCAAAGGCGGAGGCTATTTTCCGTAAGCGCTATACTGAGGAAGCCGATAAGATTCTCTCCAAGATATATAACAAGGATCACATGAATGCGAGTGAGAAGAGTTTCATGTCACAGAGTGAGTCTACGGTGGACGAACTGATGAAGGCACAACAGAAGATATCCGCTGAGTCAGCATTGGATCCCGCAAGGAGTCAGTTGATAGCCACGGAGATTATTGAGCGCCTGACCGAGCAGAAGAAAAATGCTTTGGGCGGCACTAACAGCAAAGGTATCCAGAAATAACCATTCGAATATCGCATTATCGGAATATCGAACAAAATTAAATATTATGAGATCAAGAACAGCAAATTGGTTTGAGTGTAAAATCAACTATGAGAAGACCATGGAAGATGGTCTGCAGAAGAAAGTAAATGAAACCTATACCGTTGATGCGCTCAGTTTCACAGAGGCAGAGAAGCGTATCATGGAGGAGATGTCTTCCTATATCAGTGGCGAGTTCACGGTGAAGGATATCAAGATTGCTCCTTACAAGGAGATATTCTTCAGCGACGAGCCTTCTGCCGACCGTTGGTATAAGGCTAAGTTACAGTTTATCACTATCGATGAGAAGACCGAGAAGGAGAAGCGTAGCAGTGTGAACTACCTGGTGCATGCCGGTACATTGAAAGGCGCTGTTAATAATATCGAGGAAGTCATGGGCGGTACCATGATCGACTATGTCATATCCAGTGTCACGGAGACTTCTCTGTTGGATGTCTTTGAGTACGGGAAGAGCAGTCAGGATGATAAACCTGAAATGGAACGATAATGGATTACGACGTCAAAGGGAATTTAAGACAAGTTCTTGCTAATCTGCCACAGGGTGTCCGCCTTGTGGCTATTAGTAAGTATCATCCTAACGAATACATCGAGGCTGCCTATGAGGAGGGACAGCGTATCTTCGGAGAGAGCCATGAGCAGGAATTACGCCAGAAGGTAGAGTCACTGCCCAAGGATATCCATTGGCATTTCATCGGTCATTTGCAGACCAATAAGGTGAAATATATCGCTCCCTATATCTCGATGATAGAGGCTGTGGACTCCTTCAAGTTATTAAAGGAGATTGATAAACAAGCCGCTAAGAATGAACGGGTTATCGATGTCTTACTCGAACTCCATATTGCGGAGGAAGAGACGAAATACGGACTCACTCCCGATGCCTGTCGACAGTTGCTTGCCGAGGAGGCGTGGCGTGACTTGAAACATGTCCGTATCTGTGGCTTGATGATGATGGCATCGTATGTGGAAGACGAGTCACAAATCCGTTCAGAGTTCCAGATTGCCAAGAACCTCTTCGATGAGTTAAAGGCACAGTATTTTGCTGACGAGCCTTCGTTCTGCGAACGGTCGTGGGGTATGAGCCACGACTATCCGATAGCCGTACAGGAGGGTAGTACGATGGTACGTGTCGGTACTGCTATTTTCGGTCCTCGCGTCTATTAATCAGGTTTTCATCACATATTGTCCCCGTTTCATCTTTCCCCAATGGATGGCATGTTTGGGACAATGGTGGTAACACGCAAGGCAGTTGGTGCAGGAACCGTCATGCTTCCATTGTGGCGGAGTACCCAGGATATCATTCACAGGACATAACTTCGCGCATAGTCCACATTTGACACACACCTCCTCATCTACCCAGAAATGCTGGTCGGTGATGAGGTGCTTGTTATAATAGCCTCCGATGACATAGGTATAGGTATAGGGAATGGCGCCCTTGACAAGTTCCTCCACACCACGTTGGCAATTGACAATAACCTCACAGATATGCTGCATGCGCTGTTTTGCCGCGTTAATCTTCTGACGTTCCCGTTCAGGTGTGTCCAGATGCAGAAAAGAGAAACAGACATTCGACTCAGGCATCACCACGGCAAAAGCGGCGTCTGTATGAAGTCCTTGTCGTCCTAACTCCTTATTGAAGATGCGCATGGCATGTCCCATGTTATCACCACAGGTGGTCAGCGCATATATATAAGAGGTGGATCGGAATGTTGCCTTTCGGATGAACTCACGGACAATACGGGGAGGTTGCCAGCCATGGGTAGGGAAGCAGAAACCCAGTCGCTCGCCCTCTTGTAAGGTGTAGTCGCAGGATTCCTTTTTAAGTTCGTCAGGAATGTAATGCAACACATCGCCTGTGGACAGAGCCAGTTGCTCTGCCGCCCATCTGGTATTCCCTGTTCCTGTAAAGTAGAATATCATGAGTGCAAATCGAGTACAAAGCGTGTTCCCTTCGTAAACTCAGGGTCGATTTCGAGGTCACCATTCATCTTCAATGCCATCTGCTTACAGATAGGCAGTCCGAGTCCGTCACCTTTCGTCAAGTCTCTGATCTCCAAGAAGGGCTTGAAGATATCCTCACGTTTCTCCTCAGGAATGCCGCATCCTGTATCGGATACGAGGAACTGGTGGGTGTGGGCACTACGTTTCTTATACTCCAACCAGATGGTGCCACCCTCTGGAGTATATATTGCGGCATTGGTCAGCAGATGCAACAGGATATGTGACACATACTCTTTGTTCATGTCAATCGTCATCTTAGGTGCGTTGACTTTCAGGGTCACATCACGCTTCACCTTGTCACGTATCTGATCCATGAGCCCCTCACAGAACGGAGGAATCTGTGTCTCTTCCAATACGATCTCGTCTGTCGAGTTCTCCAGTTCTGAAAGAGTCTGGATATGTTGTGAGAACTCCATTAGCGACTTTACCTCAGGCTTGCTGCTATCGAGTTTTTGCAAGGTGGGATCTAACTGTGCGGAGATATTGCTGATGAACTTAGCCTTCAAGGCATTGTTGTCTTTCTCTAAGTTGATAATCTTCTTCTGCTTACGCGTCTGGAGGATAAAACGGAGCAGGATAATGGCACCTATCACCAAGGCTGCGGCAAGGGCACCTGCAAGGATCAGCAGAGCGACGATAATCACCCAACGGGTAGTCAGTGAACTGTCTTTCTCCTCAATGGATGCCTCATTATCGGCAATTTGCTTTTTCAGAGCCGCAATCTCGTCGGCATGCTTCAAAGCATTGGTAGAGTCTTTCCAAGCCAGGTAATTACTATATGACTGTGCCACCATGCTGGCATTATTACTCTTACGACCATTGGCTATCAGTTGCTTGTAAACCTCATCCACCTTGTCATACTCCTTAGATGCTGTCAGTTTGTTAGCCATCTCCTTGAAGACAGCGTCCCCCTGTGCGTTCAGTCCGAAAGAGTAATAATAAATAGCCTTGCTATACAGCAGGTCGTTCTTTACCTTTTCATCGTTGGATGCATTAGCCAGCGCCTCCATTACATTCAGTTGTTCCTTGGCACTGTCGGGTTTTCTGAACTTCATGTACATCTGCATGCGTTCTTTGGTTACCAGATAGTGCAGTCCTGCATCGTTGCCACCTGTCTTCTGTTTATTATTATTAATAACTTGGTCGATATTGCGAAGCAACTCAAACGCTTCTTTGTGGAGACCGTCTTTGGAATAGAGTGATGCGGCTTTCGCTCCGCACTCGATACCTTGTTGCATCTGTCCCTTGCTGACATAGTCTTCGTAGGCTCGGATATAGTTGTAGCGGGCGGCGGGAATGGTCTGGGCGGCCTCTGCGTTTTTCTGTAATTCACTCTTCTGTGACTCTTGTGCGCTGATAGTTACACAGCCAAGGGTCATACTTAATAGTAATATGGATACTTTCTTATTCATAGTATATAAATCGTATTCGTTTTAAAATTTAAATGCAAAAGTATGAAATTATTTCATTTTATCCAAATAAAGTAACGATTTATTTGGTGGTTGGGTGAAAATAGTGTAATTTTGCAACCAATTTAAGGAAAAGAAAAGTAATAAGGTAATAGTTTATCATTATGAGTGACAGATTGTTTATCTTCGACACGACACTCCGTGACGGCGAACAGGTGCCAGGATGTCAGTTGAACACGGTAGAAAAGATTCAGGTGGCTAAGGCTCTCGAACAACTGGGTGTTGATGTGATTGAGGCAGGATTCCCCATCAGTAGCCCAGGTGACTTCAATTCGGTGATTGAGATCTCAAAGGCTGTCACATGGCCGACCATCTGTGCGCTGACTCGTGCGGTCCAGAAAGATATCGATGTTGCCGCGGAGGCTTTGCAGTATGCCAAGCACAAGCGTATCCATACAGGTATCGGTACCAGTGATTCCCATATTAAGTATAAGTTTAACTCCAACCGTGAGGAGATCATTGAGCGTGGTGTCGCTGCTGTCAAGTATGCGAAGAAGTTCGTAGAGGACGTGGAGTTCTATTGCGAGGATGCCGGTCGTACGGAGAATGAGTACCTTGCCCGTGTGGTAGAGGCTGTCATCAAGGCTGGTGCCACTGTCGTCAATATCCCTGATACCACAGGTTACTGTCTGCCTCAGGAATATTTTGAGAAGATCAAGTATTTAAAAGAGCATGTAGACGGTATCGACAAGGCGATTATCTCTACGCACTGTCATAACGATCTAGGTATGGCAACAGCCAATACCTTCTCAGGTGTGATGGGCGGTGCTCGTCAGGTAGAGGTCACTATCAATGGTATTGGTGAGCGTGCCGGTAATACGTCATTAGAGGAGATTGCCATGATTCTGAAATGTCACAAGGCACTGGGTATTGACACCAATATCAATACGCAGAAGATTTATCCTACCAGTCGTATGGTGTCCAGTCTGATGAATATGCCCGTACAACCTAACAAGGCTATTGTGGGACGTAACGCCTTCGCTCACTCTTCAGGTATTCATCAGGATGGTGTGCTGAAGAACGTACAGACTTATGAGATTATGGACCCGAAGGATGTGGGTATTGATGATAACAGCATCGTACTGACCGCACGAAGTGGTCGTGCAGCCTTGAAGCACCGTCTGAGTGTGAATGGTGTTGATGTCAGCGATGAGAAACTTGATAAGATTTACGAGAAGTTCCTACAACTCGCCGACCAAAAGAAAGAGGTGAATGATGCCGACGTGCTGATGCTTGCCGGTGCCGATACAGCGGAGGCGCATGCCGTGAAACTTGACTTCCTGCAGGTTACTACTGGTAAGGGTGTGAAGAGTGTCGCTTCTATCGGACTTGATATCAGTAACCAGAAGTTTGAGGCTGCCGCTTCCGGTAATGGTCCTGTCGATGCTGCCATCAAGGCGTTGAAGAAAATCATCATGAAGCAGATGACGCTGAAGGAGTTCACCATTCAGGCTATCTCCAAGGGTTCTGATGATGTGGGTAAGGTACACATGCAAGTGGAGTATGATGGTAGCATCTACTATGGCTTCGGTGCCAATACGGATATCGTAACCGCTTCTGTCGAGGCTTATATTGATTGTATCAATAAGTTTAAGAAATCATGAACACATTATTTGATAAGATATGGGACAAGCATGTCGTCCAGAAAGTAGATGACGGTCCCACCCAGTTATATATCGACCGTCTCTATTGCCACGAGGTGACATCCCCTCAGGCATTCGACGGTATGAGGGCTCGTGGACTGAAATGTTTCCGTCCCGACCATATCTATTGTATGCCCGACCATAACACACCGACACATGATCAGGACAAACCCATTGAGGATCCTGTATCGGCGAAGCAGGTGTCTACATTGGCGCAGAATGCCAAGGACTTTGGACTGACCCATTATGGTATGATGGATAAGTCGAACGGTATCATCCACGTGGTAGGTCCTGAGAAGGGACTCTCCCTGCCAGGTATGACGATTGTCTGTGGCGACTCCCACACCTCCACACATGGTGCGATGGGTGCTGTTGCCTTTGGTATCGGTACCAGTGAGGTGGAGATGGTAATGGCGTCACAATGTATCCTCCAGCAGAAGCCCAAGTCGATGCGCATCAGTATCAATGGAAAACTCGGTAAGGGTGTTACCGCAAAGGATGTCGCTCTTTATCTGATGAGTCAGTTGACGACCTCTGGTGCTACAGGCTATTTTGTGGAGTATAGTGGTGATGTGGTGAAAGAAATGTCGATGGAAGGACGTCTCACCCTTTGTAACCTCTCTATCGAGATGGGAGCACGTGGCGGTTTTGTGGCTCCTGACGAGACGACCTTTAATTATATAAAAGGTAAAGAGTTTGCTCCTAAAGGGGAGGCATGGGAGAAGGCTGTCGCTTATTGGAAGACTTTGAAGAGTGGTGATGACGCGGTCTTTGACAAGGAACTCGTGTTTGATGCCAAAGATATCGAGCCTCGTGTCACATACGGAACAAACCCTGGTATGGGAATCGGTATTTCTGAGGCAATCCCTTCAGAAGATGGAGCGGGTTTCCAGAAAGCACTCGACTATATGGGCTTCAAGGCAGGTGAGAAACTGCTGGGTAAGTCTATCGACTATGTGTTCCTTGGTGCCTGCACCAATGGACGTATTGAGGACTTCCGTGCCTTTGCCGCTATTGCCAAGGGACGCAAAAAGGCTGACAACGTGATAGCGTGGCTGGTTCCTGGCTCATGGGCTGTAGACCGCCAGATTCGTGAAGAGGGTATTGACAAAGTGTTGGAGGAGGCTGGCTTCGAGATTCGTCAACCAGGTTGTTCTGCCTGTCTTGCCATGAATGATGACAAGGTGCCTGCAGGTAAATATTGTGTGTCAACATCCAATCGTAATTTCGAGGGACGTCAAGGACCTGGCAGTCGTACCATCCTTTGCTCTCCCTTAGTAGCCGCCGCAGCAGCAGTCACAGGAGTCATTACAGATCCACGTGTTTTTTTATCATAAAATCAGTGTACGATGAGCAAATTCTTTCTATATAGCACATTGCTCTTTTTAGCCTTTCTGTTAGTGGTATTTGTTGCTGCCTGTTCAAATGTTAGCAGGAATATCCAACAAGACAAGAAGGTTAAAATCACGAAATATGTCTATCGATATGGCGACAGGAGTGTGCCTCCAGACTATCATCGCAGTTACTCTATTGAGGTCAGTGCAGATACGACTGTCTTCACCGTCAGCACCTATGACGAAGTGTTGTTGCGGAAGACCTACTGCCAGAACAAACTGGCAGAGATAGAAACCACCTTGAATGGTATGGACATAGAACTCAAAAAAGAGAAGAAGAGTGCTTGTTCTGGTGGTTACAGCGAAACATTGCTGAAGTATTCACAGAGTGAAATAGTCTTTAATGGCTATGTGTATCATTGTGACGGTGAATCTGGAACGCTTCATGTGGGAAATGGAGATTTGTCATCGGTTTTTAAGGCAGTTGTACCCGAATCAATAGATTCGCTCATAAACGAAACAAGGTTAATATGAAACAGAAATTCAATGTTATAACATCCACCTGTGTGCCCCTTCCTTTGGAAAATGTGGACACCGACCAGATTATTCCCGCCCGTTTCCTGAAGGCAACGACACGTGAGGAGAGTTTCTTTGGTGACAACCTCTTCCGTGACTGGCGTTACAATGCCGACGGTACTATTAATAAGAACTTCGTACTGAACGATCCCACCTATAGCGGTTGTATCCTCGTGGCAGGAAAAAACTTCGGTAGTGGTTCCAGTCGTGAGCATGCTGCATGGGCGATTGCCGGCTATGGTTTCCGTGTGGTAATCAGTTCCTTCTTTGCGGATATCCATAAGAATAATGAGTTGAATAATTTCGTACTGCCCGTGGTGGTTAGTGAGTCGTTTCTTTCCGAACTCTTCGAAAGTATCAAGCAGAATCCGAAGATGGAGGTGGAGGTAGACCTGCCCAACCAGACTGTTACCAATAAAGCGACAGGAAGACAGGAGAAATTTGAAATTAACGGATATAAGAAACACTGTCTGATCAATGGATTGGACGATATCGATTTCCTCATTCAGAATAAGGATAAAATCGAGCAATGGGAACAGCAGAACGCATAAATGCTTCTCAACGTATCCTTCCTTACGTCGAGATTATGGACTCGACACTCCGTGATGGTGAGCAGACCAACGGGGTGTCGTTTCTTCCTCATGAGAAATTGATGATAGCCCGTATGCTTCTTCATGACGTCAATGTCGACCGTATAGAAGTGGCTTCGGCTCGTGTTTCTGAGGGAGAGAAGGAGGCAGTGAAGATGATCTGCCGTTATGCTGACCAAATAGGGAAGTTAGACAGGGTAGAAGTACTTGGCTTTGTTGATAATCATCAGTCTGTCGACTGGATTGCCGATTGCGGTGGTAAGGTGATTAACCTGCTTGCCAAAGGATCACTGAAACATTGTACCCATCAGTTGCATAAGACTCCTGAAGAGCATATTGCGGATATCAAGGATACCGTACAGTATGCTACGGAGAGAGAACTGTCTGTCAATCTTTATTTGGAAGACTGGAGTAATGGTATGAAAGACTCGCCGACGTATGTCTATCAATTGACGGACGCGCTTGCTTCCCTAAGTGCCATCAAGCGCTTTATGCTACCTGATACACTGGGAGTAATGAATCCCTTACAGGTCATCGAGTATTTCCGTAAGATGATCAAGCGTTATCCCAATATACATTTCGATTTCCATGCCCATAATGACTATGACCTTGCTGTCAGTAACTCACTGGCTGCCGTATTAAGTGGCGCAAAAGGACTACATGTCACAGTCAATGGACTTGGAGAGCGTTGTGGGAATGCCCCCATGGCAAGTGTACAGGCAATCCTGAAAGACCAGTTCCATGCCAAGACGGGTATTGTGGAAGACAAACTGAATGGTATCAGTCGACTTGTAGAGGGCTACAGTGGTATTGCGGTAGCCCCCAACCAACCTATCGTTGGTGAGAATGTCTTCACTCAGGTGGCTGGTGTCCATGCCGATGGTGACTCCAAGGACAAACTCTATTATAATGAACTGATGCCAGAGCGTTTCGGACGTAAACGTGAGTATGCTTTGGGTAAGAACAGCGGTAGGGCGAATATCGCCAAGAACCTGGAGGAGTTAGGACTGGAACTGACTCCTGAGCAGACCAAACGTGTCACTCAACGTATTACCGAACTGGGAGATAAGAAGGAGATTGTGACACAAGATGACCTTCCTTATATCGTCAGTGATGTGCTCAAGCATGATGCGCCAGAGGATAAGGTCAAACTGATAAGTTATGTAGTTTCAACGGCTTATGGTCTAAAACCTGGAGCGAATATAAAAGTGGAAATTAACGGTCAGCAGTATGATGGCAGTGCGGTAGGTGACGGACAGTATGACGCTTTTGTCAAGGCTCTGCGTTACATCTATAAGAAGTATCTCAATCGTACATTTCCTATTCTTGCTAACTATCAGGTGTCCATCCCTCCAGGTGGTCGTACTGATGCCTTGGTACAGACCGTTATTACTTGGCATTATAATGACGGACTTCTCCGCACCCGTGGCTTGGATGCCGACCAGACGGAAGCAGCCATCAAGGCTACTTTCAAGATGCTGAATATTGTTGAGAGTAATTTGTAAGGTTGTGTGAGGACTATGGACAGTAAGAAGATAATTGGTTTCCTTCGGGAAGTAATGATGAATAATAACCGCCCTTGGTTCCAAGAACACAAGGGGGAGTATATGGAGGCAAAGGCTGAGTTTGAGGCTGGTATCGCAAAGGCTATCGCAAGGATTGCCGATTTTGACGAGTCGATAGCGCATGTGACCGTGAAGGACGCAACCTACCGTTTCTATCGTGACACCCGTTTCTCACCAGATAAGTCGCCTTATAAGAATCATTTCGGCGCTTATATCAATGCCCATGGCAAGAAAGCATTGCGTGGTGGCTATTATATCCATCTGGAGCCAGACCATTGTCTGCTTGCCGTTGGCAACTATTGGCTACCTACGAATATCTTGACCTCTTGTCGTAACGAGATAATGGCAAATGAGGAGGAGTGGTTACGTTGTGTAGAGTCAAAGGAGTTTAAGAAATACTATGGGGCACCAGAGGAAGCCAACTGGGAGAGTCCGCAAGGTTTCGGACTGGAGAAACTGAAAACCTGTCCTGCTGGTTTTCCTCGTGATTATCCTTATCTTCATTATCTACGATTGAAAGATTATTGCGCATGGCACCATGTGGAGGAGAGTTTCTTTGAGGGTGACCAGTGGCTTGACCAGATGGCGAAGATGTTCAAGGCGGCAAAAGATATGCTGGACTTTATGAACTCGGTAATTGATGATTATGAGTAGGATTTGGGTGTTGGCTCTTTGCAATTGTCTGTTAACACTTAGTTCCTTTGCTCAGGAGAGTGGGGTGGAATTGTGCAGACAACACTCGTTCCATACCACCATACCTGCTGGCAACTATAGTGGTATCACCTGGTTGGGTAATAATCAGTATGCTGTGGTTAATGACAAAGCGTCGGAGAGCGGTTTCCATCTCTTTACCATCGATATCGACTCTATCACTGGTGATATCCTTCATGCATCGGAGAATGGTTTCCGATCTTCAGGAAAAGCAAATCGTGATGATGAGGGCATCTGCTTCTTTCCAAAGGACAGTACGCTATGGATTAGTGGTGAGACAGATAATGAGGTCTTGGAGTATGCGATGAGTGGGGCACTGACAGGACGTAGATTACAGATGCCGACAGTATTCAAGAATGCGAAAAAGAACATGGGACTGGAGGCTCTGACCTATCAACGGCAGACAGGGTTGTTCTATACAATACCAGAAAATCCGTTGCGTGGTGACAGTCTCTTGCGACTACAAAGTTTTGGCAATGACTTGCAACCTTTTTGCCATTGGTATTACCGGATGGATGGCAAAACACCAGAAGTGCGTGAGGGCAAGCATACCATAGGTGTTCCTGCCTTGGCGGCAATGGCTGACGGCAGGTTACTCGTGTTGGAACGTGAGGTGTTTAAGCCTACCAAGAACATCGGCTCGTACGTATATAATAAGGTGTATGTGGTGACTCCTCTCAAAGAGATGGAAGGACAACTCCTTGAGAAACGGCTGCTGGTGTCCTTTAAGACGAAAATCAACCTGACAGCACGCAGTTTTGCCAATTATGAAGGTATGTGCTTAGGACCTTGTCTTGCTGATGGCAGACAAGTTGTCGTACTGATAAGTGACTCTCAAAACCAGTACAAGGGGTTTCTCAAGGATTGGCTGCGGACGATTGTGTTACCTTAGTCTTTCTGTGAGCAGAAGAGTCCGGCTCTATATAATGCATAAACCCATAAACGAGGATGGGTGCTGGTGAGGTTACATCTCTCCAACCGTCCGAAAAGGAGATGCCATAGTTGAAGAAGAAAGGCAGTGAGGGGATGTATTTTGTCAATCAGTCGCGAGTAACCTTTCAGTTCTTTTCGGAAATGATATAAGGTCGTGATGTTACGTTCTGTCTTCCTGACAAAATCCACATTATCTTCGAAGTCGTTGAGGATTAGCGGATTGTCAATATGCAGGATGGAAGTGCCAGCCTCAGAGAGGGTCTTTCCGAGAAAGACATCCTCGTAACCGCTTTTCTTGAAACGCTCGTCAAAAGGATGGGAGAGCATGCAAGAGCGGCGAATGAGAAAGTTCGTGGAACGAAATTCCTTGAAACCGGCTTTCTGACGTTTGTCGACCGTATGGGCTGCCTCTGCGTCTTTCTCGTAGATATATCTGAGATTATGGTGATGTGTATCCCAACTGCCTCCCACCTTGATACCTCCGTTGGTGACATCCGTCTGGTCGCAAGGCAAATAGCGCATGATATAGTCCATGCCGGGAATCTCCATGTCGCTGTCAATGAACAACAACCATTCGTATTGACTCTGCTGTGCCAGGAAATTGCGAGTGGCAGCACTACCGCTATTCTGAGACTTGACGACGAACCGGCTGTTGCGGAGTGAGTTGATAGTCTGGTTTGCATCTACCGTGTTGGAGTCTTCGGAACCATCATCTGCCACTATAATCTCATACCTGAACGGATGGGGTGCATCCATGGCTATCCTTTCGCACAGCGTAGAGAGTTTTTTTGCGGTAGGATATGCCACACTGTTATAGGTGGGAATAAGGATAGACAATTCTGTAATCATAACCATCAGCAAAAATACTCAAAAAAAGTTATAAAGCGAAATTTTATTTAATTATTTTGGGTGTTATTGTCCAAAATAGTAATTTTGCGCCGATTCTTAAACCAAATAGTATAATGAATAGAAAAATGATGAAAGCAATCCTGATGAGTATGCTGCTGATGATGGGCATGACGGCTCAAGCACAAGACGTAAATGATATATTGAACAGTGTGCTTGGCGGTTCGTCGTCAGGTGATGTAGTTTCAAACCTCACAACCGTGTTCTCCAGCAAGAAGCAGGCAACGAAAGAAAAGATTATTGGCACATGGTCCTATACGGAACCAGCCATAGTGTTTACCTCCGATAACTTCCTTGCCAAGGCAGGTGCCAAGATCGCCGCTAATAAATTGGAAAGCAAGTTACAGGAGCAACTCACCAAATATGGTATCAAGCCTGGTGCTTTTACGATGACTTTCAAAGAAGACGGCACTTTTACGGAGACGATGGGTGGTAAGACGAAGACAGGGAAGTGGGAGGTGAAAGACTCCAAACTTCAGTTGTCTGTCGCTGGTGTGAAGACACTTGCCATTACGACCCAGATTGACGGTAAGGACATGCAGTTTGTGACAGATGCCACCAAGTTGCTGAACCTGTTCAAGACGTTAGGTGCTAAGTCGAGCAACTCACAGATCAAAACGGTGACAACGCTGATGAAAAGCATCAACGGGATGCAGGCAGGTATTACCATGCGCAAGCAATAAGTTTTTGAAGAATTATTTGGTGATATGCCGAAAAAATAGTACCTTTGCAGCCGCTATTACGAGATAATGGCATGAGATTCAAATTATAATTTAAAATTTAAACATTAAAATTAATGGCAACAAAAATCAGATTGCAGCGCGGCGGTCGTAAGAACTATGCTTTCTATAGCATCGTTATCGCTGACGCAAGAGCACCACGTGATGGTAAATTTACTGAGAAGATTGGTACTTATAATCCTAACACCAATCCTGCCACAGTAGATTTGAATTTCGATCGTGCACTTTACTGGGTAGAGACAGGCGCACAGCCTACTGACACTGTACGTAACATCCTCAGCCGTGAGGGCGTTTACCTGATGAAACACCTCCGTGGTGGTGTGAAGAAGGGTGCTTTCGACGAGGCTGCTGCTCAGAAGAAGTTCGATGCATGGAAGGCTGACAAGCAGAAGGGTCTTGAGAAGGTCGCTGCTGACGAGGCTAAAGCAAAGAAAGATGCCGCTGCTAAGGAGTTGGCACAGGAGAAGAAAGTAAATGAGGAGATTGCAAAGAAAGTAGCCGAGAAGAAGGCTGCCGCTGAAGCCGCTAAGGCTGAGGAAGAGGCTGCCAAGGCTGCTGCTGAGGCTCCTGCAGAGGAGGCTCCTGCCGCTGAGGCTGAGGCACCTGCTGCAGAGTAAATCTTTTCTGAATAGAAAAAAGGTGGAGGTACTGATGGGTACTTCCACTTTTTTTTGTATTTTTGCAAAGCAACAATCCATACATTCTTGACAGTCGATGAGATTAAAGGAGTTATTATACAAGATGGTTCTACCAGTCAGTCATGAGTGGGTATTCTTCATGATGTTTTTATTGCTGATGGGCAAATTGTTGGTAAGGGCTTTATTGTATATTCCAATGAATGGGTTACCAGAGATTTCGTGGTTTTATAATTTTGGAGAGGTCTTTGTCCTTGCTTATTTCTTCACCTTTCTTATTGATAAGATTAATAGGCGGAGCGTGAAGGTTTTCTTTTATATACTTCTTTTTGCTGTTTTCTTTATCCGTGAATTCCTGAAATTCGTTTTTATAATGGAGATATCACCTGAGGTGTTGATGTTGCTTGCTGAGACGACACCGAGGGAAGTCAATGAGTTCTTCCATGAGTACCTGTATACCTCAGGTACATGGTATGCTGTCACAGTCACCATGGTGTTATTCTTTATAGCGATAATAGGAGAAAAGTACAGAAAACGGTTTGGAAATCTGTTCAAGGGGCGGATCTTGATGACAGTCTTACCCCTTCTGCTTGTTTGGGGCTTGATAGCGTGTCTGAGTTATGTCCGTATGTATAAAGCCAAGACGATGGACGAGTTGTCTGTCTGGCAACTGAACGAGTCGCGATATGCCGATCCTTTCTCTCTGCTTGCCAGTTCTATGTATAGTCTGGAGTTGTCATCGGGTGATATGGATGGATTTATTCAAGTTACCCAACAGGCAACAAGAGAGCCGGTATCAGTTACCTATACAGACTCCTTGAACATCATTATTGTCATCGGAGAGTCGTATATCAAATGGCATTCTAATTTATATGGCTATCCATTGAACACATGTCCTAATCAAAAGGCAGAGGCAGAAAGAGACAGGTTATTTGTGTTTAATACGGTATATACCAGTTCCAATTACACCAGTACGGCATTGAAAAACATACTGAGTTGCAGTAGTTCTATAAGAGGGGAACAATGGAATGAGTTTCCTTATTTCCCGTCAATGATGAAGCATGCTGGATATCAAGTGTATTTATGGGATAATCAGCGTGAGGCTTTTGAGTATACGGCTTTTACATTCTCACTCAATTCTTTTTTGTATGACGACAAGATACAACGTTTAAGTTATACCAAGGTGAATGATAGGAGTTTTGATTATGATGCGGATCTTATTGCTGATTTAGGGAAGCATATTGGAAACAAGGGCAAGCATAATCTGTTGATGATTCATCTGATGGGACAGCATTTCGAGGCAGGGAAACGATACCCCCATCCGTCGTTTGCTGTATTCCAAGGAAAAGACATTCCCAACAGAGCGGCCTATATGACAGAGGACAAACGGCAGGAGGTGGCGGATTATGATAATGCCACACTTTATAATGATTATGTGCTAAAGAAGATCATGGACCTTTTCCGCGAAGAACCTACTGTGATGATCTCTTTCTCTGATCATGGTGAGGAGATTTACGACTATAGAGACTCCAAGGGTAGGGCAGATGCAGAAAGCCATACAGAGAGGATGTATTGGAAGTATCAATATCAAGTTCCTTTTGTGATATGGTGTTCTGATAAGTACATAGAGAGGAACCCAGAACAGATCAAGGCAATCAAGAGTAGTATTGACAAGTGCTGGGTTACAGACGATTTGTGTCATCTCGTGTTTCGCATTGGCGGTATTGCTACCTCTTATTACAAGAGGGAAAGAGATATGCTTGACAGTTTGTATAAGGCGGAAAACAATAAAACAGGAAACTTAGCGTACTAATAATATGCATATACTGGAGATACCATCATTCTTTCACCCATACGGTGGCATGTTCTGTTTAGAACAGTCAAAGGCATTGGCGGCATTAGGTCATGAGGTGCGCATATTGAGTAATGTGCAGTTAGGAATCACGATCGGTTGGAAAGACTATCTGACGCTGCCTTGGCGTCGTTATGAGCATGAGATGGGTGGTGTTACGGTCTATCAGTCTTATCAGCGTGGCATCCCCAAGGTGATTCGTCCCAATGTCGACAGATGGGTGTCTGTCGTACGGTCGATGTTTGCGGAGTATATTGAAAAGTACGGTCGCCCGGATATCCTTCATGCTCATTGTGCCAAATGGGCAGGTTATGCCGCCATGAGACTCGGTGAGGAATACAAGATACCATACGTAGTGACAGAGCATCTGCCAAAAGAAATCTTCCACGAGGAGTTTGGTGATTCTACGGATCATTGGCAGATTCCGTTATTAAAGGAGTCGTACCGTCGTGCTACTCGTGTCATGATGGTATCAGAGGAGTTGGTGGATGATATCGCCTGCTATTTTGGGAAAGACTATCAGTATGTGACCGTCTCGAATATCATAGACGTGGATTTCTATGGGTATCGTCCTCGACCGTCTATGGATAACAGACCTTTCCGTTTCTGTTGTCCTGCTTTGTTTGTGGAACGAAAAGGTTATGATGTCTTATTGGAGGCATTTAATCTACTGTATCAACAGAATCCCAATATAGAACTGGTGTTAGCAGGGCAGGGGACAGACTCCGAGCCTTTCAGAAATCTTTATGCGCAAAAGGCATGCCGTCAGCAAGTGAGGTGTATGGGTATCTTAGACAAAGAGGGTATCAGGGATATGTACTATCATAGTGATGCTCTGGTCTTGGCAACACGGGGTGAGTCACAGGGACTGGTATTGCTGGAGGCGTTGAGCACAGGTATTCCAGTGGTCTCCACAGAGGCGATTCCTCCCAGTGTGAGGATGCGGGACGGAGCCGTCTACGTGCCAGTAGATGATGTTGAGGCATTCATGAAGGCGATGGCAAGGGTGATGGATTATCAGTATGACGGACAGACTCTTTCCAAACAGGTTGCTACAATTGCATCCCCAATGGCTATTGGCAAGAAGATTGAAGCAGTGCTTCGTACATCACTTCATACTGTTTAGCCACCTTCCTGTAGTCATGATGTTTCTTTACATAGGCAATACTTTCCTCTTTGAGTCTATTGATCTGGTTTGTATTGTCAAGCAGCCATTCTAATTGCGAGCACACACTCTCATAAGTCGGTTCTACATTGATGATGGGACGTAACGTGTCCTCGTTGATGATCTCATAGTTTTCTGGTTCTCCTCCGCCCACGACGATAATACCTTTGCTCATCGCTAAGAGGGAGTTCATAGAGGGTGTATAACTATACAGTTGGTCAAGGATCACGTCACAACGATTCATCAATTGTGTATACTCCTCAAAAGGTAGACTCTCCGCTTTGACGATCTCGCACTTTTCAGGATGGCGTAACGCGACATCTTGCAACGCTTTGTACATGATATCTGTTCCCTTGTAGATACTCCTCTCCTTGTCGATGCCGATGAAGAAACGTACTTTCTTGTTGTCATACGTATGAACAGGTGTGTCATACTCACATACGACAGGGAGGGGAATAAACTGTGTCTTATTGGGGAAGTAGCGTGAGTAACATGTCTGATACTCATACAGACAGGTGGGAATCCAGTCGGCATCCTCCATAACATAGCGAGTATACTCTCCTTTCGGAGTGTTGATATACTCATCGATAAATTTCCGGGCAGCGAAGTCAGTGCGTCGCTTGTCTCCGATATAGAAATCACCATACCTGAATGTCTGATGGTGGATACCGTCATCCACCCAGTACCAGTCACATCCGAAGGCTCCTACCACCATCTTCTTGTTATGATGACGGAGATTGTGATAGAAAGGATACTGGCGTTCGGCTTTCAGTCCGAAACAGTCTGGGTTAAT
>DEJF01000036.1:32858-39330 GCA_002353225.1 Prevotella sp. UBA2755 | reverse complement strand
CTCTTGATGTCAATATCACGGGGGAAGTCACGAAAACTATTGCCATTCCCAACCAGTGTGACATGGTGTCCCAACTCCTTCAATCCCTTAGCCAGATTGTTGTGAAGACTGCTATATTCCTCAAACAAGAGTATCTTCATCTTTCTTTTTTCCATAAGGGTAGTGTGTGGAGTAGAAGAGTACGACCCCAGGAGGTGTTTATCAGTCTTCTGAACCAAGTGTATTTACTGGTGTAGTCCTGGTCGGGCAGCGGGAAGAGTCCTTGGTCATGCAGGTGCTGCAGGCGTTGTTCGAGAGTAGCAGCGGAGCGGGTCTCCACGATGATGTGATAGATATAGTCCATTGTCAGTTGGGCAATCCTGCGTTCCAGTGCTATCCTGTCCTGATGCGGCAGTTTGTCACATAAATCATGGAGTCGGAAAAGTACCCCCTCACGATCGTCCATCCGCTTTTGGGAATCTTGCTCGTCTTTGCTCGTCGTTATCGACCCCTCACGCTGGTAGTAGTAATAAGCCTTAAAATGTGTGGGATATACATTCTCTGCGCGTAACAGCAGTTGTGGTGTAAACTCCTCGTCCTCATGATAGATACCAGGGGTAAAACGCAGTTCTCCTAACATCGCTTTTCTGAAGATATATCCCCAAGCCGTACCGTGGATGTTGTTGTTACGCATATAGGCAGAACCGCTAACTGGCAGGACTGACTCAGGAAGGCTCTCAACAATCAAGTCAGTAGAAAAGTCGAACATGACCATATCCGTGTCTTGCTGGTACCGGACAATATCAAGACATTGCTCGTAAGGAGCAGTAATTAGTCGGTCATCTGCATCTACGAACTGGATATATGTTCCGGTAGCCACATCAATGCCCTTGTTTCTTGCCATACTCAGTCCGCCATTCTTCTGTCTGACATAAATGATGTCATTCTCGTATTTTATGAGATCATTGATAGGACTTACGTCTGAGCCGTCATCAATGACGATGATCTCACGTTCGAAGGGACGCAGGGAGAGGGCAAGAATGCTGTCGATACATTCCTGAAGCATCTGCACAGGCAGGTTATAATAGGTAATGATAAAACTTACCAGTGGCTTTTCTTCTTTCATATTCCCGACAAAGGTACGAAATTATTTGCAAACTCGTAATAAAAGTCGTACTTTTGCGTTCAGAAAAGTAAAGAATGATAGAAGGCGGTCAGCATAACGGTTATCGTCACATACTGAAATACACCAGTATTTTCGGAGGTGTGCAAGGGTTGAATGTCCTTGCCGCTCTTGTGCGCAATAAGGTAGCAGCCGTCTTTCTGGGTCCTGCAGGTATGGGACTTGCCTCAATATTAACGACTACGATGAATTTCCTGACTCAGATAGCAGGGATGGGACTCTCTGTCAGTGCGGTCCGTCATGTCTCTGAGTATTTTGAGGAAGGTGATTTGAAGAAGATTCTCCATTTTGTCTGCGTGATTCGTCTTTGGTGTATGTTCGCTGCTCTCTTTGGATTATTGTTGAGTGTATTTGTGGGTTATTGGACACTGGCTCCTGCTGTCGTGATTACAATTATCGGTGGTGGCGAGATGGCGATATTAAAGGGGGCTCGTCAACTTCATTCCTTGGCGGCTGTCCAGTCGATCGCTGCTATTGCCAGTGTCTTGATTTGTGTGCCGCTATATTGGATGTATGGACAGGATGCGATAGTTGTGGTCATCAACCTGATGGCTTTTGCCGCTATGTTACCTGCTATCTTTGCGGCATATCGGTTATATTCTCCACGTCTCGTATGTTCCTCTTCTGTGATAGGTGAGGGTATTGGAATGATGCGTCTGGGTATTGCCTATTCCTTGGCGGCAATGGTGGGGAGTGGAGCGGAACTGCTGATACGATGGTGGCTGGAACGTGAGTCGGGGCTCAGTGAGGTGGGACTCTATAATGCAGGCTCTTTGCTGACTGTCACCTATATGGGTTTGGTATTTGCGGCGATGGACAATGATTATTTTCCCCGTCTCTCTGCCTTTCAGGAAGTGGGTAAGACGAATGAGGTGGTCAATCGCCAGATGGAGGTCTTGCTATGGTTGGTATCTCCTTTACTGGTTGTGATGATTCTTTGTCTTCCTTGGATTATCCGTCTCTTACTGAGTTCGGATTTCCTACCTGTCGTTACGATGGCACAGATTGCCGCCGTGGCAATGGTACTAAAGGCTGCAACTCTTCCTGTTGGCTATATCACTTTGGCTCGTGGACGTTCTTTAGCCTATCTGTGTTTAGAGTCAGCCTATTTCCTCGTATTTGTCCCATTGGTCATGGCAGGTTATCGGCAATGGGGATTGCTGGGGACAGGTATCGCCATCCTCCTTGCCCATGTGTTTGACTTCGTCATGATACACCTGTATGCCTATAAGACTTTTGGCTATAGGCTTAACGCCCGTAACTTATACATAATAATAGCCGCACTGGCGGTTGTCAGCGCGGCTCTATGTTTGACTCTGAGTCTGTTCAGTTAGAATCTGAAGTCTAACTGCACGTCAAAAAAGTTATAATCGTGTTTTGCTAAAGTGCGATCGTTGACACGCGCATATTCTGCGTTGATTTGGACGTTCTTGTGGATGAAATAATTCAAGCCCACCTCATACATCGTCTTTGAGGTGCTCCATTCCTTGGTAGGACGATACATATTGTAACGTGCCTTGGCATGGAGTTTCTTCTTGATGACTGGTACAATTCCAAAGGCATAGAAGCCATCTGCCTTGTCACCTTTTGAGAAGTCTACCTCACGACTGTCTACCTTGGTGGCTCCCCAGCCTTGGCTGTGAATATACTCTGCACGGAAGGTCCATTCGTCTTTGTCGTACTCAGCAGAGAGACAATAACGGTTCTTGCTGATGCTTCCTTTATGTGCGTTGCCTTGTTCGTCAGTCCATGTCATGTCACCACGGGATCCAGTCCATCCGAAGGCTCCGATACGTACTCCCTTGATAGGCATGAACCAGATACCACCGATGATATCCTTGCGGTTGTCTTTGTCTTTCTGGTTGATACCCTCACCATTATAGACACCTATCTGGTAGTGGAGAAGGTTGCGTCCTTCTGCATTCTTCAGGAAATCACCTTGAATCTGAAGACCGATATCACGTCCTCCAGATGATTTCTCACCAGAACGGTCGCCAAAACCAGAGAGACTATTGATGACCGTTGCATAAGAATACCATCCTTGTGTGATAGGATGGGTGGGATTCTCAAAGGTGAAGGCACGCTTAAACTGTCCTGCTTTTACACGGAAGAAGTCGTATTTCTGCCATTCTGCAAAGAGGTCGACTAACATCACAGTAGGATTACCAGGACCGGCATTCGAACTACCTTGTACCTGTGCTCTCCATGCAAAATCCCCAATCTTACCATCCATAATCAGACGCATCAGCCTGAGGTTGAAAGCATTCTCAGACTTCTCGTCAGGATTTTGTGCTTGGTATTGCAGCATACCATATCCGCTGATTTTGATGTCCTTGACCCATTGGGGCAATTCAATCACTTTCTTTTTCTGCTCACTGTCTTGTGCATTGACGGTTAATGTGAAGCCTGTTGTCAACAGGACAAGGAACAATAGTTTTCTCATAAACTTATCTTTTGATTAACAATACAACATTTTCTACATGGGGGGTATGTGGGAACATATCTACAGGCTGAACGGCTTCCACTTTGTAGTCTGCGTCCAAGTCCTGTAAGTCACGAGCCTGGGTGGCAGGATTGCAACTGACGTAGACGATACGCTGAGGGGCTGCCCGTAGGATGGTCTTCACTACGTCGGGATGCATACCGGCACGAGGGGGATCAGTGATGATGACATCAGGACGACCGTGTTCTGCGATAAACTCATCTGTCAGGATATCTTTCATATCTCCTGCAAAGAACAGGGTGTTGTCGATATGGTTCTCCTGTGAGTTGATCTTGGCATCTTCTATCGCCTCTGGTACATACTCGATACCTATCACCTTCCGTGCTTTCTTCGCTACGAAATTGGCAATGGTACCAGTACCTGTATAGAGGTCGTAGACCAGTTCCTCACCCGTCAGTCCAGCAAACTCCCTCGCTACGCTATACAGATGGTAAGCCTGTTCCGTATTCGTCTGGTAGAACGACTTGGGACCTACCTTGAAACGCAGGTCTTCCATTGTCTCGTAGATATGGTCATCGCCCTTGAAGGTCAGGATATCCTGATCACCAATGGTATCGTTGCATTTCTGGTTGTTGAGATACATCAGTGCGGTAATCTGCGGAAACTTATCGGCAAGATGCTGCAATAGTCCTTTGGCACGCTGCTCGTCGCCTTCCTCGTCATAGTGGAACTGTATGATGACGAGCCATTCTCCCGTGTTCGAGTTGCGGATGATGACATCACGTAGCAAGCCAACTTGTTGGCGGAGGTCAAAGAAGGTCAGTCCGTGCCCGATGGCATAGTCACGCACCTCATTGCGTATCTGGTTGTGCAGGTCGTCCATCAGCCAGCACTTCTCAATCGGCAGGATCTTGTCGAAGGCTCCTGTGATGTGGAAGCCGATGGCATCACGGGCAAACTCCCTCCCAGAGGCGATCTCCTCACTGGTCAGGTAACGCCGGTTAGAACATCCGAAGTCGAGTTTGTTGCGATACTCCTTGGTCTTCACACTACCTAGGATAGGACGGAACTCAGGCAGTTCCACCTTTCCGATACGGGTCAGTTGGTCGAACACCTGTTGCTGTTTCATCTTCAACTGCTCCTCGTAGGGTAGTTGTTGCCATTTACAGCCTCCGCATATACCGAAATGTTCACAGAACGGTTGGGTACGCATGGGACTGGGTGTATGGAGACGGACAATTTCCGCCTCCATAAAACTATGTTTCTTTCTGCGAACCTGTAAGTCGCACACATCACCAGGTACTGCCCATGGCACGAACACCACCATGTCGTCGACCCTTGCCAAAGCCTTTCCCTCGGCAGCGAAATCGGTGATGGTGATCTTCTCCAACAGGGGTAGTGGTTTCTTCTTTCTGGTCATGTGCTTATCTTGCTGCTACATATTTATGTAAGGTGGCACGAACGGCACCCTTACCGGCATACAGTTCTTTCACCATTCCTTCTATCTGCTCACCCAGTCCAGCCTCGTAGAGGTCAAGTCCGAAGACATCCTTGCGACTGTAGAGGTTGCGCAGACAACTGTAGTCCTGGTCTTCCTTGCCAATCTCCAACGGTGCGACGATAGCCTGCATCTCCTCCAGCATGGGGTCTGGTGACGGCTCAAAAGCGGTACCGTCGTCCTTGATGCCTTTCAGATAACGGGCATAACCGGCAAGCGTCAGAGGAATCAGAATGAGGTTCGACATGTCGAGACCACGGGCGATGTATTTCTTGATGGTCTCACCAAAGCGGATAGGCAGTTTCTGTGAGGTGTCCATGGCTATACGCTGTGGAGCGTCTGGCATGAACGGGTTCGGCAGACGGCGGTTGATGACGGCACCGATGAACTCATAAGGATTCAGCACACCAGGGTCTGTCACCACTGGCATCGCCTCGATATAGCCGATTTTCTGGATGAACGGACGCAGGTCCTCGTCAGCCATCTCCGCAGAGATGAGGGTATAGCCCAGCATACAGCCGTAGATAGACATGGCGGTATGCAGGGGGTTCAGACAGGTGGTCACCTTCATCGTCTCCACCTTGTCTACTGTCTCACGGGTGGTATAGAGGGCACCGCCCAGGTCAAGTGGGGGACGACCGTTGGTATAGTTGTCCTCGATCACGAGATACTGCACTTCCTCGGCATTCACGAAAGGTGCCGTGAAGGTGTGTTTTTCGGTCTCGATATAGTTGTTGTCCTCAAAACCGTCGGCGGCAAGCATCTCCTTCACCTTCTCATGAGGACGAGGGGTGATCTTGTCAATCATCGACCATGGGAAGGTGATCTTTGTCTTGTTGCGGACATAGTCGGCAAAAGTTTCAGGCACCAGTCCGTCATTCACCCAACGCTCGGCATATGCCAGTACTCCAGCCTTCACACGACCACCGTTGTGCGAGCAGTTATCCATCGACTGGACGGTCAGTGGTAGCCTTCCTGCCTTGAAACGCTCATAGAGCAGGGCTGTCACCTTACCAAGGGCGAACACAGGACTCAAGCCACGCTGCAAGTCAGCCTCATTATAAGAATAACCTTTCTCTGTGATGGTGAAGGAGATCATCTGCAGACTGGGGTTACGGAATATCTCCACCAGACGGTTCCAGTCCTCAAACTGCGGGTCAGCCTTCAGCGCCTCCGTCACACTGGCGATAACCTTCTTCTCGATGTTTCCGTCACTCTGCAGGGAGACGAGCAGAGACAGGTTGTTGTAAGGTTTGTATGCCTTGTCGATGACCTCGAAGTCAAAGGTCTCGGCGACGATAACGCCACGGTCATATTTCCCCGTGTTTAGGGCGTCGTTAAGGATGGCGGCAGGGAAGGCACGGAAGAT
>DEJF01000036.1:0-32808 GCA_002353225.1 Prevotella sp. UBA2755 | reverse complement strand
GCCTCAATATCGAACTTAGGGAGTTGATACCCTTTTGCCTCCCATTCCGCGGCATTGAAATCTCCGCTAAATATATCTGTTAACTTCATTGCTATTAACTATGAACTATGAATTATGAACTATGAATTATGAACTATGAACTTAATCAAAGAATCCCGGTTGTTTGTATTCTATTCCTAACTCACGGTCGACAGTGGCAAGGATACCCTGCACCTGTCCGAGGGCAAACATACGACCCAGGAGGGTGTAGCCCGAGTTATGCCCATGGCTCGACTCGTCCATGATGCCACCTTTCTCGTCGGTGAACGTCATGCCATGGTCGACACGCATCGGCAACTGTGGGTTCTCCTTCTCGAAGATACGGCACAACTCGATGAGGTCGGCACGTCCACCTAGGTGACTGGCTTCCGTGAAGTCGCCATTGGGGAAGATATGACAGGAGCGGAGGTGTACGAAATGGGTCCGTGACGCAAATTTCCTCGCCATGTCCACCACATTATTATATGCTCCAGCCGAAAGACTGCCAGCGCAGAAAGTCAGACCGTTATGCTTGTTGGGGACAGCGTCGAGGAACCACTGGATATCCTCTTCCGTACGGACGATACGCGGCAGTCCGAGAATCTCGATGGGGGGATCGTCGGGGTGTACGCACATGTTCATATTACACTCATCGCAGACGGGCATGATAGCCTCTAAGAAGTATTTCATGTTGGCACGGAGTTGTGCCTTGTCGATACCCTTGTAGAGTTCCAGGAACTCACGGAACTTCTGCACGGGAGCCTCGTCGTTTTCAGAGAAATTACCACTCACGAAACCCTGTGTCTTGATGATGATGGTCTCCACCAACTGGTGGTCTTTCTCCGGGGTCATCGTCTTGGCGAGTTCATCAGCCTCTGCAAGCACGTTACGACCTTCTCCGACACCCTCAGGGAACTTGAACTTAGCCCATTCCTCCCGGGCACCTTCACGCTTCAGGATATAGATGTCGAAGTAAGCGAACTCAGCATAGTTGAAATACAGGTTAGTAGACCCGTTGGGGTTGTCGTGCAACAGGTCGGTGCGAGCCCAGTCAAGTACCGGCATGAAATTGTAGCAGATGCAGTGGATGCCCTCTGCGGCGAGGTTACGCAGCGACTGCTTGTAGACCTCGATCTGCTCGTCCCTGTCAGGACCGGCATACTTGATTGTCTCCACGACGGGCAGACTCTCCACCACGCTCCAGCGCATACCGTAACTCTCGATGTACTCACGCAGGTCGCGAATCTTCTCTCTTTTCCAAACCTGTCCGAGGGGCACGTCATGCAGTGCGGTGACGATACCCTCTACGCCGATTTGTCTCAGTTGTGCAAGAGTGATCTTGTCCTTCTTGCCAAACCATCTCCATGTTCTTTCCATAATAGCGGATAATAAAATAAATATATGATTAATTTACTCGTTCTTAGCCATCTTCTTCTTGATGTCCTCCAATGCCTTCTCCCAGTCGGTATCCAGCGAGAAACGGACCAGACTCTCACCGTTGTTGTAGTAACTGAGCACCATCTCCTTGTCCTTGTCCTTGAAGAGCGGATGGTTCTTGCTGGTGTCCATGAACATCTTCGTCATCTCCTCTTGCAGTGCCTTCGGCATCTCGTTGTACTGCACGAGTTTCTGGATGTAGAAAGTCACGTAGTTGTTCATGGCGAAAGCCTGGCTGTCGAGGTAATAGACTGATGAGTCGGGCATCTCCTCCTGCATCTTGATGGCAAGGTAGTTGAGAGCATCCAACTTAAACATACTGATAGCGCGTACCAGTCCATTGGCATTTGTGTCCTCAGCAATCGCCTTGTTCTTCTGGCGCAGTTCCTGGAACACATCCTGTGCTTGAGCATTCATGCCGATCATGAGCATGAGGGCTATTAAAATCTTTTTCATTGTCGTTATTATTTTTGTCTTGTTAAATATTTCCTATGAGTGATGACGCTGGGCAGTTCCTCCTCGTAGTGAGTCACCATCACCATCGTCTTGTTCTTACGCTGACAGAAGGTCTCTATGATATCCTTCACACGTCGGCGGTTCCAAAGGTCGAGTCCGTGCAGGGGCTCGTCGAGAATCAGCAACTGGGGATCCTTCACGAAAGCACGAGCCAGCAACACCAGTCGTTGCTCTCCACTGGAGAGTTTCAGGAACGGACGGTCGTACTTGTCTTCCAGTCCGAACATGTCAAGCCACCACTTACAGATGGCGTATTCCTCCTGATTGGGTTTCACGTAGAGTCCCACGGAGTCTTTCAGTCCGCTTGCCACGATACGTATGGCAGGGAGGTCACGCTGGTAGGAACGGTGCATCTCGGGTGACACGTAGCCGATGTGCTTCTTGATGTCCCAGATACTCTCACCCGTGCCACGCTGATGGTCGAAGAGCGTGATGTCACAGGCGTAACTCTGGGGGTTGTCCGCACAGACCAGCGAGAGTAGGGTAGACTTACCGCTTCCATTCTGTCCTGACAGTGCCCATCGCTCACCGTTATGCACTGTCCAGTTGAGGTCACGAAGGATGGTGCGGTCGCCATAGCGGATACTCACATTACGCATGTTGATGACCTCATCGGTATGGTAGTCGTTGTCCTTGTATGGTAGGTTGAGAATGGCGTCTGTCTCATGCTTCGTCAGTACATGCTCAGGGATGTTCACCTGTCGGAACTCGTATTGCTCCTTGGTACAGGGTGCCATGATGTGGGTGTCCCTGATCTCTATGACCTCCGACACCGAGTCGGGGATGTCGTCGGTCTTCGAGAGCACCAGCATGATGTCTATCTCTTGTCTCTCCACCAGCATCTTCAACAACTCCTTCAGTTGGTCGCGTGTCTCCGCGTCGAGTCCGATAAAAGGGTTCTCCATGATGAGCAGTCTTGGGTTGGCGAAGAGGGTCTTGGTCAGTTGGAACTTCCGCAGTTCGCCGCTCGACAGGGTGATGACATACTTGTCGAGTAGCGGCTCCATGTGGAAGAGGTCATACAGATGGCGTTGCAATGCCCTGCGCTCAGGGGTGTCCTCCCCGGCAAGTCTGTAAGCCTTCTCCAACAGTTCCCCAACGTTAGGTGTCTCCGGGTCGATGTCGTGCTGGTTCCACCTCAGTTGCAGGTAGTATGCCTTGTCGACAGCAGGTCCGTATGAGTCGCTGAAGGCGATGTAGCGCAGACGGTCACTTGCCATGTCCCTGCGCAGTTTCTCGATATATAGTGTCTTCCCGCTTCCGTTTCTTCCTACAATAGCAGTTATTTTGCTCATAATCGTTACTTCTTCACTCGTGTCTGGTTCTTGTTCACGAAGTCCTTCCATCCCCGGTAGTGTGCCTGCGACTCCGGACGGTTCATCTGCATATAGTGACAGTAGGCGGCACCTAATGCGTCGGTGGCATCCATAAACTTCACCATGGCGTCCTTGTCGAATTTCAACAGGCGTTGCAGCATACCTGCTACCTGTTCCTTCGAGGCGGCACCGTTACCCGTTATCGCCATCTTGATCTTCAGCGGCGCATACTCATGGATGGGCACTCCGTGGTGGATGGCGGCAGCGATAGCCGTACCCTGCGCACGTCCGAGTTTCAGCATCGACTGCACGTTCTTTCCGAAGAAAGGTGCCTCGATTGCCATCTCGTCGGGCAGGTAAGCGTCGATGATGCCCGTCACCCTTTCGAAGATATGTCCAAGTTTCAAATAGGCATCCCCGAACTTCCGCAGGTCTATCACGCCCATGGTCACCATCGTTGCCTTTCCGTCCTTCACTCTCAGGACACCATAACCCATGATGTTCGTTCCAGGGTCGATGCCCAGTATCACCTTTTCCATATCGTCTACAAAGATAGTGCAAAATTAATGAAATGCAAAATAAATCAGAGTAAAATTTCCTTATTTGATAAAAACAGAGTTTTTACGATGATTTATTTTGCACCCAAATCCTTTCCTTGTTACGATACAACTTTACACAACTTCCGATAATACTTTACGTCGTTTCCGATAACCTTTTCACCCTATAAAGCATTATCTTTTAAAGTGTAAATCCTTATTGGAAACGGTGTAAAGTCCCATACTTTTCTGCATGACATCTCAACACGACAAACAACAATCTCAAAATCTCAAATCTCAAATCTCAGTTTCTAAAATCGAAATGATCAAAAAAGTAGTATCAATATATTACTATATATATAATATATATATTATATATATAGTAAATAAATATACATAATCTTTTCACAAACAATGGGTGGAATTGCATTTTCGGAAACTGAGATTTGAGATTTGAGATTGAGAATCCAATCCGTTGATTTGAATTATTTCAATTTAATTATATTTCCTAAGATCAGTAAAAAACTTCTATAAAAACGTTGTAACTTTCAAAATTAAATGTGTATCTTTGCAGCACCTAAACCAATTAAAATATGAAAAGATTAGCATTTACCATCCTTTTTGCCTGTTGCATGCTGGCAGTAGCGGCACAGGACATCCGTGTGAACTACAAAGGTGCCAAGCCCACCATCAGTGATTTTATTACAGCCTATCTCGCACACTCAGATGATGAGGAGGATGGCTGCGACGAGGAAGCCATGAATGGTATCCGATATGCTTGGGAACGCTATCTCAAGGGATATACACATGACGAAAACTATACCTTCACACTTGATTCCAAGAATGGCTTTGCTGTCTATGAGTCAAAACGCAATGATGATGATTTTGAGCACTTGATAATAATCGAGATGTGCTATTGGAATGAGACTGACGGTAAGCACAAACTGTTTGCCTATAACCATAAGTCCTTTATGAATGGAAAATATTCGCCAGGACAGTATGACGGTTTAACCTTCATGCGCTACAATAATGCCACCAAGAAGATGACCTATCACTCAGATGCTGGGGTAGAGGCTTTTAATGAGAAAAGATCAGTTGAGACAGAGTGTTCCTATAACCTGCCACGTTCAGGAAAAGACATCGGCATCACCCTTTGGGAACGCAACGGCAAGAAGACCCAGAAGACACTGAAGTGGAATGGGCATGGTTTCAGTTATTGACCCTTCAACTCGTCGTTCACTGTCACAGAAATAGTCTCAGAGTCTCAGTAACTATCTTTCTTTTAAGCAGTTCCATATCAAAAATCACATTTTCGGATGCAAATATAAGCAAAAAAATCACATTTTCGGATACTTTTTTAAATTCTATGCATCCCTCCGCCACCAATGTCCTGCATAATCACTCAGAAATTCAGCCTCTGTGTACCAGTCGTACTCATACCAATCGGTAGAATGACCAAAGAGATTCTTCTTTGAATCATATTCAAGCCAGTGCGTGGAGCGGAGCATACCACCAAGATAGTGCGTATACTCATGTTCATTGTCGGGGTCGTTCTTCAGTGCTTCGAGCATCTGTTCCGTTGTAATCCATTTCTTCTCTTCCATACCTTTTTTCGGCAAAGGTCGGAGATCAGATTGAAATAGCCAAAATAATTTGATCTATTTCGATCTTATTAATTTGGGTTAGATCTTTAAAATTCTTCCACAAATCATTGGATCTTCCAAAATAATTACTAACTTTGCAGATGCATTGTACCCTCAAAGGATACTTTGTAAGACATCGAGGGTGATTAGAATTGTATCAAATTCTATGATGTTCGTGACAAAAATAGTCTGCAAACATCTTTCGATTCGACCTCGCAGGATGGGATATGCCTTGATAGGTGTACCTATCCCTGTGTTTCGAATTCAATGCCAAATGTGGACGGCTTAGGGTCACGAATATGCAAGGAACAGATGTGCGCTCTTTTCATCTCTTTTACTACTAACCAAAGATTAGGTTATTTGGATTTATGCTAAGGTATTTAGCAGACAATGCAGGGTTTCAAACAGATTGGGTAATTCAATCAGATGAGAAATTGCAAATCGGCATCATTGATGCTGATTTGTTGGATCATGGAACAAGACATCCGAATTTAGCTCTATTGAAAATCTCTGCGTTCTGCAAAAGTTTAGGTCATAATGTGCGTCTAATTTGTAGCTATGATGAATTGAAATATAAAGGGAAGCCTGCAATCTTCGATAGTGAATATGATATTTTAGTACTTTCTAGAGTATTTAAATTCACTAAGGTTCCCGATTTCATTTCTTTAATGATAAATCAGCATCTCATATATTATGGTGGTACGGGCTTTTTTGAAATTAATGGACCAAATCTGCCACATGAAGTTGAACATCATATGCCTGATTATCACTTGTATGATGAATATATTGAGAAAGCAACAGGAGGAGATGAAAAACAAAAGAAACGCCATTGGGATGATTATTTTAGTTATTCTATAGGTTTTACTACTCGTGGATGTATTCGTCACTGTGGTTTCTGTGTTAATAGATTATTGAACAGGGTGGTTGAATGGTCTCCTGTTTCAGAGTTTGATAGCGATAATAGGAAGAACATATATTTGTGGGATGATAATATCATGGCAGCTCCACCAAAAATATTTGAAAAGGTTATGGAAGATTTGAAGAGTACTGGAAAACCTTTTCAGTTTAGGCAAGGGATGGACATAAGATTGATGACACCAAAGAAAGCTCAGTTACTTGATAAAGTTAAATATCATGGTGACTACATTTTTGCCTTTGACCATTATCGGATGGATGACCCAAAGGAGAAAAAAGAGGTTGAGCAAACGATAAAGGGTTTGAAAGTATGGAGAGAATATTGCAAAAAATCCACTAAATTATATGTGTTGGTAGCATATGATGCTATAGATGAAACAGATATTGAAGGAGCTTTTTATAGAATTAAAATTCTGATGGAACATGGGTGCTTACCCTATATAATGCGATATGAAGAATATAATAATTCTCGTTTCAAAAGTATGTATACACAAATAGCTCGTTGGTGCAATCAACCAGGCTTTTATAAAAAAATGAGTTTCCGTCAATACTGTGTTAGAAATGAAGAATATCATCAAGGTATTCAAGATATGGTACCAAAAGGAAAGTATAACATAAAACTAAAGATCCCTAAAGGATATAAACGAAAAGAGAAGTACTGTTCTTGTTATCAATCAATGCTTGACTTCGAAGCAGAATTTCCATATATAGCAAAGAAGTATTTCGATTTGAGATTTGAAGAGTTGAACCCATATAAAATAGTGAAGCGATGAAACAAGCCGTATTACAAATGCTACCTACAGCGAGTATTAATCTGGATAAAGACAATCCTCGTATTAAGCACTATTTGGAGCAATATAAGGAAATCAGTAGTGAACTTATCGCCCTTGCGTTGTCTGACAATAGTAGTGAAGGCAGTTCAACTACTTATCATTCCCTCCGCGATTCTATTAAAGAGAGTAGGGGAATCATTCATCCCATTGTTGTAAGTCATGAGCCTGATGGATCATACGTTGTTATCGAGGGTAATACTCGTTTGCAGATATATAGAGAGTTCGAGACTAATGGTACGCCGGGTAAATGGGGTGAGATAGTAGCTCTTGTCTATGAACAGCTAGACGACGAAGAAAAGCACAAAATCAGATTGCAGTCTCACCTTGTTGGACCTCGCGAATGGGATCCTTATTCAAAAGCAAAATATCTCTACTATTTGAGTGAAGTGGAGGGGAGGAATATGAATGCAATTATATCAATGTGTGGAGGTAACGGTAGCGATATAAAGAAAAGCATTGATGCATATAAATATATGGTAAATTTCTATAAGCCATACACAAAAGACAAGGGGTTGGATTTTGATGTTTCTGAATATTCAAAATTCAAAGAGCATGAAAACTCGAAAATCAAATTATCTATAGAAAAAAGAAATTTCAAAACAAACGAATTTGCTAAGTGGGTGGCTAATAGAAACGTTAATAATGCTATGAAGGTGCGTTTGATTCCTCAGATCATGCGAAACGATGAAGCACTTAATGCATTTTTAAAAGAAAATATCACTGCGGCAGAAAAAGTGTTGCATGCTGCAGAATTAGCATCTGCTGATTTGTCTGAATATCCATATGATGTTTTAGCTAGTGCTCTATATAAAAGGTTGTTTGATTTCCCTGTTGGAGAAATTCAGAATCTGGCAAATGACGAGAACTATAGTGAAAAACTGTGGAAGTTGCAGGACTTAAAAGAAAAGTTAGATTTTGTTCTGGACTTGATAGAAAAACAAACAAAATAGGCTATATGGAATCATTGACACATATGTCTTTTGTTAAAAGGATTGCAGATTATGTCACGACAATCCCTGACGATTTTACACGTAATCTTTTATGTGTCGAACTTCCTGGAGAGTATAATCGATGCCCTCAGATTATTGGTCGCTCTATACCAGATGTGTTTTACAGTGATTCCTATTGTATCATACTTGGGGAAGCAAAAACAGATAATGACATTGATAGAGAACATACACAACTACAACTGAATGACTATATCAATGAAGTCAGGACATACGATGCAGAAAGGAATATTGTTCTTTGTACTTCGATAATAGGTTTTTCTAGAATGAAAAATATAATCGTGACTAAGAAAATGCGAGAAAATTTAGATGATATTAGGTTTCATGTTATTGACTGTTTTAATAAAGTTCAAATTTTATGAGTAATATAAAATACGACATCAATTATGATCTGAGTGCAAAGCATGAAGCTTTCCCATATCAGCATGAAGCCTATCTTGAAATTAGAGATAAGGAATATGCCGCCATCTTTCATGAACAAGGATTGGGTAAGACAAAGATTGCCATAGATCTGTTGTTGTATTGGCTCGAAAAGAAAGATATTGACACAGTCCTTATTGTAACCAAGAAAACGCTGGTTAATAACTGGTGTGATGAGTTCAAGGTTCATACAAACATTGTTCCTAAGACCCTTGACAGTAAGCGAGGCAGCAATTACTATGTTTTCAATAGTACAGCACGTGTGGTTGTTACTAATTTCGAGACTATTGCTGGTGAAATTGACAGAATGAAGTTATTTCTCAAAACGAGAAATGTATCTATAATTATTGATGAGTCTACGAAGATTAAGAATCCAGAAGCTAAGCTTACACAGGCATTCTTTGAGATTGCTCCATTATTCAAGATTCGTATAATTATGACTGGTACTCCTGTTGCTAATAGACCTTATGACATCTGGGCGCAGATATATTTTTTGGACCAAGGAAAATCACTTGGTGATAATTTTGAACATTTTAAAAACGAGTGTGACTTGTCCAACGACTTAGAAAGTGATGAATCTCGAAGAGATATATTTGAGAAGTCTGTTTCTTCGATATTTGAAAAGATTAAATCGTTTAGTGTTAGAGAAACAAAAAGCAGTGGTATTATTTCTCTGCCCAATAAAATATATCATGACCTGTATGTCGGGTTTGAGAAAAAACAGAATGAGATGTATGAACAAATCCGTTCTGAAATGCGAATCATGTTAAAAAAGGGAGATGAAAGCATTTTAGATGAGTCTGCTGATACGATTAAGCGATTACTTCGTCTTGTGCAAATAACATCGAACCCTCAGCTATTAGATGAAAGTTACCATGAATATTCAGCAAAAGAAATTCTTCTCGACAAGACAATGACAAAGATAATGGAAAGAGGAGAAAAGGTAATTGTATGGAGTATATTTACAGGAAATGTAGATCAATTCTGTAGAAAATATAAGAATTTAAATGCGTGTAAGATAACTGGAAAGATGAGCGTTGAGGATAGAAACAAATCGGTGGCTGCATTCAAAAATGGTGATGCTAAGGTGTTATTTGCTACTCCTCAATCAGCGAAAGAGGGTCTTACATTGACTGTTGCGAATAATGCCATCTTTTACGATAGAGGATTTAATCTTGATGATTATTTGCAAGCTCAAGACAGGATTCATCGTATCTCACAAGAAAAAGATTGCAATATCTATAACCTAATGATTGAAGACAGCATTGATGTATGGATAGATGTGCTATTAAAAGCTAAGCAAAGAGCGGCTTTTTTAGCACAGGGAGATATAGCATTAGCTAAATATAAGGATGGTGCAGACTATAGTTTTGCAAGTATTATTCACGAAATATTAAAAGCTTAAGCATATGGCAACAAAAAGAAAAATGCCAATTGGCAAACAAACGGTTTTAGTGACAGATACAGAACTCAAACAATCAGAACTTTTGTTTTATGCAGAGAATCCACGAGTATTTTCTGCTCTTCACACATTAGATGATGATAGTCCTTCTCAGGAAACCATTGAGAAGGAAATGTGCAAACTTGACCATGTGAAAACTTTGCGTACAAGTATAGAAGCGAATGGTGGACTACTTGAACCTGTTATCGTTAGAGGCAATGTTGTATTAGAGGGCAATTGCAGATTGGCTGCATATAGGATGCTTGCGAAGAAGGATTTGGAGAAATGGTCAAAAATTAGATGTACTGTATTACCTGAGGACATCACAGAAGAACAGATTTTAAGTTTGTTGGGTACAATTCATATTATTGGTCGAATGGATTGGAATGCCTTTGAAAAAGCAGGGTACCTATATAGAACTCAAAAAAAATCAAGACGTCCAATAAACGCAATTGCTGATGATTTAGGTATGAAAGTCAACGATGCCAAGTTGGCAATAAAGGTATACGACAGGATGCATAAAGAAGATGATATGCAACCTAGGAAATGGAGTCATTATTTCGAACTTCTTAAAAATCCAACTATTGTCAAAGCTGACGAAGAGTATCCGGACATGAATATTTTGGCAAGGGTAATAGAAAAGATTAAAAATGAAGATTTTGATGATGCCAAAGACATTCGCAAAATAGGAAATGTCATTAAATCGCAAAACGAAGATGCGTTAGATGTTCTTGACGAATACCTTGATGGAGAGATTGACTTGGACGATGCTGTTGATTTGACAAATGACTTAAACAAGGCTCAAACTATTAAGAAAGGATTTTCTAACTTTAAGAAATTGTTAATCGGTAACTGGGAAAGAGTAATTAAGCTTACTGAGTCGGATTCGGATCTGAATCTAATCATTAAACAAGTAGAGGATTCGCTTTCTTCATTGGTAAAGAAGATTAATAATGGATAAAGACGAGTTGATAGAAATGTTTTATAATCGGACTTACGAAAAGTTCGTTAATAAACAAATTCTTGATGATAAGAACTATATTGTTCCTCGTCAGCAACTCATTAATTATGTGCATCTGTTATTGGACATTCCCTTCATTGAATTTATAAATTATATAAAAGACCATATTGACAACAGTGAAATTAAAGTATCCGATATTACTCAGATTAGCTCTTTTGCTTCGTGTGAAATAGATATGTGTCATGCTTTATTGTGGGCAAATAATCCTGGATGCCAATATGTTGATATAGGAAGATTATTTCCAGATACCGTATCTTCTTCAACAGTTGGTGCTTATAGAAAGTATGGTGAAAATCATATAAAGGCATCTTCACAACTGGGTCTTACATTTGAATACTATGATTATTGGTATCTTAGCTGTATTGGTTATATATATCCAGAGTTGGATGATAATTCTCGTAGACAATTGTTAGCAAGGACTATTACAAGGAATATATTATATCAGAAAATGCTTTTGGATATTTTAAGTCATGATATAAGCCCAGAGTCCTATATGTATATGCTATCTGAGAGCACCGTAAAGCGGAGAATTAGTAATGTATGTTTCTTTCTTAATATATGTTTGGAAGAATGCCGAAAACAACATATCAAAGTCTTTTCCATAGTTAGAGTAATAAAAAAAAAGAATAATGGCCAGTCAATAAATATTAGCCAAAACGTATTAAATGATTCAAGTTCAATATTTCGTATCTATTTAAAAGATATATCGAAAAAGAATGTATATTATTCGGAAGATGAAAAAACTGAATTGTTTAAGCGTTATAGAAAAGGAGATAGTTATGCATATAACGAGTTGGTAAAATGTCATCTCCCCTTGGTCCTATATATATCAAAGTTTTATAGAGGAAAAGGTGTTTCTATGGAAGATTTGATACAAGAGGGAAATATTGGTCTTTTAAAGGCTATAGAACATTTTGATTATACTCGAAAAGTTCCTTTTAAAGAATATGCAAAATCGTGGATATTACAGACGATAACCATGTCTCTTAATATTTATCCATATATAGTGAAATTACCATTAAGTCAATTCGCTCTTTATAGAAGATATAGAGTTTTTGTTGACAAATTTGAACTTGAGAATGGCTATATACCTTCAGTCAATGATATTGGAGAAGAATTGCGTTTAGATGCAAATATAATTTCTTATTTTTACCAGTTGCCAGATAGTCTATATAATTTGACACAATTTGTAGATGATATGGATGTTTATGAATGTCCAGATTCAGCTGTAGAAGTTTTTGAAGAAAAGGATTATAGTAGATATCAGGCATGGAATTATATTCGTGTTTTGAATAAACACCAAAGAACTATTGTAAGGAAATTCTTTGGCATCGGTTATAAGAAAGCGGAAACAATGACTATTATTGCTGACGAAATGGGTTATACTAGAGAAAGAATTCGCCAGATAATAGAAAAGTCGCTTAAAATAATGCGAGAGGCATCACTCACTGCAATAATAATTGATAATAATTATGACGAACAATCCATAGGTGTTGGAGGTTATGGTCAAGCAGGAGCAAAAAGGGACGTGATAGCTGAATATAGGTCTTTTTTGAAGAATATTGGGCTCAAATCCACGAAGGAGGATAAGCAAATTGTATCAAAAGAAGAAATTGAGACTATAGTACCAATAGTAAAACAAGAGGAAAAAAATACAAATGAATTAAATGGTTTGAAGGTTGGGGATATTCTTCTATATAAAGAAAAAATTGCAACGGTCAAAAAGATTCTCCTCGTTGGAAGTGCATCAAAGCTTATAATAAAATATGAGAATGATGTATTAGATGTTGTAACGAACAATCCGTCTAACTATAAAGTTTTACGGTCGCATAAAACAGATGGGATACGTAATGTGGTTAAGGAATTAAGAGATGTTCCAGTAAAAAAGAATAGTGATAAAGAGGATGTCAAAATAGAAAACGAAAGAAAAAGAGTAATAGAATTTCCCTTTTTGCCCCTTCAATTTTTTCCAGAAGAGGAAATTGAAAAGAAGGAGGAAAAGAAAAGTGAAAAGAAAGAGGAATACCCCAAGAAAGAAAAGGTGCTCAAATCTGGATACGGTTTGTCAACTCCATTGAGAAATTTAGTTGATCAGAAAATCATAACAAAAGTACAACTCAAACATTGCCGTAAAAAAGGTTTGAATACAATTGGTGATGTTTTCCAAATAATAGAGAAATATCATCTTACCCCAGATTCAACTCGTTTCACAAAATATACCATTGACATATGGTTTGCAATAGTTAATTTCGCAAAAGCTAAAGTATTATAAACTACCATGCATGTTTTGTGCATGACACGCATCAACGATAAGAATTGTTTTCTATGAACGTGGGTATACTTCTTTCTCCATTTGATGCTGTAACTCACGCGTTTTTTCAAGATCCATTGTCTCAGTATCCTGAGTGGTCATAATTGGTTCGTCCATATTCTTATACATAGTCTCAAATATTAGTTTCGGAAAACTTCTTAAGCAAATCTTCTATGGCAAACTTCAGAGGGATTAAATCCTCATTAATGAGAGAGACTATGATTTCTTCATCAATATTGGCGTATTCATGTGAAATGATATTTCTTAATCCAAATATTGCTTGCCATGGAATGTCTGGGTAAGCTTCCAAAGGCTTCTGTTCGTCTTTAAGAAGTTTGCCCACTTGTTCACCTATGACTTGGAAACGCATGACACATGCGTTAAATGCCATCACCCCAGTTGGAGATTCCATAAAATCATTAACAGAGGAACGACCTTTGCTCCACTCTTGAATAAGATTAATTGAATCAAGAATCGTTTCTAGTCTGTCGTATATGGTTAATAGATTATCAGACATAGATAGCATCTCTTTGTATGTTAGACTTAAATAAGGGTCGAAGTGAATCCCGGAATCTTACAAGATCCACCTCACATCCAAAAAGATTCTTCAATGCTTCTTTCAGTTCATACATCAAGCGAAGTGATGGCTTTTCAACCTCTACGACAATATCTATATCGCTATTCTCGGTATTCTCTTTTCGAGCGACGGAACCAAAAATACCGAGTTTAGTTATTCCAAACTTCTGACTGAAATTTGCCTTGAAGTCTGTCAATTTATTGATGCAGTCTTGAAGGATTAGCATACTATATATTATTTTTAATATTGCAAAGATAGATATTATTTCCGAAATAACAAAGGATTTGGTATATAATTTTCAAGTTAATTATTTGGCAGATTAAATGAATTATTATACCTTTGCGGAAGATAACTTAAAACGTAAAGCTATGAAAAAATTATTATTATTCGTGATGACAGCCATGCTGGTAGTGGCAGTGCCTACTTCTGCACAACAGAGAAAAACAATCAAGAAACGTGCGACAACAACGGCAAAGAGCACAGCCCGTAAGAAGCCCGTGAGTCAGCCTGTCACTATTCAGATGGATGAGCCATGTATCGCAGGTGGTGCCATTGCTTTCAACGGTATTCCTATTGATCTGCCAAAAGCAGAAATGGAAAGTGAGTTGAAAAGTCAGGGATTCGTATATAAGAAGGACGAGTTCGGCAATGGACTTTGGCACGGCAAGGCTTTTGGTGTTGAAGGCACGGTGTTTGTAAGGACGGACCCTGCTGTTGTTAATTTCACGGAGAAGAAGTATTATAAGAAGGCACAGGTGCGCAAGCGTGTGATGGCTTATAAGGATGCCTTTGAGGAAATCTCCGGTTGTAAGGCAACAGAAAGCACGATGGGGTGGAATAGTGATGAAGGGGGCTCGGTGAAGATTCCCATCAATGGTGGCTCTATCGAGATATTCTATGCTAATTGTGACGAAGTAGACTTTAGTAGTACAGAATATACGTTGTATATTGTTTATTCTGCCCCTAATAATTGATTTTTTCTGCAAACCAGTCCCCTGAATCAGGGTAGTGGTTTTGGATAGGGAGTCATAACTAAATCGTAGAAAAGAACAAGAGAGGGAGATGCCGTGTGGCGTCTCCCTCTTTCTTTATTAAAAGATGTAAAAGTTTCTGGAGTGTAGAATTTTCTTTGTAATTTCGCACTCCAGAATAGGTTATCAACTATTCGACTATTGTTATGGGACAAAATAGACAACTGACTGGTAAGATGATGTACCAGCAGGATGAAATCTATGGGGAGAGATTGTTGATTAGCATACATGCAGATCAAACAGAACTTAAAGATAACATCCGTGCTGCAAGGGTTCTTTTACGTTGTTTTGATGATATGTTTATAATCATCAATGAGCATTTGTTTACTATTGGGCATAAGAATCCAGAATATTTGATGATTGTTATATAATACACCAAAATAAAACGGTTCTATTGGAAGCAGAGGTATACCATTCGGCTAACAAAGAAACTATTAGAGAGTTAATATCAGATGTGTTGATAAAATTGAGGACGTAGTATAAACTACGCCCTCATTATAGATTTGCCAGAAAGGTCCAGCTTGAAATTTTGCTTCGAAAGCAACATCTTCGCGCCCTCTGACGACATTCTGACATTGCAAATGTTACGAACTTTTTTTGAATTATACAAGAAAAAGGATAAAAATGTAGTTCTAACTGATTGCTTCGTCTGTAAACCAGTCCCCTGAATCAGGGTAGTGGTTTGATGTCAAGCAAGGCACCGGTCGCAAATTGCGACCAGTGCTTGGGGATTATTTACCTATGATGTTACTCACTGTGTTAAGTGGATATGATGAAAATTTGGTAGATTAAAAGAAAAATGTTATCTTTGCATCACGAAGAATGACAATTTGGAGTATGAGTATGAATAACGCAGACTTCTGGAGTGATATTGAGTATGAAGTAATATGAAAAAGAAAAATAACATCGTTATAGTAGAGCCTTTCTCAACCGGATTCAATCTGATTGATGACGTGAAGGCAAGGGGCTATAAGCCTGTTGCCATGGTGGCTACGACGCCAGGTACGGACGAAGACCGTGAAGCGTTCCGCCAAGCCAAGGAGATGTTCTTGCTCCGTCTGCCAGAAGGGACGCCTGTCATCGGTGAGAATCCTAACTATGAGGAGGTGCTTGAGGAGGTGCGGAAATATGACCCATTACTGGTCATCCCCGGCAGTGAGTTCGGTGTGGAACTCGCTACTCGGCTCGCCAGCGACTTGGGACTGCGTGGCAACAAGTGGGAGAATATCGGCAAGATGACCAGGAAGAGTGAGATGCACCAGGCACTCGCTGACCATGGCATTCGTTATATCCGTGGGCGTATCGTGAACAGCGAGGAGGAGGCGAGGGCTTTCTATGAGGAGTTGGGGACTACGCATATCGTCGTGAAACCCACACGAGGGGCAGGCACACAAGGCGTGCTCTTCTGTGAGGGACTGGAGGAGACGCTGTCGGCAGTGCGCCGTTTGCTGACGCTTGCCAAGGATAATGAGTATTTAGGCGACATCCTCATGCAGGAGCGTGTCATCGGCAAGGAGTATATCGTGAACACCGTGTCGAGCCAGGGAAAGCATCGTCTCGTTTCCATGTGGCAATACAACAAGATTGCGATGAATGGCAGTAACCTATATGAAAATGCCGAGTCGGTCAACCGTCTTGATCTGGGTCACTCACGGCTCATCCGATATGCATATCAGGTGCTCGATGCCATCGGTATAGAATGGGGAGCAGTGCACGGTGAGTACATCATCGACGAGCAAGGACCAGTGCTCATCGAGGTAAACTGCCGCCCGATGGGTGCCAGTATGTCGCGTAACTATGTCGAGCAGATTTTTGGACATCACGAGACAGATGTCCAACTGGATGCTTATCTCTATCCTGAAAAGTTTGAGCAGGAGGCTAAGAAGCCCTATCGCCCTAAGCGTAAGGCAATGATTAAAAGTTTGATAGTGACCAAGGACGTCAACCTGCACTCTGCCCCTATCTTGCAACTTGTAAGACACTTGAAAAGTTTCTATGGGGCAGCATTGGAACGTATGGCAGGGGAGCCCACTATCGCCCACACTCACGACCTGGAGTCGTCTGGCGGCATCATTTACCTGATTAGTGACGACGAGCAGCAGGTGAAGTCTGACTGCCTCTTTCTGCACCGCTTGGAAACAGACTATCCACAGATGCTTCTTAACGAGATGAAAGCCACAGAAGACAGTCTGGTGGAACGCCAGACCTTAGAAGAACAACTCTGCAGGATTGACCCTTACTGCAGCACGCTTGTGTTTAGCGATAGTGGCGAGGAGTCTGACCACGCTACGGTGGTTGATAGTCGTCAATTGGCTATGGCATACGACAGTTATGAGCAGGGGTTGTTAGACATCAGTCGTCAGGAATCGTTCAGCGATGTCGAGAGCCTGCTGCAGCAGATATTCGTGTTCCTCGGCAAATTACGTGAGGGTGCCCGTATCTACATACCAGAGAGTACCTATTGCCACCTTCCTTACGGCATCGAGGGTATGGAGATTATTCTACATGTTGCCGGACTCAACATCGAAGTCCCTCTGCACAATGATTCTCGCATGATGATAGCACAGTGTTAAGCGGATATGATGTTTCATAAAGAAGACAAGCGGTTCAAAAGTATATGTATAAAGGTAAAAGAATCATGAATAAAAACATGCAAAGGATGCTGACCGCTATCCTTGTCACCGTTGCCGCCTTNNTTGCAAAACTATTTGATAATCAGGGGATTGTCGGTAACAACGAGGTGACAAGGGTGACAACGATTGGCGATTTTGCTGATACCAGTGCCTCCGATCATGGAGAGTAAAGCCTCCGATCATGAAGAGGAAAGTCTCCGATCTGAGAGGGGAAAATTTCCCATTTTTAATCGGAGGCATTCCTCACTGTGATCGGAGGCATCGGAGACTTTCACCCGACGGAGACTTTGAGGGCGAATAAGCGTATCCGCTGTTTTCCCACAGAATCTTATACTCCTGAGTTGACTCAGGAGATTATGAGTTATATCCAGCGGTATTTCTATTAGATGCTACATGGATTGATTCCTGACATCCATGTCAGAAGATACTCAAACCGATTGCTTCGCATGCAAAACCAGATACCTGATTCAGGATAGTGGTTTATATCAAGCAAGGCACCATCGTGAATTGCGATGGTGCCTTGCTCTGTGATGAATTACAGGTTGCTAACGAGTGCCTGAATCTTTTGTTTGGTCTCGTCAGTTTTCTGTTCGTCAATCTTTGCCGTCACGATGCCACTATCCTCTGCATGCCAGTATTTGCAGATATCGTGATACTCGGCTGTCGCACCGGTATAGACTCCGGGAGAGTAGGAGGATGTCAGCAGAGCCATCTTCTTCACTTTCGCTGGTGCGTTGACACAATACATACGCTGGATAGGAGCCTGTATCTGGGCGCATAGTGTGAAGTAATAGATAGGTGCTGCTAATACCAAGACCTCTGCCTCTGCCATCAGTGGATACAGTTCCTGCATATCATCCTTCTGGATGCAGGCGCCATTCCCTTTGTTATGGCAGTACTCGCAAGCCAGACAGCCAGCAATCTTCTTGCGTGACACGTTGACGAGTGTTACTTGATGACCTGCTGCCTCAGCGGCTTTCTTATACTCTTCCGCCATCCATGCGGTGTTACCATTGGCTCTCGGTGAAGCCTGTAAAATCAAAATGTTCATATTCTCAAGTATTTGGTTAGTTTCTGCAAAGATAATAAAATTCTGCTAAACTTGTAGCAGTTCATTGAAAAATGTAGTATCTTTAAACAGTTTTTTTTAATACGCCGACCACGTTCTATACCTTGCGGGTGCGCTTACTAATACGATAGGATATGTAGAGCAGGACAGCAATCACGAGGACTACTACGAGAGTAAAAATGGCACTAGCAAAGATGAGTATTTCTCTTTGTTCATGGCTCACTTACTCACGGATATTGCTCAGTACCTCAGGAGGTAAGTCGTACATCACCTTAGCATGGTTGGTGCGTATCAACTGGCTGTCGATACATTGTCCGGTAGTACGGTCGATGATGTCACGGTAGACTTCTCCATTTCGGTAAATGACACCGTCCTCACGGGAGAAATATTCGTTCTCAGCATGAATATGGAACGTATGGGGCTGTTGTTCGGTGGCACGCAACTCCCCACAGAGGTATTCGTCGTCAACATGGAGACGGAGTTGATAGGTGTTGGCAGTATTATTCTTGACCCTGTAGTCAATATAGTTGTAGGAAATACTGGTACCTGTGCCAAACGGGATCTGTCTGCCGAAGTCAGGAAACAGGTCGAGGGCATCGTGATGATGATGCTCTGTAATGGTCAGTTCACTATGCAGCACCATCCAGTGGATGAGGTTGGACAGTTGGCACAAGCCTCCGCCTATACCTTGTGACGGTTTCCCTTTTGCGATGGTAAGTCCTTCTTTGTAGCCTTTCCGTTTAGAAGTACGCCCGATGAGTTTCCAGACGGAGAAAGTCTCACCAGGGCGAATAAGCAGCCCGTCTATATGTGTCACTGCCAAGGCAAGATTGGTCGCCTTGTTCTCTTGTAACTGCATATTGACATTTCCCAGCCGGCGACGGATGAGGGAGTTATGGCGATAGACAAGGACAGGAAGTGCCGTTGTGGTACGCTCTTGGGCAAAACGGATATTTCCTAAAAGGTCCTTCAGATGGCGCTTCAGGATCTCCTTCTCCATGGAGAGACGATAGGCTAAAGGAGAGGTCTCGCAAAACAGTTTCCTTTTCATGTCAGTTTTTCCGCTTGTCAATATATTTGTAGTCCTTGTACTGTGCTTGTGGGAAAGTAAATAGGTTGTCGGAGATACCCCCAACTTTGAAATTACTGATTTTAATAGTAGTGTGGAAAATACCGACTCTGATACGGACATTGATAGGGTAGTGGGTATGATGGTCGAGGAGGACACGAGCCTCCTTGATGCCTTTGACACCCTTCTTCGCCTTCAACGTGATGTAATAGCCTTTCTTAGGGTCGTTCTTGATACTATAGGTATAGTTGTCGGGAACGAACTTGAACTTGGTGGCATACTTGTCACGCTCCTCAGAATGAGCACCATAGATGGTGACGGTCTTCTTCTTACGCTCTAAGCGGTAATAGGTGACATCATCGTTCCACGCAATGTATTTCTCATCCGCAAACTTACTCTTCTTACCTTTTGTCCAGATAGTACCCTCCGTCTTATAGATGCCGATGATATTCACGGCATAGTGCAGTTGGGACCCCTCAGGACCATATACCATCTGATACGCCTGGTCAAACATCCTGCGAGCCTGACGGGCATTAGGAGACTCCTGTGCCTGCATCCCTATGGGTAACAGCAAACACAGGAGAATCAATACTGAAAATCTATAGATAATTCTCAATGAACTATAAACTATGAACTATAAACTATGAACTAAGAACTACGAATTATACTCCTGCCATGACTTGATCTTGATGTCCTCTTCCTTCAAGGCGGTGAATGCCTCGATGAAAGCCTTGGCAAGACGGACGTTCGTCATCAGAGGAATGTTATGGTCGATGGCACCACGACGGATGCGATAACCATTGGTCAACTCACGCTTGGTATGGTTCTTAGGAACATTGACGATGAGGTCGAACTGGTGGTTGGCAATCATCTCCATCACGTTGTTCTCACCATCCTCGTCGGGCCAGCAGACAGCAGTAGCCTCCACGCCGTTCTCGTTGAAGAACTTAGCCGTACCACCTGTGGCAAATACCTTATAACCCTTCTTCACCAACTGCTTGGCAGGCTCCAACAGGCTGACCTTACCCTTGGCATCACCACTGGAGATCAGTACGCTATTCTTTGGCAGACGATAGCCTGTGGCGATCAGTGCGTTGAGCAAAGCCTCGTTGAGGTCGTCACCCAAGCAACCCACCTCACCAGTAGAACTCATATCCACACCCAGTACAGGGTCGGCATTCTGCAGGCGGGCGAAGGAGAACTGTGAAGCCTTCACACCAATGCGGTCGATATCGAACTCGCTCTTGTCGGGCTTGCTATAAGGAGCATCAAGCATAATCTTTGTAGCCGTCTCGATGAAGTTACGCTTCAGGATCTTCGATACGAAGGGGAATGAGCGAGAAGCACGGAGGTTACACTCGATAACCTTCACCTCACGGTTCTTGGCAAGGAACTGGATGTTGAATGGTCCGGAGATGTTCAACTCCTTCGCGATCTTACGAGAGATCTTCTTAATCTGACGGATGGTAGAGAAGTAGATGTGCTGGGCTGGGAATACCATGGTAGCGTCACCAGAGTGAACACCAGCATACTCCACATGCTCAGAGATAGCATACTCAACCACCTCACCCTTGTCGGCAACAGCATCGAACTCAATCTCCTTGGTCTCTGTCATGAACTTAGAAACAACGACAGGGAATTCCTTCGATACCTCTGTAGCCATGGAGAGGAAGCGATGCAACTCCTCATCATCGTAGCAGACATTCATCGCTGCACCAGAGAGGACGTAAGAAGGACGTACCAATACGGGATAGCCTACCTCGTTGACAAACTCCTTGATGTCGTCGAATGAGGTAAGGGCACGCCATGCCGGCTGGTCGATTCCTAACTTGTCGAGCATAGCAGAGAACTTATCACGGTTCTCGGCACGGTCGATGTTCACAGGACTGGTACCTAGTACAGGAACACCCTGACGATGCAACTTCATAGCGAGGTTATTAGGAATCTGACCTCCCACGCTGACAACGACGCCACGTGGCTCCTCCAAGTCGATGACATCGAGTACACGCTCCAATGACAACTCATCGAAATAGAGTCGGTCACACATATCATAGTCGGTAGATACGGTCTCTGGGTTGTAGTTGATCATGATAGACTTGTAACCCAGTTTACGAGCCGTATTGATAGCATTCACCGAACACCAGTCGAACTCCACACTCGAACCAATACGATAAGCGCCAGAACCCAGTACGATGACAGACTTCTCGTTCTTATAGTAGTTGATATCGTGCTTGGTAGTATATGGCTTGCCGTCAGGAGTTCCGAAGGCTGGGGTATGGGTGTACGTGAAGTACAGATAGTTGGTCAGTTCAGGATGCTCAGAGGCAACAGTCGGGATGCGCTTGACAGAAGGCATAATACCCTTTGACTTACGATACTGGCGTACCTCCAAGTTCTCCTTCTCCATATTGCCGTTCTCAGGTTTCAGTACGAAACGGGCAATCTGGAAGTCGGAGAAGCCACACTGCTTCACCTCTAATAATAAAGAGGTAGGCAGGTCTTCCAACTTGTTATATTCCATCAACTGATGCTTCAGGTCTACGATATGCTTCAAGCGCTCCAGGAACCACTTGTCAATCTTGGTGAGGTCCTCGATATGGTCGATGGTATAACCTTCCTCCAAAGCCTGTGCGATGGCGAAGATACGGAGGTCGGTAGGATTAGCAAGGGCATCATCCAAGTTGTCGAACTTGGTATGGTCGTTACCTACGAAACCGTGCATGCCCTGTCCGATCATACGGAGACCCTTCTGGATCATCTCCTCGAAGGAGCGTCCGATAGACATGATTTCACCCACAGACTTCATGCTGGAGCCGATATGACGGCTGACACCGGCAAACTTGGTGAGGTCCCAACGAGGAATCTTACAGATCATATAGTCGAGACTCGGGGCTACGTATGCAGAAGAGGTCGTACCCATCTCACCAATCTGGTCGAGGGTGTAACCTAATGCGATCTTCGCTGCCACGAAGGCGAGGGGATAACCTGTAGCCTTGGAGGCAAGAGCAGAAGAACGACTCAGTCGAGCATTGATCTCAATGATACGATAGTCGTTGGTGTTGGCATTGAAAGCAAACTGGATATTACACTCTCCGACAATACCGAGATGCTTGACGCACTTAATCGTAATTTCCTGTAGCATTTTTACCTGCTCCTCTGATAATGAGCAAGTTGGGGCTACGACAATAGACTCACCAGTATGGATGCCGAGGGGGTCGAAGTTCTCCATGGAGGCAACGGTGAAGCAACGGTCGTTGGCATCACGGATGCACTCGAACTCAATCTCCTTCCAGCCCTTCAATGACTCCTCCACCAGAATTTGGGGAGCGAAAGTGAAGGCACTCTCAGCCAATTCCACGAAGGCTTTCTCATCAGGACAGATACCTGAGCCCAGACCACCCAGTGCGTATGCTGAGCGAATCATGATGGGGAAACCAATCTCACGAGCAGCCTTCAAGGCATCGTCCATATTCTCTACGGCATGACTGACAGGTACTTTCAGGTCAACCTCTGCCAATTTCTTCACGAAGAGGTCACGATCCTCTGTGTTCATGATAGCCTCTACAGAGGTTCCTAACACTTCCACACCATACTCCTTCAAGACACCAGTCTGATAGAGTTCAGTACCACAGTTCAATGCTGTCTGTCCACCAAAAGCGAGGAGAATGCCGTCAGGACGCTCCTTCTTGATGATTTCTGTGACAAAATGAGTGGTAACGGGTTGGAAATACACCTTGTCGGCGATACCCTCAGAGGTCTGGATGGTTGCAATGTTAGGATTTACGAGAACGGAGGAGATACCTTCCTCACGTAAAGCCTTTAATGCTTGAGATCCCGAGTAGTCAAATTCGCCTGCCTGTCCGATTTTAAGGGCACCCGAGCCTAACACGAGTACCTTCTTCAACTGTTTCTTCATATCGTAGATAAATTTTTGTGATTGCTACATTTCGGGATGCAAAGGTAGTCATTTTTATGGGAATCACAAAACATCATTTATATAAAAAATACTAATGCGTAAGAATAATGTATGAATATTTAATTTTATTTTCGTAAATTTGCAACATGAAGTTACTAACACAAAACATATATGTATTATGAAAGATTTTATTTATTACACACCTACAGAAGTGGTGTTCGGTAAAGAGTCCGAGGAGCAGGTCGCTCGATTAGTGAAGAAATATGGTGGACATCGTGTCCTCGTGCATTATGGTGGACAGAGTGCCAAGCGTTCTGGTCTGTTGGATAAGATTTGTCGTCTGCTCGAAGAGGGTGGCGTGTCACATATAGAATTAGGTGGGGTAGTACCTAACCCACGTCTGTCGCTGGTACATCAAGGTATCGCCCTTTGTAAAGAGCAACAGATAGACTTCATCCTCGCAGTGGGTGGAGGTAGTGTCATCGACTCTTCTAAAGCAATTGCCTTTGGTGTCTGCAATGAAGGAGAGGTGTGGGATATCTACCTGGGAAAGAAAGAGCCAACGGCTTGTCTGCCTGTAGCCTCTGTCCTGACCATCCCTGCAGCAGGCAGTGAGATGAGTGAGTCGACAGTGATTACCAATGAGGACGGGGATGTGAAACTGGGCTATTCCAATGATATCTGTCGTCCGAAATTCGCGATAATGAATCCCGAGCGTACCTTTACGCTGCCTCCCTATCAGACTGCTGCTGGTGTGACCGATATGATGATGCACACGATGGAACGCTATTTCACCCATGATGATGACATGACGTTGACGACAGCGATAGCGGAGGCTGTCCTTCGTACGATGAAAGACTGTGTCTTTGCCGTACTGAAAAATCCGACCGACTATCGTAACCGTGCCCAGATTATGTGGGGTGGCAGTGTTGCCCATAACGGACTGACAGGTTGCGGTATCAGTGATGACTGGGCAACCCATCAGTTGGAGCATGAACTGAGTGGTATGTTTGACGTGACCCACGGAGCCGGTCTTGCCGCCATCTGGCCGAGTTGGGCTCGTTATGTCTATCAGGAGAATGTGAGTCGTTTCGTACGTTTTGCCGTCAACGTGATGGATGTGCCAAATGATTTCTCAGACCCAGAGGGAACAGCATTGCGTGGTATCGAGGCGATGGAGACATTCTATCATGCCATTGGTATGCCGATAAACATCTATGAGTTAATTGGTCGTGAGATTACCGATGCCGAGATCAAGGAGATGGTTCGTAAGTGCAGTCGTGACTACACAGCGACTACCGGCTGTTTCAAGGTGCTGAGAGCAGAGGATATGGAGAAAATCTATCAGATGGCAAAATAATCAAGTAACGATGAGAAAAGGATTGGTAGCACTGTTGCTGTTGGCGGCATTACCTGCAGCGGCAACGAGACTCGTGGGGTTGAAAGTCATCGACAGGGATTATCTGATGATTCAATTCCGAGACGGAGAGGTTCATTATCGAGATAACGGGACGGGTAAGAGTGCTTATCTCGGACATTCGTTCGAGGAAGGCGATGATACCTTGTTCGTATTTGGAAAGCGACTGAATGTGGTGGATGCCCAGAAAGCAAGTCTGTGGACGGTGTCTTCCAAAGACGATAAGTCCTTTGCCAAACTGCAGCCTGTCTCTGTGTGGAGAAAGTCAAAACCCATGAATACCGACCATACGCTGACGAGTGAGTTGGACCACTGGTTGTTCTTGAAACTCCCTAAGTCCATGCGTCAGGGTTGTACCTATCAGGTGACGATACCAAAAAGCCTGAACGCCGATCAACAGACCGCAACGATTCACTATGATATCTGGAATACCCAGTCAGAGGCTGTTCATGTGAATATTATCGGATATCATCCTGCCCAAGTCAAGAAGGTGGCAGACCTCTATCAGTGGTTAGGTGATGGAGGCAGTCGTGACTACCATGCTTGGGAGGGTAAGAAAGTATACCTCTATGAGGTGGCTACCCAAAAGAAGAAGGAGGTAGGAACGGTTAAGTTCTGGAAACCCATGAGTGCCTATAAGGAAGAGGCTGGTGAGAAGAACCTGGTAGGTACCGATGTTTGGAATATTGATTTCAGTGCTTCTGCACCGGGACGCTATCGCTTGGTGGTCGAGGATGTCGGATGCAGCATGGACTTTAATATCTCAGAGAATGTGTATTACGAGCCCTTCCGCTATTCTGTCAGAGGCTATTACTATATGCGTCTTGGAGAACCGATAGACCCAGCCCATGTGTTCCCGGTACCTCGCCAGCCGCAGTTTATTCCTGGTGTCAATCCAAAGGGATTCAAGATATACAAGACAGACCTTCACCCTTGGCATCCTGACTGGCGAAAACTACGTGGAGACGTGTGGGATGAGCCCCATTTCAAAGCACCTGACGCATCCGTATTCTGGCAGCATCGACTGCCCGGTAATCCAGAGGCAGTCCATGTGAGAGGTGGACATTCAGATGCTTTCGACTGGGATCGTCATCTCGCTCATATCAGTAATATCTATGATATGTTACTTCCTTACATTCTCTCTGGTGGTCGGTTGTCGGAGGATAACTTAGGTATCCATGAGAGTGGAAATGGTATTCCTGACCTTATTGACGAGGCACGTAACGAGGTGGATTTCTTCCTCAGTATTCGTGACGGAGAAGCCTATTCACAGGGAGTGACGAATCCCAGCAGCGACTGGACCGTCATGTTCCAGGCAGGATGTACCACCATGGCAGCATGGGGTAATGCAGCTAACTGTGCGATGCTTGCCGATGCTTGCCGTATTGCGGGTATCGACAGTCTGAGAACTTACTATACAGATGAGGCTCTCAAAGCCTATCGTTTTGCCAGTAGACAGGAAAACCAGCAGTTGGACGACCTGCAGGACATAGGGAGTATCCGTATGCGTGGCAGAGACTTCCGTCAGATGGCAGCAGCCTTCCTCTATAACCTGACACGTGATCCTGCTTGGGAGAAGATCATGATAGAGGGTAGCGAGATAAAGGACGACCATACACCTCTCTTCAAACGGGGTAAGGATGGATATTATCAATTATGGGCAGCCGCTGCATATCTGACCTGTCCGTATGACCGGCATGATGGTGCATTCTATAAGAACCTGAAGGCAAGTGTCAAAGCGCATGCTACTGCCTATAATATAGATAAGGTGTCGTTACGTCCTTCGCGTCGTGCTGCTACCGATGATCGTTGGCAGACCTCACAGAACCTGCAATTAGTGATGCTTACCCATTATCTGACAGATGATCAGGCTGAGCGCAGAAAGTTAGAGGATGTGATGTATACAGAGGCAAGTTGGAGTTTGGGACGTAACCCTGGTAATATCGTGGAGATGACAGGATTGGGAGAGAGACATCTTGAGAATGTTTATTCTACCGGTCGTAATGACGGTGACCCGGGAACACATCCTGGTCAGACACCATTTAATGGTACAGAGACATGGTCACCGGGACATAATGGCGGTGATGGGCGATTGTTGACAAACCTCTGTTATCCTTCATGGAATGAGGGAGGGTGGCCTCGTCAAGAGTCTTATTTCAACCAACGTTATTTCTGGGTGAACGGAGAGTTCACACCTCGTGAGACGATGCGTGGTAAAATGGCATTGATGGCATATTTATATTCTATACGTAATCCGCTGTTGGAAGAAGGGAATCTCCCTTTTGGCGCTCCCGATTTCAGTAAGATACAGTCATCCGACTATCTTCCTGCGATAGAGGAAGGCATCAAACAGCAGCGAGAGGCTATTCGTTGTATCGTGGAAAATAAGGAGACTCCTACTTTCCAGAATACGATTGTCGCCTTTGAGCAGAGTGGGGTGTTGTTGGACAAGGTGAGCAGTGTGTTCTTCTGTCTGACGAGTGCGGACAAGACTTCTGAAATCACAGAGACACAGAAGAAAGTGATGCCACAACTTGCTGACCTTGGTAACGAAATCTCGTTTAACGAGAAACTGTTTCAGCGCATCAAGTATGTGTACGACCATGAGCGTAGCCAGTTGAAAGGCGAGGATATGAAACTATTGGAAGAGACCTATAAGGATTTTGTTCGCTCTGGAGCCCTGTTGTCGAAAGAGAAGATGGCACGGATGAAAGAGATTAACAAGCGAATCTCCGACCTCCAGCAGGAATGGGGAAATATGTTGCCTGATGCGACCAACGATGCGGTGGTCTGGGTGAATGCCAAGTCGGAATTGGCTGGACTCAGTGAAGCGGATATCGCACAGTGTAAGAAAGATGCAGAGATCCGTGGGGGCAAGGCTCCTTATTGTATTGTGATTGTCAATACCACTCAGCAGTCAATTCTCGCCAGTCTCGACAACCGTGATCTGCGTCGCCGTGTCTATGAGGCATCTGTCCATCGTGCTGACGGTACCGGGAAATATAATACTTTCCCCATCGTGGTGGAGATTGCTAAGTTGCGTGCCGAGAAGGCAAAACTGATGGGTTATCCTAATTATGCCGCCTATTCGCTGGAGAATCGTATGGCGAAGAACCCAGAGAATGCGTATGCCTTCTTGAAACAACTCATCAAGGAATATACTCCCAAGGCGAAGGCAGAGACAAAGGCAATTGAGGATTATGCCCGTAAGACAATGGGTAAGTCGTTTAAGTTGGAGCCTTATGACCGCTTCTATTATTCCGCTAAGATGAAGAAAGAACAGTTCTCTTTGTCAGAGGATGATGTGAAGCCTTATTTCAATATCGACAGTGTGCAGCAGAATGGAGTGTTCTATGCCGCTAACCGTGTCTATGGACTCACTTTCAAGCGTCGGCATGACATCCCGACCTATCATCCCGATATGAAGGTGTTTGAGGTGATTGACAAAGACGGTAAGACATTGGCTCTTTTCTATAGCGACTATTTCCGTCGTCCTACCAAACGGGGTGGAGCATGGATGAGTTCGTTTGCCAAACAGAGCAGTTTCCGTCATCAGAAGCCTTTGATATATAATGTGTGTAACAATGCCAAGGCTCCCGAAGGTCAACCCAGTCTGCTGTCATGGGATGAGGTGACCACTCTCTTCCATGAGTTTGGACATGCCCTTCATGGTATCCTCTCCAACTGTGAGTATAACTCGTTGAGTGGTACTGCTGTGGCTCGTGACTTTGTGGAGATGCCGTCGCAGTTCAATGAGTCGTTTGCCACCATCCCGGAGGTCTTCGACCATTATGCGAAACATGCGGTGACAGGTGCTGCCATGCCAGCCGATCTGAAGGAGAAGATGCTGAATTCCATCAATTTCCACTCAGCCTATGCACTGGGTGAGAATCTTGCCGCCACTTGTCTTGATATGGCATGGCACATGCTCAGTGAGGATGAAATTCCTACTGCTGCCGAAGCACCAGCATTCGAGCGAAAGGCTTTAGAGGCTATAGGATTATTGGATACCCAAATACCTCCTCGTTATTCCACTTCCTATTTTAATCATGTTTGGGGAGGCGGCTATGCGGCAGGGTACTATAGTTATCTGTGGACAGAGGTGCTTGCCGTGAATATTGCCGATTGTTTTGCTAAACGTGGTGCATTGAAACCTGCCGTCGGACAATCGTTCCGTGACCAGATTCTGAGCCGAGGCAATACCCGTGACCTAATGCAGATGTTTAGGGAGTTCACTGGTCTTCAGGCTCCTGATGCAGCAGGATTGCTTAAGGCAAGAGGACTATGATAGTTTAGAGTTGATAGTTTAGAATTTAAAAATATATGGCAACAGTTGACGATAAGAAAGTGATTTTCTCGATGGTCGGAGTGAGTAAGACCATCCAGCAGAACCAGAAACAAGTACTCAAAAATATCTACCTCAGTTTCTTCTATGGGGCGAAAATTGGTATCATTGGTCTGAATGGTGCTGGTAAGTCGACCCTGATGAAGATTATTGCAGGTATCGACCAACAGTATCAGGGTAATGTGGTATGGAGCCCTGGCTATAGTGTCGGTTATCTGCCTCAGGATCCTCCCTTGGATGATACGAAGACGGTGAAGGAGAATGTGATGGAGGGAGTGCAGTATGTGTATGACGCCCTTGCAGAGTATGATGATATCAATGTGAAATTCGGACTCCCAGAGTATTATGAGAATGCTGACAAGATGGAGAAACTGATGGCTCGACAGGCAGAGTTACAGGATATCATCGACTCGACGGACGCATGGAACATGGACTCGAAACTGGACCGTGCCATGGCAGCACTGAACTGTCCTGCTGGTGATCGAAGTGTGGAGAACCTGTCGGGGGGTGAGCGCCGACGTGTGGCTCTCTGTCGCTTGTTGTTGCAGAAACCCGATGTTCTTTTGCTCGATGAGCCTACCAACCATCTTGACGCAGAGTCTATTGACTGGCTCGAACAACATCTACAGCAATATGAGGGTACGGTGATTGCCGTCACCCACGACCGTTATTTCCTCGATGATGTAGCCGAGTGGATTCTCGAACTGGATCGTGGTGAAGGTATCCCCTGGAAAGGTAACTACTCATCATGGTTGGAGCAGAAAAGTCAGCGACTCGCTCTCGAAGAGAAGATCGCTTCTAAGCGTCGTAAGACGTTGGAACGAGAGTTGGAGTGGGTACGTATGGCTCCCAAGGCTCGTCATGCCAAAGGTAAGGCACGTCTGAACTCCTATGACAAGATGCTCAATGAGGAACAGAAACAAAAGGAGGAGAAACTGGAAATCTTCATTCCTAACGGTCCTCGTCTGGGAAATAAGGTGATAGAGGCTGAACATGTGGCAAAGGCTTTTGATGAGAAGGTGCTGTTCAGTGACCTTAACTTCATGTTGCCACCAAACGGTATTGTGGGAGTGATAGGTCCTAATGGTGCCGGTAAGACGACCTTGTTCCGTCTGATCATGGGAATGGAACAGGCTGATGCTGGTACGTTCAATGTGGGAGAGACGGTCAAACTCAGTTATGTCGACCAACAGCATAAGGATATAGACCCCAATAAGTCGGTCTATGAGGTTGTGAGTGGGGGTAATGAGACCATCCGTATGGGTGGCAAAGATGTCAATGTACGTGCTTATCTGTCGCGTTTCAATTTCAGTGGTGCTGACCAAGAGAAAAAATGCGGGGTGCTTTCTGGTGGTGAGCGTAACCGTCTGCATCTTGCCATCGCCCTGAAACAAGAGGGTAACGTGCTCTTGCTCGACGAGCCTACCAATGATATCGATGTCAACACCCTTCGTGCTTTGGAGGAAGGTCTGGAGGCTTTTGCCGGCTGTGCTGTCATTATCAGTCACGACCGATGGTTCTTAGACCGTATCTGTACACATATTCTCGCTTTTGAGGGAGAGGGTAATGTCTTCTATTTTGAGGGTAACTACTCAGAATACGAAACGAATAAAGCACAACGGTTGGGATTGGAGGAACCTAAACGTACCCGCTATCGTAAACTGATGGAAGAGTAATAGTCATAAATAATTATAAAATATGAATACCATCCAATTGAAACATTTGTCGTATTCTGTATTATTACGATATGGTTGGAGGTCCGTTGTCTTCTTGGTTTTTGTGACCCTATTGCCTCTGGTGATGTCTTGCTCAGACGATGACAATGTCTACGATCTGCCTGTGTTGAACGGCAAAATCACGTCGTATAACGAATTTGGTGCCGCTATGTTAGATATCAAGGAGGAAGACATGATGAAGGCAGGATTCACACTGGGTGACATCATCAGCATTACGATCGATGAGATGGAAATAGTCATGCCTTACTACGATGGTTTCTACACTCGTCATGGAGAATATCTTTGTGTTGCCTATCCGACATATCCGAGTATTTGCTTTACAGCCAACAATATAGGCTTGCCTGAGGAACTCACAGGGCAGGAAGGACAGCGTGTCGTCATCAGGATGTGGGAAAAGGGCGGCAGTCTTGACGTACAACAGGCACTAAGCATGAAATACTACAACGATCGCGATGGTTACCCCATCTCCGACGAGGAGTTTGCCAATGCCCGTATGGTGCATGTCGGCAACATTGCAAGTGGTGTGCTGTACCGCAGTTCTTCACCCTTCTGCAACGATTTCAACCGTGCTTACTATGTATCGGCATATCTTACACATGGTTGGCATCTGATGCATACGTTTCGTTTAGTAGTCTAGAAGTCGAAGGGGCATAACCTTCAAGGGAAGCCTCCGTCATATTTAAGAAAAAGGACTGACAAATTTAGCAAACTGAGATATGAATCCCGTAGTCATCCGACTTCTCAGCCAGCAACTCATCGCTCAATAGTTAAGCACACTCATTGAGGTCTTGAAAGTACTTCTATGGGGTGAGGAGATTGGTCGACTGGCTTGGCATGATACCCGCAAGACTTCGTTCTTCATGTATAATCCAGAGTTCTTGAAGGTGACTGAAACGGATCCTGGGTATGGCTCTCATCCTTATCAGCATTTATTTTGCGCTGTTCAGTCAGAAGATAAAACTGCCGACAACCAAACGAGTACAGGTTGGTGCTGGTACACTCAGCGGACTGATGGGAGGCTTCTTTGGCATGCAAGGCCCGCCAGCCGTGCTTTATTTCATCCAGAGTGAGCCTTCGAAGGAACATTACATGGCTATGGCGCAGACCTACTTTCTGATTGGCAATGTGATGATGACAGGTGTGAGAGCCTATAACGGCTTCTTGACTTCTACCATCCTGATGGATTACTGTTTTGGACTTGGTGGAGTCATCATAGGAACGACTTTAGGCGCCTATGTGTTTAAACACATCCCCAGCCGCATCTTCCGCTATATCGTCTATGCCTACATAGCAGTAAGTGGTATAGTCATACTTTTATCGTAATCTTTATTTTTTACTTTCCGATGCACTAGATTTTCATAATTGATAATCAGTGCTTTAGCCCCTAAAAAGTATGAAACTCGAAATACGCTTTCTATACGCTTTCCAAAAGGCCACTTTTAACGTATTTAACGTTCTTTTATTGGGTGCTGTGGCTTCTTCGGGGCTCTATGGGTGCAAAAGTAAAAAAACTTGGCATACTGCTAAAGTTCAAGCCCCATTTTTTCAATAGCTAAAAACGAGGGTAAAACGTTGTTATCATACCCTCGTTTATTATAGAT
>DEJF01000013.1:1360-11865 GCA_002353225.1 Prevotella sp. UBA2755 | reverse complement strand
CTAAAAAGGGATTGGATGCTTACCTTTCTTATGGAAGTGTCAGAGACGATTACTGACGTATAGCCCCAAAGGTTCCGAGCGGCCCTTTCAGGTAATCACATTAATGACGTTTAACGCTAAAAACTATTTTCCTTCTACCTCTTGCACAAGACTGCGAAGATAGACATCGGAGACATTTGAAGATACTTATAGGTATGCTTACCTAATGACTCGCCAAAAAAGGGATTCTTTTCTAATTCGTCAAGAAAAGTATTGTAGTCGTCTTCAAAAGAAGGATATTTCTTGTGAAGGGCTTTAGCCCCACGCTGAAATTCGTCAAGATAGTTAAAGGTTACTTTCATTACTCGTACTCAACAAAGAGTTTACGAGCATCATGATGAACTTTACCTGAATGGAGTTCGTCAAATGCTCTTGTTAGACTATCTTTAACCATCGCTTTTTGGACTTTTGTCTTATCCTGCTCAGCCAAAAGACGCTCTGTAAGTGCCTTGCGGACGGCCTTCGTCTGACCTTGAATGAGAACCCACAGTGCATCTACTGTGGTCATCTCATTAGTCTGTGGAGTACTTGTCGTAATCATATCTTTATATTCTTACATATATCGTGCACAAAGATACGAAAAAGTTTTTGAAACTTATCGCTCTAAGGATTATTATTTATCAATTTTTGCATATTGAGTCTCTTGTTAGCAGCCAATTCTTTCTTATGAAAACGTCATAGACGGATGAACGATGTCCTCTAAGGACTGGAGTGCCCACTTGTCTTCCTCGGTGAGGGAGGCTTTGGGGAACTGGGAGAAGAGGCGGTGAGCCTCATCGGCATACTGCTCGTCTTCGGTCTCTCCGTATATATATATATTAAGGTGTGCCTTGAGACGGTCGTCTGCTAACTGGGGAAGGACTGCCTTGGCACGGTCTACCGCTCTCATGATGTTTCCCTCGTTACGGATGGTGACACTATAGCCGACCAGGACCGTGAGGCAGATGAGTGCCTCCTCCATAGGGCTTTGCGTCTCGACCGTAAGGAGATGCTTGCATGCCGCAGACACCTCGGAGATCAGTGATGTGTAGTCGTCGAGGTAATCACTGTCCATGAGGAACATGGAGCGGTAGCATTTCTGTCGGAGAGCGTAGCAGGTGCTCTCTAACTCCTCCTGCTTCGGGAGAGAAGATGGGTTTGAATTGGTCATTGGATTTTACCGATGTCTTTGACGGGGAGTTTGAAACGGAAAGTGCCAAGGCTGTCGAGGATGACCATGACATATTTACCACCATGGTCGTCTATGATACTGCCTTTCATGCCGTGGAACCTGCCACTGAGTACCTGGATATTGTCGCCTTTCCGCGGACGGGTCTCGCTATACTCAACCGGAGCATCAGCGATGGCAAGTAAGTCACGGAGTTGGCTTAACTCCCGGTCGGGCACCTGGGCGAAGTTGCGGAAACCGTTACGCAGGTCTCTTGCCGCATCCATCATATAATGACTGATGAGGGGACACTGCTTCAGCACATCAATACGGTGCTGCTGGTCGACACGGATAAACACCTTGCCGGGGATGACGACACGCTCTACCAGTCGTCTGGTGCGGTTGGCATAGAAATGGAGTTCCTGCTGAGAGGCAACATAAGACTCTATGGGATAACCGATACGGTCGGGCAGGTCACTCAATAACTGATGGCAACGCACCTCGTTACGTCCTTTTACAACCGCTACATACCATGCGCCAGAAGCAGTGTCTTCCTGGGTTGCTGGAACGGCTCCGCCGTGGGGTTTGTGCAACATGGCACCCACTCCAGCGGCTGTGTTTTCCTCCTTTGAGTCGTTGTTCATACGCTCTGTCTGTGAAACAGCGCGCCCTATTGGGAAATGGGGTCAGGGATAAGTGTTGACCACCAGACACAAAAAGAGCGTGAACTCTCACTCTGCCCGTCCGTCGTTTAGGTCCTAGGAAAACCCGTTAAGTAAACAGACAGAATTAATGCTCACGCCGTTGGTATATTTACACCCGTTAAGTGTGCTTGAGGACTTTCATCCTCTGCACACTAACGGGAAAGTTTATACCTACCCGTAACATCTAACTCTGCAATGTTCTTGACTTAACGTTGAATTTCCTAGGTTCAAACGACCAAAAACAAAGCGTTGTAAGACGCTGTTCCAATAAGTTTTTGCCCACACCTTCACTGTCCCTGAGGACAAGTACGGCATGAACTCGTGGGCAAAGATACAAAGAATTATTGATATTTAACTAATAAAGCGTGAAAAATTTTAGAATTTATGCAAAATTCTTACTCCTCTCCACCTGCAGATTGATAGCCTTGGTTCTGCTGGGGCTGTTCGTTCGCAGGTTGCTGCAGTTCCTCACGCTCCCCCTGGCGGCGCTGGTTGTTCATATTACCGAAGTTCCATGTGATTTGGAAGTTGACATTCGGGTCACGCCAGTTCTTCTGGTGACGCCAGAAGGTGTCGCTCTCGGTATAGTTCTCCCAATGCTGGGTGTTGAAGACATCACGCCAGTTGATGGCAACGGCAATGGTCTTATTGAAGAAGTTCTTGCGGAAGCCGAGGTCGAGGGAAGCGTTCGGCTTGCGATAACCCTGTGTGATGACTCCACGGGAGCGGTAGTTACCTGTGAGTTGCAGGGAGATGTCGTATGGCAGGATGAGGGATGCGAGCATACGGGCATCCCATGAGAAACTCTTGTCGCTCTCACCAGTGACCGTCTGTCCGTCGATGACGTAAGAGAAACCGTCGAGTTTATTGAAATAACCATTGACCGTCGTGGTAAGGTCGAGGATGCGGAAGAACTTGTTCTTGCCGATAATCTCCACGCCCAGGCTCTGTCGCTTGGTGAGGTTCATCGTCGTCATATACATCATCCCATCGGCGGCATTCTGATAGCGGATACGCTGCATGACATCTGTCGTAGGACGATAGTAGGTAGAGATACTCAGCGTATGTTGCTCCCATGTCTTCAGGAAGTTGAGAGAGATAGAGTGTGTGTACTCAGGTGTCAGTTCCGGATTACCAAACGACACCATGGAGGCGTCACTGGTATTGCGGAACGAGTTGAGTTGTCCACCCCAAGGACGACGCAGGCGGTAGGTGTAGTTCAACTGTAGTTGGGCGCTCTCCGTCAACTCATAGTTCAGGAACAAGGAAGGGAAGAGTTTGAAGAAGTCCTTCTTGTACGGCTCATCCTTCGCTGCCGTCCCATGCTCCTGTGCATAGTCATAACTCTCCGTATTCACCTTCCAGTACTCACCACGCAGTCCAGCCATGACACCCAGTTTTCCGATCTTCGTATTGACAGTAGCATAGAGTGCATGGGTGTCCATCGAATAGATGAAGCGATTGTAATACAACTCATCCTCCACGAGGTTGGTGCCCTCCCAGTTGTCTGTCATCCAAGACTCCTGTGGGGTGTTCTCATGGGAGAAGCGACCATTATAACCCGCCTCTAACTTGAAGTTCTCTGATATCTGATTCTCGTAGTCCAGTTTTGCCTCCCAAGAGCGGTTGCGGACATGCATGGGGCGGAACTGGTGGGAGTAAATTGTTTGTTGATGTGGCACATCAACATACGGCACATCAACATACTGTGGCACATCAACATACCAAACAGAGTCCTGGTAGGTATTGTCGTTATCACTCATCCAGCGGTTGTACTCCACGTTAGCAGTCAACTTATGGGTGTCTGTCCAACGGTGTTCATAACCCATCTCCGCATGATAGAAATGCATATCACCATCCCCACTGTTTAGACGGAACATACGGTAAGTGTCCTCAGCAGCACCGATAGTACCATAGTGATAAGGCGTGTAGTTACGGTTATGGAACTTGCCGTGCATCATCATGCCACCAAAAGAAAGGTCGTCGTTCTTGGTGAAATGCCAGGTGAGCCCCAAGCGGGTGAAGAGGTTATGACCTTTGTTCTTGCTCTCGCTATCGTAGTTCTGATATTGGTTAGTCTGCTTATAGTGCTGTTCACTCTCACTACCCCCACTCCCCTTACGACGGCGGAATCCGATATTAGCATAGGCATCGAGAACACCACTGGAGTAATTGATATTACCACTGGTATTCCATCCCCCACGGATATTAGCACCAGCACGCAGAGAACCATAATAACCACCCTTACGGTCACGCTTCAACACGATATTGATAATACCAGCAGAGCCCTCAGGAGAATATTTCGCAGAGGGATTATCGATGACCTCAATACGCTCAATGCTCTCCGCAGGAATCTGTTGCAGGATCTCCGCACGGTTGTCAGAAGTGAGTCCACTTGCCTTACCATTGATCCATACCTCCACGCTGGAGTTACCACGCAGGGATATCTCACCATCCGTCGTCACCTCCACACTGGGGATATTCTCCAGCAAGTCAGTTGCCGAACCGCCAGCGGCAGCCAGTATCTGGTCGACAGAGAATACCTTACGGTCGACCTCCAGTTTCATCTGTGAGCGCTGACCAGTAACCTGTACCTCTCCTAACATTTTAGCATCCTCTGAGATATACAACGCATTAAAATGCTCCTGACGGTTCTTTGCCGAGAGGGTGAACTGACGTGTCAATGTCTTATAGCCTACGAAAGAGACCTGCAACTGATAGGTTCCGTCTTTCAGACCAGTGATATGAAACTGACCACTGACATCCGTGATAGCCCCCTTCACCAACTTACCTGCTGGTGTCTCAACCACGACATTTACGAACTCCATGACCTCGTCGGTCTGCTTGTCTAATACCCTACCCTTTACTGAGCCCTGTGCGAAGGCTGCTATGGTCCCTATTATTATAAATAAGGTGGAAACGATGAATCTATTCATAACCCTCTTTTGACGTATCACTGTCGTATTCGTTTAATTGTGTTGTAACATTTATGAAAAAGCGCTGTAAGATGACTCTCACAGCGCTTGCCATTTTGAACCTTTGTACCCAGACCCGGGCTCGAACCGGGATGGGTTGCCCCACTGGTGTTTGAGACCAGCGCGTCTACCGATTCCGCCATCTGGGCTCAAAATTTCGGGTGCAAAGATACAAATAATAATTGAAAATAGACTATTGAGAATTGAAAATTTTTAATTTTTCTTGTTTTTTCTGATTTTTCTTGGTAGATAGCATGGTTTTTCGTATCTTCGTAGCAGAATAAGAAATAAATCTAATCTTATGGAAATTAACAAGAAAAACTATTGTGTGATCCTCGCTGGAGGAAAGGGAAAGCGCCTATGGCCCTGCAGCAGGGATGAGAAACCCAAACAATTTATCGACTTTTTCGGTGTAGGACGTACGCAGTTACAACAGATCTTCGACCGTTTTGTGAAGATCCTGCCCAAAGAGAACGTGTTTATCTGTACGAATAAAGAATATGCTCCTATTGTCAGGGAGCAACTCCCCGACTTGCATGAGGAGAACCTGATGATAGAACCCATCAACCGAGGGACGGCTCCAAGTGTCGCCTGGGCTAATATGAGAGTATGCCGCAGAGACGCAGAGGCGAACGTCATCATCACACCCAGCGACCAGTTGGTGCTGAACGAAGAGGCGTTCTACCAGAATATCGAAGAGGCATTCTATTTTGTGTCACATCATAACAACCTGTTGACACTGGGGGTAAAGCCCTCCCGTCCGGAACCCGGTTACGGTTATATCCAGAAGGGCGACTATATCATGCCGGAGCGTGCCAAGGTGGCTAAGATATGCACCGTGAAATCGTTTGTGGAGAAACCAGAGCGTGACTTCGCCCAGATGTTCATGGACAGTGGGGAGTTCCTGTGGAACACGGGTATCATCCTTGCCAATGCCCATTACCTGAACCAGTGCTTCCGCCAGTTATTCCCGGAAGTGCTGAACCGTTTCGACAATACCCGTTTGGACATCACCATTGAGGAGGAGATGGCTTTTGTCAAGGAGAACTATCCCTCCTATCCCAACCTGTCTATCGACCAAGGCGTGTTGGAGCATGGGGAGAATGTGTGTGTCATGAACTGTGACTTCGGATGGGCAGACTTAGGAACATGGCATGCCCTTTATGAGTATATGAGCAGAGGACAGGGTGACAATGTGGTAGTCGACTCAGAGGTGATGCTGGAAGACTGCCATAACAACGTCATCAAGTTGCCGAAAGGCAGGTTAGGTGTCATCAACGGACTCGACGGCTACATTGTCGCAGAGAATGACAACGTATTGTTGATCTGTAAGAAAGGCGACTCCTCGGCACTCGTTCGCAAATATGTGAATGAGGTGCAGATCAAATATGGGGATGAGTATGTATAAGACCCCCTCTGTCCCCCTATTTAGGGGGAGGAATATAAGACCCCCTCTGTCCCCCTGTTTAGGGGGAGGAATAAGACTCATATAAATAAAAAAACTCCCCCTAAACAGGGGGAGTTGAGAGGGTCTAAGGGTTTACTCAAACGCCTTTTGTATTTTCGCTGCTATCTCCTTGAACTCCTCTTCCGTGAGTTTGAGTTTCTCACGGCGGAAGTCGGCATCAGCCTCACTCTGCATGGGGATGAGGTGGATATGCGCATGAGCCACCTCCAAGCCTAATACGACCTGAGCCACCTTACGACAGGGGAACGCCTTCTTGATGGCGATGGCTACACGCTTGGCAAACTGCTGATAGCGTGCCAACTCGTCGTCATCCATATCAAAGAAATAATCCACCTCACGACGGGGAATCACCAACGTATGTCCCTTGACCAAGGGGTTGATGTCCAGAAAAGCGTAGAACTCATCGTTCTCCGCACATTTGTAACTGGGAATCTCGCCTGCTGCGATTTTACTGAAAATGTCCATAATATTCGAGGATTAAGCGATAGAGATATTGTCAATACGTAGTTTGATGGTGCCACGAGGAATCTTAATCTCCACCTCGTCACCTACCTTCTTACCCAGCAAGCCTTGTGCTATGGGTGTCTTGATAGAGATCTTACCAGCACGGAGGTCTGCCTCGTTCTCACTGACGATGGTGTACGACATCTTCGACTTGGTGGTGAGATTCGTCATCTCCACCTTCGTCAGGATCTGCACAGAGTCTGTGCTCAGACGAGAGGTGTCCACGATCTTCGCCTCAGAGATGGTCACCTTTAACTGGTTGATCTTGTCCTCCAAGTGAGCCTGAGCCTCCTTGGCGGCATCATACTCACTATTCTCACTCAGGTCGCCTTTATCGCGAGCCTCTGCGATGGCTGCGGAAGCCTTTGGACGCTCCACACTCTCCAATCGCTGCAGTTCGGCTACCAACTTGTCGTAGCCCTCTTGTGACATATAAGCCATACTTATTTAATTATTTAAATGTTCAAAAAAATAAAGAATTCCGACGCTTTCCTGTCGAAATCCCTAATCATTACTATGTCTCGTTATCGTGTGCAAAGATAGAAATTAATTGGGAAACAACCAAATTTTTTCGTTGAAATTCGTTCTTTTGGGTTGATTTATGTCAAGAAAGTGTGCGGACACAGAAAAAATATGCAGTCAGAACTTGCAGATTTTCAGAATGTTCGTATCTTTGCAACGTGTTTTTCATAGTATTAGATTTAAGGTTAACAAAGATTTTTAGGAACTCAGCGGAGTTCCATTTTTTTTGCCCTTAACCGAAGTACCCAGTAAATCACAATACCTGTCAGGAGTCCTGCAATGGCATCGATGGCATAGTGGGCATAGATATAGACGGTGGAGAAACACATTAATATATAAAAAGGAAGCATCGAGAAGAAGAGTCTCTTGCTGCGAGTATGGGCGGCAAGGAGCATGATGACGGTGGTCACTCCCACATGACTGCTGGGGAAGGCTGCCGTAGGACGCTCTCCCGCATCATGGGCGATATCCAGCAGGTGATAGAAGAAGCCGTCGCTCCAACCTGGTGCTGCCATACGCTCACTATGTGTCAGGAAATAATCTGTCAGGTTAGGGAAGATGCCAGCCGCTATCTTGTCGGTACCAGCCGCGAGATAATAGAACTGCGGACCTGTCACTGGCAGGATGACGAAGATGGTGTAATAGATGAAGAAAGAGGAGATCAGTACAAACGATGCCATCCCGAACTCCTGATAGCGGCGGAAGAAATAATAAAGAAGGATGGTCACCATCAAGGGGAAATAACTGACATACCCCATGCACATCAACTCCGAGAACCATCCCCAGGGACATACCTGGGAGAAGAGCAGGGAGGGCTGACAGCCAAACAGTTGTTGCTCTAAACCTGCGAAGATATGGTCGAGGTTGGGCAGTACCCGGTTGACCTCATAGGTATCCGGATAAAACCACGACAAGGAAATCATCAAGACCGCCACCCGTAATAAGCGAGTCAGTTTACAGGGTTTCCAACAGTAGAGCATCCACATCGCGATGATAAGGAGCACCACCTCCAAACGCATCACCAGCATCTGGGTGGCGTTCACCTGCTTGTCCCAGAAGCACACCATCAACAAGATGGTGAAGGCGATATAAGTGAAGATAACCTTCTCGACAGCCCACAGACTTCTCATAACCAGTGATTCTCTTGATACCATCGGATGCTGCGACGAACACCCTCGGCGAGTTTGACTTGCGGTTCGTAACCCAGTTCCTCACGGGCTGGTTGGATATCACAACGCCAGTTACGCTGACGGAGGATATTAAACTTATCATTGTTCAGTGCCGACATCTTACCCGTCTTCCTGCCCCACCAGTCACCCACACAGGTGATGATACGCAATAGCCAGATAGGTGCCGTCACACGGATCCACCAGGGACGACCTAACTCCTCATGTACCAAGTCGCTGAAGGTCGCCGACTGATAAACCTCCCCGTCAGAGAGGAAATACTTGCGTCCGACAGCCCCTTTCTCCAAGGCGAGGAAGATCGCCTGTACCACATCCGTGACATAGACAAAGGTGATGTCCTGACGCTGGAAGCCCACTGCAAAGTCCATGTGGCGCTTGATACTCTGTATCTGCAGGAAATAGTCACGCTCCCGAGGACCATAGACCCCAGTGGGTCTTAATATAATATAAGGTATTGACTGTGTCTCCAACCATTTCTCTGCCTCCAACTTACTCTTGCCATAGGCAGTATTGGGTTTCGCCTCATCACCCTCCCGGATCTCCTCGTAGGGCTGTTGCTCACGGATAGCACCCATGATGCTCAGACTACTGATATAGACAAACCGCTTGATGGGCATCTGGAGGTTGAGCAGTGCCTTGACGAAATACTTGGTACCCTCTGTGTTGATACGGAAGAAATCCTCCTGATGCAAGCATTTCGTGGCTCCTGCGGCATGCACCACGTAATCGAACGCATGCCCTTTCAGTTGTGCCTCCAACTGTTCCTGCGACGAGAAATCCAGTTCGATGAAATGGATACGCTCATCCTGCAAGAAAGCCTTGGAACTCGACTTGCGGATCGCTGCCCATGTCTCAAAACCTTGTCTTAGTGCTTCCTCCACGATGAAAGAACCGATAAAACCACTGGCTCCTGTAATGAGTATCTTCATAATTTTATTTAATTTGGGCACAAAGATACGAATAAATTGAGAATTATTTGTATATTTGCCACAAAGAAACTAAAAAACGAATGACTATGAGTAAAAAGAAAGGTGGTAAAAGACTGACGAAGAAGCAGGTCGTAGAGATGCTGCAGACTTTTTTCCAAGAACATCCTAACGAGACGTATTCGTTCAAACAGATATTCCGTGCCCTGAAACTCGATACACACCCGGCAAAGATGCTCGCCATCGATACGATGGACGAGATGGCTTGGGACGACTATCTCACCAAGGCATCTGATAACTCGTATCGTCTGAACCTGAAGACACAGGTGCAGGAGGGTACCTTTATCCGTAAGGCGAATGGCAAGAACTCGTTCCAGCCGGACGATGGTGGTAAACCCATCTTCGTCTCAGAGCGTAACTCGATGTTTGCCCTCAATGGTGACCGTGTGAAGGTGACGATGATGGCTCGCCGTCGGAACCATATCAAGGAGGCGATGGTGGTGGAGATCCTGTCGCATAAGATGGACCAGGCGGTTGGAAAACTGCAAGTGGAGAAAGACTATGCTTTCCTCGTGACAGAAGGAAATATCTTCGTACATGATATCCTCATTCCCAAGAAGAAGTTAAAGGGTGGTAAGACAGGTGACAAGGCTGTCGTCAAGATCACCCAATGGCCCTCGAAGGACTCGAAGAGCATCGTGGGTGAGGTGGTTGACGTGCTCGGTAAGGAGGGTGACAATAATGTGGAGATGCATGCTATCCTCGCCCAGTACGGACTCCCTTATAAATATCCGAAGGCTGTCGAGGATGCCGCTGAGAAGATAGAACCAGGTATCACGGAGCAGGAGATCAAACGCAGGGAGGACTTCCGTGATGTCTTCACCTGTACGATCGACCCGAAGGATGCCAAGGACTTCGATGACGCCTTGAGTATCCGTCCTGCCGGCAAGGGACTCTGGGAGGTTGGTGTGCATATCGCTGATGTGTCGCATTATGTCAAGGAGGGTAGTATCATCGACAAGGAGGCGGTGAA
>DEJF01000013.1:0-1252 GCA_002353225.1 Prevotella sp. UBA2755 | reverse complement strand
ATCGTGACCCTTGACGAGGAGGCGAATATCAAGAACGGACATATCGCCCATACCGTCATCAAGAGTAACCGCCGTTATGCCTATGAGGAGGTGCAGGATATCCTGATGGGGAAGTCAGAGAACTCAGACCCCGTGGAGTATGCCGACAACCTGAAAGTCCTCGACCGTCTCGCCAAGAAACTGCGTGAGAAGCGTTTCAAGGGCGGTGCCGTGAAGTTTGACCGTGAGGAGTTGCATTTCGATATCGACAAGGACGGCAAACCCATCCGTGCCTATTTCAAGAAATCGACGGATGCCACCCAACTCATCGAGGAGTTCATGCTGCTCGCCAATAAGTTTGTCGCCGAGAGTGTGGGTAAGGTGAAGAAGGGTACCAAGGCGAAGACGCTGCCCTACCGTATCCACGACCAACCAGACCCCACCAAGTTGGAGACGTTGCGTGAGTTCGTCGTGAAGTTTGGTTATAAGATGAAGACCTCAGGAACGAAGGGTGCTATCTCCAAGAGTCTGAATGCGCTGATGGAGGGTTGTCAGGGTAAGAAGGAGCAGAAGTTGATCGAGACGGTAGCCCTGCGTGCCATGATGAAGGCGAAATACTCGACGCATAATATCGGACACTATGGACTCGCCTTCGACTACTATACCCATTTCACCTCCCCCATCCGTCGTTATCCTGACACGATGGTACACCGTCTGCTGACGAAGTACCAGGACGGTGCCCGCAGTGCCAATCAGGATAAGTACGAGGAGTTGTGTGAGCACTGCTCCGATATGGAGTTAGTAGCACAACAGGCAGAGCGTGACTCTATCAAATACAAGATGGTGGAGTTCATGGCAGACAAGGTCGGGGAGTCCTACGATGCTCATATCAGCGGTATCCAGTCATATGGTATCTATTGTGAGATAGACGAGAACCACTGTGAGGGTATGGTACCTATGCGTGACCTTGACGACGACTACTACGAGTTTGACGAGAAGAACTACTGTCTGGTAGGTCGTCGCCATCACCACAAATACCAGTTGGGTGACCCTATCCGTATCAAAGTCGCCAGAGCCAATATCGAGAAACGCCAACTCGACTTCTCGATTGCGGAGGACTTTTACCCTCATCCGGATAATACTTTACGTCGTATCCGATAAAGGTTATCCCCTATAAAGGATCAAGGTTTACTATCGAAAACTTTATCGGAAGCGGTGTAAACCTTGATCCTTTTCAAAAACGGGACAGGCATGCTACTGGTGACGTGATTCT
>DEJF01000040.1 GCA_002353225.1 Prevotella sp. UBA2755 | reverse complement strand
CAAAACTATTTAGTTATCAGGCAATTATAGGTAACAACGAGGTGGCAACGGTGACAAGGAAAGGTGCTTTCGGTATAAAATACCCTTGATTTCTCCATTAACAAAACAAGTTGTTTTGTTCCGATTAGGATAGTCTTAGTCGATGATAGGGATGCCTTCTTTGAGAACAAAACAACTTGTTTTGTTCCGAAGCCCATACCAACTTCATGCGAAGATGCCGCCTCCTGCCTGTGAGGATGTCGGGAGACATCAATTACTCCTTAGGTTCTTCTGCGGCTTGTGGCTCAGTGGGGATGGGTGTCTGATTCGCCTTGTCGTCGGAAGGGGTAGGTGTGGTGTTGTCAGTCTGACCCTCTACGACGGGGATGTCACCATGATGGATGCTGTCTGTGACAAGGGTGTCAGAATCGGACGCAGCCTTGAAATAGCCACCACAGTTGTATGCCATGACATTAGCGTCAAGGTCTTTAGGAGTGACGAACTTAGCGTGATACTGTTTGAAGGCAGGATCGCCCAAGACGAGTTCAAGGAAGTTACCACAGACGGGTAGGGCGGTGCGGTTGCCCTGTCCCAGTTGTCCTGTGCGGAAGTGAATACAACGGTATTCACCGCCTACCCATGCGCCCACGACGAGTTTGGGTGTGGTGCCCACAAACCATGCGTCGGAGTGGTTGTTACTCGTACCCGTCTTACCTCCGAAGTCGGTGTCATTGATATACTTCAGGACAAAGCGGTAGAGTGCTGAACTGGTACCATGCATACCACCTTGCAGCAGTTGCTGTACGAAGAACGCGCTCTTCTGGGGAATTGTCTGTTTTTCCTCAGTAGCGGCATTGTATATCTCCTTGCCGTCGCGGTCGAGAATGCGAGACACCAAGACCGGCTCATGTGCTTTTCCGTCATTGACGGGTGTGCAGTAAGCATTGACCAGTTCGAGCAAGTTGACATCGCTGGAGCCGAGAGCGAGGGACGGCGTGGGGTCGAGTTTACTTTTGATACCCATATCGTGTGCCGTCTTGACAATCTGCGGAATACCCACCTCTTGTCCGAGTTTCACGGCGACAGAGTTGACGCTCATGGCGAACGCCTGCTTCAGCGTGATATGAGCCCCCGAGAAGCGTCCGTCGGCATTGGTGGGAGCCCACAGGACCTCCTTTTTCTGTTTGGCATCATAGACCTTCATCGAGAAATAGGAGTCTTGTCGAGTGTCACATGGAGTGATACCCTGGTTCATGGCTTCGGTATAGACAAAGAGTTTGAAGGTGGAACCAGGCTGACGCATCGCCGTCACCTTGTCGTATTTCCACGTCTTGAAGTCGAGGTCGCCCACCCATGCCTTCACATGTCCTGTCTGTGGCTCCATAGCCACAAAGCCGCAGTGCATGAACCGCTCCATATAACGGATGGAGTCGAGAGTGGATATCTCTTTCTCGATATAGCCCTGCTCATAGTCGAAGAGTTTGACGTTATGGGGCTTGTTCAGGTAATAGTCGATAGAGTCCTGGTTGGCATTGTATTTCTGCGACAAGTATTTATAATAAGGTAATTTCTTGGCGAGGTCCTCGATGAAATGCGGAATCTCCTGGTGTCGCTCGTCCCGCCACGGGTTCATGCCCAGCCAGTGGTTATCGAAACTCCTTTGTATAATCCTCATCTGGTTGGTGACAGCCTGCTCGGCATATTTCTGCATACGGGTGTCGATGGTGGCATAGATCTTGAGACCGTCACGATAGAGGTCTATGTCATTCTCGTTGCACCATTCCCTGAGGAAGTTGGCTACCGCCTCACGGAAGTAGAGAGCCTGCCCGTCATAGTTGTTCTCCACGCTATAGTCGAGGTCGATAGGTTTCTTAGTCAGCGTGTCGTAAGCCTCCTTGGTGACATCCTTGTGCTGTAACATATTGTTGAGCACGATGTTACGGCGGCTAAACGAGTTCTTGGGGTTGATGCGCGGATTATAATAAGTGGTAGCCTTGAGTAGTCCCACGAGGATGGCGCACTGGTCGGTAGTGAGGTTCTTGGGGGTCGTGCCGAAGTAGGTCTTTGCTGCCGTCTTGATACCAAAGGCATTAGAGCCGAAGTCGACGGTATTGGCATACATGGTGAGGATTTCCTTCTTGTCGAAGAACATCTCGATCTTGACGGCGGTGATCCACTCCTTGCTCTTCATGATGAGCATCTTCACGCCAGGGATATAGCCCAAGAGCCCCGTAGAGTACTCGGTGCGGACACGGAACATGTTCTTCACTAACTGCTGGGTGATGGTGGAAGCGCCACGGGCATCATGGTGCACCACAAAGTCCTTTAAGGCGGCGAACACACCTTGGAAGTCGATACCGAAATGGCGGAAATAGCGCTCGTCCTCTGTGTCGATAAGGGCACGCCAGAATACGGGGTTGACATCATCGTACTCCACTGGTGTACGGTTCTCGCTGAAATATTTACCGATAAGCACGTTGTCGGCACTATAGAGTTCTGACGCCTGTGTCGTCTTGGGGTGCATGATTGTATTCAGACTGGGTGACTTGCCGAAAAGCCACAGGAAATTGATGTCTACCATGAAGAGATAGAGGATAAAGGCAACGATGAAGGAGGCAAAGCCCACTGCCGTCTTCGTATACCATTTACGTCCCTCATACAATCCCTTATACCACTGCCAGAACTTCTTGGAAGCCTGACATATCATGTCTACGTACTTATTCATATTGTGATATATACTTCAGTATTTCTTCTTTTTGTTGTGGGTTAAACCATTGTACTTGCTCGTCACGCTTAAACCATGTCAGTTGCTTGCGGGCATAGCGTCGGGTATTACCCTTCATGCGTTCCACTGCCTCCTCCAGCGACCATGTGCCGTCAAGACAGGCGAACATCTCCTTGTATCCCACCGTGTTCAGCGCATTGTTCTCACGCTTGCCGTAGAGTGACCTTGCCTCATCAAGCAGTCCTTCCTCCATCATCTGGTCGACCCGTTGGTTGATACGCTTATATAACTCGTCACGGTCGCGGTTCAGACCAATCTTGACAATCTTGAAAGGGCGTTGCTTCTTCTCCTGTGTCCGAAAGGAAGTGTAGGTCCTTCCAGTCTGGTAACATATCTCCAAGGCATGAATCACCCGGCGGTGGTTCTTCCTGTCTACTACCTCATAATGCTCAGGATCCAGTCGTTTTAGGTCTTCGCAAAGAGCCTCCAGCCCTTCTTGCTCATAGCGTCGCTTCATCTCCTCACGGATGTCGTCACGGATGGTGGGAATATCGTCGATACCGTTACAGACAGCGTCTATATACATCATGCTACCGCCCGCCAGCAGTTGGATGGGGGAGTGCTGGAACTGCTCGTCAAGCAGCCGTAACACATCCTGCTCATACATGGAGGCATTATAGTAGTCGTCGATACTGATGCTTCCTACGAAATAATGCCGTACTGCCTTCAGTTGCTCCTCGGTAGGTGTTGCCGTCCCGATGCGCAGTTCCCTATAGATTTGCCGGGAGTCCGCATTGATGATGGGAATACCGTAATGCCTTGCGATGTCAATGCAAAGTTCCGTCTTGCCAACGGCTGTCGGACCCGTGATGACGATGAGCGTCATTATCTGATGACTCCTCGCTTAGAACTCTCGATGAAGGAACAGATATACTCCACCTCCTTGGAGTCAGGATACTTGGCACGCGCCTCTGCGATGCCGTCTTTCAGTACCCCCTGCGCATAGATGATGCGGTAGGCATCATGGATAGCCTCGATTGTCTCATTGCTGAAGCCTCGGCGGCGCAGTCCGATGAGGTTGACACCAGCATAGCGCACGGGCTCCTTACCTGCTATCACATAGGGCGGAATGTCCTGACTGGTGCGTGAGCCGCCTTGGAACATGATGTAACTGCCCACTTTGCAGAACTGATGGAACAGACAGGTGGCGGAGATAATAGCGTAGTCGTCAACCTCCACCTCGCCGGCGAACTTCGTGGAGTTGCCGATGATACAGCCGTTGCCAATCACACAGTCGTGAGCCACATGCATGTTCTCCATCAGCAGGTTTCCATTGCCTACCTTGGTTTTTCCCTTCGAGGCGGTGCCACGGCTGATGGTGACATTCTCGCGGATAGAGTTGTTATCGCCAATTTCGCATGTTGTCTCCTCACCCTTGAACTTTAAGTCCTGGGGCTTGGTGGAGATGCTGGAACCGGGGAAGAACTCATTGCCATTGCCGATGCGTGCACCGGTATGGATGGTCACGCTGTTGTACAGTTTATTGTTATCACCGATAATAACATTCTTGTCGATATAACAGAACGGACCGATGATGTTATTGTCGCCCAGTTTTGCCTCTGGGTCGACAAAAGCCATAGGGTGTATTTGGTTTGCCATAATTTACTTGTTCTTTACGATTTGTGCGGTGAAGGTAGCCTCGGCAACAATATGGTCGCCCACGAAGATATAACCCTTCATGGAGGAGATACCATGACGGACGGGCGCGAGGAGGTCGACCTTGAAGATCAGCGTGTCGCCAGGTACAACCTTCTGACGGAACTTTACGTCGTCAATCTTCATGAAATAAGTAGACCAGCGCTCTGGCTCCTCTAAGGTGTTCAGTACCAAGAGTCCTCCGCATTGTGCCATTGCCTCAATCTGGAGAACGCCAGGCATGACAGGCTCCTCGGGGAAGTGTCCCTGGAAGAACGGCTCGTTGCTTGTCACGTTCTTGATACCTACGATACTGGTAGCACCCAAAGAGATGACCTTGTCGACTAACTGCATGGGATAGCGGTGGGGCAGCAACTCACGGATCTTGTTGATATCCATTACCGGCTCCTCATTGGGGTCGTAGATAGGTGCCTGTATCTCGTGCTTGCGAATCTCCTTACGCATCTGACGGGCAAACTTATTATTGATGGTATGTCCGGGACGGGTGGCGATGATGCGACCCTTGATGGGCTTGCCAATCAGTGCCATGTCGCCAATGATATCTAATAACTTATGGCGGGTACACTCGTTCTCCCATACCAGCGGCTTATGCTGGATATAGCCTAACTCGTTGGCGTCACGATGCTCAACATGCAACATATCGGCAAGTTGGTCGAGACGCTCCTGGGTCGTCTGACGCTCATAGATGACAATAGCATTGTCCATGTCACCGCCTTTAATGAGGTTTGCCTGCAACAATGGCTCGATATCACGAACAAAGACAAAAGTACGGGCGGCAGCGATCTCCTTGGCGAAGTCTTCCGCTTTCTCAAGTGTGGCAAACTGGCTATTGATGAACTTAGACTCAAACGAGCACATCGCAGTCAGCGAGAAAGCCTCGTCAGGAAGAATGGTGATGCAGGAGCCGGTGTTCTCGTCCTTCACCTCAATCTTCTTGCGGATAATATACCAGTCTTTGGGTGCGTTCAGTTCCTCAACACCTACCTCCTTGATCTTCTCCACATACTGGATGGCACTGCCATCGAGGATAGGGAACTCAGGACCGTTCACCTGTATTATGCAGTTGTCGATGCCCATGGCATAGAGGGCGGCAAGACCATGCTCTACGGTAGATACACGTGCGTCACCCTTGGCTAGAACGGTGCCGCGCTGGGTATCAACCACATTCTCGGCAATCGCGTCAATGACAGGCTCGCCTTCCATGTCAATACGTTGAATCTTATAACCTGTGTTCTCTGGGGCAGGATTGAATGTCACAGTGAGGTTCAGTCCCGTATGCAGTCCTTTTCCATAGAGAGAGAAACTGCCTTTGAGTGTTTTCTGTTTCATGCGTTATGCTGTTTCTTTAATTCTTCTAATTCCTTGCGTAAGGCTCCTAACTCACGATACATGTCAGGGAGACGCTTCATCACTGCCTGTGCCTTGAAGAACACCTTCGGGTCGATGGCAGGAGCGCCAATCAGTTGCTCGCCATTGCCTTTCGTGTTACTGATGACACCGCTTTGCGCTCCTATAAACGTCTTGTCGGCAATAGTGATATGCCCTGAGAATCCTGCTTGTCCACCGACCATGCACCAAGCGCCGATCTTTGTGCTTCCTGCCATTCCGACTTGTGCAGACATCACAGTGTTCTCTCCAATTTCACAGTTGTGGGCAACCTGAATAAGGTTATCGAGTTTCACTCCCTTATGGATAATGGTCTGACCCATCGTTGAGCGGTCGACACAGGTGTTGGCACCAATCTCCACATTATCCTCAATGACGACAATGCCCATTTGGGGAATCTTGTCGTAACCATCTTGGTTAGGGGCGAAACCAAAGCCATCGGCACCAATGACAGAGCCAGCGTGAATCGTCACGTTCTTACCAATCTGGCAACCGTCATAGATTGTCACATGAGGATATATCATGGAGCCATCACCGATTTTCACGCCATCACCCACGTAAGTAAACGGACCGATGTACACATCCTTGCCAATCTCTGCTGTCTTGGAGATAAAGGCAAGTGGGTCGACACCTCTCTTCTTAGGTAGTGAGGCGGCATACATCTGCATCAGTTTTGCCACGCACTCATAAGCATTTGGCACACGTATCAGCGTAGCATTGACAGGATTTTCCAACTCCAGGTCGTCATTGACCAGTACAATACTTGCTTGGGTGTCGTAAATGTAGTGCGTATATTTAGGGTTAGAAAGGAACGTGATAGCACCTTCTTTTCCTTCTTCTATTTTCGCAAAGGTGTGGACTTTGACTTGCTCGTCACCTTCCACATGTCCACCAATGAAATCGGCGATTTGTTTGGCTGTAAACTCCATTTTCTCCTTATTAAGTATTAAATTAACTTTGCAAAGTTACTACTTTTTTCTCAAACTCGTTGATAACAGAGGTAATATTTACGTATTTTTTTGGAAAGTAGATGTACATTTAATATTTCAGAAGCCTCTGCAATGTCTTTGACAGTGCCGTCTTTGTAAAGAATACCGATACTGTCATCCTCGGGATTATACATGTCTTTCCCAATCTCAGTCAGGGTCATCATATAGGAGGTTTCTTCCATCGAGATATGTGTTGCATCGGCAATACGCTTTCTGATACTGTCGAGGTATTCGGGAGTCGGAGGCTCCTCACTGACCTCGACCTTGAACAGATGGCGGTCAAGCATGTCCTTGGCAAGTGTCGACAAGATGATATCGTCAACATTTTTCCAAACTTTCATCGCACTCCAGATATCAGCATCGTCCAAGTCAGCATACATCTGTAATGCTTCAGTATGGTTCATAAACCATTCTGCATCGACATCATTGCGAAGGAAATAGGCAAGGGCTGGGGCTGCAAAAATCTCTTTACCGGATTTTACTAAGTGTTTGGCTCTCAAAAGGGTATTAACAAGTATTTTCTCGTAGCCAACAGCCGTTTTGTGCAGGTAGACCTGCCAGTACATCAGTCGTCGGGTGGTCAGGAAATTCTCTATGGAGTAGATGCCTTTTGCGTCTACCACAAGACGGTCATCCTTCACATTAAGCATTTTGATAATGCGTGCGGAACCGATGTTTCCTTCCGTCACACCTGTAAAGAAAGAGTCACGGCGTAGATAGTCAAGACGGTCCATGTCAAGTTGACTGGAGATCAACTGATGGAAAATCTTGTTAGGGTACTCGTCTTTGAAGATGGCGATGGCAAGGTTCAGTTCCCCGTGCATGTCCTTGTTGATCTGTTCCATCATCATCAGGGAGATGTCCTCATGAGAGATTCCGTGTATCAGGGTGTTCTCAAGTACATGGGAGAACGGACCGTGCCCGATGTCGTGCATCAGGATGGCGGCTTTTACCGCCTCTGCCTCTGAGTCGAAGATATATACTCCTTTTTCTATCAACGACTTCACGGCTTCCGTCATAAGGTAAAGAGCACCTAATGAGTGCTGGAATCTGGTATGCCTTGCCCCTGGATACACTACAGAGGCAAGTCCAAGTTGGTTGATGCGGTTCAAACGTTGAAACAACGGATGCTGTACGATATCGTAGAGGAGTCCTTTCCTGATTTTTATAAACCCGAATACGGGGTCGTTGATGATTTTATAACCGTCCATGTTTGGTATTTTTGTGCGAAGGTACTACATTTTTTTGAATCAACCAAGATACATTTGATAATTTATTGTTATCTTTGCAATGGATTTAAAAGAAAGCAAATGTTCAGATTCAAAAGATTTGTCGTGGAGCAAGACCTGTGTGCTATGAAAGTAGGTATGGACGGTGTATTGTTAGGAGCATGGGCACAAGGTGGGAAACGAATTCTTGATATAGGTACAGGAACAGGGCTGATAGCCTTGATGATGGCGCAGCGTCATCTGGAATCCCTGATTACTGCTATAGATATTGACGAAGGTGCTGTCAAACAGGCAAAGAAGAATGTGGAGAACTCTTATTTCAGACATCAGATTATTGTTAGGCAAGAAGCGGTGCAAGAACATCTTGGAATGTATGATTCGATAGTTAGTAACCCACCATACTTTATTGATGCTTTGAATGCTCCCGACCAGCAACGGAATATGGCAAGGCATACAGATACGTTGAGTTATGCGGAACTGATGCAAGCAGCCTATCGCCTGTTGTCGGATGACGGAGAGTTCTCTGTTATCGTACCTTTTGACTATAAGAAACGGATGGAGGATGAAGCAACATTTGTGGGATTTTTCCCTCATCATGTACTGGGTGTCCGTACTGTTGAGCGAAAGCCTGCGAAACGCTATCTTCTCTCGTTTGTGAAGCATCCGATAGCCAGCGACCATGCGATCATTACCATAGGAGATGAGGAATACAAGTCGTTGACCAAGGATTTCTATCTGTGAAAACCTGTACGCACGAATTCTGAGAATTGCCCTTGGTATCCGTTAAACACGTTGATATCCACATCGCCTGTGATACCGTCCACCTTTCCTGTAGGTGACAACTGCCAATAAACCAGTTTTACATCAGGCTTGTATTCCCCATAGCGGGCAATCCATACATTATATTTCTTTTTAATATCTGTGGCATTCTTCATGTGGTTGAAGATGAACATCTGGTTGACATAAAGAATAGGAAGTTTTCCTGTATGGCGTTCCACGATTTCCATCCATATACGAATGCGTCGCATCAGTTCCTCGTCACCTATCTTCTTGATTTGTGCTTCCGAAGGCTCTACGTCAAGAACCGGTGGAAAATCGTTTTTACCAATAGTCGCATATTTCAGGAAATGGGCTGCCTGCGCCTGTGGCGTTGTAGACATGGAGAAGAAATGATAGGCACCGACGTGGATGCCGTGTCTCTTTGCCTGAACATAATCCTGACGGAAATAACGATTCTGGATAGTCGTACCCTCTGTCGCCTTGATATAAATAAATGAGATGGGGAATGTCTGACCGTTGGTGGGATGTTTCTTTCCCAACGAGAGAATACGCAGTTTTTTCCATATAATACTGAATCGCTTACGTCCTTTCTCATGCTGATGGCGGGAGATGTCAATTCCATAGATGCGGTCTGTAGTGTATTTTAGTCGCTCGCCAAGGAAACGCCCTTTCTTCCACTCACCGACACGTAACTGATGATGTGGTGACGACTCGTAGCCAAAGCCATGACGGTGGTCCTCCTGCCAATGACCATCATAGTAGTTATCGTTATTGGTTCGATAGATACCTTGTCCTGAAGCCATTAGGTTCTTGTCCATCTGGCCAAAATATACGCCAAGAGAGTCTGTGCGCCATGCTACAACAATAGTGTCATGATCCCATAACCCTCTGACAATTCGCCCTTTAGCATCTGTCGTTATACCTCTCCCGGAGAGTTTTTGACTTATATGGTATTGTCCTGCCTTCCAGTAACCGCCTTTTGTCTTTACAGCAATTAAAGGACGGTTTTTTGCGGCAATAGTATCGTAGGTGATATATCGGTAGGTTGGCGTCGTCATTAAAGCCTTTAGGAAATACTGATGCTGCTGGAGTCGGGTGTGGTGGGCGGCAATCTGATTATATCCTTCATCTGTCACATCGTGAACACGGAAATAATAGTTCATCTCTTCCATCTCATCTTCCAGCAGTTGAATAGCATGGCGGATAGAGTCGTTAGATGGGCGTTGGTGAACTTTTACGATGACCTTGTCACTCATCATCATTGACTGTCGTGGATGGATGAGTGGAGAGAAAGGTAGGATAGCCCCTAATAGGACTATCACGAAAATGTCGGCTATGGTTGCTTGGTATTTCAAGGTCTTATCTTGTTTCTTCTAACCAGTGGTCTATCAATTGACGGGCGATAGAGAGTTTCTCGGGTATCTGTGGCAGATGGTCTTTGTCAAACCATGCTCCTTTTGACAACTCAGACCTTTGCAGGTGTATCTTCCCACTATCATAATCGGCAGTGAAGCCTACCATCAGTCCACATGGGTAAGGCCAAGGTTGTGAGGAAAAATACTTGAGGTTTTTAATATGCAGACCTGTTTCCTCCATGACTTCCCGATGGACGGCTTCTTCTAAAGTCTCACCTGTTTCTACAAAACCGGCGACCAGTCCGTAGAAGTCTGTACGGAAATTCTTGGCATGTACGAGGAGCACCTCATCTCTTTTACGCACTAAGACGATGACGGCTGTGGCTAACTGAGGCCATACCTCTTTGCCACAATGCTCACAACGTTTGGAAATGTCTGTATGGAACTTCATCGGACCGCCACAAACTCCGCAGAACTTTGTGTTCTGATCCCAATAAAGCAGTTCATGGCATTTGCCTGCTTTCAAATAGTCTTCATGTGAGAGATGATAGTAACTTTGGCGCAATCCGCACATCTCATAACGCTCGTTCCCAGTAAGAGGCTGCTCAATTCGAAAGGCCTTTGCCCCATCGACATTCATCACAGTTGTCCATGGCTTTACTTCAACAGGTGGTTCTGTGGGTATCCGATAGCCATTGGAGGTCTTTTCCAATACAAGGTCAGATTGGCAAAATACGAAATACTGTATCATTATCTGAGGGTTATTGCTTTATGTCCTTCAAATAAGTCTCAGCCCTTTGTAGGTCCTCTGGCGTGTCAATACCAACGGTCTCAACCTCAGTAAGTCCTACACGGATCCGATAGCCGTTCTCCAGCCAACGCAACTGCTCCAGACTTTCTGCTATTTCCAAAGAAGATTGCGGCAGTTGGGTAATCTCATGTAAGATATTACGCCGATAGGCATAAATGCCTAAGTGTTTCAGATAAGGGAAATGAGTTAACCAGTCGTTTTGCTCCTTGCCACGTACATAAGGAATGACAGAACGGCTGAAATAGAGTGCGAAACCATTCCTGTCAGTCACAATTTTCGGAGAGTTAGTGTTCATAACAGCCTCAATAGACTCAAAATGCTTGCCTAATGTTCCGATCTGGGTCTGCGGATGGTCAAACAGATGTTGGATGGTGTCCAGTTGGGAAGCATGGACAAAAGGCTCATCGCCTTGGATATTAATAATCACATCAGCGTCTGTTCCTATTATCTGACAAGCCTCTTCGATACGGTCAGTGCCACTCTTGTGGTCGTTACGTGTCATAACGGCCTTTCCTCCAAATCCGACAACAGTATCATAGATGCGCTGGTCATCAGTAGCGACATATGCTTCTCCCAATGCGGTGAAGGCTTTCTCATAAACATGTTGTATGACGGGGCGACCGCCTAATAAAGCCAAGGGTTTTCCCGGAAAGCGCGTTGACGCATAGCGGGCAGGAATAATGGCGATAAACTTCATATTCAATGTTGATTTTTGTGCAAAGGTACAAAAATATCTGAATCTTGCGTTAATATACCCTAATTAATTTTGATAGTCTCACTTTTTTTCCTACTTTTGTAAAGTTTAAATTTGAATCAATGATGAAACTACGCAATATAGTAACTGTCTTTTTAGTCTCTTCTTCTTTGACACTTTATGCTCAAAAAATCACATTGGGCTCTTGTACTACAGCAGACGGAGGAACTTACCAAGGTGAGATGTCTGGTGGTAAACCTCAGGGTAAAGGTCGTGCTGTCTATAAGAATGGTGACAGGTATGAGGGAGAGTATGTGAAGGGAAAGCGACAAGGGCAGGGTACCTACACATTCTCTGATGGTGAGAAATATGAGGGTGAATGGTTCCAGGACCATCAGCATGGGATGGGAACCTTCTATTTCCAGAATAATAATAAATATGTTGGGCTCTGGTATGCTGATGAGCAACAGGGACATGGTGTCATGTATTACTTCAATGGTGACACTTATGACGGCTTGTGGAAATCCGACAAGCGTAACGGACAGGGTATATATACTTATAAAGGTGGTGCTACCTATGATGGTCAATGGAAAGACGATATGAAGAATGGCAAGGGGATGTTCAGTTGGCCTGACGGTTCTTCTTATGAGGGACAATATGTGAATAATCTCCGTCAAGGGAAAGGAGTCTTCAAATATTCCAATGGTGACCTATATGTAGGACAATGGAAAGAGGATGCGCCACATGGCAAAGGCATTTACAAGTTCCAGAGTGGTGATGTCTATGAAGGTGACTATGCTCAGGGTGAACGGACAGGACAGGGTGTCTTCCGTTATGCCAATGGGGATAAATATACTGGTGGCTTTTACAATGGCGACAAGCAAGGTGAGGGTATGCTGGTATGGAAAAACGGTAATGTCTACCAAGGTCAATGGAACAATGATAAGCCTAACGGAAAAGGAAAACTGACCATGAGGAATGGGGATGTCTTTGAGGGACAGTTTAAGGATGGCACTATCCATGGTGAGGGTATAGCCCGTTATGCTGATGGCTCTAAGTTCAAAGGTGTGTTTAAGGAAGGGCGGCGTAACGGTCCTGCCATTGAGCAGGATAAGGATGGTAAGCGTTTTGAGGGCTCTTATGTGGACGACCGCCGTGATGGTCGTTTTGTGGAGAAAGACGCCAATGGTAATGTGATAGCGACAGGCACTTATAGTCATGGACGCAGGGAAGTTGACAAGAAATAATCAAATCTACTAAAAATATAAGTAATTATGATCATCGACAGTTTGCAAAATCTGAAGAACTATGAGTCTGTGAACCCATTATTCTCCAAAGTGGTTGAGTTTTTGAAGAACCATGACTTGAATGCTCTTGAATCCGGTAAGTACGAGATTGAGGGTAAGGACCTTTTTGTTAATATCACTACAGCAAAGGGGAAAACACCTGACGAGGCTGTTATCGAGACACATGACAAAATGATTGACATCCAGATTCCGTTGTCATCATCGGAGACTTATGGATATACTCCTCGTGAGGCATTGCCTGCTGCTACTTATAATGCGGAGAAGGATATTACAAAAATTCCTGATCTTGCCGCAGAGAGTTATATTACCTGTCAGCCAGGAATGATGGCAATATTCTTCCCACAGGACGGACATGCCCCTTGTATTGCTGGTGTTCCAGAACTAAAGAAAGCGATATTTAAAGTTAAAGCATAAATCAGATACTATGGCAACAACAAAGAAAACAACGAAAGCGACAGTGAAAAAAGTCGCAACGAAAAAGGCTGCTCCTAAAAAGAAAGTGGAAGTTCCACAGCATATCGGTCTGGTAAGGAATGACTCATGGTTAGAGCCTTTTGAGGACGCAATCCGTGGTCGGCATGATCATGCTTTGTGGAAGATCGGTCAGTTGACGAAGAATGGCAAGCAGACCTTGTCGCAGTTTGCCTCAGGACACCTGTATTTCGGTCTTCATAAAATAGCCAAGGGCTGGGTGTTTCGTGAGTGGGCTCCTAATGCTACAGAAATATACCTGATAGGTGATTTCAACAACTGGCAGGAGAGTGAGAAATATAAGTGTAAGCGTATTGAGGGTACAGGTAACTGGGAGTTGAAACTCTCCGAGAAAGCCATTAAACATGGTGACCTTTATAAGATGAAGGTGAAGTGGAATGGGGGAGAAGGAGAGCGTATTCCTGCTTGGTGCCGTCGTGTCGTACAAGATGATCAAACGAAGATATTCTCTGCACAAGTATGGAACCCAGAGACTCCTTATGTCTTTAAGAAAAAGAACTTCAAGCCCAGCAAGAGTCCGCTGCTGATTTATGAGTGTCATGTTGGTATGGGACAAGATGCGGAGAAAGTTGGAACCTATAAGGAGTTTACGGAGAATGTCCTGCCTCGTGTCAAGAAGGACGGCTACAATGCCATACAGGTGATGGCTATTCAGGAGCATCCTTATTATGGTTCTTTCGGTTATCATGTGTCTTCTTTCTTCGCTCCTTCCAGTCGCTTTGGCACACCAGAGGATTTGAAAGAGATGATTGACACTGCTCATAAGATGGGTATAGCCGTGATTATGGATATCGTCCATTCTCATGCGGTAAAGAATGAGGTGGAAGGCTTAGGAAATCTTGCGGGAGACCCCAACCAGTTCTTCTATCCCGGTGACCGCCATGAGCATCCTGCATGGGACTCTCTCTGTTTCGACTATGGTAAGGATGATGTGTTGCATTTCCTGCTTTCTAACTGTAAGTACTGGTTAGAAGAGTATAAGTTTGACGGTTTCCGCTTTGACGGTGTGACATCAATGCTATATTACTCTCATGGACTGGGTGAGGCATTTGGAGGATATGGTGACTATTTCAATGGTCATGAGGACGACAATGCTATTTGTTATCTGACCCTTGCCAACTGTCTGATTCACGAAGTCAATCCACAGGCTATCACTATTGCGGAAGAAGTTTCCGGTATGCCTGGTCTTGCCGCTAAGTTTGAGGATGGAGGTTATGGTTTCGACTACCGTATGGCAATGAATATCCCTGATTACTGGATTAAGACTATCAAGGAGGTTCGTGATGAGGATATCAATGTTTGCAGCATCTTCTGGGAGGTTAAGAACCGTCGTCCAGATGAGAAGACCATCTCCTATTGCGAGAGTCATGACCAGGCCTTAGTAGGTGATAAGACAATTATTTTCCGTCTTATTGACGCAGATATGTATTGGCATTTTGCCAAGAAAGATGTCAATGACATAGCCCAGCGTGGTATCGCTCTTCATAAGATGATTCGCTTGGTGACCGCAGGTGCCATTAATGGTGGTTATTTGAATTTCATGGGTAATGAGTTTGGTCATCCGGAGTGGATTGACTTCCCACGTGAAGGCAATGGTTGGAGTTATAAGTATGCCCGTCGTCAATGGAACCTCGTAGATAATCAAGAACTCTGCTATCACTGGTTAGGCGACTTCGACCGAAAGATGCTGGAAGTCATTAAGAGTCAGAAAAATTTCCAAGCAACACCAGTTACCGAGATTTGGCATGATGACGGTGATCAGGTACTTTGTTATATGCGTGGTGACTTGGTATTTGTCTTCAACTTCTCACCGACACGTTCATACACCGACTATGGATTCCTTGTTCCTACTGGTTCCTATGAGGTAGTGCTGAATACCGATGCCAAGGAGTTCGGTGGTAATGGCTTTGCCGATGACAGTGTGACACACGTCACCAATTATGACCCGCTTTATGTGGAGGATCGTAAGGAATGGCTGAAGTTATATATTCCTGCACGTTCTGCGGTGGTATTACGTAAACTGTAGGGAAACGCCCTGTAAATATGATGGTCATATTGATGTTTTCATCAGTATGACCAATTTTCTTTTTATGACGAATTGAAATTAATATGTAAATTTTTCGATAAAACCGTTACCTTTTCCGATATTTTTGTGTACTTTTGCAGACAGAAATATATTTCTATTATGGTACATAATATCTTCAAAGGATTAGGTATTGCATTGATAACCCCTTTTCTAGAAGACGGATCGGTTGATTATAAGTCGCTGATTCGTCTGGTTGAGTATCAACTCGACAATGGTGCTGACTTCTTCTGTATTCTTGCTACAACGGGTGAAACACCCACTTTGACAGCAGAGGAGAAACAAAAGATCAAGGATTTAGTAGTCAGTCTTGTGGGGGGTAAGGTACCTATTCTTATTGGTTGTGGCGGATATAACACCGCAGAGATTGTTCAGGAACTGAAGACCCGTGATTTCAAGGGTGTCGATGGTATCTTAAGTGTATGTCCTTATTATAATAAGCCATCGCAAGAAGGGCTTTATCAGCATTTTAAGGCAATAGCCGCAGCCACGACACTTCCTGTTGTACTTTATAATGTCCCAGGAAGAACAGGCGTGAATATGAAGGCAGAAACCACTGTCCGTCTTGCCCGTGACTGTCGGAATATCGTGGCTATCAAAGAAGCGAGCGGTAATCTGGAACAGGTGGATGAGATTATCAAGAACAAGCCGAAGGATTTTGATGTCATTTCTGGTGATGATGCCTTGACATTTCCGATGATCTCTTGTGGCGCGGTTGGTGTTATCAGTGTGATTGGTAATGCTTTGCCTCGTGAGTTCTCCAAGATGATTCGTTTGCAGATGAAAGGTGAGTATGATGGTGCCCGTAAGATACACCATCGTTTTATTGACCTGTTCTCTCTATTGTTTGTGGACGGTAATCCTGCAGGTGTGAAAGCGATGCTTCATGAGATGGGATATATCCAGAACGTGCTCCGTCTGCCATTGGTGCCGACGCGTATCTCTACTTTACAACGGATGAGTGAGATTATGAAAGAATTAAAGATATGACCTGAATGGAGGATAGTAGGGTTATTCATGAGATAACACCTTTGATGGGTAAGGATTCTCTCTATATTGCTGACCGCAGGAAGAAAGAGTTTACCTATCCTATTCACAATCATGAAGTCTTTGAACTGAATTTTGTGGAGCATGCTTCTGGTGTGCGCCGTATTGTCGGTGATTCCAATGAGATTATTGACGAGTATGATTTGGTGCTCATTACCAGTCCTGACTTGGAGCATGTATGGGAACAGAACACCTGTACGAGTGAGAATATCCGTGAGGTGACTGTCCAGTTCTATTTCGATCTGAGTGACGATGGCTTCCTTTCTCATAATCCCTTTATGTCGATGCGTAAGATGATGCAGGAAGCCCGTAAGGGACTTTGTTTTCCTTTGGATGCCATCATGCACGTTTATCATCTGATTGACACCTTGAGTTCTATCAAAGATGGGTTCTATGCTGTCACGCAGTTTATGACTATTCTCTACGAACTGTCCAAATGTGATGGTGCCCATACCCTTGCAACCAGCAGTTATGCGAAGGTAGAGGTGGAGAGTGATTCGCGTCGCATATTGAAGGTGAAGAATTTCATTAATAAGAATTATATGGATGAGATTCGCCTTGCCACGATGGCAGACATTGCCGGTATGAGTCCGTCGGCATTCAGTCGTTTCTTTAAGTTACATACAGGGCGTAATCTGAGTGAGTATATTATTGACCTTCGACTGGGCTATGCCAGCCGTATGTTGGTGGACACGACAAAGAGTATTGCAGAGATTAGTTATTCCTGTGGCTTTAATAACCTCAGTAACTTCAACCGCATCTTTAAGAAAAAGAAGAACTGCTCTCCGTCGGAGTTCAGGGAGAATTATCATAAGACCAGAATCATAGTTTAAGAGTATGCGACATCTGACGCAACATATCATCCTTCTCTTATTCGTAACAGCCAGTTTGTTCTCCGCTAAGGCTGCTACGGTGGAAGAGTTGCGCCAGAGGTTTGAGAATACCAAGAATGCTGGCGACCGCTATAATATCTTGGTGGAAATTCTGAATCAGTATAATCAGACTGAAGATGCGGAATCGCAAATTAAATGTTTGAACGAGATTGTTCAATACTGCCATTCTACCAATCAGTCCAGCCGTGAGGCAGATGCTATCTATACGCGAATTACATTCTTCTATAATCATGGGATGGATGATTCTATCGCCTATCATGTCCCACAAGATCTGCAAGTCCTCCGTGCCAGTAAGAACTGGAACAGATACTATGAGGTATGGGCGTTACTTGCCAGCAGTTATTTGTATTCTGGAAATCCTAATCTCGCCCTTCGTGTCGCTCAGGAGATATTTGACGACGCAAAGAAGAGAAATCATAAGTTAGGTATGGGTATTTCCTATTATACGATGGGTAGTATCTATACGATATTGAATGTGCTTGATGAGAGTGTCAAGAACTATCAGAAAGGATTGGATATCATGTCGAATATCCATCCGTATCCTACTATACTTGCCGACCTTTATATTTATTATTGTGAGGTCCTTAATCTGAAGAAGGATTATGTTGGCTTGGAGAAATTGACACAACGGTGGCTGTTGTTCTTGGAAGAAACTAAAAAGAGCCACGTTTTTAATGAGACAGCCGTCAACCAGTTCTATTCCAGTTATTATATCTCATGTGCTCAGGCAGCATTGGGATTAGGACAACTGGACAAGGCTGATAAGATGATGGACAAGTCAAAGGAGTATCTGGATGATATCAATAATTATACAGGACAGGCGTGGTTGCTGAATATGGCAAATCTCCGTTACAAACAGGGAAAATACCAAGAGGCATTGAACTACAATACCCAGCGTCTGAAACAGGCTGATGTAATGGGTGATGCCCCTGCCTATATTGATATTGTCAAGCAGCGTGCGGAGATCTTCCAGATGTTAGGTCAGTACAAAGAGGCGGCAAGTCTCTTTGAGCAGGTCTATCATATTAACGATTCTGTCAATGTCCAGGATACCAAGCAACAGTTGAACGAGTTGAATACGCTATTCAAAGTCGATGAGTTGAAGATGCAGCAGGAGCGTGCCCAGTTTCGCAACACCCTTATCATCGTAGGTCTTATCGTTCTTGCTTTGGTCATCTTCAGCATCTTTCGCTATATTGCCGCTAAACGTCTGAAGGTGGCTCATGAGAAGTTGCAGACCACCCACGAGGAACTGCTGACAGCATACGACCAGTTGGAGGAGACGACGACGGCAAAGGAGCGTATAGAGAGTGACCTTCGTATTGCCCGTGATATCCAGCAGAGTATGATTCCTCAGAAGTTCCCGCCATTCCCAGAGCGTACGGATATTGACCTCTTCGCTTCCATGACACCTGCGAAGGCAGTAGGTGGTGACCTTTATGATTTCATCTTGCTTAACGAGAAACTCTATTTCTGTCTGGGTGACGTGAGTGGAAAGGGTGTTCCTGCCTCACTGTTTATGGCTGTTGCCCGTAACTTGTTCCGTGTTGTATCCCAACAGGGACTTCCTCCTGCGGAGATTGCCGACAAGTTGAATAATGCTTTGTCGGAGGATAATGACAGTGGTATGTTCGTGACGATGTTCATTGGTATTATTGACTTGCCTACAGGTCGTCTTGACTTCTGTAATGCGGGTCATAATCCGCCAGTCATCAAGATGCCCGACGGTTCTACTCACTTTATTGAGATGCAGGCAAACGCCCCATTAGGCTTGTGGGCTGGTCTTCCATACGAGGGAGAGCATATCGACGATATCAGCGGTTGTCCGTTCTTTGTCTATAGTGACGGACTGAATGAGGCAGAGAATGACAAACAGGAACAATATGGTGACGACCTGTTGTTGGAGATGTTGGAGAAGCACGAGTTCGTCACTTCTCAACAGACGGTGGAGATGATGAAGGCAGATGTGGTGCGTCATGCCAATGGCGCCGAGCAGAGTGACGACCTGACGATGCTGTGTGTGAAAGTTCAGGGAAACCTTACTATAAAGAATTGACTATATGGAGAAAGAAATCAGTATTAAGAACCGAATGGACGAACTGGTGCGAGTTAACCAGTTCATTGAGGAAATCGGTGAAGAACTGGGACTTGACATGGAACTCCAGATGAACCTCAACCTTGTCATGGAGGAGATGGTGGTCAATGTCATCTCCTATGCCTACCCAGAAGGAACAGAGGCCAACATTGAACTGAAGGCTGAAAGTAAAGGCAAAGAACTTACCTTCGTACTGAGTGATCGTGGAAGGGAGTTTGATCCTACTCTGAGTGAGAGTGCTGATATGGATGTCAACCCGGCAGAGCGTGATTTGGGCGGTATGGGCATCTATATTGTTAAGAACATTATGAACGAGGTGACTTACCAGCGCTTGGAGGGTAAGAATCTTCTGACGATGAAGAAAGATATAAAATAAATAAGGTATAACATTAATTTAATAATAAAGACTATGACACAGATTTTGAAAGAAGGTGGTAAGACCATCATTAAGACCGGACAGCGTATTGATACTATGAATGCCGGTGAGTTTGAGCGTGAGATAGAGCCAGCATTGGCTGATGGTGGTGTTGACTTGGAGATGGATTGCTCAGAGTTGAACTATATGGCTAGTTCAGGTCTGCGTGTGATTCAGAAAACTATGCGTACTGTCATGCAACAGAAAGGTCAGTTCAAGATGACTAACGTAAGTCCTGAGATTTATAAAGTCTTGAATATGACCGGTTTTACGAAGTTTATGAAAGTAGAGCAAAGAAAGGATTAGTCGGATATGGTTTGGATTATTATCGTATTAGCATTAATCGTCGCCATCCTTGCCATTGCCCTGTATTACCAGATTAAGGGAAGTCATGATCAGGCTAATGAGCAAGAGACCTTGCTGAAGGACTATCAGCGGCGTGTGGATGAGCAACAGCAGTTGCTGGAAGACTATCGCAACCTGCAGAAGAACTTCGAGAATGTCGGTGAAGGTTATGAGCAGGCTCTCGACCTTTATGACAAGATGGAGGAGAATAGCCGTAAGTTAGAGGAGCGTAACGCTTTCCTGGAAAAGCAGAATGCCGACATGCAGGCTTCCTCCAAGAATATAGAGGAGACCTTGCGTACCAATAAAGACTATTACGGACAGGTCGTGCAGGACATGACCAAGGAGTTAGGAAAACTGGACGCTGCCGTGGCAAGTCCTCTTTTCGGCTTGGTGTATAAGATTCAGGACTTTAACGAACTGGGAAGTGAGGCACCTATTGAGCGTAATGACAATATCGTAGCAGAGCAAATAGCCAAACAGGCTGTCGCAGAGTCTGCAATAGACAAATGTCAGTATTTCACCTTTGAACTGACAGTTAGTCCTCAGGCGGCCTCTATGTTGCATACCAACGAGAAGCAGGCTGCTCATGCGCTTGCCTTGCTTCTTGACAATTCCAAGAAGTTCACCACCGACGGAACGGTGTCGCTTGCCGTCGATGCCGACCTGCAGGTGTCGAAGATCACCTATACCGTAGCCGATACGGGTATGGGTATTCCTGCCAACGAGGCAGAGCGTGTCTTTGAGCCTTACGTAAAACTGAACAGTTATTTTGATGGTCAGGGACTTGGTCTTACTTTCGCTCGCAGCATTGCTCGTCGCTTAGGCGGTGACCTTGTGTTGGATACTACGAATACAGGTAAGGGCGCACGTTTCGTGATGACTCTTCCGATGTAAATTACTTTCAGGTAGTTTAGAGGCTCCAAACCCATCGTTTGTAGCCTTTAAACTACCTTCATATTTAATCAAGTATATATGGGAAACAATTACTTATTATTCAATCGCAAACTTAAAAGTGTATTGGTGTTGGTGACTTTGATGCTGATACCGGCAATGGCATGGGGTAAGACCTATAGCAAGACCTACCGTTTTACCTCTTCTAATGATAATTATTATTTTACATGTGATAATGGCGAGCGATGGATGTCCTCTTCAGAATGTTATGTTGACGAATATGGCATCTATGTTAGAGGAGGAACTACTATCAATATCACTTCTGAGGCGATATTCCCAGCCCAACTGAGTAAAGTCATTGTGACAGCCGGCGTAGGTTCGTATGGCCCTTATCAACAGTATGGCGATTACTCTTCGACAGAGTCAGTTTATCTCTATGTGGGGGATGATAGCAAATCCATCAATGTCACTCCTATCAACAAGTACACTGGTTCTACCTACAATATATCCTTCGGGGACTACACCTTCAGTCCCGTCTCACGTACATCGGCGTCTACGTTGAATATTGAACTTACAGCGAGTTCACAATGCGACATGTATATTAGTGAGATTTATGTGGAATGGAAGGAGATCACAGAATACGGACTGACGGTAGGTGGCGTGAATGTGACCGACGAGAATGCGTCTGATATTACAGACAGCAGGAATCAGTCAGGACAACCCTTCGTCTCCTATAATGCCATTACCAAGACACTGACACTGAATGAACTGAATGTCAATGCCCCTGAAGATAATTATATCAACAGTGAGATAGACGATTTGAAGGTACGGCTGGTAGGCGATAACCGTATCGTTATCCCTACAAGTAAGATGTATGTCTATAGTGCTTTCTCTACGACTAAGGCTTCTAATAAGTTGACGTTCATCACTACGGATAGTCATCCGGGAACTCTGACAATAGAAGGAATAGAGGATACTCCTTTTGATATCTATGAGGAAAACAATATTATATTTAGGAATAACCTGCTTTACCAGTTGAATGATGGGGTGGCAACGATAGAGCCGTTCCTTCAGCCAATTATCAAGGAGGTGGGAGAGACCACTATTGATGGTGATGGTGAAGGACTCGGTAAGGATATTATGGGTATTACTGACGGGGACATACCGGCGAATGGTATTGTCATCAATAACATTCTCTATACCTTGGGAGAAGATGACGGTTTTGACCCTGAGGATACTAAAGACGGACTGTTGGTGGACTTGAATACGAAAGTGACGGAAGTTCCGAAGGCACAGCCAGGAACAGTGGAATTCGCTAATGACTTCCATGGCTTGACATTCCTACTGCCCGCAGGCACTGGAACGGTATCCTTCGAGGCTCGTACGAATGTGTCTGGTGTCTTGAATGTGAAGATAGGCAACCAAAAGGTGAAGGTATATCAGAATCTTGAGAACCTGACAGAGGTAGAGATTCCCTATGCCTGCACACAGTCTACCTTTGTCTATGTCTATAACTCAGACGCTGCGTCTGCCTCCTCTCCGTCCCAGCGTGCTCCAGGCAGAAGAAATACGGGTACTCTTCAGTTGAAGAAAATCAGGGTTCGTTCACATACTGCTTCCTCTACCAGTCCTGCAGATGGCGTACAGAAGATTTTGACGAAGGATGATATCACGATAGTTGACGGACATATCACGGTTACTGACACTGATATAACAGACCTTGCGGAAGATGTCTTTGAGGGTATCAATAGTCTGACATACGTCGACCTCTCTGCCACCTCGATTTATGGATTGGTTGTAGACCGTACAAAACTGCCGTTTAGCAACCTTCCCCCAACCGCTTTTGTTTACCTGCCTTACGATAATGACGTTGAGGAGGGTTGTGACAATGTGGTAATTGGTGATGTTTGTTATGACATGTTGCTGGGCAATGGAAATTTCGACGTGGCATCTGACTTCATCGCAGTGAATGCCTCTCTGGATAGGACACTGCCAGATAAGTCAACCATCATGCTACCTTTCGCTCTCGATGAGGAGACTGCCGGTAATATCGGAACTTTCTATGCCTTTAAAGGTATCGAGGACAACCAGGTAAACATGGAGTCTGTGACTGCCACAGAGGCTAACCAGCCGTATATGCTCTTGGCAAAAACCAACACAATCGCCGCTGAGATGGTGGAGGTGCTTTCGGCAACTGCCGATACGGAAGAGGCTTCAGCCCGTTCGGTCTATCGTGCCGCCGCAACGCCGGAGTTCGTCGGTGTATATCAGTCGACGACTGTTAAATCTGACGCCTATACCTATGACGCTGACTCTGGTACGTTTAAACTTGTGACTTCTGCCACTAAGGTCACTCCGTTCCAGGCATATATCAAGGCGGAGGGTGCTACCGTTACACCATTGGACGTCCTCTTTGATGGTCATACTGGTATTCAGACAGTGCAGATGAAAGTCAATGCGTCTGATATCTACTATGACCTGCAGGGTCGTCGCCTGATAGGTAAACCAGTGCAAAAGGGTATCTATATCTATCAGGGCAGGAAATTCTTGGTGAAGTAGAATGTAAAGAAAACTTGTCGGCTTTTATGTCCGTATTTTGGGGGCTTCTGGAATAACAGAGGCTCCCAAATTATTTAAACATGACAAACAGGGTAAGATACTACAGAGGTACTTTGTCAAGATGATACGAAATAGAGGCATACATTATTATATTAAAAAATAGTAAAAAAGTGATGCGTTTATCTGATTTTTACCTATCTTTGTAAACGTTATTATATAAAACCAAACCTGAATTAACAATTAAAAAAGATAAACAATATGGGAAAACGATTACTTAATCAAGATTGTCTGGCACGAAGGATGAAGTGTCTTTTAGTGTTAGTCACATTACTGTTGCCAATGGGAACATGGGCTGGGGACTATGACTTAACGGTTGCTGGTATAAGGGTGACTGACGAGAATGCCACAGGTATTATTGGTGATATGATTAACGGTACGATTACCTATGACGCTTTCACCAACACACTGACCCTTGACGGGGCAACAGTGAACGGCGATATGGGTATATGGTGCGGGATGGAGAGCCTGACTATTGTGATTAAAGGTGAGAACTCCATCACCTGTGACAAGCAAAGTGCCATTTATTTTTCCGGGCAACTTTCTGAAAGTGCGTTGACGTTCGTGAAGGATGAGAGTACGGCAGGTGTTTGTAAACTCACCCTTCAGAGTGCGGCAGGTGTTGCCGCTATATCAGGTTTCACCTCCTTGAATTATGGTGAGGGAGTGGCAATGTCTGCCGCATTCGGAACAGAATATGATGCTAGTAAAAATGGACTTTATAATTCTGCTATTAACGCCAATATAGAAAATGTCAACAAGGCAGTTATTACTTCCGCCACTGTTTATGATTTATGGTATGATGGTGAGCAGGTGACAAGCGAGAATGCAGGAGCATTATATCAGAATGATACGGAAGTGTTTGTGTCATTCGACGCAGAAACGAATACGCTGACTTTTAATAATTCTTCTAATGAGTATTCTGGATACGCCGTAGCCAGTAATCTTGCTGAATTAAATATCTTCCTCATTGGGAATAACACGATTTCCCTTTCCGAGAATGCAACCGCATTTAAGTCCAACAACGCTGATGCTAAATTTTATTTCCAGACAAATAAGAATCAGCCGGGTTCTTTGCTTGTTGGTTATAATGGTCCATTATACGATGGCGTTGATGTTAGTGAGGATAATATGCAGAACGGTCTGCAACTTCAAGAAACGGGTGAAGGTTATTTGTTCGCCATTTGTTATGACTTAGCAGTCAACGGTACCATTGTCAATTCAAGCAACCGAATGGACATCACTGGTAATGAGAATGAGCAAGGCGAGCCTACCGTACAGTTCGACGGTGAGAGCACACTGATACTGAACGGTGCCAATGATCTTGAGTCTATAGAGTTGATAGGTTCGATGCCGAGTCTGACGATCTACCTGAAAGGTGACAATACCATGCAGGGTGTTTCCATTGTCAATTATACAAACCAGGAAGAGCCGTATCCCGAGGTTATATTTACCACAAGTAGTATGAATCCTGGTACTCTGACATTCAACTATGTCAGTGGTGCCGCTATGCTCAATGATATTGAAGGTGCCTTCTTTCAAGTTTCTCCCACATTCCAAAACGGCTTGACAGCATTATTGGAGACTCTTCCAAGTGGCGCACAGACAGTGACTGTTCAGGTTGCTGGTCTTCAACCAATCGTTGAAGAGTCAGGAGAAACCAAAGACTTGGATGGTACTGATGGCGCTGGCTTGGGTGAAGATGTGGAGAGCGTGACAGATGCGAATATCCCGGCAACAGGTATCATCGTTAATGATGTGCTTTATACGCTGGATGAGGGTGATGGCTTCTTTAAGGAAAACGACATTAAGTATGTATCTCTTGAGACATCTATGTCAGGTGTACCTGATGCAGAGCCCGGCACGGCAGCGTTTGCCGCTGATTTCAAAGGACTGACGATACTCGTTCCTGCAGGTACTGGAAAGATCAGTTTTGAGTTCCGTACACTTGGTAACACCTCGTTGATGGTACAGGTCGGCAAGGGAGAGCCAACAAGACTGCTGGGTGATGCTGGTGAGGCACTGACGACTGCTTCTGTTGACTATGCCGTCAGTGAACCGACCTATATTTATATCTTCAATCAGAACCTGTTGACGGAGTCACGGGAACTCGATACTAACCGTGCTCCTGGCAGAAGAAATACTGGAACGTTGCAGTTGAAGAAAGTATCGGTAAAGTCTTCTTCGGTGGCTGTAGTACCAGAGCCTCCTCTTTCACCTGTGACATTAGGGAAGTCTGATATCACAGTGACAGAGAATCATATTAAGGTGACAAATGCTGATGTTGCCTCTCTTGCCGATAACGTGTTTGAGGATGTTCCTGCATCTCTGACCTATGCCGACCTGTCCGAAACCAGTATTACAGGACTTGTCGTCGACCGTACGGCATTGCCGTTCAGCAATCTTCCTGCCACAGCGTTTATCTACCTGCCAGCAGGTAATGATATCGCAGCAGGCACTAAGAATGTGGTGATCGGTGGTGTTTGTGATGAGATGCAGTTGAGCGATGAAGGTAGTTTCGAGGCGGCGGTGGACTTTACCGCTGTTGCGGCAGAGCAGGCTCGTGACTATAGTAGTCTCGTAGATAAGAACTGCACCATCTACCTGCCTTTCGCTATTGATGCGACAACAGCAGCAGGTCTGGGTACTTTCTATCAGTTAAAGAGCATTGACGGCAACAAGGCAGTGATGGAGTCTGTAGACGCAACGGCAGCGAACACACCATATATGTTCAAACCCGCTGCTGCGAAAGTCAGTGCGAAGATGGTAGAGGTGAAGACCTTGGATGCTGCTCCGTCTGTTGGTAATGCTCAGTTTATGGGTACCTACCAGACGAAGTCTGTTTGCTCTACTGGTAGTTCGAATATCTACTGCTTCGTAGGCGACGGTACTGATGTCGGTAAGTTCGTACGTGTCATCGATACTCCTATGACGGTTGCACCATTCCGCGCATATATCGAAGTCGCAGGTGGCAGTGCCCATGAACTGGCACTTGTTCTTGACGGTGATGCCACGGCAATCAAGAATATCAAGGTTGGCACTGACGATAATGTCTATTATAACCTGCAGGGTCAGCGTGTGCTCTATCCGAAGAAGGGACTCTACATCGTAAACGGTAAGAAGGTGATGATTAAATAAAGATATAGGAGGATAAGAATATGAAAAAGATATATGTGACTCCTCAGATGGAGATATTCAGTTACAAGATGGAAGGTGTTATCCTCACCGCCTCGTTGGAGGCTATAGACTATGGTGGTGGAGGAGGTGCTGGTGCCCGCATCTTCGAGGATGACGGGATGGATCTTCTGACAGGAGGTGATTTCGGCTTTTAACCGATAAGAAAAGTGGGGCAGACGTTACTGTTTGCCCCCTTTTTATACCTCTCTTTAAAAGATTTTTGAAAAAAGTCTTCGAAAAGTTTGGTAGTTCCACCAAAAGTGTGTACCTTTGCAACCGCAAAACAAAAGGGAGGCTCCCTAGCTCAACTGAATAGAGCATCTGACTACGGATCAGAAGGTTGTGGGTTTGAATCCCGCGGGAGTCACGAAGAAGGAAGTCCAAGACGAAAGTTTACTTTCAGTTTTGGACTTCTTTCTTCGTGTATCTCAGCCCGTGGCAGGGGAGGGATGGACGAAGTCAATCCCGCGGGAGTCACGAAGAAGAGACCAGGACAGATAAGTCTGGTCTCTTCTTTTGTTGATAGCGATGCCTCCGATACCTGAGAGTAAAGGCTCCGATTAAACATAGTAAAGCCTCCGATCAGAGATGCAAGACTTTGCTCTCTTCGATCGGAGGCATTACTCAATGTGATCGGAGACCTTTCTCTCTTTTACTTGATTAAGTCGACACTTCGTTTCAAGAACTTATCGAGTGCCTCACCTTTCAGCATACCGTTCTGCAGCAGGGCGAGGTCGATGAGTTGGTGAACGATGGAGTTGCCCTTCGCATAGTCGGCAAGAATCTGTTGCTTCTTGTCTTTCTGCTCCTGGATAGCCTTCTCCGTGTTCGTCTTGTCGTCTTTCTCCTCCTGTGTCAGTTCCTCAGCCTTCTTCTTATCCTGAGCCTGACGGATGGCGGCAAGGCGAGCCTCCTGTCCTTTCAACTCTGCCTCCACTGGTTTCAGAGCCTCCTCAGTAGAGGTCTTACACTCGTCGAGTACACGCTTTACCAATGGATGGTCGCTGTTCAGAACGAGGTTCATCGAGTCAGGCATCTGAGCGTAGAAGTTCATACCCGGCTGGAAACGGCTCATCTCCTTCATACGACGCATATACTCGTTCTGGGTAATCATCACAGGACGCGCCTGCTCACCCAGTGACTGTACCTCCACCATAAACTCTGTCTTCTCGATCTTTGGCATCTGTGAGCGGAATACCGATGACAAATTGGCAGACTCATCTTCTGTCAGGGTCGACTTAGGAGCGTCGTCCTTCACAATCAGTCGCTCGATGATATCACTGTCGACACGGGTGAAGCGGCTCTTCTCAAATTTCTGCTCCAGCATCTGGATGGCAGGAACGTCAAGTTGTCCGTCCAACAACAGCACGGAATATCCCTTGTCCTTGGCTGCCTGGATGTAACTATACTGCTCCTCTTTGTCAGTGGCATAGAGGTAGACGAGGGTGTCGTCCTTGTCTTTCTGTGCGCCCTCAATGAGTGTTTTGTATTCGTCAAACGTGAAGTATTTGCCGTCCGTATCCTTCATCAGGGCGAAGTCCTTGGCACGGTCGTAGAAACTCTCCTCACTCAGCATACCGTAGTTGATGAAGAGTTTCAGGTCGTCCCACTTCTCCTCATACTGCTTGCGGTCTTCCTTGAAGATGCTCTGCAGGCGGTCGGCAACCTTCTTGGTGATATACGTGGAGATCTTCTTCACGTCACGGTCGCTCTGCAGATAAGAACGAGAGACGTTCAGGGGGATATCCGGGGAGTCGATGACACCATGCAACAGGGTCAGGAACTCAGGGACGATACCCTCCACCTGGTCTGTTACAAACACTTGGTTGCAGTAGAGTTGTATCTTATTACGCTGCAAATCGATGTTCGACTTGATGCGTGGGAAGTAAAGAATACCCGTCAGGTTGAAAGGGTAGTCCACGTTCAGGTGAATCCAGAACATCGGCTCGTCGCTCATGGGGTAGAGGGTACGGTAGAAACTCTTATAGTCCTCGTCCTTCAGATTAGACGGCGTTTTGGTCCATAGTGGCTCCACATTATTTATAATATTATCCTCGGCGGTGTCCACCATCTTCTTCTCGTCAGAAGACCACTCCTGTTTCTTGCCGAAAGCAACGGGGACAGCCATGAACTTACAGTATTTGTTCAGCAGTTCCTGAATCTTCTGCTTCTCCAAGAACTCCTTGCAGTCGTCATCGATATACAGGATGATGTCAGAGCCACGATCCTCCTTCTCTGCCTCGTCAATCTCATAGGCAGGACTGCCGTCACAACTCCATTTCACAGCCTTGGCATCGTCCTTGTAGGACTTGGTGATGATCTCCACTTTCTTCGATACCATGAACGAGGAATAGAAACCCAGTCCGAAGTGTCCGATGATGTTGTTGGCATTGTCCTTGTACTTCTCTAAGAAGTCATTGACACCAGAGAAGGCGATCTGGTTGATATACTTGTCGATCTCCTCCTCCGTCATACCGATACCACGGTCGCTGATAGTAATCGTGCCTTTGTCGGTATCCAGACTGACATGGACGGCAAGGTCGCCCAACTCACCCTTGAACTCGCCCTGTTCTTTGAGGGTCTTCAACTTCTGAGTGGCATCGACGGCATTGCTGACCATCTCACGGAGGAATATCTCATGATCTGAGTAGAGGAACTTTTTGATAACGGGGAAGATGTTCTCTGTAGTAACCCCGATATTACCTTTCTGCATATACCTTATTTATTATTATATATTGAACTTCTATGTAACTTCTGCACTAAATTAAGCAAATACCGTGCCATATTCAAAAAAAAGTAGTAACTTTGCACACAAATTACGAAAGAGAATGAAAAGAAGATGGCATTGTAAACCAGGAGAACAGCCTACGGAGTTCGACAAGCGGATCATGTACTTGGAGAACAAAGGGGCATTGGTGCCTACTCGTGACTTGATCAAGACACCAGAACAGATAGAGGGCATCCGTCGTGCCGGAGTCGTGAACACCGGGGTACTGGACCTGATAGAGAAAGAAATACACGCTGGCATGTCGACCTTGGAGATAGACCAGTTATGTCGTGACTATTGCGCGCAGCATGGTGCCACACCTGCCTGCTTGAACTATGAGGGTTTCCCCATGAGTGTCTGCACGAGTATCAACGAGGTGGTGTGTCATGGTATTCCCAAGGCAACGGATATTTTGGAGGAGGGCGACATCATCAATGTCGACTTCACCACGATTCTCGACGGTTATTATGCGGATGCCTCCCGTATGTTCATCATCGGCAAGACAACCCCCGAGAAGGAGCAACTCGTCAAGGTGACGAAGGAATGTCTGGAGATCGGGATGGAGGCGGCAAAGCCCTGGGGCTTCGTCAATGAGATCGGTAAGGCTATCGAGAAACATGCCAAGAAATACCATTATGGGGTGGTGCGTGACTTATGCGGTCATGGAGTAGGGTGTCAGTTTCATGAGGAACCGGAGGTTTGCCATTTCGCCCAAAGGGAGCCTGGTATGTTACTGGTTCCCGGCATGGTATTCACCATCGAGCCGATGATTAACATGGGTACGTGGAAGGTCTTTATTGATGCTGACGACCCCTATGGGTGGGAAGTGATCTCAGAGGATGAGCAGCCCAGTGCACAGTGGGAGCACACCCTGCTGATGACCGAGCACGGCGTAGAGATACTCACTAGATAATATAGAACATTCTAGAACACTCTAGAACGTTCTAGAACATTCTAGAAAAAGAAAGAATGATGAAGAATATATATATATTAGGTATAGAGTCCAGTTGCGACGATACTTCAGCGGCAGTGCTGAAGGACGGCGTACTGCTTTCTAACGTGACCGCGTCGCAGGCAGTACATGAGGCATACGGCGGTGTAGTACCAGAACTCGCCTCCCGCGCCCACCAGCAGAATGTAGTACCTGTGGTCGACCAGGCGATAAAGAAGGCTGGGATCACCAAGGAACAGTTGACGGCTGTCGCCTTCACCAGGGGACCTGGCTTGATGGGCTCGTTGCTGGTCGGTGTCAGTTTCGCCAAGGGTTTTGCGCGCTCGTTAGGTATTCCCCTTATTGACGTAAACCACCTGCAAGGACATGTGATGGCGCACTTCATCAAAGAGTCGGAGGATGATACCAACCAACCCCCATTGCCATTCCTTTGTCTGCTGGTCAGTGGCGGTAACTCTCAGATTGTCAAGGTGAACGCCTATAACGACATGGAGGTGTTGGGACAGACGATTGATGATGCGGCAGGGGAGGCTATCGACAAGTGCTCGAAAGTGATGGGACTCGGTTATCCCGGTGGTCCGATCATCGACCGGCTGGCTCGCCAGGGTAATCCCAAGGCGTACCAGTTTGCGGAGCCGCATATCCCCGGACTCGACTATAGTTTCTCTGGTTTGAAGACCTCTTTCCTCTATAATATGCGGAAATGGGTGGAGGAAGATCCCGATTTCATCGAGCATCACAAAGAGGATATCGCAGCCTCGTTGGAATGGACGATTGTCGATATTCTGATGAAGAAACTGCGCCTTGCCGTTAAACAGACGGGTATCAAACATGTCGCTGTGGCTGGTGGTGTGAGTGCCAACAACGGATTGCGCAATGCTTTCTACGACCATGCCAAGCGGTATGGGTGGACCATCTATATCCCGAAGTTCAGTTACACGACGGATAATGCCGCCATGATCGGTATCGTGGGCTATTACAAATACCTCGACGGCGAGACGTGTCCTATCGACGCGCCAGCCTTCTCGAAAGTGACATTCAAATAAAACAATAAGTCATGATAGATTTTGAAAGTAAGATTATCAGCAGAGAGGTGAGTCAGATCCTCTGGGAGATCGAAAAAACAGTGGGAACAGCAGAGAGTTGTACTGGTGGACGCATCGCAGAGTCACTTATCTCTATACCCGGTGCCTCTAAGTATTTTAAGGGTGGTGTCGTTTGTTATGTTGATGAAATCAAAGAGCGCCTGCTGGATGTCGATGCCCAGGTGTTGGAGGAACAGACTGCTGTCTGTGAGGAAGTGGCGCGACAGATGGTGAAGGGAGCCTGCAAGACCTTAAACACGGACTTCGCCATCGCCGCAACAGGTTTCGCAGGTCCGACAGGGGGTACAAAGGATATTCCCGTGGGAACGATATGGCTTGCTTGTGGTACACCAGAGGAACAGGTCACCCTGAAAGTGGAGGAGGACCATGGACGTGATATCAACCTCGCTATTGCCACCCATAAAGCCATGCAGATGTTCCTCGACTTCCTTAAAACGGAAACGGGTTACGTAGAAGAAGTTAAAAAATATTAAGAGGAAGCGAAAACTCTAAAGTTTAAACTCTAAACTCTAAACTTTTTCGTACCTTTGCACCCTGTTTGGAGTAAGTTACAATTTAGGAACTAGAAAAAGTAGATAGAAATGTCTAAAATTTGTCAGATTACGGGAAAGAAGGCACAGATTGGTAATAATGTGTCTCACTCAAAGCATCGCACAAAGCGTAGTTTTGATGTAAACCTGTTCAGCAAGAAATTCTACTATGTAGAGGAGGCTTGCTGGATTCAGTTGAAGATCAGCGCTGCTGGTCTGCGTATGATTAATAAGGTAGGTCTGGACGCTGCCCTGAAGCAGGCTGTTGCTAAAGGTTATGTAGACTGGAAGGACATTAAAGTTATAGGAGACTAACACATGGCAGGCAAGAAAGCAAAAGGTAATCGCGTTCAGGTAATCCTGGAGTGCACCGAGATGAAAGAGAGTGGACTGCCCGGAACAAGTCGTTATATCACGACCAAGAACCGTAAGAACACTCCTGAGAGAATGGAATTGAAGAAGTATAACCCCATCCTGAAGCGCATGACTGTGCACAAGGAGATTAAATAATCTGTTTAAAGCATGGCAAAGAAAACCGTCGCTACCCTCCATGAAGGCTCAAAGGATGGTCGCGCTTACACAAAGGTTATCAAGATGGTAAAGAGCCCTAAGACTGGTGCTTACATCTTTGATGAGCAGATGGTTCCTAACGAGGAGGTTAAGGACTTCTTTAAGTAATTGTTTTTAAACGCTTGCTAACGAAGTGACGCAAGAACTAATATCAAAAGAGTAATATAGAAAAAGCCGAAATCTTTCATGGTTTCGGCTTTTTTTTGTATCTTTGCACCGATAAAATCGATTGTTTTGAGATATTATGGGTATATTTGGTTTCTTTAATAAGGATAAAAAGGAAACACTCGACAAAGGACTGGAGAAGACAAAGACGAGTGTGTTCGATAAACTGGCACGTGCTGTGGCTGGTAAGTCGAAAGTGGATGACGACGTGTTGGATGATTTGGAAGAAGTGTTAATCACCAGTGATGTGGGTGTAGATACGACTTTGAAGATTATCCACCGTATTGAGGAGCGTGTGGCTCGCGACAAGTATGTCAGTACCAGCGAACTGAACGGCATCCTGCGTGATGAAATCGCTGCTTTATTGGCAGAGAATAACTCAGACGATAATGATAACTGGGACTTACCTTCCGACCATAAACCATACGTCATCTTGGTGGTGGGAGTGAATGGTGTGGGGAAGACCACTACCATCGGCAAACTTGCCTGGCAGTTTAAGCAGGCTGGAAAGAAAGTATATCTTGGTGCTGCAGATACCTTCCGCGCCGCCGCTGTGGAGCAGTTGTGCATCTGGGGCGAGCGAGTAGGTGTTCCCGTCGTCAAACAACAGATGGGCAGTGACCCAGCCTCTGTGGCTTTCGACACCCTCAGTTCGGCAAAGGCTAATGATGCGGATGTCGTTCTTATTGATACGGCAGGCAGACTGCATAACAAAGTAGGACTGATGAACGAGTTGAAGAAGATCAAGGACGTGATGAAGAAGGTTCTCCCTGAGGCTCCCGATGAGGTCATGCTCGTACTGGATGGCAGTACGGGACAGAACGCTTTTGAGCAGGCAAAACAGTTCTCTGCCGTTACCCAGATCACATCTCTTGCCATCACCAAACTCGATGGAACGGCTAAAGGCGGTGTCGTCATTGGTATCAGCGACCAGTTGAAGGTGCCTGTGAAGTATATCGGATT
>DEJF01000018.1:8986-10033 GCA_002353225.1 Prevotella sp. UBA2755 | reverse complement strand
AATACAAAGTCTCTCATATTTCTGTCCTTTCTTTATTTTTGTTTATTTTGCCAAGTCTGCTATTTCTCTTGCCTCGCTGTCGGCATAGGCTGCTTCTGCACCATGAATAGGTGTGCCATCCTCGACCGTTGCTCCAGGGCAGAGTTTCTTGATGAAGCGCACACTGCTGCCCATGCCAGAGCCTTCGTTGGTACAGAAGGGGATGATGGTCTTGCCCGTGAAGTCATACGACTCCAAGAATGTGTAGCACACCATCGGCATCGTCCCCCACCAGTTGGGATAGCCCAGAATGATGGTGCCGTACTCATCTATCGATTCCAGCGGATTCTTCACCTCAGGACGAGCCTGGTCGTGAAGTTCCTGCTTGGCCTCCTCGATGCAGGTCATGTAGGATTTGGAATACTCATAGGTTGTATCAATCTGGAACATGTCTGCATCGGGCAGCAATGCCTTAATCTTCTGGGCCACCACCTCGGTATTTCCCAGTTTCAGGTTCTTGATACTGCCGTTCACATAGTTCTCTCCGCGACGAGAGTAGTACGCAATCAATACTTTCTTTGCCATAATGTCTTGTTTTTAAGTTTTCTGGTGCAAAGTTACGATAATCCCCCGAAACTGCATTAACACAATTTTCGGGGGATTTTACCATATTTGGAGAAACGTCGTTATTCAATGTCAATCTTAACCTTAACTGAGTTGCCAGACTTCTTCAACAATGAGACCATCTCCCTGTCAAATTCACCTATCTTTACAAGTTGATAAGGTGCAACGTCTGCATCTGCAAATAATAACGACAGGCAGTTCCATCCTCCAAAGTACATCAGTTCCCCAGCATGTGTCTTTGTTGTCTTTGTGCTATTACTCTCATCTACCTTTTTAGGCAGACGACTATAGTATTCATGATTGCCACTACGGCTGAACTCCAGACTCAACGGACACATGGCTGCAATCTGCGTCACAAGCGAATCATCATTTGTGTTTACATTGAATACCTGACCGTCTATCGTAAACTTCATCGTCATTCCCTTTTTATGCACCTGTGCTGAT
>DEJF01000018.1:4081-8978 GCA_002353225.1 Prevotella sp. UBA2755 | reverse complement strand
GAAGCATCAGCACAAGGTGAATCATTCTTTTCATCAGAGCTTACCCCAGCACCTGATTCGTTGACCATTCGAAGTGCTGCTCACGCTCAGCTATCCACCAGCGGCCTTCAATCTTCACGTACTTGTCGTAGTAACGTACGGCGTGGGTAGTCAGCACGTCCTTGCCGTCCTGCTCCGTAACCAATGTTGCCAGAGCGTAACAAGTTCCATTAGCGTGAGTCTCGTCCACGAAGTCCACGTTCTGCTGTCCGTTCATGTGGAACGAAACCTTGGCGGCACCGAATGCCTTGTACTGGCGAATCATGTCCTGCACCTCACGGGCCTGCATACCCAGTTTGTCACCGAAATACACGTCGAGTTTGATGTCCGGACGGAAAATCTCCACATAGCAGTCCTGGTTGTTCTTGTCACTCTCGGTTGCATAGAAGTCTACTAATGCCTTCAACTCCATGCGGTCTTGCATTCTGAAATCCATTTTTATTGTTTATTTGAGTTTGATGGTGCAAAGGTACGACAATCCCCCGAAACTGCACTAACACAATTTTCGGGGGATTTTACCAAATCCGGAGAATCGTTTTGTTGAACCTTCCCTTAGAAAGACTTCATGACCCTGTAGGGCGTATTGTTCACAACAGGCACATGCTGATTCTGCACGAAATGTGCCTTGTACGGAGCCTCCAAAGCAGCGATTTCCTCCTCAGTCAGTTGGATGTCAAGAGCCGCAACGGCTTCCTCCACATGCTTAGGCGATGTAGTTCCTACAATAGGAGCAGTTACGTATGGCTTGCTGAGAATCCATGCAAGAGCCATCTGAGCCATTGAGATGCCGCGCTTTGCAGCCATCTGCTCCAGATTGTCAACAACAGGCTTGTCAATGTCCTCGAAAGCGCCCCATACCATTGGAGAAACCTCGTCAATTTTGCTACGCTCCGTTACAGTGCCCCAAGGATGGGCTACACGTCCACCAGCCAAAGGACTCCATGGAATGATGGCCATCTTTCGGTCTTGGCACAAAGGAATCATCTCCTGTTCTTCCTCACGATACATCAGATTATATTGGTTCTGCATGGAAACAAACTTTGTCCAACCGTTTCGCTCAGCTATCTGCTGCATGCGCTCAAGCTGCCATGCAAACATCGTGCTTGCTCCAATGTATCTGGCCTTGCCACTTTTCACTACATCGTGGAGTGCCTCCATCGTCTCTTCCATCGGAGTGTAAGGATCGAGGCGGTGTATCTGATAGAGATCCACATAGTCAAGCTGCAAACGCTCCAGACTCTTATCAATCTCTGAGAGGATTTCCTTGCGTGAAAGTCCGCCGCCGTTGGGACGTCCTGGGCGCATCACCATATCCACCTTTGTGGTAACGACAATGTCATCACGGTCAAGTCCAAACTCCTTGATCAGCTTTCCTGTCACGATTTCCGACGTTCCCAACTGATACACGTTGGCCGTGTCGAAGAAGTTGATGCCAAGGTCGATAGCCTTTTTGAAACTTGCCTTAGCCTCGTCAAACTCAACTGCCCACGGAAAGACACCATTTTCTTTACCGGGCTTACCGAAACTCATCATACCCAGGCAGATTCTCGATACATCTACGCCTGTGTTCCCTAATTTTACGTACTGCATATTTTTTTCTTTTAGTTATTGTTTTACAAATTCTCTATCATCTTTTTTGCCCACTCAGAAACTTTCTTCTCTGACTGACGAGCCTGCGAGCCACGGATGGCCAGTGCCTCGGTCACGGTAGCACCCTTGCAGACCTCGCGCAGTTCTGCCACGGTGTTCAGCAACCCGCTGCCTTCACTCGTCGAGAACGGAATGATGGTCTTACCCATGAGGTTATAGTGCTCTAAGAAGGTATTGATGATGGGGGAATAAGTGCCCCACCAGATAGGATACCCTACGAATATCACATCATAACTCTCCAGATTGTCGAGCCACTTCTTGGGCTGGGCCTTCTCGCCGCTCTGCATCTCCTCCTTTGCCTCCTCAATCATCTTGAAGTGGTCTTTGGAGTAGGTCCTGGTGGTCTCTATCTCAAAGAGATCGCCACCGACGGCTTTCTGTATAAACTCGGCGCATACGTTAGTATTGCCTTTCTCCAGATTCTCGATGTGTCCGCCAGCCATATAGGTCTCGCCCTTCATCGAGAAAAACACTGTCAGAATCTTTTTCTCCATATTACTGTCCCTTTTTGTTTTGTTTTCTGTCTGATTAGCCTGCCCGCAAGCCGTCGTTACAAGCGACAACAGCATCAAGGCCATTGTGATTATTTTCTGCATCATTCTTTCTGTTTTTAAGTTTCACGGTGCAAAGGTACAGCAATCCCCCGAAACTGCATTAACACAATTTTCGGGGGATTTTACCAAATTCTGACTTTCGTACTTTTCTGCTTCCTTATAGGGCAATTACTCCCTGAAATCTGACGGCTTGGCACCTAAATTTGTCTGTACATATCGGCTGAAATGTGAGAGCGAGGAGAAACCAAACATATCGCTGATGTCAGTAAATGATAGCGAACGGTCTCTCAACAATCGGCTGATGTCGAGCGACGTGTAGCGGGTTATCCAGAACGCTGCGGGCAGACCGCTCACCTTCTTGCAGACCTCGCTGAGATATTTCGATGTGACGCAGAGTTTGTCGGCATAGTAGCCGATATCGCGATTCTGCCGAAAGTCGCCACGTTCCAGCATCGCCATGAACTCCTCCATCAGCTGGTGCTGCTGGGAGGTGATTTTGTCTGCTGGATACAGTTTGGAATGGAAGTCGAAGAAGTCGATAATCATGCACTCCACGGCATTCATCAGTGCATCGTGGCGGAAATGATGATCGGTCTGCTTCAGCCGTCGCTTCACGGCCTCGAAATTCTGGCGACACACCTCCTGCTGCTCAGGCGTCAACTTCATAATGGGGTTTTGAAACAAGAAGAGTTGGCCGCGCATACCGTAGTTGCTCTGGGGCGTTGACATCTCAATGAACTTCTGTGTCACATAGATGACATCCACGCGGAAATCCTCACTCTCCTTCAGGTTCATCACCAAGTCGCCCCGACGGGCTATAATCAGGCAGTCGCCAGCCTCGAAGCGGAATATCTGTCCGTTGCGCTCAAACGTGCAATACCCATTGTAGCAATAGGCATGACAAAGGTAGTCGGTGAACTGTGCCTCACCGATTCTCTTCAATGTGTTGTCTATGATGATATGCTGAATCGTTTCCATTGATTACTATATGCTGTTCTCAAACTTCTTGGCAAGTGATGATATATCTTTAGGGCTGACAGCGAACTTTTCGAAACCGTCTCTAGCCAACACAAGTTGTGAGAGTGCAATTTCCCTCATATTGTTAGCATGGCCTAGAAGTCGTAGTACGGGATAGAATGGCAGGAAGAAATACTGCATCGTCTGGATGTGCTTTTGTCCCTTGGCCCATTTCATGATGGCAGGTCGCAGGGCAAAGGCTCGTCTGAATCCCTTGGTCTGGATCTCTGCTTCCGTCTTGCTCTTCACCTGCTGCCAGAACTGCTTGCCGTCAGATGATGTTCCAGCACCACTAAGATAAATAAAGGTCATGCGTTCCTTGCCTGGCATAATGTCAGCGAAATGCAGGGGAATCTCCTGTGATATCTGTACATATACATCTTTGGGCGTTCCGACAGACGTGATACCAGCAATGAAGAACACTGCATCGTAACCTTTGAAATGCTCGTCGCCTTCCTTCAGTTGCATAAAGTCCGATACCAGATATTCCTCCAGTTTCTCATGCTTGATGCCAGTCGGCTTCCTGCTAACGGATAATACCTTCCCAACTGCATTGCACTTTAGCAGTTCAAGCAAAGTTCCCTCGCCAACATATCCTGTGGCTCCTGTAAGTATTATCTTCATTGTTTCTATTTCAATAGCTTACCGTCGGAAAAAGCCTTTCCTACAGTCTCACCCAAACGGATATAGGTATGGTGAACAGGGTCATAGGTAATCAAATTCATTTTCTCAACATCAGGCTTGCCGTCTTCTGCCAGATACCTTTCATCACAGAGAATGTTCACGATTTCAGCTATGAGGTAGTAGCCTGTCTCACTCTCGTCAATCTTCTGCTTCACGCGACACTCCAACGTCATCGGGAACTCCTTAAATACAGGGGCATTCACATTGGGAGCCTTCTCGATAGTCCAACCTGTCTTCTCCATTTTGTAAGGGTTGTTCCTTCCACTGGCGATGCCCACATAGTCGGACGCTACTAAAGTGTCAGTTGTTGCAAAGGTAACGGTGAACTCAGGGTTAACGGCGAGGTTGTCCGTAGTCTGATGTGAACCAAGCGAGATGATAATCTCGTGCATATCCCACTGACCTCCCCAAGCGGCATTCATGGCGTTGGGCTTACCATCCTTATCGTATGTGCCGATAATCAGCACTGGTTGTGGCAGTAGCCACGCTGTTGACTTAAAACTCTTCATATTATTTGTTTTATAATACTCTTTTGCCCTAAATTCATTTAAATATGGTGGCAAAATTACCAATAATCAGCGTAAAATCGCTATCTTTGCCATCAGTTTTGAGAATAATTAGGATTTAGACATGGGTAATATAAAGATATTAAGAGGTGTGTTTGACACCAAACTGGAACTGGAACATGCTGGTGTAGCAGCAGGATTCCCCAGTCCGGCTGACGAGTACAGGCACGAGACATTAGATTTCAACCGTGACTATATCCGTCATCCTGAAGCCTCGTTCTATGGTGACGTAGAGGGAGATTCGATGAAGGATGCAGGACTGTTGGACGGTGACCGTGTGATTATTGACAGGGCTGTAGAGCCACATGACGGTTCAATAGTCGTTGCTTGGTGGGATGGTGGCTTCACGATGAAATTCCTCGACCTGACACATAGGAAGGACGGCTA
>DEJF01000018.1:3371-3994 GCA_002353225.1 Prevotella sp. UBA2755 | reverse complement strand
ATGTATGGTATAGCCGACTTGGACAACTGTTACTGCTCATGTGAGAAGGTTTTCCGTCCTGATTTGGAGGGAAAGCCAATCGTGTGTCTGAGCAATAACGACGGTTGCGTAGTGGCACGTTCCAACGAGGCTAAGAAGATGGGAATCAAGGAGGGTACACCATACTTTCAACTGGCGCAACAGTTCCCAGGACAGAAGATTGCCGTGTTCTCCTCGAACTACGAACTCTATGGAGAATTGACGGGCCGCGTGGTGAGCATCATCCGCCAAGAGACGCCAGCCTATTTCCGCTATTCAATAGACGAGTGTTTCATGTACCTCGACGGTATAGAGCTGGATAAGTTGCAGACGTGGGGCGAAAACCTGCATAGGCGGGTAAAGCGCGAGGTGGGCCTGCCTATCAGCATCGGACTGGCTCCCAACAAGACACTGGCCAAGATAGCCTCGAAACTGGCAAAGAAATATGCCGTCTATAAGCATTGCTGCATGATTGATACGGACTACAAACGGGAGAAGGCTCTCGAATGGTGCCCCATAGAGGATGTCTGGGGTATCGGCAGACGCTATGCTGCCAAACTTCAGTCATTAGGTTGCAAGACGGCCCTCGACTTTGCCAAGCATCA
>DEJF01000018.1:2896-3315 GCA_002353225.1 Prevotella sp. UBA2755 | reverse complement strand
CAGGAACTGAACGGCGAGGATGCCGTGCCGAATGAGGAATTGGCCAAGAAGAAAAGCATCTGCACCAGCCGCTCGTTCAACGGCATGATAAGCGACAAGGACAACCTGCGCACGCACATTGCCAACTATGCCGCCCGTTGTGCCGAGAAACTGAGGGCACAGAAGACAGTAGCCACCACCGTTGGCGTATTCGTCAACACCAATGCCTTCCGTGAAGACCTGGCACAATACTGGAACTTTCAGGAAACGCGCCTTGTCACTCCAACCAGTTCTACGATTCCCATTGTTCAGGCCGCTCACGACGTGCTTGACCGGATTTTCATTCAGGGCTACCAGTATAAGAAAGCTGGTGTCATTGTGATGGGTATTTCTCCAGACAGCCCCATTCAACAAGACTTATTCGACCTGAATGCCGAACA
>DEJF01000018.1:0-2803 GCA_002353225.1 Prevotella sp. UBA2755 | reverse complement strand
ATGGTAAGGGAAAGGCAGAAGTCTTTGCCAATGCCATCAAGCACGATTTCAGAAGTAAGAATCCGACCACCCGTTGGAGTGACATTATAAAACTACGCTGAAAATGGAATGAATATGAAAAAGATAGCACTCATTACCATCAGCCTCCTATGTTCAATAGTAATTCTGGCACAGGGCGTTAAGGGCTTCGTCAACAAGCAACTACAGACTTATCCTCAGTTACGTTTGCTCGACCTGTATAAGTCGTGCTTTCAGGACTACATGGGGGCAGAGCATCTTGTGTCGGACAGACAAAGGGTGAAGGCTTATTTGGATGATGAGCTGAATACTACCAGCATAGATGACCTGATGCCCTGGAACTATGAGCCTTGCGGCATAGACAGCAATTATTATCGTGTCAGTATCAGAACAATCAAGGAGTCTGTTATATCAGAGGATTTGCTATTGGATGCCTTTATTCGTAGTGCAAACAGCAAGAAGCGTCCTACTGTAGATTCTTGGAGAGATCGATGGCACGTGATTATTGGCACAATTGACAAGATGCAACTTGAACTCCCTTATTATCAGCAGGACAAAGCTTTCATTGACAGCATCCTGTCTGTCGGCAGATATGCCATCAGCCATTCTCCAGAGTATCGTGAGGCATACCATCCACACTATAGGATAGTAGAACGTGGTATCTTCGAACGAGAGTTAAAACCATTGATAGAGCACAAGTATTTACAAAACAAAAACAATGATATGGATGACAAGAAACAAATAGAACAACTTTACAAGCAAATGTACCAAGCAATGATAGCCAAGGACATTTCAACTCTCAACACGATACTTGCAGAAGGTTCGGTTCTGATTCACATGACAGGAACCAAACAACCCAAGAAACAGTATCTGCATGAGATAGAGAATGGTACGCTGAACTACTATTCCGTAGAGGATGACGAGATTAGCATCACTGTGAATGGAACGACAGCGGAAATGACAGGTCGTAGCAGGGTCAATGCTGCTGTATATGGTGGTGGTCGTCATACATGGAGGCTACAGATGAAGTCCAAACTGGCTAAGAACGATGGCCGTTGGCAGTTTGTGGAATCCAAGGCATCAACATATTAATAAGGAAAGCGTTATGGAATACAAGGTTTTGAATAATGGCCTGCGGATGCCGATGGTTGGTCTGGGTGTCTATAATATCTCTGAGAGAGAAACCCAGCGAGTTGTTGAAGATGCCATATCGGTAGGCTATAGGAGCATAGATACGGCTGCTATGTACTACAACGAGAAAGGTGTGGGGGATGCCGTTCGGGCATGTGGCGTTCCTCGTGAAGAACTGTTCATCACGACAAAGATATGCGATTCCTGCTATACGAAGGAGGAAACCTTGCGTACAGTTGACCATTCCATGAAACAGCTGGGTCTTGACTATGTGGACTTGATGCTGATTCACTGGCCAGTGGGCAATCCAACCGTCATGTGGCACACGCTCGAAGAACTCTATGAGCAAGGGCTGTTCAAAGCCATTGGTGTATCAAACTTCTATCCCAATACCTTTCCGAAGATTGTGGATGATGCAAAAGTGATACCTGTCGTGAACCAGTGCGAGACCCATGTTCTCTATCAGCAACGGAAGATGCTGGAATACCTGAAGCCTTACAATGTAGCTCTTGAAGCCTGGAGTCCGCTGGCAGAAGGCCGGCATGGTATCTTCAAGAATCCTGTTCTTATGAGAATCGGCGAGAAATACGGTAAGACTTCCGCTCAGGTAGCCTTGAAGTTCCTGATACAGAACGGTATTATTATTATCCCCAAGACTACCCACAAGGAAAGAATGGTTGAGAACATCAATCTCTTTGACTTTACGCTGTCAGATGACGACCTCCGTAAAATTCGCCTGCTTGATACAGGCCGGAATGTGACAGGCTGGCCGTCGGATGCACTCAAATACAATCCTGAAAGCGTATGATACAGAATTATAAGATAGTTACCCTATGTGGTAGTACCCGTTTCAAGGAGCAGTTCTTAGAAGCCCAGAAACGACTGACTCTGGAAGGTTGCATAGTCATCAGTGTTGGCTTATTCGGTCATTCTGGTGATGATGAAGTGTGGAAACCTGGCACTAAGGAAATGCTTGATGACATGCACCTTCGCAAGATTGATCTGGCTGATGAGATATTCGTTATCAATGTTGGTGGCTATATTGGCGAGAGTACAAGGCGTGAGATCGCATACGCTGAAAAGACAGGAAAGAAAGTCAGATATTTGGAAGAGGTATGAAAGGTTCTATTGTTAATATATCAGGGAGAGAATGCCATCTGTATAAAAACTCCAATGCTGAATTCTTGTTGGTTCAGCCCATAGACGAACATGACTTGGAGGTCTTGGGTCAGGAAGTGGAGATCATCAAGGAATTGTCCGATAAGCCATTCACCCTTGCAGCAATTATGATAAAGGACTGGAATCAAGAGCTTACACCTTGGTCAGTCCCTCCAGTTTTCGGTAAGATTCCCTTTGGCAGTGGAGCAGAAGACACATTGAAGTTTATCACAAGCCAACTATTACCTATTGTTCAAGAAGGAACGGCTCATGTCATACTCGGCGGTTATTCTCTGGCTGGACTATTCGCATTATGGGCATCTTATCAGACAGACAAGTTTGAGGGAATAGTTGCTGCTTCTCCATCGGTCTGGTTCCCCAAGTGGATTGAATATGCCAAAGATAACAAGTCGCTTGCAAAATCCATCTACCTCAGTCTTGGGGATAAAGAGGAAAAGACAAAGAACCCGGTAATGGCCCAAGTAGGCAATGCTAT
>DEJF01000056.1 GCA_002353225.1 Prevotella sp. UBA2755 | reverse complement strand
TCATCGGTGAGGATGGTCTTGGGGGTAAACTCCGAACGACTGGATATCCATGAGATGGTACCGTCGTACGCCTTTTTCTGATTATCACCATAGTCTGCAAACACCTTTACTTGCTGTCCGAGTTTGATACCCTTCAACTGGGCGGTGGTGACGTAGGCACGAATGAACATCTTCTGGACATCGGCAATCTTAAAGAGGGGCTTGCCAGTGGCGACGAACTCACCAGTCTCCACATATTTCTCCAACACGGTACCACCAACAGGAACCATGATATGACACTTGCGCAACTGGTCGGTCAGTTGTGCCACCTGCACGTCAACCGTCGAGACTTGGGAGTTCAAGGTGGACACCTGTGTACCCAACGCAGACACCTGGGCATCGAGTTGTCTCTGTAAGACGGCCACCTGACTGGTGGCGTCGTCGAGCATCTTACGGGGAGCGGCACCGTCCTTCACCAACTCCTGATAACGCTGCTGCTCAGTCTTCGCCTTGGCGAGTTGCTGACGGATAGCCGCCACCTGTTTCTCCATGTCAGGTTTCTGACTCTGGTACACTATCTTCGTGGCACCTAACTGTTGTATCTTCAGCCATAACTGGGTGGTGTCCACCAAACCGACTTCCTGTCCCATCGACACCTCGTCGCCCTCACTGACGGTGAGCCTTAACAAGGTACCACTCTGCTCTGCCGACACCATCGTCTCCGTCGCCTCAAAGGTTCCCGTGGCGTCATATTCCTTCTCTTTGGTTCCGCAAGCCGTCAACAGCATGACAGCACTTGCCAGCACGATGATCTTTCTCATATCGCTATTCATTATTCAAGGTGATTTTCAAATCGTTTATCTCTTTTAACATCTCTATCTCGTGGATGGACTGCTGCACCCTCGCCGCATTCTCGTTATTGATCTCACGAACGAGGTCGTTGACATCAATGATGCCATGTGCCAGTTTCGACTCGGCTGCCTTGCGGACGGCACTGCGGAGACGGATAATCTCCTCGTCGTCACCCATCAGTTTACGATAGCGTTCCATGTCCTCCTGTTGCTGAATCTGCTCCAACTGGTTATTGAAAAGGAACACGTCACGACTAACCTCAGCACGCTCACGCTGCATCTGGATCTTCGCCTTGTCGTTCTTACGGGTATAGAGCGCCCCGATGTTCCACGACAACTTAGCACCGATCATCCCGTTCAGCGACCACTTATGGCGCATCATATCCTCAAACATATTATACCCCGGATAACCATAGAAGCCTTGGGCAAAGACTCCTAACTTGGGCATCAGTGCCGCATTCAGGGCTTTCTCCTGGGCATCGGCAAGGCGCAGTTGTGCCTCGATGGCTTTCAGTTCGGGGCGCTGGTTTTGTTGCTGTTGCACAGCAACAGACGGGACAGGCTTCTGCACCTGCTTAACCTCCATGCCGCAGAAGGTGGAGAGCATCCTTGTGAGGGCTTGTCGCTGTGACTGTAACCCCGTCAACTGCTGGGCTACATTCAGTCGCTCTGCCTTCACAGAGAGATAGTCGCTCTCGGCTGCCGTCCCATGCTGATACATCGAGGCGAGTTTCTGCTCATTGGTACGGAGCACCTCCTGTAAGTCCTTGTTGAGTTGCAACTGGTCGTCCAACAGCAACAGTCCGAAATACATCTCATTGACACGCTGGCGGATCTGGTACATGCTGACCTCGTTCTGTGCCGCCTCCACGAGTCCCTGCTGACGGGCTATCGCTTTCTGACTGCTGATGGCACCACCGTCATAGATGGTCTGCTGCACATCAATACCCACCCGGTATTGGTCTTTCCGCAACCCTTCCATGTCTATTCCCATGGTTTTATACAACTGTTGCATCGACTCAGGGAATGCTGTCACATCACTCTGATAGGTAGCCTGTGCCGATGCCGACACCTGTGGCAGCCACCCCTTTCCGATATTCCTCACCGTCAGGTCGGTAGTCTTCGCTATCAGGTCGTATTGGCGAATCAACGGATAGTTACGCTCCGCAGCCTGTTGGCATTCCTCCAGTGACTGTGCCTGCAACGACAGCGGCACGATGACGAATCCTAAAAGTATTCTTCTCATATTGTCTTATTTGAGTTTCCGCTGCAAAGGTAAGGAGTTTTCTGATACTTGTCATTATCCTTCCCTTGCCAAAAATGTCCTTTTTGTTCGATTTCCGCTCAAAAAGGATAGTAATTAACCATAATTTATTATCTTTGCATCAGAAACAGAAAGGAATAAGTCCATGAGAAAGTCGCCCAAACTGATGAGTATTTCGAGAATGAGGGATATTCTCGAACCCCATCTATCTCAAATCCATGAGTTTATCTATATCGGTCAGGAACTCGCCGTCATCCATGGTGACCCACGTGCGTTCCGCCTTGTATTACGTCAGCAACCGCCCTTCGTCATCAACGACCACCGCATGGGTCTCATCCTGCAAGGTGAGATACGGGTCAACGTCAATCTGGTGGAGAAGGTGTTCTCGAAGGGAATGCTGCTATTCATTGGTCCCGGTACCATCATCAACCCCATCCACTTCTCCGATGACTTGCAAGTATATGGCATCGGACTGCCGCCCGACTTCCCCATGCCCTTTGCCGCAGGACAGATGCCCCCTGCTTTCAATGGACAGGTTCGTGACTTCCAACTCAAAGTAAAGGAGGAGGATCTCCAGACCGCCCAGCAGATCATAGACACTATCTGGCACTTGGTACACCAGCAGGACTACAATCGGCAGACGGCAAGCAGTCTCGTCGGCACACTGATGTATCATTACGACGGACTCTATCGCCAGCATACCGACCAACAGCAAAACACACAGTCACGGGAACAGAGCATCTTCGACCGCTTCATCTATCTTGTCAACCAACATGCCGTCAAGGAGCACCAGATTGGTTTCTATGCCGATAAGATGTGTCTGACGGAGCGTTATCTCGGCACCGTCATCCGTCAGGCAAGTGGTACGACGGCGAAAGAGTGGATTGACCTTGCCCTCATCACCCGTATCAAGGTGGAGTTGCGCCATACCGACAAGTCCGTCACCCAGATTGCCGAGGAGATGAACTTCCCCAATCCCTCCTTCTTCTCCAAATACTTCAAACGTCTCACCAACATGACTCCCGCGGAGTTCAGGGAGGGATGAAAAGGATTTATCTCAATTAAAGACTAAAAGATCATATCGGATATGATCATTTGCGACAGGCTGACCAACGCTTGGCTGTAAACGGCGGGGAGCAAGTGAGCGACGGGGCGCAGGCTTGGGAGTTGGAGAGCTTTCTGTCGAGACTGCTTGGGTCACAGTATCAGGGATTTCCTTTACCACAGGAACCTCGACAAACACTGTATCGACATGTGCCGTCAAAGAGCCGTCACTTTTGCAGTCAGACCGCATCCAAAGCCCAAAGAAGAAACCAATGATGGCGGCAGCTGGGACTGCCACCAGCCATGTTGGAACTTGGAAGCGACGATGATGACTCCAAGGACGAATGTGTAATTGCTCGTTTTCTTTGTCCCGCTGTTGTTGCAGCATACGGATAATGTCTTGATTATCGATTTTCATATTTTCTTAATTGTTGTTTGATCGTGTTCATAGCTTTATGAATGCGTGATTTCACAGTACCTTCTGGCAAGTCTGTGATTTGCGCTATCTGCGGAATAGTGAGTTCTTCTTCATAATGTAAGGAAATGAGGATAGCATAGGGGACTGGAAGACTATTCATGACATCACGTAGGGCATCGCGAAGAATGGTCATTTCGAGATCTACCTCTATGTCATTATCCTCAACAGCCTCCGTAACTTCATGAACAACCGCCAACTGGCTACGCAGATGATTCTTCAGGAGATTATAAGCTATGGCATAAAGCCAGGCACGGAAGCTACATCCTTCATGATATGTCTCACGAGCCGCATAAAGTCTCAGAAAGGTGTCGTGCATGAAATCGGCAGCTAAGTCACTATGCTCACCCAACCTACGCACGAAAAAGCCCTGCAACCGCCTTGCATGACGGTTGTACAGCTCTTCGAAAGCGTGTTCGCTACCTCGTGCAGCCTTTTGCATCAACTGCTCGTCGGTCTGTACCGAACGTCTCATAGATACCAGCATGATAACTATACGATTAATTCGTTGCCAACACGTCTAAGATAATCTGCTTATGCTCCTCACTAAGCGATGTGTTAGTGACACCGCTTACCAACAGCTTCATCAGCCATTCATAACGCTGCTTGTCATGAGTGTGGTAGTAAGCCAACAAGTCCATCAGGACGACGGCATAATTGGCAGTCAGCCGCTGCCCTGTTATCCAATCGGGTCTAAAAGGTACTAACAGATACTCCATCATATAACGTTCTTCCACGTTACGACGCTTAACAGCGATATTATCATAGGGCTTTCTGGAATATTTCAATAACAAACCCTCATTATACAAATTGTGTTCCCATGGCTCATATATTTTGCCAGCTATTGCAGAAGAGAAATACACCTTACTTTCGTACTTGTCTATAATGGCTTGCAACAAAGTCCTCTCGTTTAGCTCATCGGCTTCTGCACACGTTGCTTCCTTCAAGACTGGCAATTGGATGCCCAATTTACTGAACAACCACTCGCGATATGCTTTTACAGAAAGGAAAGAGGCACATACGATGATTTTGTCCTTATGCATACCCATTCCCTCTTGTATAAGCCACTTAGGAATGACGACCACGTCACCATCTACGATACAGATTCCTCCTTTTTCCATTCCCTGCAGCTCATTATAGTTATATCGCAACAAGTTCTCAGAGTAAATACCACTATCGAAATAGCGCTTTGCCAGTGACCTCATGCGAGTGTCGTCGCCCTGCATTGCCAAATAGCGAACCCAGTTATCGTAATCGATAAGCTGCATCTCTGAAGGCAACTTAGCCAAAGCTGCCTCTGCGTATTTATTCGCATCCCCATAATCTTTGTCCTCTACAGCTTCCCGGTAAGCACAGAAATTAAATATGTAGCTCTCTGGTATCACTGCCTCCATCTCACGTACCACTTGTCTTGCCGTAGAGTCTTCTTGCTGATTAAATTCCTGCTGATACCAGTTCATATTGCGGGCAGCGTTATAATAGTTCAACCATGCCGCTTCATTCTTGGGCTCTTTTAATGTTTGGGCTTTCCATGCCTCTTTTTGTTTAACATACCATGCAAAGTCCTTCTCTGTCACCATGGGGCTCTCTACTCGTACTGGCTCTGTTTGTGCCATCAAGTTTTCTGCGAACGCAAATAGCAAAAGGCTTAAGATGATTCCTTTATGTCTCATATTGTATTGGGGTTATTGATTTAAACGATTTTACTTCTTTGATATTGCGCAATTCATTATTGCATACACAGAACGACAAAAATCGTTCATGGAAAAAGCATTTTTCTTGTAGCAACTTGATTGTAAGTGCCATCCAATACTATTGTAAGTGCCGTGGTATTCGATGGGAAGAGCCGTTGTTCGCAGTTATCAGGAGCATCCTAATCGCTTGTCGACTCCAGTCGACAGACCTGCTGACTCCAGTCGACAACCTTGCTGACTCTAAGTCGACAGGGGCGCTGACTCCAAGTCAACAGGTAGTTTAGATATACACAACGAAGACTATGACACGTTTGAACAACGGATTCACGTAAGAAATAAGTGAAGAAAATTTGGTGTTTTGCTGACATAATCGTATCTTTGCACCCAACTAAACGGCATAAGTATGGACAATAAGACAAACGAGATACTGCAGAAGAATGTCGCACTGCTGTCGAAACTATCGGAGCAGGAGGTGAATATGATGCCTGCCATCGAGGCACCGCTGCCCTCTGTGGTACAGGTGAAACAGATTGTGGCACTGGTGAAGAGCATCATCTTCCCTGACTATTTCAATAAGCGACAACCCGACGAGACGATCCGCTCCTACTATATCGGCGGTCACATGGAGGAACTGTATGGTTTGCTGGTGAAGCAGATCGCCCACGGACTACAGTTTTGTGAGGACTGTGAGGAGATTACCACCAAGGAGAAGGTATATCAGGAGGCTGCGAAACTCGCCACTGAGTTTATCGACGAGTTACCAGAGATCAAGCGACTGCTCTATACTGATGTGCAGGCGATGTTCGACAACGACCCTGCCGCTCCCAACTATGGGGAGGTGATTTTCTGCTATCCTGTGGTGAACACCATGATCCACTACCGTATCGCCCATAAGTTGCACCAGTTGCACGTGCCTGTGATACCCCGTATCATCACAGAGCAGGCACACTCCAAGACGGGTATCGACATCCATCCGGGTGCCACCATCGGAGAGTATTTCGCCATCGACCACGGTACAGGTGTGGTGATTGGTGAGACCTGTATCATCGGCAACCACGTGACCCTCTACCAGGGTGTGACCTTGGGAGCCAAGAGTTTCAAGTATGACGAGCAGGGTAACATGCTGAACGTACCCCGTCACCCGATTATCGAGGACAACGTAACGGTCTATTCCAACGCCTCTATCTTAGGGCGTATCACGATAGGACACCATAGTGTGATAGGTGGTAACATCTGGGTAACCCACGACGTACCACCCTACTCCCGCATCCAGCAGTCGAAAGCCGTGGAAGGCTCCTTTGACGGAGGATTGGGTATCTGACCATAAAAGAAAGAGAGCCGAGCGGCTCTCTTTCTTCTGTTTTTATTCCTTAGTGACTTTAATACTGTCGTTACTCAACGCTTTGGGTTGTTTGGACCATTCGTAATAGGTATTCCAACGGTCATTTGATGTCTTAACCAAATCGAAGCGAATCTCCTTGTAATTGCCACAATCCATATAGCCGAAGAAACGACTGCCATTAATCTCATAGTCATAAATGTAGATGATCTGACCTGTATCATAGGTTAACTTGATACGTCCACCAGCCACACTCCACAAGAACTCACGATACCTTGAGTCACGATTGTAAGGATCGTAATCCACCTGCTCTCCATATCCCGACGTAGCCCCACGGCTGTAACTATGCCCTGCACGGGAGAAGCGGATGATGGTATCATACTCACGACCAGTACCCTCATAGCCCCAATAGCTGTAGTAATCCTCGCCCATATAACCTTCCCACTCACCAGAGAGGTCGTAGGCAATAGCCTCGTCCCTTGTCATACAACTTGTGAATGTTGTCATAACCAGCGCCATCATGAGCGCCATTGTCATATAAGAATAAATTCTCTTCATATCTCTGCGTTTTAATGTTTCTGTTGCAAAGGTAAGGAAAATATCCCACTCCTGCAAGATGAAATACCTAATAATGTGTAGGGATTTTCCTATTTATCCGCAAAATAGATGTTTAATAACATAAACCAAGCATTTTGTCAAGAAAAAGTATGGTGGATTCGGAAATAAGGAGTATCTTTACATCACGAAAACGGAAAACAACTACTGACTACATATATAACACTAATAAGTAAGATAGATAAATTTCTTTTCCATTATTAATACTATCATTAGGATAAAAAGAGCGGCACGGTTGTGAAACCCTGCCGCTCTCGTTTTGTATTATTCCTGCTCTTCTATTGCTTTCTTACCAAACTCCGGGTCAATCTTCAGGAATGCCGTCACGATATAGGTCAGCGAGCATGCCGCTATCACGATCAGGAAGAATGCCTGATATCCGACAGCCTCCTGTAAGGCTCCCGCAAACATACCCGGTATCATCATCGAGAGTGCCATGAAGGCGGTACAGAGCGCATAGTGACTAGTCTTATGCTCACCCTGACTATAATATATAAGGTATAGCATATAGGCAGAGAAGCCAAAGCCATAGCCAAACTGCTCGATGAACACGCAGACATTGATCGTCAGCAGGTTGGAAGGCATCACATACGACAGGTAGACATACACCAAGTCGGGCAGTGTGATCGCCATCACCATGGGCCATAACCATTTCTTCAAACCGTCACGACTGGCGGCAATACCACCAAGGATGCCCCCTAAGGTCAGACCAATGACACCTACCGTTCCCTGTACCAGTCCATACTCTCCGTCGGAGAGTCCTAAACCACCATTATGGGGAGCGTCAACCAAGAAGAGCGCTGACACCTTGGCAAGCAAGCCCTCTGGCATACGATAGAACAGCATAAAGCAGATACCTGCCCATACCTGTGACTTCTGGAAGAAAGTCACAACGGTCTGTTTGAACTCAGCGATAATCTCTCCAGCTGTCTTCTTTGACTTATCCCCATCCTCTGCCGGTTTGGGTAATACCCAGTGGTGATAGAGCCACAAGCCGATAAAGAGTCCTGCCATCAGATAAAACACCAGACTCCATGAGTAACGGATATTACGGGTGAGTACCTGCAGGGCACCAGCCAAACCTACCAACAGTCCTGACGAGAAGATGGTGGCAATACGATAGAACGTAGAGCGGATACCCACAAAATACGCCTGCTCGTGCTGGTCGAGTCCTAACATATAGAAGCCATCAGCAGCGATATCATGCGTAGCACTGCTGAACGCCATCAACCAGAAGAAACAGAGGGAGCCTTGCAACCACCACGGTCCTGGTATCGTGAAAGCGACACCTCCTAATGCCGCTGCGATGAGTATCTGCATCGTGACAATCCACCAACGCTTGGAGCGTAGCATATCCACGAAGGGACTCCACAAAGGTTTGATGACCCACGGCAGATAAAGCCAAGAGGTATACAAGGTGATATCCGTGTTCGACAAGCCGAGTCGCTTATACATAATGAGCGAGATCGTCATCACGGCAACATAGGGTACGCCCTCGGCAAAGTAAAGTGTGGGCACCCAAGCCCACGGTGTTCTTTTGTTCATTTGTATTAATATATTTTCTTAATCTCCGCACCACGATAGTAGTGCAATAATATCTCGTCGTATTTATATCCTTTCTGTCCCATCACGGCAGCACCGATCTGGCAGAGTCCGACACCATGTCCCCACCCTTTTCCTTGCAGGCGGAAGCCCTTGGCGGTCTTCTCCACATCGAAAGCGGAACTATACAGGTGACTCTCACTGAGGGCACGACGTATCTCCAGTTCCTTACCAATCGTCAGTGTCTTCTTCGTACCCACGATCTTCAGTTTCCAGATACGACCGCTCTTACCTCGCTCCACAGGAATCAGGTCGGTAATCGTTCCAAAGTCGTCTTTCAGTTTCTCGTTGACGAGTTTAGACAATTCCTCTGTGGTATATTCCACCGTCCAGCGATAGAAATCGTTGGTCTCCAAGTCGTAGTCGTTAAGTACCTGGGAGAGCACCTCCTTATCGTTGGTATTGCAGAACGGGTCCGCCACAGATACTAAATAAGGTTTGGGGGTATCTTCCCAGCAATACTGGAACTCCTCCGTCATACCGCCACAGCATTTGGAGAAACGGGCATCACAAATCTCATCCCCATAGCAGAGGATACATCCACGAGTGGCTTTCAACGCCTGCTCGACAGCCTTGCTGGTTTGCTTGGTGATACCCTGATAACGCTGGCAATGGTCGTCGGCACACACATCGAAGATGGTATGGTCCTCACGGTCGTACCAACGGATCATCTCATCGTCTTTCTTGATAAAAGAGAAGAAACCGTCTTTCTTCTCACTGTTCTCTTCCCTGCGTCTCATCTGGGCAAGCAACCACGAACGGGAGATGACGGCATGCGCCTTCAACAGTTCCAGTCCTGCCGTCGCCTTCATCTCACTGGAGATCACACTGGCAAGGTATTGCTCGACAGGCAACTGGTTGATAGCGGTAATCTTATCAGCCTCCACCACTAAGCGTAACGTTCCAAGGAACACCTGTGTCTCCTTACGCTCCCAATGGAAATTCACACCAATCGTCACATCATGCAGGGAGAAAGAGGCGGTAGGCGACTGTGGCGTGAAGGTCAACTCACGATACTGCATTCCTCGCCACAGGATACCACCCTCCGAGAACTCTACGGTCTGTTCGCCCTCTATCAGTTCTCCTTTTGCCATATAGGGAGCGTTCAGGGCAAACTCTATCTTCTGTCCACTCACAATACCCACTGTCACATCTGGTTGTTTGGAGGCAACGGGAGTAGAAGGAGCATTGACGGAATAGTTCTTCAGTTTCTCCATCACTTCCTGCATCTGTGCCGAGGTGAGTGACACCTCCTCATAGATACTCTGGGCTACCTCTATGGTGATCTTGCGGAAATCCTCCTCACGAGGAGTAATCAGGAGTCCGCCCATATCTACGGCACCCGGACTGATGATATACTGTCCTGCGCCCTCTGCCGTATAGCAGGCAGGACGATGCTGACTACGTGGGAGTACCACACTCAACAAGATATCACCTTGTCGCCAGGCAATGATATTCATCATAGGCTCTGTCTCATCCTCTCGTTGGGGCAGACAGGCATAGAGACGCTTGAAGAGTTGTTCACTGACCTCTTGTGAGTGACTGCGAATCAGGAAGGCGGCAGCAGGATAGTCGGCAATATGCCAGATACCGTCCTCCTCGTCTTCCTTCACGACCTCCACCAGATTACGGCTCAGCCGCTGCCAGTTCTTCTGCAAGGGCAGGACACCTGTGCTGACGGCTTGCAGATGGGCATGGTCTGGGGCTGAGGCACCACACTTCGGACCATTATATAATATGGTGAGTTCGGAATTGTCTGACATCAGTCGGCATATCTCGCCATACATCGGACGAATCGCCTGTGGCTGGTGTTTCAGCGTAGGCAAGGTGAAATGGACGGGTAAGATGGGAAATGGGTTGACCAATAACTCATACTTTCCGTCTATCACACGATGGATTTGTTCTTTCGGACGATTCTCCGCACACAGAAAACAAGGACGCTCTGCCAATGACTTAGCGTCAATCTTTGCCCCTGTGGAACGGATACGGGCAGGGTTCCACTGTACTTCCACTGCCATCCCCTCGCCTACCAGTTCACGGGTCTCTACCTGTTGCAGGTCACGATAACGCTGACGTACCTCTTCCCACGTCTTCAACTGACGATGGAAGAAGCGCATCATAGGTGACTGGCTCATCACGGTCGCCGCCCCTTTGTTCACCTGCTGGCGTGCCTTGACCTCCATCGTGCGCAGACGATCCTTATAGAGGTTATTGGCATTAATCTTCTCAACAGAGAGAGCAGCGTCGGAGTTGCCTCCCCAACGGCGACAGAGGTATAGTTCTGTGTAGATACGTCCGATACGGTAACGACGTGAGAACAACAAGCCCAAGGCATAATCCTCGCCATAGGAGGTATTGGGAAACTGCACCTGTCGGAGCAAGGGGGTGAAGAAAGCACGTGGTGCACCCAAGCCATTGATACGCAGAGCGTTATTCGGTCCATTCTCATCTGTCCACTCTCGATGGTCGATGAGTCCTGGTGGCAGTGTGTTCAGGTCGAAGTCACACATCCGATAGGAGCCTACTATCATGGCGGCATGTTGTTTATGGAACGCATCCACGATGGTCTGCAAGGTCTTGGGCGATGAATAAAGGTCATCAGAGTCCAGTTGTACGGCAAAGCGTCCGCAATAAGGACTATTAATCGCCTCGTTCCAGCATCCGCCAATACCCAAGTCGTGGCGTTCTGGCACGATGACGTAGAGTTTGTTGTCATGGCATGACAACAGACTGGACAGAATCTCGCCTGTCCTATCCGTGGAGTGATTATTCACCACGATGACATTATATTTGAAACTTACTTTCTGCGAGAGGGCACTCTCTACAGCATCCTTGATGGTCTTCTCACGATTGAAGACAGGGATGACAACAGATGCCTCCACCTCAAAATCCTGCTCATCAAAGTCCACCTCCTGATACTGACTGGTATCTACCAAAGCACCAATCTGACGGAGATGTGCCGTACAAGCCTGTTCCATCTCTATCTGTACTTCCCGATTGGCAGGATTGACATAGTCAAACTGCTTCACACCAGAGGCTCGCAGGTCGGTTTCCTCTTCAGTATAAAGGTATTCGTTCAGGTGGAACAGCATTCCTTCCCGGCTCAGGAACAGGCGGAGGTCGTAGAATCCTGCCCACTGATAGTCATGCTCATGGTCTGTTGTGGCATATTGATGTATCAGAGAGGTACGCATCAATATCAGACTGCCGAAATCGAAATCATTACGCAACGCACCTTCTTGGTAGTCAATCACAGGATGGGCTTTCCGCTCACCATTCTCCACCTGCCAGCGGTCACTATACACCATAGCGGCATGGGTATCCTCCGCTACCAACAACATACGCTCTAAAGCGGTGGCACCTAATGAGACTGGTGTGGGTTTAGTGACCAATAAGGTATAGGATGCTACGGCATGTTCAGCGATCTGCATCACATATTGGCTGCTCTGCAACTGCTCCACGACCAATAACGTACAATCTTGTGGTGCCTCCGAGCCTACAAGGTCTTTTTGGACCATCAAATAGATATGGCGGACTGCAGGACTTTGACGCAACTGCGCAATCGTTTCTGACAATGACTCCACCGACTGACAGGCAAGAAAGCAATCTATTTTTTGCTTCATGTTGTTTCTTTTAATTTGATTTAGGCACAAAGGTACAACTTTTTCCGCTAAATCCACGCTAATGCTCAAAATTATTTTGTACCTTTGCAGGCATGAATACAAAGAAGAGACTACTGGCAATGACTCCGACGGAACTGAAAAGTGTCGTCAGTGAACTCGGTATGCCTGCCTTCACGGCAAAGCAGATTGCCCAGTGGCTTTACGAAAAACATGTGCGGAGCATCGACGAGATGACAAATCTCTCGAAGCAAAACCGCCAGCGGCTCGCAGAGGAATACGAGGTGGGAGCAATGGAGCCTATCGACTGTCAACGCTCGAAAGACGGGACGATCAAGTACCTCTTCCCAGTATGTTGCTGTGACACAGCAACAAGCGGGACTGAGCGTTTTGTAGAAACGGTCTATATCCCAGATGGTGACCGTGCCACCATCTGCGTGTCGTGCCAGGTGGGCTGTAAGATGAACTGCCTGTTCTGTCAGACAGGTAAGCAGGGGTGGCAGGGTAACCTCACCGCTGCGGATATCCTCAACCAGATATATGCGATGCCAGAGGCAGACACTTTGACGAATATCGTATTCATGGGACAAGGAGAACCGATGGACAACCTTGATGCCGTCCTGCAGGTCTGTGAGATCATGACGGCTCCTTGGGGCTACCAATGGAGTCCGAAGCGTATCACAGTGAGTTCGGTGGGTGTCCGTGGCAAACTGAAACGCTATCTTGACGAGAGTGAGTGTCATGTGGCGATCTCGATGCATTCCCCATTGCATGAGCAACGCCAGCAGTTGATGCCTGCTGAGAAGGCGATGCCCATCACAGAGACCGTTGAGTTGTTGCGCCAATATGACTTCACACACCAGCGACGTTGCTCCTTCGAGTATATCTGTTTCGGAGGACTCAACGACTCCCCGCTGTATGGACGAGAGATCGTAAAACTGCTGAATGGCTTGGAGTGTCGTGTCAACCTCATCCGTTTCCACGAGATTCCTGATGTTGACCTGCCCTCGTCTGACGAGAAGCGCATGGAGGCTCTGCGTGACTACCTGACACATCATGGTATCACCACCACCATCCGTGCCAGTCGAGGACAAGACATCCTCGCCGCCTGCGGCTTGCTGAGCACTGCGAAGCAAGCCCCCAACGCCCCTACACCCCCTAACAACCCTAACAACCCTATATAACAATGGAAGAAAAAATGATTCGCGTGGCTATCACGCAAGGAGATACCAACGGTGTCGGCTATGAGGTGATTCTCAAGACCTTCTCCGACCCTGCTATGTTTGAATTGTGTACCCCCATCATCTATGGTTCCCCTAAGATTGCCGCCTACCATCGTAAGGCACTTAATCTGGATACGAATTTCAGTATCATCAATTCCGCAGAGGAGGCTCGTGATGGCAGACTGAATATCCTCACCTGTTTCGACGAGGATGTGAAGGTGGAACTTGGACAACCGTCTGAGGAGGCTGGACAGGCTGCTTATAAAGCACTCGACCGTGCTATGACCGACTATCGCGCAGGACTGTTTGACGTTCTGGTGACGGCACCTATCAACAAGGCAACCATCCAGAGCCCTGGTTTCCACTTCCCTGGTCATACGGAGTATATCGAGACCAGTGTGGGTGACGGCAACAAGGCACTGATGATTCTCATGAACGAAAGTCTCAGAGTGGCTTTGGTCACTACGCATCTGCCTATCAAGGATATTGCAAAAGCTATCACTAAAGAAGCGATTATCGAGAAGGCAACGATCTTCCATAAGAGTCTGAAGCGTGATTTCCGCATCTCGAATCCTCGCATCGCTGTGCTCTCCTTGAATCCTCATGCTGGTGACAACGGTCTGTTAGGCTCTGAGGAACAGGAGGTTATCAAACCTGCCATCGACGAGTTGGAGAAACAGGGCATTCAGGCTTTTGGTCCCTACCCTGCTGATGGTTTCTTCGGCAGCAATGCTTATGACCATTTCGACGGCGTGCTTGCCATGTACCACGATCAGGGACTGGCTCCATTCAAGACCATCGCCTTGGAGAGCGGTGTCAACTTCACAGCAGGACTGCCTATCGTTCGTACATCCCCAGACCATGGGACGGCATTTGATATTGCGGGTCAGGGCAAGGCTGACGAGAACTCTTTCCGTCAGGCTGTCTATACCGCTATCGACGTGTTCCGCAACCGTCAGGATTATGACGAGCCTTTGCAGAACCCACTACCTAAACTCTTCCACGAGAAACGTGATGACAGCGAGAAGGTTCGCTTCGCCATTCCAAAGGCAAAAGACCAGTTCAGAAAGGACGATGCCAAACCTAAAGAGGAGCAGGCAGACAAGGCTGAAAGTTAATTTTCGGCAAAAGTATGCCATTATGTCAGATTTTCTTTGTACCTTTGTCGGCTAAATGAAGAGTTCGGAGTTACAGAGCATCAAACAGCGTTACAACATCGTAGGTAACTGCGAGGCGTTGAACCATGCGCTGGATGTCGCCTTACAGGTGGCACCCACTGACTTGAGTGTGCTCATCGTTGGCGAGAGTGGTGTGGGTAAGGAGATTATCCCCCGTGTCATTCACGACAACTCCCCACGCCGTCGCGAGAAGTATTTCGCCATTAACTGTGGCTCCATCCCTGAGGGCACCATCGACAGTGAGTTGTTCGGACACGTCAAGGGCTCTTTTACAGGTGCCATCAACGACTCCCCTGGTTACTTCGGTGTTGCCAACAAGGGGACATTATTCTTGGATGAGGTGGGTGAACTGCCACTTGCCACACAGGCACGACTGCTTCGTGTGCTGGAGACGGGTGAGTATATCCCTGTGGGAGCCACTGAGGTCCGCAAGACGGATGTGCGCATCGTCGCAGCCACCAATGTCAATATCCGACAGGCTATCAGCGAGGGACGATTCCGCGAGGACCTCTACTATCGTCTGAACTCCATCCCCATCCAGATACCACCTCTGCGCGACCGTGGGGAGGATATCGTTTTGCTGTTCCGTCTCTTTGCCATGCAGATGGCAGAGAAATACCGCATGGACAAGGTGGTGCTGACGGAGGAGGCAAAGATGATGCTTATGCGCTATAAATGGCCTGGTAACGTGCGACAGTTGAAGAATATCACGGAACAGATATCTATTCTGTCCACAGAGCGACAGATTACTCCTGAGATTCTGGCTCGTTTCATTCCGCAGGATCAGGAGACGACCCAACTTACCACGATTCACAATGAAGGTAACCACTCGTTTGAAAACGAGCGTGAGATATTATACAAGATTCTCTTCGAACTGCGCAGCAACGTCAACGACATGCGCCGTGAGATGAGTACACTGAAGAAACAGATAGAGGATGTACAGGCAGTACCATCAACAACGGTACCTGCCTCCCCTACTATCCCTACAATACCTACGATCCCTACCATCCCTACTACCACGCTTGAAGATGCCGTGGCAGAGGAGTATGTGGAGCCCGTCAAGGAACCAGAGAACCTGAACCTCGACGCATGGAGCCGACAGGCTTTGGAGAAGGCGCTCGACCGTAATGGAGGTAATCGTAAAAAAGCGGCACAGGAACTGGGTATCAGTGACCGTACCTTATACAGAAGACTGAAACAATATGGATTGGACAAGTAACATACGTCGCATCTGGCTTTGCCTGACGACAGTTCTGCTGTTTTCGGCATGCTCCGTCAGTTATAAGTTCAACGGAGCGAGCATCGACTATACCAAGACGAAGACTATCCAGATTGCCGACTTCCCCATCCGCTCCAGTTATGTGTGGGGACCTATGGGACCTATGTTCAACAACCAGTTGAAGGATGAGTTTGCCAACCACACTCGTCTGGAACAGGTACGACGTAATGGTGACCTGAAGATAGAGGGTGAGATTACGCAATACCAGCAGCGCAACAAGTCGGTATCGGCAGAGGGATACTCCGCACAGACGGAACTCTCCATGACTGTCAACGTGCGCTTCACCAACAATGTCAACCACAAAGAAGACTTCGAGCGCCAGTTTACGGCGACTTCGACATACGAGACCACACAGTCACTGAACTCCGTACAGGAGGAACTCGTGACACAGATGGTTAAAGACCTGTGTGAACAGATATTCAATGCCACTGTGGCAAACTGGTAATAAAATGAGGAAATGGACTTAGTAGAACTGATCAACCACCCAGAACAGATGGACCGCGACACGCTGTATGAGTTGCGTTCACAACTGGCGTTACATCCCTACTTCCAGACCGTCCGTCTGCTGATGCTCCAAAACCTCTACCTGCTCCACGACCCCTCGTTCGACGAGGAGTTACGACGGGCTGCTGTCTATATCACTGATCGCAGAAAACTCTTCAATCTGGTGGAGGCGGCACACTATCAACTCAGGGATACGGCACAAAGCCAACAGCCTGCAGCCAACACCAAAGACGAGAGTCGCACGATGGCTCTCATCGACACCTTCCTCGACTCCATCCCTGCCGAGGAGTCCGAGGAGAAGAAGACGAAGCGTCGCCCTACTCCCAAAGACGCTACCGTCGACTATGTCGCCTATCTGTTGGAGAGTGAGGACAATGAGACTAATGAGGAACTGCCACAGATGCAGGGACAAGACCTCATCGACCACTTCCTGCAGGAAGAGCAAGGACGTATCCTGCTCAACGAACTGAGAGATGAGGAAGAGCCTGCAGAGGCTCCCGTCATCGAGGAAGAGCCCGCCGAGGAGGAATACTTCACAGAGACACTGGCACGCATCTATATCAAACAAGGACGCTACCAGAAAGCACTCGACATCATCCAGCGGCTTAGCAACAACTTCCCAGAGAAGAACGCTTACTTTGCCGACCAGATACGATTCTTAGAGAAATTAATAATAAACAGTAATAAAAAACAAAAGTAACATGTACACATTATTTGTAATTCTTATCGTGATTGCAGCCATACTGATGATCGGTATCGTGCTGATTCAAGAGTCAAAAGGTGGCGGTCTGTCATCCAGTTTCGCCTCTTACAACCAGATTGGTGGTGTCCGCAAGACTACCGACTTCGTAGAGAAGGCAACATGGGGACTTGCTCTCGCCATGGTTCTTTTCAGTGTTGTTTGCGCTTGGGTAGCCCCCACAGCCACAACTGACAGTTCTGTCATGGAGAACTACCAGGCACCTGCTACCAATCCTAACAACTTGCCAGGCTTTGGCGCCAGCCAGACGAAAGACGCTGCTGCTCCTGCCGCTCCTGCTAAGGAAGGTACCGCTCCTGCAGCACCTGCAGATGCTCCAAAAGCACCCGCACAGCCTGCTAAGTAAAGAAAAACTGCAAAAAAGTATGGGAATTATTTGGTAATCTCGAATAATTCCCGTACCTTTGCACTCGCTTTCCAAGAGAAGGCGCACGATGGTGCCCGTAGTTCAGTTGGTTAGAGCGTCAGATTGTGGTTCTGAATGTCGACGGTTCGAGTCCGTCCGGGCACCCAAAAGTTAAAGTCCTGTAAGTAAGCAACTTACAGGACTTTTTATATCTAAACCTTTCAAAGTTGTAGGCACATTGTAGGCACACTTTCGAAAGCCACCTCAATTAACGTTTCGCAACAGCCATTTCAAATCCTTCTATACGCATGGATGCTATATAAACTTCAGATTAGGCAATTCTATCTTTCGAAGTATATGATCTGTCGTAAGAAATACGATTTCATCATTTCTTTGTAAAGCGGTTGCTATGTGAATTGCATCGTCCATTGAGACGTTCTCGCCCTCAACTTTAGTAGGAACATCACAATATGATTTCTCTGTCAGTTCATTTAGAGGTTCTATTACGAGCCATTCTGGTGGCTGTTTCATCAAAGCATAAAGCTTTTGTATAGTAACTTCTGTATTCTTAAAAATATCAGAAAACTTATTAATTAGTTCTACAAAAGTGAAAGCAGAAGTGACAACCTTGCTAAAACGTTCGTTCTCCTTTATTTTATTCAGTATAGGGAGCATTTCAGGCAAAAGGAATGTTCCTGCTACAGGATTTAGGTCGTTACTTGCGTCTAAACTGATTATTATATCAGCCATAACGCACGTATCAACATATGCATAAATATTTGCCATTTAGAGTTGTTTTATCAATTCATCTTTGTCGCCCCAACAATTATCGTTATAAACAATCGATAATACTTTAGATATATCAAAAGGATTCATTGCATGACTTGTATAAGTATCCATAAATTCTGGATCTTCCAATGCTTGTACTATCTCATATTGATCTAAGTCCAATTGGAAAATACCAGAATTACAGAAATCATGCAAATTATCCCTCAAGATAGAATATTGGCAGGTACCCCTCTTTTTCAAAACTTCCAAGGTCTGCACAAGGCCGATTGTTGTATTGAAGGTATAATGCGAATCAGTATTGTTAAACTGAAGGTCTTTCAATCCTTCTAACAAGAATTGCTCCAGTTTGTTCTGTGGAAGCAAAACAGTATTCATATTAAAGTTCTGTTATCGTTCTATCAAGAGGCGTATCTCCACTTTTACCATCATCTGTTTTCTTTATTACATCTCTGGTTAATTCTTCTATTTTATCTGTTCCGATAGTTTTCCATTGATTTGCAATGCCATTCTCAACAGCAAAATATAGCATTTTTAAGAACTTGCCTGCGATGTTATCAGATTTTCGCAATGCCAATAACAAAGCATCATCAGTAAAGGGTTCAACAGAATCGGATTTATTAGACCTCGAATTATCCAAATAGATTTTAACAAAGTCTTTGATAAGATTGATGTCATCCTTCATAGGCTTAAAGAAGATGGTGCTCTCTTTAGCACCAGAACCTCCCAATTCACAGAAACGTTCGAGTCCAGCAGCCATCCAGTGTGGCATTAATAGTTCCTGACTATTAGGGTGTATCGTAATTAGAATTTTAAAGAAGCCTTCCGCTGAATTTTCCGTATTTCCATCGATAAAATAGAATCGAAGATCATCGCAGAATGCACGTCTTTCACTAAAATTTTGATATTGAACAATTTTCTCAACTTCATCAAGTAAGATTATACAATTAGAGAATGCTGCCTCTTTAAACAAAAGAACAAGCTTGTTAAAAATAAGTTGAAGTCCTTTCTTACTCCATTCCATTTCACTATGAAAGCTTGAAATGGCGTTGAGGAAATCCTTATAACCGAAAGATAGTCGGTAAGATGGCGAACCTTCAAGGAACCCTATAGAATACAGCTTTTCTACAAGATAGTTATTAATTCTGGGTAAATCAGCACCATGTTCAGTAAGCCACTTGTCATCAGCTATTGAACTTTCATAATCATCTTCGGATATTTCCGTCAACAAATCATCGCTAATACCACCAGAAAAGGCTCTAAGGCGACAAAAGGCGATAAAAAGCATACGTTCATTTATCATCGCATCAAATAACGAATGAGCCATACGCGACATAGATCTGTTGTTTCCATCAGAACTGTTCGGAGATAGATAAATCGAATATAGTACCTCTTGCCCATCTGAAATCCGAAGGCCCAAATCACTGTTTATGATTGTTTTAACATGGTTAAGCAAAGCCGTCTTTCCTATACCTCTGCCTTTATAAGCAGCATAATCCATCAAGATACCGATTCTGTTCGGGCTTTTAACAAGTTTTTCCTTGAAATCATTCATTTCCTGTTCTCTCATTCCCTCATAGAAAAGAGTTCCGTTATTTCGTTTGTCATCGCTACCAGGAATTACCGAGGGGTCGAATGGAAATGGATTCTGAGTGAAACCATAATATCCATACTTATGGTTCCTCTGCTCACTAGAAATCTGGGGTTTTCTTATCAAGTTATTCATGCTAAAATTGTTTTATTGCAATTAATGTATACATCTTTTTATCGACAATAACACCTCGACGGTTCAGTTGTACTTTCATGTCAAGCCGCAAGTCTGTTTCCAGTGATATGGAATACTCTATTTCTCTCTTTAAAGAACATTGGTACGATTTGGAAAGAAAATCTTCAAAATCAGCAGGGCTGATTCTCAACTGGCGACAAACTTCATCTCTGATATCTTGAATGGAAACATATATTATCCACTGGTCTCTATACAGCTTCTGATACACATTATACAGTACAGTTATAAAGGTGGCTCGAATCTGCTTCCAAGACGGGTGATATATATACAAACACTGGTTTTCAGGATTCTCAATATACAATTTCTCACTATAACCAGAATATGTTTTTATTTCCTTAAACTTTGAGATTGGATATACAAGTCGTCCGGGTATAGCATCAAGATAATCAGTATATACTAAAAGATTGAAATATTCAAGTCGAGGACACCATATCATAAAAGCTCGATGAGTCATATCGCTACGCTTGTTGTCTGGCAATTCAAGTTCTCCATTTAATGGATTTATTTTGGAAAAGAAGTGCTTTACGGAAACATTCTGCATAGCCAGAGATAAACGTTTCCTACTTGAGAAATGAGGAGAGCGCTTTCGTGTCTTGGGTTTTAAGGTTCCAAGTCTCTCATATTCAGCTATAACCTTATCCCTCCACACACCATATTCTATAGGAAAAGAGCCGGGAAGTACTTTCTTTATCTGATTGTAAGTTTCTTCAGTGGCAGTATCTACTTGGGCGTTCCATTTATAATCATCCCAAAGACGAGAGGGCAACTTAACTGTTGAGGAGCGCACTGGAGTGGGTATAACTATTTGTCCTTGTTCATCTGGGTTTAATTCCCAAAGCCGATTAACAAACCACCCTGGTGTAATAAATACCTCCTGTGTTTTCTTTAATAACAAATCCTTTGCTCTGTTCGGTTCGAAGGCTAACATGTCAAGATATTGGATGCCTTCATCTGTGATTGAATAAATATTGTCAATCCTATTTCTTTTTAAAAAATCAAAATACAGTAATTCTCGTATTAGGTCGTCATAAGTTCTTTTACTGATGCTATTGACGACTATTAATCCTTTTATTCTTTCAGGTATCTCTTGTTGCAACAATTCAATAGTTATATAACCAAAGGATTTTGCAATCGTCAAGACAATACTATAAAGTCTCATCTCTACGAACTGCCCAACACCAAACAATTTCGGACTTTGCCACATCATAATGCCATTTGTTTATCTCACTAAGTCCAACATTCGCAACGAATGTAACATTTTAGGATACTTCAACTGGCATATCCAATTCTGTAAAGAGTACATAGAAATGGAGTCGTTGATAGCAGGCATCAACTTGCGATGAGAATTCTCCATATCGCCATCCATCAGCTTATAGGTAATTGACACAAAGTTTACAATCTTCAGTCGGTCTAACTCTGCTTTTACCTTGAGTTCATGCGAGTAAGCCACTTCCATAGGAAACCAAGCCTTGAAAGCACCACACATTGTTGTGTCATGCTCCAAACGCTTTCCCTTTATATTTGCAGTTGTCATATCACACTGATTTTCAACTGTTTTATGAATCAAACTTCAACTTCGGATATTCGCGAAATACAATTTTTGCTGCAAATATACAAATTATATTTTAATTCTACCACAGTTTTACCATTTTTTGTGAGTTACGGATTGATATAATGTCCACTGCGGACTCCATATGAATCATATTGGGTCTGTATCAATACGTGTCCAACTACTTATTTCATCACTTATCATTTGACGCAGTTCTTCTTTTATTGCTGCGAGGTGGGGATGTGAAGCAGTGTCCTCTACTTTGTTTAATCCTTCGAGCAATCGTTCCCAATAGGCTACGTTTACACGGGTGTCGAGATTCTTGATGCGGATGACGATAAAGCCATACTCACGGAACATTTTGTCACGATGAGCATCCTGACGCTCGCGTTTACAGTGGTATCCACCATCAATCTCAATGCAGACCTTTTCGTTTCGAAGGAATAAATCAGGAAAGAAAGCTAACTTACATCCCACAAAAGCGACTGGCGGATTACGCTCTACGTTCTGCTTCATACTCCAAGGCAACAACCTATACGCAACCTTCTCACTCTGGGTGCGCTTTTCCTTTTGCTCATGCGCCTGTTCAACCTCATTGGCTGTTAACTCTCTGTAAATGCTGTCTGTCATTGCTTAAAACTTTAAAATATTTCCCTCCCACCTCCGGGGCGTAAGGGTGTCTATCATTAATTTCGTTGCAGGGGAACGAGGAAGGGCGGACTTTAGTGCAAGGTTTCGACCGAAAATACTACCCGAAGGTGTGGAGATTTTCGAGACGAACCGTAGGTTTAACCTTGCTCATAAGCCTGCCACTCGTACCTTTGCATAGAAATTAGGATAGACTCACAGCCACGCATGAGTTGGGAGTAATCCATATCACTTGCAATCGAAACAAATTGATTTTGTTTGGTGATTACAATTATTCTTTGTACCTTTGCACCCGAAGCATCAAGAGCAGACACCTTTTAAAGGTGGACTCGCCAACCGAGTTTTTGGAAACCACGGTGGTCAAGGTACGATGCGGAAGATTTGACGAACCGAACGCAATGTCAAACTCGTTTGAGCATTGCTGAGGTGAGGATTAATCTCGACGAAAGTCAAGAATAGTTATAAACTTCAAAAACATTCCAAGTTATGCAACAGCACATTTATTACATCCGTTATGCTCTGCAATTCGCAGACATGCAGATTCCCAAGTTAGTAACAGTATTCAATCATCAGGTCAACAATTCTGGCTGGACTGGTATGCGAGCCTATCACGACCAGGCTCTCCTTGACGAGTTCCAGCGTCGGGGTGTCGATGTCTCTGCCGTCTATGACGGTAAGGCCATATCCTTCGCCCGTCCAGTCTGCTACGACATGACCGACAATCGATTGGTCACTATTAATTGAAAGTCAATTTCAATATCAGGACTCCCCCTTCCGTCTGCTCTTGGAAGGGGGAGAAACTGTATAATATCAGTCCGAAAAGCCTGTTGATAATAGGTCCTTCCATAAATAATAGTAAGCTAAAGAAGTAAATGGGTTAGGACCATTAGTAGTAAATTCAGTGTATTTGCCTACCAAATTCAGTGTATTTGATGATCAAATTCAGTGAATTTACATTGAAAGATACTACTTGGCGACATGGCATATTCAATAGGCTTTTCGGACTGAGCTATAAATTCTTGTTTATACCCTTATGCAGCGAGCAATATTGCAGCGAGGATTCCAAACCCTTCTGCAGCCATCAGACCGCTCCTACGGTCATCCGTCAGCTTGTGCTCGATGATGTAATCACGTAGTTTCGTTCGCCATACCTTGTTTTGAAGCAATATCCATAGCGATTCATCGAAATAGGCATACTCCACATTCTCTTTCAACCAGGCTTTCGATGGTGTGTGACCTTTACTGAGCCGTTCTCCCTGATAGTTCAGGTGCCAGAATCCATCAGTTTCCAAATGCCAGAAAGGTTTATCAATAGTAGTCTTATCGTCAAACTGAGAATCCTTGGCAAATTGTGACATTAACATATTATATCGTCCTTCAAGCCAGTCATTGATAGCGAACTGGTTGTTTCTGAACACATTTGCATCAATGCCATCAATGATAGCCACCAGCAGAACAGGTTTTGCTACCATGATTTCTCCATGGATCTTTGCCTGCCTGATATTCATAATCCGCTTCGTATAGTGATTGAAGCACTGCTCATAGCTAAAGAATTGTATCACTCTGTTCATATCTCATTATTGGTTTGTGAGGGCAAAGGTACAAATTATCAGCTATAACTCCAAACAAAAATCAAATTATGAATAAGATTCCGTTTTATAGTTTCTTTCGTAAGATATATTTCCCTTCAATTGATTCAATCTCTGGTATTGTGTTGATAATATCTTCTACTTCATCCTCTCTGATGGCGGATCCCCAGGCAGTTCTACTAATAGTTCTTGCAATATCCCTAATCTTTGCAGGTAGTCTGAAAAATCCCATAGCCCGTAGAAGAGCCTGTCTTCTTACCGCATATAGCGGATTCTTCATGATTCTCTGATTTTTACTGCTTTGTTGGGGAGCATTATCTTCTCCCAAGTCCTGACTTGGAGTACTAATAATTAAGTCGCCATTATATTTATACCAAATTCCTCTTACCTTCAGTTTACAATTTTCAAAAACTAGACTATCGACAATATCTTCTACATCATCGAGGTTATCAATGCCTTGGTCCATTATTCGATAGAGTTCAGTTCTTGGGTATGCGACAATCTTTTTGTCACCCTTAATCCAAACTTCGCCATTGAACTGCATGTCCTTTAACGTGAAGCATTCTGCCTTTTGGTTCAGACGATACAATCTACCATTGATATATTTTAGTTTGCCTTCAGAAGAGAAAACTCTTTCTCCATTTTTGTCTTTTATAGAACATCTTGTAAATGAATTCTCAATAGTGAAGTCTTTTTCATCAAATTTCTTGTTGTCCGCATTGTCGACAGAAGATGTTTTTTCCTCTTGCCCGTAAGTGTACTCTATTAGCCCCAGTTTAGCCAAACGTGCCTTAATGGCCACCTCAGTACGGCCAATGATAGAAGCAATTGACGAAGTATCTCTGCCTTGATTAAAATGGTGTGTTATTTTGTCTTCTTCCTCCTTAGTCCAAGGCTTTCCTTTCCTGCTTTCTGTTGCGAAGTCTCTTTCTGGAATAACGCCCAAATCAGATGATGTAGTATAAAGAACTTTTCCACATGAGTCTAAATATACATGTTCGATTTCTTGCCCCTCTGAAGTAAGTTCCCTTTTATCGGCAGAAGTCCCCTTTTCACTTTCACCACTAACAAATTCTTCATAGGCATCCTCTATCTTTTCAGAATCATCTTCAATCTTAGTGTTTCCACGTAACAAATCAATAGCTTCAGCAATCTTATCTATTAGTTCCATTGAAACCTCTTCACTCATCAGAGCAATCTTCAAGTCAGACAAGAAATTATCGTAGGCAAAGGCGAACGATGGTGCAATTTCTCCCTGCTTAATTGGATGATTAATAATCTTGTCGAACAGGTCATATACTGTAGGGCAAATGTCTTTAAACATTTCCCTCTCGTTGCGGTGAGATTTCAGGAAGGAGAAATACTGTAGATTTATTACAATTTGTATGTCTTCATTGAGATTTTGGAATTGACACATAAGATCACTACCAGTTTCTATAGTCTCTGCTTTCGACTCATTCTTCCCCCGCGAAAGGATTCTTTCATAGTCGGAAAGTGCAGAGGCAGAATAGTCAATAGTATTGTCTGCACTTTGGGCTAGCCTGTCTATCTGTCTTTCAGTAAGATTTGTATAGGTTTCCAATAACGCTCTCTTCAACGAAGAACGGCCAGAAGGCAGTGTCATCAAGAAATATAGGTCTTCGTCAAGTTCTACGTATCTTACACAATCTTTCAATTTTGCTTCTGACGGTTTAACATGACTATCCCTGAGTAGGGTGAGAATATCTTCACTTCCTCTATTAGGAACAATATGCCAGAAGTCTTCACTTTGCATATACCAAAAAGGCAAGTATAATTCGGGATGAAAGAGTGGTTCATCTTTTAATACCCTCTCCCAGACTTTTTGAAATGTACTTTTCAACTTATCATCATACGAAATCATGTTCTCTGACAAAACATTGGTCTCGTACATTTCAATAACAGATAGAAGCAAGATTGCCTTATGGGGCGACTTGCGACTATATTTGTTATTCGTCTTTAGGTTTTTGAAGGCTTCTATATAATCCATGCTCCAATGATATTATAATTCTTCTGGCTCTTCGTCTTGAGTTAACTCTCCAGACTGTTTGTTAGTCAGTTGCAGGAATATATCAAGGAAAGACCTATGAGAAAAGAAATAACTTGGATCTGATTTCAATTTCTCTTCCATGATAGAAAATCCGTAATTGGCATATTCTTCCATCGTCTCAATAAGACTCGTCACAACAGTGCTGACCTTTATGTCACCCTTGTCAAGAGCTATCCAGTCAACATCCGTTTTTGCCACCAATGCGATAAATATGTAAGAACGCAAACCAGAGTAGGCATGCCTGAATTTCTTTGAATCGAGATTACCCCATTTGTCGATAGGCTGTCCCAGCACTTTCAAGTCTTCACTCGATTCAGACAAAGGTAATTTCTTTTTAGAATACAAGCCGATGAAAAATGCCATAATGTATGGCTCATAACCCGCGCCCAAGACTTTTCCCTTAGCGCCAGTATTCTCAGAAGCACCAATGCCATAGTCCGATATGATTCTTAGTACACTCTGTTCGTACTTTTTCTCAAATCGAGGGTTCCTGCGTCCCCAAATATCTATCAGTTTCTCGTCCTTTCCAACGAGTTCCTCTATGTTGTTCAGTATATCAGCCATAGTTACTTGATTTTAGATATTACTGTTTGAATAGTTCCCAATTTCTTATCATCGAACGGTTTCTTCTTCTCGATACGGAAAACACTGCCGTTAACCTCGTCTATCTTGGCTTTATCAAGAACAGCTTCACCATTACTCTCTTTCAAGAAACTCTTTGTAACGATAATGACCTGTTTCTTCAATTTACTAATGACATTAAAGAATTCGCTTTCCTTCGCATCTGTAAAAGAAGATGTTGGCGCATCAAATAACAACGGGAACTCCGTCTTATCCTTTTCGCTTGACAACTTACCTATAGCGAATAAAACAGACATCAAGTAAGTCGTACGCAATGCTGTATTGGGCGTGAAGATTCTCGTATTGTCATTATTCATCAGTACGGCTTCACCCTGTCCGTTGGCTTTCTCTAAGATTCTTATTGTACCCTTGAAGTCATTGGAATTTAGCTTCTCCAGAAACACATTCGACTCATCCTCAATGGAATGAAGCAACCTTTTCTTGTTGGTTTCCTTGGCAGACTTGAAGGCTTCTGAAATCTGACGGATAATTAACGCGGTCTTGGCGAAAATAGCGGCAGATGTGCCTTCTGCCAATTTACTAAGAGCGTCCTGTGCTTCATCAAGGGTTGCACGGTGTTGTGCCCTCTGTCTCTTCAGGAAGTCAATCCTATTCTCCGCTTTGTTTTTCTGATCAACCCAGTTAGAAATATTCTCATAGTTGGCCAGTAACTGCTCTTCCGTAAGTCCATCAGTCTGAGCTAAGATTCGTTTCTTCTGCTCAAACTCCACATTCAGGTTCGCATCAATCTTCTTAACCTCATCATGCATTCGATTGTTGAAAGCGATAGCTTCCTGTATTTTATGACGTAGTTTGGTAATTTCGGACAAGTTGTCATTGAGCGTCGTGTCTCGCTTCTGAAGCTCTACAATGTAGTTGTTCATGTAATAGGGAGCAATCTCTTCATCCTCGGGAACCTTTAATGACTCCTGATATTCTTCAAGGCGATGCAGCATAAACTCCCATGCTTCAGAGTGCTTCTTGGCGGGACGGCCACATATCTTGCAGACTTCTTCATCCAACATTTCTTGCATGACCTTCTGACCGGGAATGTGGACAGGTAGCGGAACGAAATCGGTCTGCATCTTTTTAATGGCTTTTTCTTGTCCAGCCGTAAAGAGATAATTCTGTTCCAACTTTCTTCTCTTCTTATCAACCTCGCTGACCTTGCTAGAATACTCTTCGGCAATATCAGCAAATCCCATCAGTATCCACATATCATCAAGAAGGTTGATGGTATAGTTCTCATCAATACGTGCCTGCATCTGAGAACGTTTCTGGGAAAGAGTCTCTATTCTGCGATTAACAGCAATAAGTAGTTTTGATGCCTCTTTGCTTTGCTCAATGCTTTTCAGTAGACTGTCAAAATTGACTGCCTCATTCTCTTTGTTCTTTATCTCCCGTTCAATGTCAGAAAGGGTACCTGTCTCGAACTCAATGGTTCTGTTGAGTTGCTTGATTCTGTCAGTATTCTTTTTATCAAGTTTCTGTGCATTGTCACGGGCCTGGTCTGCTTTCTTTGTGGCATACTCCATAAAAGCGAAGTACGCCTCGAAATCTTTCACATCACTGAAGGTCTCAACAAGCATCTTCAGCGCATTCGAGTTCTGGAATACGTCAAGATCGCTTTCTCCCTTAAACATCGTATATTTCCGAATCTCCGAGGGAAGATCATAGTCAAAACGGATACCGTCTTTTACAATTCTTTCTACGCCATTGTTCTCTATAAGGTTAAATGAATAGTTGGAAGTACTTACTTCTCCATCGAATGACTTTGTGAAGTGGAACATCTTCTCCAAAATCTTCGTTTTCCCCTTATGCTCGTAAGTCATGGCAACCCTGACATCATCAGACTCGTTGGCAAAAAGCTCTTCAATACGCTTTTTGGAAATGAACTTAGTATCCATCTTGTTGGTGCCGTCAGTACGGAACAGCCATTCGAGTGCCTCGTAGAAAGTGGTCTTGCCATCACCATTAGACCCAATGATAAGATTGAGACCGTTGGTCAGTTCGAAACTATTTTGTTTATAGTAGCTTCGAAAATTTTCTATTTCTATCTTTAGTATAATCATAGGATGTAGTTCTCGTTGATGTAGTTAAACACTGTCATATAGACTTTCTTTTGATCACTCTCGTCAGTTGAACCATCAAGGTATTTGATGATTCTGGCGACAGCAGCGACAATGACATTCTCTGAGTTAAGGGCTTGATACAAGTCCTCATACTCTGACTTGTCATAATCGTAAAGTTCTTGCAACTTTGGGTCATCAAGAACCATGTGCAACATTCTTTCCTTGTTATTCATAAATGTTCATTGTTATATAGATTCAAACCATAATGATTCATTACGTCTCTCAGTTCCATCTCTGAATAAGATGGATTCTCTGAAAGAAGTGCGAAATTGTTAACTCTCATCAACTCTCCACGCAGAAGCGACTGTTCCATTCTGAAGCTATCACTATTGGGATTTAGTTCTGGCACAACCACAAGGTCATGAAGTTCTGCCATCTTTTTATCTGGATGAGTTCTAAGTACACGACCACGACGCTGGATAAACTGACGTGGATTACCAGTGCTTGAACAGAAAACTGCCAGTTCACTCCGAGGCACATCGACACCTTCATCAAGACACTTCATAGATATAAGCACCTGAAGTTTGCCCCCTGCAAAATCATATAATAATTCATCTCTGTCCTTCTGACCGGAAACGAATTTCCTAACAGTCACGTGGTCATCCACCTCTGTAACCACTTGGGTATATTGGTTAATCAGGTGCTCAGCATCGCTATCATCACCGATGTCTTCAGACTTGTCAAAATCATCATTATCGCCCACATAGTCAGGCATGTTTCCTTCTGGGACATAGACGAGCGTATATTTTAGATTACCTTTCTCCTGATGTCGCTTTTCGACAATCTCCCTAAAGGCATCCAACTTCCGTTCTGCCTTATGGACAATTCGTTTTCGAGCCAAGAGTAGCATCTTCAGTTTCTCGTCAATATCGTCAAAGCGTCCTTTGTCAAAATTGAAGTACTTGGCTATCCTATCAGATAGTTCAACGTATGCGTCCGTCTCTTCCGAAGTTAACCGAACCAAATGAGGGTAGTACATGTACTTACACAACACGCCATTCTTAATAGCTTCCTCCATACTATACTCGTAGGTATAATGTTCTTCAGATCCAAAGAACTTCCTCAATTTTTCATTGCCCTCATCATCGAATTGGCGTTCAGGAGTCGCAGACAGTCCGATACGTCTGAGATATGGAATCTCTTTCAATCGCTTTACCAATGAGCCAGAACCCATATTGTGACACTCGTCAGCTATCAACAATAAGCGCTTCTTGTCAAAACCGTTCAGGACATTGAACACCTTCTCCCGCGAATACGATGCGTAGGTTGATATGATGATGTATGAGACTTCCGGCTCTCGTTCTGTCTTGTATTTCTCATTGAAGAGTATGCGTTCCACTTCATCCCGCCACGTCAAGTTCTTGGAGTAGACCTTAGTGATATTTGCAAACTGGAACTTCCTGCATTCCTGCTCCCATTGATTAACAAGGGTGATAGTGGGTACAAGGATGATGGCCTTATAGTAACCCTTTCGCTGATAAATCTCAAAAAGGCAATTCAATGAGGTTATAGTCTTACCCGTTCCTGTGGCCATAGCAAAAAGACCTCTCTGCTTGTTATTCTTCCAATTCTCAAATGCCGTCTTTTGGTATTCACGAGGACCTTGCGGATACGGGAAATGAGGCTTTATGTCATGAACTTCACAGACCATATTCCCACTCTGTTGTCTTTCTCGAATGGCTTTCTCTTTTTTAATCTTACGAAGCTTGGCCTCGACATCAAGCAGTTCCTCAATATCTTTATCTCCATAGTTGGACATGATGGCAGAAACAAGATTTTCAGGAGAAAGATATTCCACGTTCTTCTTCTTTCCGTTCATGATGGTGTCAAATTCCTCTCGCTGGCTCTTGATGCGCTTCTGTACCATCATATCAACGGAATCACTGCGGTCAATTTTTATCTCTTCAAGGTTATTGAATAAGCCGCTAATTATAAAGTTAGCAGAACCAGTAAAAGAGGTAATGCTGTCACCATCCCTGAACTGGCCAGACTTTGTGTGACTGATTCCTTTCTTGTTCCTTGGCTTGATGATGCGTATATCAATACGTTTGTCATAGATAAGGAAAGCTAAGCACTCGAAGAACTGCTGCTGATATTCATCGAAAGTCTGGCGTAGAGTCTCGAAGTTGGTCAGGTCAAAGCAGTTGATGACTCCACCATGTACTCCTTTACTGATGGCTTCCTTGTCTTCTTCTGAGACGATATGATTAATGACCAATCGCATTCTTCCGCCATTCGAGATAAACGTGGCGAAGCCATCAGCAAGCACGCTGATAGTAGCAGAACTGAAATAACCTAATTGAAGGTCAAACTCATTGCTATTCTCCAAACAATCGTTGAAGAACTTCTCTGGAGAATTAAACTCTCCAGGTCTATACGTTCCGTCCTCTGCCCAATCTACCTCGTAAAGCATACCTTATTATTATATAAAGCAGTTCGTACACATAATATCATCGCCAAGGATTTCAGCGAGGGTAGTTCCCTTGTTGTTGGCCCGGCTTTCTTTCTGGCGACGGATGATGTCGAGTTTTATCTGGCGGATGCGCTCTGGCTTGATGAGGTCTGCAAGACTCTCATTCTGATTCCACGTATAGCCATCTTTCTCAAACTCCATCGCTTTCTTAAAGAGGTCAGGATGCTGCTCGTAGAGCCAAATCCATTCTATCTTCTGCTGGAAGAAGCAGAAGTAGCAACCGGAACGACTGCGGCAATAGGTGCCCGTCTCGCCATCCACCTCGAAAGGAATCTCCTCGTAGTAGGCTGGCACACCCACACCGCTTTCCCTCAGCAGACGGAAAATGTCGTCCTTCACCAATATGTCTGTATTGTCAAGCAGTGGGAAGTCATCGAGCTTACCCACTGGATAGTCTGTCGTTTTCAGGAACTCGAACACAGCATGATTGAACAGTTTGATGTTGTAGTCCAGCAGCGCATTCATCTTCTTCGAGTAGAAGAACTGCTTCGTGATAGGCTTCCTCACCGTTTCCAAAATTTCTTCGCGAAGGAATCCCTCAGGACATAGCCGCTCGTAGATTTCAATAATCTGATCTAAGTTCTCATTGTGCAGGAATTTGTTGATGACATCGATACTCCAGATGTTCTTGCGGAAGGGGAAAATCGCCTGGATATTGGGCTTCGAAGAGATATAGCCGTCTCTATCCTCATCGCCACGAATACCAACATACGAAACAGCATAGTCATCGCCCACATACTCCTCAAACTTCTCGAGCTTCATCTTCTTAGTACACCAACGTGCTTGTGGCGAAGGCAGGAAACCACCCATCGCCTTCAGAAAATGATGAAAAGGTGTTGGTTCTGGGCTACCTTCAGCAGCTCTGAGTCGTTCTATCTTACCCAAGTAGGCCTCCAAGCGATTGATTAGCGTTTCTGTCTCAGCCAACTCACAGCCAGTATCTGAATTGTAGTACTCAATCTTCAACGATGGGTACGTCTTCTTCAGATAGATGGCGAGTGCCGCACTATCCTTACCGCCTGATATGCCTAATATATGTCTTACCTTTTTCATTTTTGACTATTGTCTTATTCCTCCTCGCTCGGCAGAGTTCAAGTGAACTTGACTCTGCTCTCGCTCGTCCGTCATTTCATCTTCTTATTGAGTATCGACAGCAGAGTGCAAACGTCGATGTTAGTATCACCAGAAAGCAGTTTGCTGATTTTCTTTTCAAGGTCATCAGCCTTGGACTTATCTTTCTCTGGTAGCACGTATGTTTGAGTTCTTACGTTGGTTCCCATGTTGGTCACCATATCGAAGGAATATGCTTCGTTCTTCTCAGAGTCACCCACCTTTTGGGAAATATCTGAGTACTTCTCGCATTCTCTGAACAGATACACTAAGTCATCAGCCAGCTTGTCTTCTTGTTCGTCTCTTAATGCGTCAAGACGCTGTTCAAGAATGGTGTAGCAGATTGACTGATACCATTGTGTACGATTGTCGTATTCTGTCATCACATGGTGGTAGAACTCACGCTGTTTCCCTGTTAGCAGATAGTCTTTCACATGGGCCAGTCGCTCACGAACCTCGATGATATACTCTGAATAATCATAGCTCTGCAAACCAAACTCTTCTACCAGACGTGCCTCGATGCGATCAATCAGTTGAGAGTAACAAGATCTCAGTTCCCTGATAGCTCGCTGAATGATCTTACCATACTCATTGATAAACTCTTCATGTTTCAGCTTCTCTTGGGTGAAGCCAAGAGCTCCTGGCAAGTCCTCGAAGAAAGCCTTCTCTGGGTCTTTTGCCTTTGCCAACACATCGCGGAATCTCATCGTAGACTCATGGTCAAACTTGCGAGTATGTTTGGTATATTCGTCCAATCGTACATAGAAACTGAGGAATGGTTTGATAGTCTCAATGAAACTGGCATTGGTGATGGTGAACTCATCGCCCAGATTGATGAAGCGACGATACTGGTTGAAGAAGCCCAACTTCACACCATCAACAGCGAACTTCTTGATTTCAAAATCGCTTGGATGCTTCTGGAGCAAATCGAAGAACTCCATATTCACATTAGGCATGAATGCACCTTTTGATGCATCATAGAGTGCAAAGTCCTGACGCTTGATGAAGAGATAAGTAGGAATCCAGAACTCTAAAAATCCTTGCTTTATCTTATAGGGCTGTACAGATAATATCTTTATTAGCTCAGAAATTTTCCTTGCCTTGTTCTCTGAACTCTTCAAGAAATCCTCACATGCATCCCACAATGGCATGAAGCCCTTGTTGGTAGGTGCATCTGCGAAATCTCCATTCTGATGCAAGCCAGTATTCAACAGCAACGATGAATAGATGGTTTTCTCTGGTGGGAATTTGTCTTCAGGGTAACCCATTCCGTTCTCTGAATAGTGCTCAGTCAGATAGGTCAGGTAACTTTTACGAGCAGCCGTTATCGTACCACTGAGTTTATGCTTGTTGAACAGTTCATTGACCATCACTGGTGTTTTGCTATAGATTTGGTCGCAAACCTTAGACAACAATTGGTTGAAGTCTCGATGCGATTCCACCTTCTGCTCCTTGCCAGCAAACACCCAAACAACTCTGTTCTTGTAAGAAAAGAGATTATCGCTGATAGCCTTATTGAGCAAGGTCTCTTCATACTCCTTCAGTTTCTGGATTTCAGTCACAGCCACCCTGTCGTTCTTGTCAAGTACACGCTCCAATAGGTACATATACTTCTTAATATTGTAGAGGTGGTCAATGATGTCCTCAGTATTGGTGAAGTAAGCAAATATCAGAGCATGGTCAGTTTCTGAACTGAACTTCTTGATTTCCTCCAAAGCCTTCTTGTGCGTAGAGAATATCAGCTCGATGTAGCCATCAGTATCGCCAGTAGGCACAGCATCCAAAGGCTCTTCACGAATCATGTAGTCAAAGAATCGTGGCGTACCTTTCTGATAGAAGTGAGCCTTGACTGGAGATATTCTGCGATTGAAGAACACGTTCAGTTCATCAACGAAGGTGACAGGACGTGATACCATCATCCCTGCCTCACGTATCTCTGCTTCAAGATCAACATCAGTACCTTCAAATAGCATCAACCGTTCTTTGTAAGCTGCATAGCGGATAATCTTCTTAGCTGTCAGTTTCTGTATGATTTCTTTGGCATTGTCTATCGCCATTGCCTCACGAGCATAGTCAGTCAAGTTCCTTTCCGTGAGTTTGAATCCAGCTGTGCCAAAGAGATTCAGCAGACCAATGGCTTTCACTAACTGTACAGCCTGCAGCATTTCCTCTTCATTACTCCAGTCCTGACCCTCCACACGTTCAATAGAAACCTGAATGGTGCTCCAACTCATCGAATCGGCATTGGCATCTTTTAGATAGGAATAGAAGTTGTAAAGTACGTAGTCATAGACCTTTTGCAAATTATATGTCAGATGCTCTGCTGGTTCAAATTCTGAAATTGAATTGGTGCCTTTGGCTGCCAAAAAGGTAAAGAGCGAACGTTCATTCTGCCCATATCGCTGAATGGCTGTGGTAATGGTGTAGGCAGAGAAGATATCCAATGGAAATAGTTGTATGGCAATTTCCAATGGGAAGTCCTTGGCCACATAGCGTGTCTCTTTGGCCAGTTGATAAAGTGGTTCAATATTATCTGCATCATTTACCTTTCCTTGTTCTTTTAATTGGGCTGATGCCAAATACAACAATTGTTCTACTGGCTCCACAAAGGTGATTTCCTTGAAACGTCCCTTTACCTTAGTCCATTCGTTTGCTTGTTCTTCGGTTAGCCCTTTGGCGTAAGCGCCAAAGTTCTGATGAAGCGTTGTAAGTAGCATTATCTGGCGAGTGGGAACATTCACCAACTCAGATAATTTTTGCAAGAAATATAATTCCTTTTCTGGATTATTCTTGGCAGCATGTTCCAGCACTTTGCCAAACTCGTCAACAACTATCAGCAGGAATTTACCTTTCTTTTGGCACTGGGTATAGTAGTTCTTTAAGCTGTCCAAAATACTCGTAGTATTGCCCTCCACGTTCAAGGCCTTGCTCAGCAGCGTTGACATCTCAGCATAGTCGCCTACGATGTTCATAATCTCAAACGACTTGGCATCAGAAAGGTTCTTGGAATCCAGCAGATATTTCTGTTTGCCAGTCTTCTTCAAGTCTGCCTCCAAAGCCAGCAGGAAACTTGACTTACCTGTGCCGTATGAGCCAATGATAGTGAAAGAGTGAATGCCAGTACGGAAATCGTTCACAATATTGTGAATCGCATTCTGCGCATTAGGTGTTACGAGGTACTGCATTCCCTCAGCAAAGCCGTTCTCTATGTTAGCGGATAAACTAAATGTCTTTGCCATAATAATCGTCTAAAACCTGTTTAACATCCAAGTCCTTGGTGAACTGCACCTGCTTGATGCCAGCCACATCGCTATAAGCGAAGTATTCGCTATAATTGTTGGCCAACTGCTTCAATATTTCGATGGTCTCGAAGTCCTGCATACAGAACACCAATCCAATTCTTTCCTGAATAGTGTCGAAAGGAATGGTATTGTCACCTTCCTGCTCCTTCAATTTCAGCAGACCATAAAGGAATATCTCCTTTGTCACCTTGCGCTTACCATCGACATTAAAGTAATAGCCTTTGCCTTCTGAACTTTGGCGAATCAGATCAAGGTCAATCAGAAGCGAAGAGAAATCTTCATTGGATTGTGCTTTGCGAGGTAATGTGTAGTTTTGTAAGAGTACGCCAATATCCTTCTTCACAGTATTGGCATTGAAAAGCGTCATTTTGTTAGCTTCCACCATTCTCAACTTCACATAGGTAAGAACCTGCTCCCGCTCAAAATGGGTACGCTCACGCTGAACGCCACAGAAGAACATCTTGTAAAGCGTAGCTTCTTCAGAGAATACCAAGTTGAAGTGAAGCAGCCATAACGTGGCAATGTCCTCCAGATACTTGTCTTTACCCTTGTTTTCATCGAAAAGATAATCACCAAGCCACGTTATCTTATCATTCTCTGTAACATCAAAAGCCTTCAGCCAGAATCGAATAGAGGCAACCATATTCTTACCAACACCCAAACCAATCACAGCCTCAGGGCTATTGAAGTCATTTCCTGCTACCACGAAGTCATATCCCTTCTTCAGCCAAAGCGACTTACAAGGGAATGACTCATGCCCAGAAAACGTATACTTTTTAACTTTACTAATGCTCATGTTCTAAGTTCCGTAATAGGCAAAAAAGAACGTACCCTCCTCTTATAGTACTTCCTTACTGCGCCTGTCCTGGAAATGAGGCTTGGAACGAAATACAGAGAAAGGGTACGCCTATTACGGCGTACCTAACTTCCTCCAAGGTTCGTTCCAATAAAGTTTTTCCAGGACTTTGCAGTTGGAACCTCTTCAGATAGTAGATACAACTCTACTTGCCAATAAGTTCATGCTATTGCAGCCTGTTACGCCACCTATTCGTCACTACAACTTGGGCAGCAGCTACAATGCACTTGCAAAGATACGAAATAATTCTCTTATTTATATGTAATAAGGTGTAATTTAAAATAAATTTAACCGTCTGAAACATATAAACCTATCAAAAACGCCCTCATTTGCCGTATCAGCCCGAATAAGTGTTCTTTAAGTTCTCCTTATATCCTTGATAAAAACAAAGAGCAAAGCTATGACCGATTGCTGGATATTTGAGTTTCACATTCGACTCGGACTTGACTCGTTCAATCTTATGATTTACCTCTTTTGGTCGCCAGACACACTCACCATGCTCTTGAAAATTAAGACGAGTTTAGACGGGACTTTAGACGAGATTTAAGCGAGATTTAAGTGACTTTTACGTGAGGTTTTAAGCGAAAATCTTTGGAAAGCCCTTTGTATAGTACATTTCTCAATAAGAAAATTTACGTGGCGTTACGCGACATTTAAGTGAGATTTAAGTGAACACTATCCAATTGGGCGAGTCTGTAACGATGCAAACTCGCCTAATATTGAGAACTGGAAAATCGCTTTTACAGATGTTCGCATTTCCTTTGGGGGCGACAGTCATATTTGCTGATTTTTGATTCTTTGCCTTTATATTTGTTTCTAGTCAAAATATCTCATAGGGTGGAATTGCTTTGTCATCCCATATCGGAGAAAGAAAGATACTCCATTATTTATTAATAAGAACATAATTTTTATACAAAACTAAAGTAAAACTATAGAAAAAAGCATATTTTTTAACCAAACATTTGGTTATTTCATAAAAACATTATATCTTTGCAGTTGAAATATTTAACGTATTATAAGATATGAATATAGAAACAAGGAGCAAAATCAACTCATTGCTAATGAATATACACCCAGGAGGACTTCTCTTTTCCGAAGGGCTAAAGAAACAGGGATATTCTGATCAGTTGATGAAGCAGTACCGTAAATCCGGCTGGCTGACATCCTTGTCAAAGGGTGTGATGTATCGTAGTGGAGACTCATTATCAGCATTGGCAGCTTTGGCAAGTTGCCAAGAACAAACTAGCAAGCAGTATCGTGTAGCAGCCCACTCTGCTCTTGAACTCTCTGGCTACTATCACTTCGTACCTATGGGCAAACCAAAACTGATGGTTGCCAGTAATGAGTCGAGAACGCCTCAATGGGCTAAAAGCGATTTATTTGATATGACGATAGAGTTTTTTACGACATCGGCATTCGGTTTAATCCAGGAGCAAACAATAAAGCAAAACAATTATACCTTGAAAGCATCCATACCTGAACTGGCTTTCATGGAATGTCTTCTGTTAGCTCCCAAGAGATATAGTTATATGGATTTATATTACATCATGGAACAACTGACCGCACTTCGTCCTGCCAAAGTTCAGCAATTGCTGGAGGCTACAACCAACTTGACTGTCAAAAGATTGTTCCTTTATATGGCAGAAAAGGCAAATTATCCTTGGTTTCAGGCAATTAATCCAGAGCGTATAGACCTTGGCACTTCTAAAATACAGTTGTGCAAAGGTGGCGTATATGTTTCAAAATACAAAATAACAATTCCAAGAGAATTAGCAGAATATGAATAATCAAAACATACAAACAAGCGTGTATGCTCAGAAGGTAGACCTTCTGTTGCGTCTGTTACCTCTGGTCATGGAAGAAAAAGTGTTTGCAATACATGGCGGTACGGCAATCAATCTCTTCCTTAGAAATCTGCCCAGATATTCAGTTGACATTGACCTCACATATATCCCACTGGCCGACCGAAAGAAAAGTATAGATGACATCAACTTCCACCTGAAATCCATCAGTGAGAAAGCCCGTAAGGCATTCCCTGGAATGCACATCATTCCTAACTACTCCACATGCAAGTTGTTATGCGAATACCGTGGCAAACAAGTAAAAGTAGAGGTCAACCAAACAAAAAGAGGTATTGTTGGTGGCGAATTGATGCATCTTCCATTATGTGAAAAGGCACAGGATGAGTTCCAAGTATATTGTATTGCTGACATCGTGCCTGTCTCACTTTTATATGGTGGCAAAATCGCAGCAGCACTCTCTCGCCAGCATCCTCGTGACCTTTTTGACATCAAATACATGACTGTTCCTCTAAAGGACTGCCGAGAAGGTCTCATTTTCTGCTTGCTTGGCAGCGACCGCCCTATACATGAGTCGTTTGCTCCTACTCTTATTGATCAACGAGAGGCTCTTGCCAATCAGTTTGTCGGAATGACAGAGACTCCATTTACATACGAGGAGTTTGAAGAGACTCGCAATAGACTCATTGCTAACGTAAATAGCTTAATGACGGATGCAGACCGCCGATTCCTTGTTAGTTTCGAATATGGTAAGCCTGAATGGGATAACTATGAGTTTGCACATTTCAAGGACTACCCATCTGTCAAATGGAAGCTTCTCAATCTACAAAAACTGGCAGAACAGAACCCTGCAAAAATGAAAGTAGAGGCAGAGAAACTGAAAGATTTGCTTTATTAAAAAGATAAATAAAACGCATTTGTATGATAAATCCAGAAATCCGTAGGTTGCACATGCTCAAGAGAGCGCATGCAAAATCCAAGGTTAAGATAATAAAAAAGAAGGTGAATGCAGGAAAAACATCTTTTGATGTTCAGTATGAGCATGGCCCTTGCTTAATATGTGGAAATACGGATGCGTCAAAAACAAATTCACACATAGTTCCAAGTTTTTTAGTATCTATGTATGACAGTTACGATAATTCTGGAAAACGAGGGAGAGATTTGCAAATATCTATTACAGATATTGGCAGGTCAACATATGTAGGTGCAATACCAAGTACAAAATACGAGGAAATTTTTAATGAGGACAGCCTTAATGATGAGAAGCGTATTGAGGAATTGAAAAATAATCCAGATGCAATAGATTACGTATTTTGTCCTACATGTGAAAAACTGTTAGCTGATCTATTAGAATCTCCATATGCTGACGCATTAAAGCAAAATAAAGGAATTAATAGTGCTATAGCATATTATTTCTGGATTTCCGTTGTTTGGAGGATGAATTCTTGTCGTAAGAACTTCGGATTCCAACTTGACAAATCAACATCAGAAGCACTACATGAAATGCTATTATCATACCTTGATAATAATGGTCAGCTCAACGAACAAAACAAACCAAATCCAGATATCTTTAAGTACAAATTACTGTATTGTCCAAATTTTTGCAAGGATACTCAAAGAGGATTCCAATACTGTAATTACAAGGATAACGTACTCACTTTTATTATATCAGATTTTATATTGATAGTTTATTTTGGAACAACAAATAATCTACCTGACAACTATATGTTCGATGCTATTAGTGATACCATTAAAAAGGCTGTTTTTAATATAGGTAACGAAGAAAGCGAGAACAAATTGATTATTGATACAAAAGTTATGGAGTCTGTAATCAGTACCTTTATCAAATTTGCCGTAAATATAAAGAAAAAACACTATGTCAGAGTTATTTCTATGCTCTGGAAGCAGTTGAACATACCTATTCGACTTACAGAGTCTATAATGAAGGAAATATTTTTAGAGATATTTTCAGAAGAGACAAAATTAGCTGAGCGTGAAACTGTACATAGCATTGCTATAGCAATCGAGTCAGTATTAAAAAAACATGGAATAATAGTACGATAATCAAAATTGAAATGAATACCAACAAAATAGAAAGAGCCGCAGTACGAGTTGTTGAAGAATACATAGACAAATGTCCAAAATTAGAGCCTTATATTACCTCAAATGATAAGACTCCGATTTGGGATGGAGATATTTATATATTTAATGACATAGAGTCTCATACTGTTAACAAATTCAAGAATAGAGTTCCACTACAAATCAAGGGAACAGAGAATAGTAAAGAAGATTGCTTTAGAATTGGACGAGAATACCTTGAAGGATTCAAGGCCGATAGAGGATGCGCGTTTTTCCTCTGTCAAATTAGGGAAGGATCACATAGGATTTTTTATGCTCTTCTTTCTTTAGACAAAATCACTGAATTGCTGCAAACAAATAATAAAACAATAGTTATTGATTTAAATGTTATTCCTACAACCCATCAAGTTTTCGAGCAGGAGATAATACAATTTGCAGAAGAAAGAAATAATGTAAAAATAGAAAATCCTTCCCCTAAAGAGATTAAGGCTTTAGTAAACAGCTTTAAAGGAATAAAACAACACCTTAAAATAATTGAAGATAAAAATACAAAGTATGATATCGAAGCTGCAATTGTTTCGATTGAAAATCTAAATGAAGATGGGACTACTGAATGGCGAGATAAATTCGTATACTTTTCACAAAAAGTTATAGAATTATCAAGCAAATATATTAAAGAATGTAATTTACTTAATATCCGAATTAATTGGGGTGTCTACTTGTATAATCAAAGACTATATCATTTAGCAGAGCAATCTTTTTTAAGTTCAATGAGGGATGTTCAAGCAAAAAAGGGTACTTCTAAATCTAAATATAATATATATATAGCCAATATTCTTAACAATCTAGGTCTTATTCATTGCAGTTTAAATCGATTCTACGAAGCAGAAGAAGAATACAAAAACGCTTTGAATGAATTTAGAATTCTTCACCAAGAAGAATCAAACACATATAGTCATAATATAGCAACAATCCACAACAATCTTGGGTTTCTTTATGCAAAACTTCATCGTTTTAAGGATGCAGAAAAGTCATACATGAAGGCTCTTGATGTATATAATGATTTATCAAGCACTAATTCTCTTTTATATGAAAAACATGTTGCAATGGTTCTAAATAACTTAGCAAATTTGCATAATAGATATAATCTGCCTGATGTAGCAGAAACAGAATATAAAAAGGCTTTGGAGATTTATCAAAAACTATCAAAGGATGATCCCCAATTTCTTAGTGGTGTCGCCATGACTCTTCATAATATAGCAGCATTCTATGATACACAAAAAGCATATCAAGAGGCAGAAAAAAGATATGCAGAAGCACTAAATATATATCGCCAATTATCAAAAGACAATCCCAATGCATACATGCACGATTTTGCCACATGTCTTAATGGAATAGCCATTAATCATAAATCCACTAAAAAATTTGATAAAGCAGAGGTCGAGTTTCAAGAAGCTTTTAAAATTATTCAGGATTTAGCAAAGGAAAATCCTGATGTGTATATGAATGAAGTTGCTAGCACTCTAAATAATTTAGCAAATCTGCATAGCATTACAAAAGATTGGGAGATAGCAGAAAAGGAATATAATAATGTGTTGGAAATATATAGAAAACATACTGAGACAAATCCAGAAGCATATAATTGTTTTGTTATAGGAACCCTCTGCAATCTTGTACTTTTACATACAATACACAATCAATATAATAAAGCCGAAAAAGAAATCAAGGAATTATTAGAAGTATATTGGAGTCTTCCTGATTCGACTCCCGACACCGATATCATTCGCATGACAAACGTGCTTCATGATTCCGCTATTGTGCATTTTCGTCAAAACAGACATAATGAAGCAGAATCCGAATTCAAAGAAGTTCTTATTATTTGCAGATCTCTTATCAAAAAGAATCCAGATACATATACATATCATGCGATAAACACCCTCTGCAATCTTGCTAATATCCATACTTTTCAGAAAAGAATACTTGAAGCTGATGAAGAAATGGAAGAAGCTCTTGTTCTCTATTGGAACAAATCCTTTTTTACACCGAAAGATTTAATCTCATTTATGATAAGCATTCTTAGAAATCTGTATATGTATTTTTCAGAACAAAAGCAATACCTAGAATCGGAAAAAGAAATGAAAGCCATCATAAATATATATATATCACTTGACAAAAAAGAACCAGGAGTCTATACGGAATACATTGGAATGTCTTATCTTTTATTAGCCATATCTCAAAACGATGGCAAAAAATACAATGAAGCAAAGCAAGCATGTGAAAAAGCAATTAGTATTTTTAATTCATTATCAAAACAAAGTACAAAGAGTTGGATTACCTATATTGATAAAGCTCAAGAATTGCTCTATGATATCATAGATTCCTTAAAAAGGAAATAGTTTTTGCCTTAACACCAATGCACTCGCTTCACAGCGAATGCAAAATCTGCATAAAAAATGTAAATATGCAAATATTTGCTATCAACGAGTTAATCCTTGTCCACCTAACGTATTGCTCTCTATTCTCTTTATCACATTATCAAGCCAAGGCTCCATTTTAATATTATGGTCGTTTAATGCTCTCTCTCGAAGTTCCGTGATGGCTACATTACGTTCGCCAACAGGAACGCTGTCAAGATAGTCATTGACAGCCTCTATGTCGCCCTCGTCACAGTACTTCAGATTTGGTGTATTAGCAAGGCTGGCTACTGCCTCGACAGCAGCATCCTTCAATTTCTGGTTGCTATGATATGATTCCCATGTTCCGTCAGCGATACGCATGGCATCCTCGCGAAGCGGCTCCAGTTTGGAATGGTCAGGCTTCCACTTATCATCCATTTCAAGATCTGCAAACACCTTAGCCCAAACAAATGCATCACTGACATACACTTTCCTTCCATTCACCGTTGACTCGGCACCAAACAGGATGCTTTTAATATCGTTCATAACATCACGGGTAAACTCCTTGATTTCTGCCTTCCAGTGCTTAATGATGATGTCGATAAACCGACGGGCATCAGCAGAGAAGATGGCGAGTACCATAGCCTTTAGTTCTTTCATGTGTCTTTTGTGCGCCATCCATTCACTTCGGTTATCCTCACGCTCTTTCTCCCGAGCCACTTTTTCGGCTTTCAGTTCCTTCTCTTTTGCATCGAACTTTTTCTGTAGGATTTTCTGATATTCATCCTTGGTGACCTTCTGCCCCTGCCTTGGGCCACTTGACCATTCCAGGTAATTTCCATTACCATCTTTGGCAAGTTTCTCACGTCCCAGTTGCTGGCTAAGAAGAGTGTTAGCCGTTTTTTCTGTTTCGAGTTCTGTTTCGAGTTGGGCGTTGTTCCTCTTTACAGTATTGTAATTGTTCGTCAGGATCTGTGTTGCGGACTTCAATTCTTGGTTCTCCTTTTTCAGACGCTCATTCTCTTTATAGATATTGGATATCTTGGACTTGGCATCAAAATATAGATCCTTGCCGAGTTGAAGGATGGCCTTCTTATGAGCCGTATCAACACCATTGGGGCCAAATAGTGCATCCTCCAACTCTGACACAATCGCCTTGGCTTCCCTATTCCTGTCCACTTTCCAGTTATCATGCTTTTGAAAAGTGCCGATAGGCTTGTTCAGAACCTCTACAAGTTCATTTATCTTCTCTTCAAGTATCTCCTTGAATGTATGTCCATCAGCGGTAGTCATTTCAGTGAGGCTGGGATACTTGATGGACTTCTCGTCAAAGACCATTGCACCCCATTTTCCAAGCTCGGTGTTGACGTTAGAAAGTTTGGCCGTTGCCGTTTCGATTTCCTTATCAAGAGTTGTTTTCTTATTTTGGGCTTCCATGACTCGTGCTTTAGCCTCCAGTTCCTTCTTCTCCTGTTCTTCTCTACGCAGCTTGGCCTCTTTTTCCTTCTCTTCCTGTTCCTTTGTTCGCTTTTCTGCCGCTATGCGGTCACGCTCCAGCTGTTTCTTGTTTTTATGGCAGTGGTCTGCCCGCTCTTGTGGAGTCATATCCCGCAGACGCTCACCTCGGTCAAAGCCCCATTGTTTGGTTACCTCCTCATGGATCATGTCGTGCCACTTCTCGTATGAGCGGCTGGCTTGTCCTGGGGTCTTGCCGAAATAGCTGGCATAGCTGAGACCTATAGTCGTTGATTTTGTCTTGACATAGTTTACCCTCTGATTCTCTGGCATCCGCTCATACGCTCTGGTAGTGATATGTATCTCGTCACCGTTCTCGTCGAGGACAGGATTCATATCTGCATCGACGAGAGTATAGCCACCAGCCCTCCCGCTTTTCTGCTTCTCTGCCACTGGAATAATCAAGGCATGGAAGTGTGGCGTTGTCTCATCGAGGTGACAAGCCAATCCCATCACGTTTTCCTCGCCGAACTTGTCGCAAAGGAACTTGTAGAAGCACAGAGCATAGATAGATATCATGGAATAGGTCTGGTCTGTATCAACAAGTTCTTCCACACCATATTTCTTCGCAATGGGTTCCAGTTCATCCTTGCTAACGGTCAATAGCTGAGTCAAGCTATTGTCCGTTCCCTTATCAAAATAGGTAGGTTTTCCGAATGCTATCTCTGTCATACGATCATGGTCGCCATTAAGCACAATACTGACGTTTGTGTTCGGCTGGTTACCGTTGGCATTCTTCCACGGTTTGTGTTCTATCTCCTCTAACCTTTGATCATATCTTTTCTTTATGGTTATAGGATGTGTGCCAAGTGGAATGATGCTTGGCTTACCATAGAGTATGTGTCCTTTCTTGTCTTTCCTGACATTGCCGTCTTTATCCCTCAACGGTTCACCTCTTTTGATTTCAAAGTTCAACTTCTTACGGGTGAAGTCGTAGAAGTTCACAGGTTCCTGGTTCTTGCGATCGTAGGATTCTTTCGTCCATCCGTTACGACCCCATTCATTTCCTCGAGCAGCATCGAAGCTGGGGGAGGCATCTATTTGTGGAGCTTGATATGTAGGCATAATAACGAGAAATACTAATGTGTTAAAATATTGAGTTGATATCCATTCCCATGAGGGAAGTCCAGAGGGGAACGCTCGGTGGGTTCTTAGGGCTGGCCCTGAGCGGTGGGTCAAGGGAGAGGGTCACTCCCTGTCAAGGTTTCGAAAGGGCTGAGTGCCCTTCGCGGGTCTCGGGCAGCGTCCGGGCAGAGTTCTCAGAGGCAGAGCCTTTGAGCAGGGAATCCAAAGGGGCTGGCCCCGTGGCATATTGGGGTATTGTGGCAGAATTGACATCAAACCCCTAATATGCTCTGAGGTATTTTTATACCTCCTCTCCCGGCAGGTCACCTCTGTCCGTAGCGTTCTGGTTACTTCCAGCGAGTTGAGGTGTCTGTCCTTGAACTGGCGGTTTCTTCAAATACCCTTTTTTAATGCTGTTAAGAATATGGCTGCGACAATCCGCTTCTCCTCTTTCGAGAATACCCAGTTTTTCTTGCCAGTCAAGGAAACCTGCTATCCGTCTTGTTAGAGCAGTATGGTCGATGGAGATGCCATCATTGGTGAGTTGGCGTATCATCTCATCATGCCATGACTTGTCATTAAGTAGTATCGTACGAAGTTTCGATAAAGGCAACTTCTGTGACATCGATTGATTACTCTTGGCAGGTGTCCGCTGTGGTAATTCCTGTGGCGGTTCTGGAGCCTTACACAGTGAAGCCTCATGAGGCTGTTCTGGTACCTGTTCTTGGGTCAAGTTCTGAGTCAAGTCCTGATTTACATTCTGAGTAGACTCATGGGTAAGATCTTGAGGCAACTCCTGAATAGGTTCCTGTGGCACCCGTCGAGCAACATCTTCAGTCAGCTTCTGAGTCTTGGAATCAGTAGTATTTTGTGAAGATGTAATACGACGATATTGTTGAGTGTATACCTCATCTGTGTCATTGAGTACAAGGGAGTATAGGGCAGGTCTTCCCTTGCCCCCTCCCTTGGAGTAGGTAATGAGTCCTCGTTCCTTAAGACCCTCACGTGCATCAATCACGCTCTGCTTGCTGAGCCCAGTATAAGACATCAGCATCTGAGTTGGCATTCTGAATGGCTTGACCCATTGTTGGCGTTCAGCCTCGTAAAGCAGATAATAATACAAAGTCGTCTCACTCGGTGAGCACGGGTCATACTGATTCTTGAACCAGAAGTGGTTCATATAGCAATAGATATTCATACTGTTATTTACGATGACTGTACTTTGCTAACTTTCCCGACTTCATAAGTTGGTTCACTTCAGCCTTGGAATAAAGATTCTTTCGGCCAACCTTCTGACTATTCAGTAAACCAGACTTCTCTATACGCCACAGAGTAGGATACGCGATATGCAGCAGACTGCATATTTCGTCACGACTGTAGAAGCCATCTTCCTCCGGCTTCTCCACATAATTGCCGATATGCTTCTCTTCGAGGCATCGGCTAACAGTCTTGTAGATTACATCTTCAAGCTGTTCCTCATTTAAAACAATTATATTCTCCATATCTTTATTTTTATATGTTTCTTGAAATTTTTTGCAAATTTCGGAAGATTTTCTGAGATATGGAGTAGAGAAAATGTGGATTCTTAAATTGTTATATATAAGCTGATTATCAGTACATTACAAAAATTCCACACCCTTTTGAAGTGTGGAAGAGTGTGGATGTGGAGTGTGGATTTTTATTTTCTAAAGGTTAGAGACGGAAAAGCATCCCTGAATTCCTTTCTAGGAAGACGTTGTGTTATTCGCTTTTCACTAACACCAAGGTCCTTGCATACGGCTTTAAGCCATCCATCATCATAATAGGGCTTCAGCTGTGCAATAACATATAAAATGTTTACCTTATTTCCATCACAATATATTGGAGTAAAGAAAGCATGTGTGACATATTCGATAAACAAAGACTCGTCTGCATTGGTAGCAATCTCCTCGTCTCTAAGAAATCTATATAATTCCTTTAGATCTGGTCCGTCGTTCCTTATTGGCTGATAACTGGGCATGTGCGATAAATCGTAGTGATTAAATTCATGCTTATCATTATCCTCCGAATCTGATTCGTTATAATTTGCAGATGTATTAGCAGTAAGAGCCTTATCAGAAATTACAGTCATACGATTCCAGGGGCGTTCCAAATGAAAAACGGAACAAATAACATTAACAGCCTCAGTGTAATACATGACAATGCGGCAGACCAATTCCTGATAATCATTGCCCTCATCAATTGTAATAATACCATGTTCTTGGAGAGGTAACAGATAGTTTTTCAGTAGTTGGTTCGCATCACATTCATTTTCTAATGCAAACATGGCTTTCTCGAATTTCTCTTTAAAAAGGCTAACAGCCTGTTCCATGTTTCGGGCGTTTATGACAATGTTATTATATTCAGACTCTATATTAGGGACTGTATAATACAAAGTCTTGACATGGGTATTGTATACATTTGCCAGTATTTCCAAATGCCTTTCAAAATCCTCACGCATTATACGCCTTGATGTTTCCTCTTTATAATCCTCTTCATTCCACAATTCAGTACTTGAGTTATGGGAATATGGTCCATTCAGGAACCAAAAGGTATTGATGGCACGGAAAGCTGCCAAACTTGACTCAATATACTTCGTTTTACTATCTTCCATTGTACGTTATCCTTTATTTAGGAAATCAATCTATTTCTTGTTGGTAATCCACAGCCACAGCAGATAGTCGTTAATCTGGTAAGTGACATTGCGCTTTTTGTCTCCGATTTTTGCGATAATCCCTTGCTTCTCCAGTCTGAAAAGCGCAGAGGCTGTGTTGGCTGCGGTAAGGCCACTCATCTTCTGAACGTCGGCAGATGTTGCAGTTTCACCAGAGAGGGCCAGTCCGTATAGGGCACGCTGCTGAACGTTGGGCAATGAACTGAACATATAGCGGAAATAGCGGTCGTTTGCTTTTACAACATCTTCAATGCCTCTGTTTCCACACAGAGCAACGGCAAGAGAACGGATGTAGTTAAGATTGCCGACCAGTTTTGGAACCGTATTTTGAAACTCAGAAAGGTCTTTTACCTTCTGATATACATCTTCGGGTAAAATCTCGGCAATATCATCTTGTGCTAACTGAGGGATATGCAGCACTCGGAAAACATCGTAGAACGGAGCACGATAATCCGAGAAACCTTCATACAGACCTGTGGAGGTTGCTATCAGCGTAGGAGCATTCTTCTTGAAGAGAAAGGCTCTCAACTTGTATTGCTCGTCATTGGGTAGTACCTCCAGCATTTTATCGAAGTCATCAACCAAGATAACACATCGCTGTCCATCAGGGCTGCTCACCTTATTTATAATATAGTCTGCTGCCACAATGTTACAATGAGGGTAGAGGAACTTGCTAATATGACAACCTGATGCGGTAAGTATTTGTTCGAGCCTTGCAATCATGTGACTCTTACCCGTTCCCTCTGCTCCTGCAATCAGTATATGCTGGGGGATACTGTTGGCCACATTGCCGCCAATAATCTCCAGCAACGTCTTCTGCATATTCTGTCTCTCAGTCATAGCTCTACGGATTTAGCAATTTTCTGAGTTATTTATTGTCATTCTGTGTGCAAAGATAATAATTTATGTGCAAACATGCAAGAAAATTGCAAAATTGTTATATTCGAATCTGAAATATATGAAAAAGATAGCATTGTTTACTTTGTTTGATAGCCATTTATTTCAATTTGGAAATATTCAAATGGATATATCAGCCTACTTTCTTGTTCTTTCCTCCTTTCAGAACTTTCAACTTATTATAGATGCGGTCGGCCTGTTCACTGACACCCACCTTGATGTATTTCTCAAATACTCGTTCTGACTTATGACCGCTGATAGCCATCATTTCGCGGTTGTCAAACATACCGGTCTTGTAGAGATTCGTGAGGGCAGAACGGCGAGCCGTGTGGCTGACAATCAACTCATATTTGTACATCAATACATTTCCATCCTCATCTCTCATGTAAAGAGGAGATCCATTGTGCTCTTCAGCATAAGCCTTCATTTTTTTGAAATATTTGTTCTTCTCGGCATCAAACTTTTCACCCTTTGCTTCTTTCTTGCACATTTCCTGATATAGTTGTTCTTTCCTTATCTCTGCGCGTGATAATGCGGTCGGATATAACTCCATCAAGGATGGCACAGTCTCACTAAGTTTCTTCAAGATGTCTTTGAGATATCTATTCATATCCCGCTTGGGAATAGATGGGAACATATAGTTGTATTTCTCGCCAATCTCATCTACTCGCTCATCCATATATGGCACCTCGACATAGGTGCCTGTCTTCTGCTGTGAAAGACAGATGACGGGAGTACCATTGGATGTTACCTTGAAGTTCTTTCTTGTCAGTCTGGAAAAGTCAGATATTCGTTGGGCACAGAATACACCTATCAGAAAGAGGTCGCGAATTTGTTCTTCTTTGCCCTCCAGTTCCATCTCATAGAGAGCATCCAGTTCTTCTGTAGTCAAGTAAACCTCTGCTCGCTTGGCATCGTCATGTACTGCACGTTCCTTCCATACCTTCAGGCTGACGGCATTATTGTTAATTCCTTCCTCTGCGGCAATATTGCATAGCTTTCGGAAACGAACCATGTATTTGTTCACCGTATTTGCCATATATCCCTGCTTTTCCAAGTACAGACTGAACTTGTCGGCAAAGGGCTTTGTGATATCATCAAAAGTCATGTCCTTTGGACAAAAAGCCCGAAGGTGCTTGCCGAAGTCTTTCCATACTCGTACAGAGTCTGGTCGGTAAATGGTATTGTTACCATGGCGGATGCTTTTGTCTGTGATGCCATCAAGGAAATACTGATAGAAATTCAAGATCTGTTTCTGCTGGCGAATCCGCTCTTTCTTTTCAAACTCCCGTTGTTTCCTTTGGCGTTCAGCCACTTCCTCTCTTACCTTCAGAGCATCGTTGTTGGCTATCAGCGATAATTCGTTTTCGAGAATTGCCTTGTCATCATTGCTCTTTATCCTACCTTCCTTGAATAACAATTCTATAGTCTGGGCAACCTTATCAAGTTTCTCATTGACCTCCTTGCCTTCTTCACGAATATACTTGCTCCATGAAACTATGGACTTCTTCGCTTTCGTCCATGCTTCGATGTCTACAGTAATACCTGTATTGACGTACTCCCATTTGATTTCTGGGTTACGTTTCTTGACTCTCGTATATAGCGAGGCCATTCCCTCAGTCCGTTTTGTTCTCAGAAAGAAGTCTGCCATAATCTTCAATTTTAAAACCGAGTGCAAAGGTACAAAATCTTTCTGAAAAGTTGTAGGCACATTGTAGGCACATTTTGTTAAATTATGTATTTTTAAGAAATGCGCCTACAAGTACAATTTTGGCTTAAACTATTGATATTCAGCAATTTGAAACGTTTTGAAATTTCTTGAAATTTTGGTAAAAAAGTCCGAGTCCGTCCGGGCACCCCAAAAGGAGACATCGCCGAAAGGCAATGT